>NZ_JBVIRO010000005.1:163927-260607 GCF_055575975.1 Amycolatopsis sp. NPDC033938
CCCTCGATCCGAAATGGGCTTCTTGTCGGAGTACACCCGGTTGAATTCGGGGTGGGAGGTCCTGGGGTATTGGGTTTATAACCCTAATCGCCACTCACGACCAACCCGCCCACACTCAGCAGCAGCAGCAGTTAGCGGCCGCTTTCGAATTCGGCTTCGAATTCGTCGATCTCGTCCTGGTCCAGTTCCAGAAGGGCGACGTCGGACGCGGCGAATTCCGCCGCGACGGGAACACTCGCCGCTCGCTCCACGATCGCCGCGATCGCCGCGGGCGTCCGCTGCTCGAACACCTCGCGCGCGCCGAAGGCCATTCCCGCGCGGTGGGCCCGCGCCGCCAGTTGCATCGAAAGGATCGAATCCCCGCCCAGTTCGAAGAAACTGTCGTCCGCACCGGCCCGCTCCAGGCCGAGCACCTCGGCGAAGAGCGCGCACAGCAACCGCTCCGCCTCCGTGACCGGCTCCCGGCCCGAAGCGCGGCCGTTGAAGTCGGGATCCGGCAGCGCGTCCCGGTCCACCTTCCCGTTCGCCGTCAACGGCAGCGCTTCGAGCACCACCACCGCCACCGGCACCATGTACCGCGGCAACCGGGCCGCGACACCGTCGAGCACCTCGGCTTCGTCCAGTCCGGTCTCCCCGGCGGCCGTCACGTATCCGATGAGCCGTTTGCCGGAAGCACCGTCACGGGCCACGACCACCGCCTGGCCGACGGAGTCCTGCGCCACCAGTGCCGCTTCGATCTCTCCAGGCTCGATCCGGTATCCGCGGATCTTCACCTGATCGTCGACCCGGCCGGCGAACACCAGTTCCCCGTCCGGATTCCACCGCACCAGGTCCCCGGTCCGGTACATCCGCTCACCGGAACCGAACGGATCGGCGACGAACCGCGTCGCGGTCAGCCCCGGCCGGCCGAGGTAGCCCCGGGCGACTCCCGCACCTGCCACGTACAGTTCGCCGATCGCGCCCGGCGGCACCGGCCGCAGCCACGAATCCAGCACGAACGCCCGCGCGTTCGTCATGGGGGTGCCGATCGGCACCACATCGCCGGAGGGCGCCGGCTGACCGGGTTCGAGCCGGTATTCGACACATCCGACCGTCGTCTCGGTCGGCCCGTATTCGTTGACCACCACGGTGTTCGGGTACGTCCGGCGCCACTGGGCGATCGTGTCGACAGGCAACTGTTCGCCGCCGAGAAGCAGGTCGCCGGGCACGGTGATTTCCCGGGTACCGGTGTCCAACGTCTTCAGATGGCTCGGCGTGGCCTTGAGGAACAACGACGGAGCGCTCTCCACCGTGCCGATCAAATCTTCCAGTGCGCCGACCTGAACAGTGCCGCCCACGGTGAGCGGAGTGAGCACCGCGGTCACCGTCAAATCGAAGGCGATCGACGAATGCATCAGCGATCGTCCCCGCAGACCGGGATACTTCCGTCCACAATGGAACAGATAGTTCGCCAGGTTCCGATGGGTGACGACGACGGCCTTGGGCTGACCGGTGGAACCCGAGGTGTAGATGAGATAGGCCGGGTCGCGCGGATCCAGCGGCCGGACGCGGTCGGCGTCGGTGACCGGCGCCCGGTCCGGACCTGCCGGTTCGGCCACCACTCCGGGATCGTCGAGCACCATCGTCGTCGACCGGGTGGCCAGCACCGCACCGGCCGGGGTCGCCGAAAGTGCCGCGGTGGTGATCACCAGTGCCGGTCCGGCGTCATCGAGCATGTAGGTGACGCGGTCGGCCGGATAGACCGGATCGATCGGCAGCCAGGCACCGCCGGTCTTGGTGACCGCCAGCAACGCGATGACCAGTTCCAGCGACCGGGGCAGCATGACCGCGACCAGGTCTTCGGGTCCGACACCTCGATCGATGAGCCGGCGCGCGAGCCGATCGGAGCGGGCGTCGAGTTCGGCGTAGGACAGCGACCGGTCCTCGAAGGTCACCGCGGTCGCCTCCGGGGTGGCGGCGACCTGCGCGGCGAACAGCTCCGGCAGCGTCCGGTCCGGCACCTCCACCGCGGTCTCGTTACGCGCTCGCAGCTGTCGCCGTTCGGACTCGGTGAGGATCGGCACCGCAGCCAGCGGCAGACGCGGATCGGCGACGACGGCTTCGAGCACCTGAGTGAACCGCTCCAGCACGGCAGTGGCCTGCTCGGTGCTGAACAGCGCGGGCTGGTGCTCCAGCCGCAGCCGGAGATCGGTGCCTGGCACGACAGCCAGCGCCAGCGGGTAGTGGGTGGCATCGGCGGCGGACAAGTCCCCCACCCGCAACCGATCCGGTTCCGCGTCGGCGGTCTCGGCAGGCCTGGGGTAGTTCTCGTAGACGACGAGGGTGTCGAACAACCGGCCCAGCCCGGCGGCCTGCTGGATGTCGGCGAGCCCGACGTGGTGATGCGCCAGCAACGCGACCTGTTCGTCCTGCATCCGCCGCACCAGTTCGGCGAAGGTGTACTGCGGCCGCATCCGGACCCGGACCGGGACGGTGTTGATGAACAAGCCGACCATGGTCTCGATGCCGGGCAGCTCGGCCGGTCGCCCGGACACCACCGACCCGAACACCACGTCGTCGCGGCCGGTGAGCGCCGAGAGCACCATGCCCCACACCGCCTGCAGCATCGTGCTGACCGTGGCCCCGCACTCGCGGGCCCGCGCCGCCAGCGCCTCGGCGAACGTCTCGTCCAGCGCCGCCCACAGCTGCCCTGGCAGCTGGACCGGTACCGGCCGGTCCTCCGCGACCAGGGTCGGCTCGGGCAAACCCGCCAAAGCGTCACGCCATGCGGCGGTCGACGCCTTCTGATCGCTTTCCCGCACCCAGGCCAGGTAATCCCGGTACGGGGTGACCGGCGCCAGCGCGGCCGGAACCGCCCCGTGGCGGTAAAGCGTGAACAGCTCGTCCAACAGCAGTGGCGTCGACCAGCCGTCGAGCAGGATGTGATGGTTGGTCAGCACCAGCCGGTGCTCGTCCTCGCCCAGCGCGATCACCGTAACCCGCAGCAGCGGGGGCTCGGCCAGCTCGAACGGCTTCGCCCTTTCCGCCGCGGCCACCGCCGCCGCCTCGGCGACCGGATCCGCCGACCCGGTCACGTCGACCAGGGTCACCGGTACCGCCACGGCACCGGGGATCACCTGGTAGGCGGTCCCGTCGGCGGCGTGCCGGAAACCGGCGCGCAGGTTCGGATGCCGATCCAGCAGTCCGCGCACCGACTTCCGCAGCAGCCCCAGATCCAGCGGACCGGTCAGCTCCAGCACCGCCTGCGCGGTGTAGACGTCGACCCCGCCTGCGTAGCCCGCGTGGAAGGCCAGCCCGTGCTGCAACGGCGAAAGCGGGAGCAGGTCGGCGACCCCACCGGCGTCCGCGTATTCCGCTTCGAGGGCCTCGATCTCGCCCTGGTCCAGGTCGACGAGGGCGAAGTCGGACACGGTGTGCCCGCCCGCGGCGGGATCGTCCGCCTGCCGGGCCAACCCGGACAGCATGTCCAGCAAGCCCTCGCCCAGCCGTTCGACCTCGGCCTCGTCAAGCAGGCCTTCCTGCCATTCCAGCAGGAACGTCAGTTCCGGGCCGCCAGGCAGATCCGCGACGATCGCGTTGACCTCGATCGCGTGCGGCAGGCCCATGCCGGGTTCCAGCGAACTGCCGATGTCGCCGACCGGCTGCCACGCCCGCACACCGCTCTTCTCACCGGTGGCGAACCTGCCCATGTAGTTGAACCCGATCCGCGGTGACGGCGATTCCGCCAGCACCGGCCCCGTCGCGTCGTTGAGATACCGCAGCAAGCCGTAGCCGAGCCCGTCGCCGGGCACGGCCCGCGACTGCTCCTTGACCACCTTCAGCAACCGCCCGGCCGCCGGACCCCCGGCGAGCGCGTCCGCCAGATCGGTCCCCGCCATCTCCAGCCGGACCGGATACGCGCTGGTGAACCAGCCGACCGTCCGGGACAGATCCGCCCCGTCGGCCGGATGACGGCCGTGGCTTTCCACCTCCACCAGCACGGCGTCCCCGCCGCGCCAGCGCGCCACCGCTCCGGCCAGCCCGGCGAGCAGGACCTCGTGCACCCCGCAGTGGAACACCACGGGAGCCCGCCCCACCAACGTCGAGGTCTGCGCGTTCGGCACCACCCACGAGCGGGAGCGCACCGCACCTTCCGCGGCCTGATTCGTGGTCAGTTCCTCCGAACCGAGAATCGCCTTCCACGCGGGCAGTTCGGCGACGCGTTCCGCGGAGACCGCCCACTCCTTCAACCGGTTCGCCCACTGTTTGAACGAGAGGCCGACCGGCTCCAGCGCGGGCTTCCGTCCCGCGGCCGCCGCCTCGCAGGCCAGCTGCAGATCCGACAGCAGAACCCGCCAGGACACGCCGTCGACCGACAAGTGATGCGCCACGACCACCAGGCGGCCGACCCGATCCGGTCCGGCGTCCACCCACACCGCCTGCGCCATCACCCCCGCCGACGGATCCAACCGGCTCACGGCCGCTCGGGCCGCTTCCTCCGCGACCTCGTCCGGCGAGCGACCGTCGACGCTCACGCGGGTGACCGAGCGCGCCACGTCCAGCGATCCGCGCTCACCCACCACCAAGCGACGGCCGCTCTCGTCGTCGACGACCCGTGCCCGCAACATGTCGTGCGTGTCCACCAGCGCCGCGAATCCCGCCGCCAGCGCCTGCACCGTCAGATCCGCGGGCGCGCCGACCGTCGTCCACTGCGCGAACCCCGGTCCCGTGACGCCGTCACCCAGCATCCGCATCACCGGCGTCCACTCGAGCTCACCGGCACCGTCGGGCGTCGTGGAACGACCGTGCTCCGGCGGCGCCGACTCCTCCGCCAGCCGCGCGATCCGCTCAGGGGTCTTCCCGTCGAAGACGTCCGCCGCGGTGAACGTCAGCCCGGACCGCCGCGCGCGTGCCGCCAACTGCATCGAGAGGATGGAATCCCCGCCCAGCTCGAAGAAACTGTCGTCCACCCCGACCCGCTCCAGGCCGAGCACGCCGGCGAACAACTCGCACAACACCCGCTCGGTCTCGGTGGCGGGTTCCCTGGCGGGCGGCCCGGTGGTGAAATCGGGATCGGGCAGCGCGCGCCGATCGATCTTCCCGTGCGCCGTCAGCGGCAGGGCGTCCAGCGCCACCACCGCGGCGGGCACCATGTACTGCGGCATCCGGGACGCGAGCTGCGACCGCACCGCTTGCGTGTCGATGTCGCCCGGGGTCACGTAGGCGACCAGGCGATCGTCGCGGACGGTCACCGCGGCCTGGGTGACCCGCGGGTAGGCGGACAAGGCGAACTCGATCTCACGCGGTTCGACCCGGAACCCGCGGATCTTGACCTGGTCGTCGGCGCGTCCCGCGGACACCAGCTCGCCCTGTTCGGTCCAGTACGCCAGATCCCCGGTCCGGTACATCCGCTCACCGGGCGTGAACGGATCGGCGACGAACCGCTCGGCCGTCAGCGCCGGACGGCCCAGATAGCCGCGGGCCACGCCGATCCCGGCCAGATACAGCTCACCGGTGACACCGGGCGGCAACGGACGCAGGAACGAGTCCAGCAGATATCCGCGTGCCCCGGGGACCGGGCCGCCGAACGGGATCGGATGCTGACCGGGCGACAACGGCAGGCTCATCGTCGCGCAGATCGTGGTCTCGGTCGGCCCGTAGGCATTGATCATCCGCCGGTCCGCGGACAACCGGTCCACCAGCCCCGGCGGGCAGAGTTCTCCCGCCGCCACCACCGTCTGCACCGTTTCCGGCAAGGTCTCGGCCGTGCCCAGCACCGACGGCGGCGCCTTCACCTGCGTGATACGCCATTTCTCCAGCACGTCGGTGAACGACGCCCGCGGCGGCAGATCCTCCTCCGGCGGCACGACCAGCGTCGCCCCCGACAACAGCGCCATCATGACCTCGGAAACGATGGTGTCGAAGCCGAGTGCCGCGAACTGCAGCACGCGCGACGACGGCGTCACCCCGAACCGGTCGATATGCGCCAGCGCCAGATTCCCCAGTCCGGTATGGGTGACGACGACACCCTTCGGGGTACCGGTCGACCCCGACGTGTAGATCACGTACGCGGCGCTACGCGGATCCACCCGCGGCAGCTCCGCGTCCGAGCCCGCCGAGAGATCCACCTCGTCGATCACCAGCAGCCGGTCCGCGAACTCGGCGGGCACCGTTGTCCGCGTCGCCTCGGCGCACACCACCAGCATCGGATCCGCGCTACGGAAGATCCATTCCTTGCGCTCGTCCGGATAGGCCGGGTCCACCGGCACGAACGTGCCGCCTGCCAGCAACACGCCCAGCATGCCCACCGTCCACCAGGACGATCGGCCGACCACCAGGCCGACCCGGCATTCGGAGCCGACACCGTGGTCCCGCAGCACGGCCGCGAACTTCAGCGACCGCTCCCACAGCTCCGCGTAGGTCAGCTCGCCGTCGCTGTCCGCCAGCGCCACGTTGTCCGGCAGCCGCGCCGCCATCCGTCCCACCAGCGTCGGCAGCGGCTCGCCCGCCACCAGCGGCGGTTCCCAGCGGCGCTTCTCGGCGGTGCCGATCCCGATCCGCCCCACCAGGCCCGCCGGGTCGGCGACCAGCGCGTCGATCGCGCCGACGAACCAGTCCAGCAGCGACTCGGCGACGACCTCCGGGACCTGCCCCTGCCAGTAGCCGAGCTGGATCCTGAACCGGTCCCCCGGAGTGATGCCGAGGGTCAACGGATAGTGGGTGCCCTCGATCGTGCGCCGATGTGTCCATTGGGCGGCGTACTCCCGCGGGTAGTTCTCGACCACCAGCAGCGTGTCGAAGGTCGCGCCGGGTCCGGCCGCCTTCTGGATCTCCGGCAGGCCCAGATGCTGATGCGGTTTGAGGGCCGTCTGACGGCTGTGCAGATCGGTGAGCAGGTCCACGGCCGATCGCCCGCCGTCCAAGGACACCCGGACCGGCACCGCGCTCATCAGCAGGCCCGGCATCGACTCGATACCTTCGAGTTCCGCGGGCCGGGTCGCGACCATGGTGCCGAACACCACGTCGGTCCGCCGCGTCAGGCGCGCCAGCACCATCGCCCACGCGGCGTGCACCACCGTGCTCGGCGTCAGCCCGTGCTCGCGGGAGAACTCCAGCAACCTGGTGTGCAGAGCCGGGGACAGGTGGGTGGCCCGGTAGTCGTAGTCCGTCGCGGCGGCCGCCGTCGCGATCAGCGCGGGCTCGTCGAGGCCGGACAGTTCCGTCCGCCAGGCCGCGCGGGCCGCGTCCTTGTCCTGCCGGTCCAGCCAAGCCAGGTAGTCCTTGAACGAGGCACCGCCGCGCGGTTCCGGCAGCCGTCCGCCCGCCGCGTACGCCTCGGACACCTCGTTGAGAATGACCGCCACCGACCAGCCGTCGACCAGGATGTGGTGGATGACGAACAGCAGCCGGTGCCGGTCCTCACCGGTCCGGACCAGCACCAGCCGGACCAGCGGCGCGGCGGCGAGGTCGAACCGCTTCTGCTGTTCCTGCCCGGCCAAGGCCTCGACGGCCGCGTCGACGTCGTCGGCCCCGCTCAGGTCCACCGACCGCCACGGCAGGGTGAAGTCCCCGTGGACGGCCTGCACGGTCTTGCCCGATTCGAGCCGATGGAAGGTCAGCCGAAGCTCGGCGTGCCGTCGGACGACCGCTTCCCAAGCGGCCCGCAGCCTGGCCTCGTTCAGCGGTCCGTTCAGCTCCAGGATCACCTGAACCTGGTAGATGTCCGGCCCTTGGTCGTCGAGGATCGATTCGAAGAGCAGGCCTTCCTGCAACGGCGCCAGCGGCCAGATCTCGTCGGCGGCCGGAGCGGCGATCGCCAGCTCCGCCTCCTCCGCCGCGGTCAGCTCGATCAGGGGCCCGTCGACGGGCCGCTCGGCCGGTACCGGGCGCGCCACGGCCGCCAGCCGGGCGGGGGTCTTCTCCTCGAAGATCTGGACGGGCGTCACCAGCAGGCCCGCCTTGGCCGCCCGTGCCGCCAGGCGCATCGCGAAGATCGAATCGCCGCCCAGCGCGAAGAAGCCGTCGTCGACACCGGCGCGGTCGAGCCGCAGCACCTCGGCGAACAGTCCACAAAGGACGCGCTCTTCCTCGGTCGCGGGTTCGCGGCTCGTGGCGCTCGCCTCGAACCCGGGAACGGGCAGCGCCGCCCTGTCCACCTTTCCGTTACGGGTCAACGGAAGCGCGTCCAACGCGAGCACGACGACCGGGACAAGATACGCCGGCAGCACCGCACCGAGCCGCTCGCGAACGAGAAGGGTGTCCACCTCCCCGTCGGCCACCACGTAGCCGACGAGCCGTCCGTCGATCGCCGCCACGAAGGCGTCTTGAACCTCCGGCTGCGCGATCAGCGCGGCCTCGATCTCGCCGGGCTCGATCCGGAAACCGCGGATCTTCACCTGGTCGTCGGCGCGGCCCGCGAACAGCAGCTCACCGTCCGCGGTCCACTGGGCGAGGTCCCCGGTCCAGTACATCCGCTGCCCTGGCGCGGCGGGATCCGCCACGAACCGCTCCGCCGTCAGTCCCGCCCGGCCGAAGTAGCCCTCCGCCAGACTCCCGGAGAGGTACAGGTCACCGACGACGCCGGGCTGGACGGGCCGCAGCGACTCGTCGAGCACCTGGACCCGGCGGCCGGCCAGCGGACGTCCGATCGGCAGTACCGGACCCAGCTCGTCACCCGGCTCCACCAGCAGCCACGTCGCGCACATCGTCGCTTCCGTCGGGCCGTACATATGCCGGATCCGCGCCAGCGGGCAGGCTTCCCGTATCCGCTCCACCGCGTGCACGGGCACTACGTCGCCACCGGTCAGCACCTCACGGAACGCCGCGAACGATTCCGGCGATTCCTCCGCCACCGCGCGGAAACTCCCCGCGGTCAGGTACACCCTCGTCACCCCGGCCGCGGCCGCGGCCCGCAGCCGCCGGGCGTCCACCGCACCCGGTTCGGCGATCACCACCCGGGCACCCGCCGCCAGCGGCGTCCAGATTTCGAGCAGGGACGCGTCGAAGGCGTGCGGCGAATGCATGAGCACCGCTTCACCCGGCTCGATCGCCCAACCGGGGTCCCGCACCAATTCCGCGACGCTGCCCTGGGAGATCGCCACTCCCTTCGGCGTGCCCGTCGAGCCGGACGTGTACATCACGAACGCCGGCTCTCCGGGGCCCACCGGCGCCGCGGCCGCGCCGGGGACCTCGTCGTCCGTGGCGGCGTCCGCCTCGATCGACTCGATCCCCGACGGTACGGCGTGACGCGCCGCGGCCGAGCACACCATCAGCGCGGCAGCCGAATCCGCCACCATGAATTCCACCCGCGGAGCGGGGTAGGCGGCATCCACCGGCACGTACGCCGCCCCCGCCTTCCACACGGCGAGCAACGCCGCCACCAGGTCGGCCGAACGGTCCATCATGACCGCGACGCGGTCGCCGGGACGGATGCCCCGGTTGATCAACCGCCCGGCAAGCCGGGCCGCGCGCTCGTCGAGCTGCCGATACGTCAGAACCTGATCGCTGTCGGCGACGGCCACCGCGTCGGGTGTCCGGGCGACATGCGAGGCGAACAGGTCCAGCACCGTCGGCGTGGTCCGCGCTGCGGAATTCATCGTCATCCTCCGAAACCCATGTATTGGATCGCCGGCTCGGGCTCGTCCAGCTCGGGTTCTTCGACTTCCGGTTTGGGCGCGTCGTTTGCCGGGTTGGCGAACTGCGTGTGGTACAGCTCGGCGTAGAGACCGCCCTCGGCGAGCAGTTCGTCGTGCGTGCCGCGTTCCCGGACCCCGCCACCGTCGATCACGAGGATCTGGTCGGCCTCGCGGATCGTGGACAACCGGTGGGCGATCACCAGTGAGGTCCGGCTGCGCAGCGCGGTCTTGAGCGCCCGCTGGACGGCGGCCTCCGACTCGGAGTCCAGGTGGGCGGTGGCTTCGTCGAGCACGACGATCGTGGGTGCCTTCAGCAGCAGCCTGGCGATGGCCAGTCGCTGTTTCTCCCCACCCGACATGCGGTAGCCGCGGTCACCCGTGACGGTGTCCAACCCGAGCGGAAGGGATTCGATCAGGTCCCAGATCTGGGCCCCCTTGCACGCCTCGATCAGCTCGTCCTCGGTGGCCGTCGGACGGGCGTAGAGGAGGTTCTCCCGGATCGTGTTGTGGAAGAGGTAGGCGTCCTGGCTGACCACACCGACCGTTTCGCGGAGCGAGGAGAAGCTGACATCCCGCAGATCGTGCCCGCCGACGCGCACGGTCCCGGAGTTCGGGTCGTACAGCCGGGAGACCAGGTGGGTGATCGTGCTCTTCCCCGCGCCGGACGGGCCGACGAGCGCGGTGAGGGTTCCGGCCCGCACATGGAAACTCACGCCGCGAAGGACCTCCGGCGCCACTTCCCCACGCTCCCGCTCGCCCTTCAGGTGCTCCAGCGACGCCAGCGAAACCTCGTCCGCGGTGGGATAACGGAACTTCACATTCTCGAACTCGACGTCCGGCGCCACGTCCTTCTCGAGGTCGACCGCGTCCGGGCGTTCCTGGATCAGCGGCTTAAGATCGAGCAGCTCGAAGACCCGGGAAAAGCTCACCACGACGGTCTGCGCGAGTTCCTGCATCCCGGACAGCTGGGTGATCGGCCCGAACAGCCGGGAGAGCAGGGTGGCGATGGCGACCAGCGTGCCGAGCTGGAACGCGCCGGCGAGCACGAGCTCGCCACCGATGCCATAGACGAGCGCGGTGGCGAGCGAGGCCATCAGCGCCATCATGACGAAGGCCGTGCGGCCCCAGACCGAAAGGCTCACCCCGATGTCGCGGATCCGGCCGGACCGCTCCTCGTACTCGGCCATCTCCTCGGCCGGGCGACCGAAGAGCTTGGAGAGCATCGCGCCCTGGACGTTGAACCGTTCCTGGAGAAGTCCGCCGAGGCCGGTGTTCGCGTCCATCAGGCCAACGCTGCGCCGCTGGATCACCCGCCCCACGCGGATCCAGGGCACCAGGAAGAGCGGGATCAGCACCAGCGTGATGATGGCGACGAGCCACGAAAGGTAGATCAGCTCGGCCAGCACCACCACGACCATGACCACACCGGTGGCCGCCATCAGCAGACCGGTGAAATGCTGCTGCGCCATGATCAGTTCCGTGTGCAGCCGACCGACCAGCACCCCGGTCTGGGTGCGGGTGAAGAACGCGATCGGCAGCTGCCGGACGTGGTCGAGTGCCTGAACGCGGAGGTCGTAGGTGATCCCCTCCCCGATCTTGCCGGAGATGTAGCCGGACACCAGCGCCAGCACCGCGGCCACCAAGGCGAGTCCGGCGGTGAGGCAGGCCATCAGGACCACGACCCCGGAATCGTTCTTGACGATGCCGCCGTCGATGAGCTCCTTCAGCAGCAACGGAGTCGCGACGACGATAAGCGCCTCCAGCACGGCGACGAGAACGAAAAGCGCCACCTTGCCGATATGCGGGCGGAAGTAGGTGAGGACGCGGCGCACAGTCCCCTTGTTGACCTTGGTCACCCAGGGATCGGGATCGTCATCACTCTTGTCCACCCCCCCGAAGCGCAACACCACATCCATCCGGTCACCTCTCTCATACGCCAAGTCGGCGATCTCAATCGTGCTTAATCGAGTCGATGTCCACGAGTGGGTCCAAGCGAGCACTTTCGGCACTTGGACGCGGTGGCAACGGTTTTCGCCGCGGAACGCGCTCGTCTCAGCTGCCGGGGATCCGGCGCCGGCCGTCCGCGCCACGCTCCAGCAGATCCGTCAGTCCGGCCAGATCACCGGACCGCAGCGCCGAGGCGGCCGTGGCGAGATCGGCCGCTATCCGGTCGAGCACCGCCGCGACCGGATCGGCGTTCCCGGAAAGGATCATCCGCCACAGCAAGGGATTTCCGGCGGCGATGCGGGTCACGTCGCGCAGCCCCTGGCCCGCCAGCGCCAGCGCGACCTCGTCGGCGGACGCCAGACTCGCCGCCACCGCGGACGCCACCACGTGCGGGGCGTGCGACACCAGCGCCACCGCCGAGTCGTGCTCATCCGCGCCGACGACGACCGTTTTCGCCCCGCACAACGACACCAGTTCCCGCACCCGCCGCATGGCGTCCGCGCTGGTCGCGGAGCCGGGGCAGAGGGCCCAGGGCCGGCCGGAGAACAGCTCGGCGCGGGCGGCCCCCGGGCCGGATCGCTCCCGGCCGGCGAGCGGATGTCCTGGTACGTAAGAGGTCAGGTCGCAGCCGAGCCGCTCCGCGTCGGCGATCGGATCGACCTTGACACTGGCGACGTCGGTGTAGGTCCTCGCGGCATTCTGCTTCTGCAGTGCGGCCAGCCGCTCCCCGACCAGATGCGGCGGTACGGCGATCACCGCCAGATCCACTTGCTCGCCGGTCCACCCCAGACCGGCGCCGAGCTCCCCCGCCAGCCGTACGGCATCCGGGTCGACGTCGGAAAGGTAGACGGCCACACCCTTCCCGCGAAGGGCCAGCGCGGCCGAGGTGCCGATCAGTCCGGTGCCGACGACGAGCGCCTTCTGGAGGGTCACCGCTCTTTCTTAGGCCGCCCCCTCGCCGATGTCCAGCCGCGAGGACTGGGCATCGGCCCGCGTGTCCATTGTGGACAACGGATCGACCGGTGGCCGAGCGGCGAGCCGTCGGCCACCGGGTAGGTCAAACGCTCATCCCGCGGCCAGATCGGTCGCCCGGTTCTCCAGGTGATCCGCGAAACCCGCCCAGACCCTGGCGTGATCCCTGGCGAATCCGGCGACCACGCCGTACAGATGCGGCGGGACACCGCGCACGATCCGCTCCCATTCCTGTCCGTCGATGGAGTGCATGGTGAGCATGCGCAACAGGATCCGGCCGACTTCGCTCAGCCGCAGCGCGGGATCGGCCTTGAGGCGCTCCAGCATGGCGAGCCGTTCACGGTCCACGGTCTGGCCGAGGTCCGGCTCCGTCAAACTCAACGGATGCGGTTTCGGGCGCAGTCTCCTTGTCCCGTCCGGGGTCGGGCTCTCACCACGTTCCAGCCTTCCCCGCACGTCGCGGACCGTCTCCGGGGAGATGCCGACCTGCTTGGCGACCTGACGGAGCGAAAGGCCCGGATCGTTGCGGATGAGCTCGGCGGCGAGTTTCCGCCGCTCCGAACTGTCGACGGGACGGATCCGGCCGTCCCGCCCGATTCTCGCCTGGTTCCCGTTCTCTCCTCCGCGTCTTCGCAGGTCGGCCACCGTGCCGGCGGAGATCCCCGTCGCCGAGGCCACCCGCCGATCGGACCATTGCGGATGCGTCCCGATGATCTGGACGGCCGCACGTTTGCGGTCGGCGAGCGACAGCGGCAGCCCATGCCGGATGTTCGCCTCGACCGCCAGGACGAAGGCATCCGATTCGGTGCCTTCGACGAACCTCGCCAAGATCTTCGTATCGCCCCGGACCCGCGCCACCTTCAACCGGTGCAGGCCATCGATCACCTGCATCGTCGGTCGGTGCACGAGAATGGGCGGAAGCTCCCACTCTGCCGACAACAGCGTCTCGACGTGCTCCGGATCCTCGCCCGAGGTTCGTGGCGAGCAAACGGAAGACAGCCGGGACAGCTCGATTTCGACGACCGGGAGAGCGAGAACGTCAACTCTCGTCGGATCCACCTAGCCCCCAATGAATCTGTTATTCGGCAACTTGCGGTACGACATGGAACCCACGGTCCAACTGCTCGAGATCCGTGGTTGGACACCGAGATTTCGGCAGGCACGGGGCCGGCCGCGAGAGGGGAGCCTCGGCAGTGAGGATCCCGCGAACACCATTGACAGACCCGTACGTGCACGGGCCGTTTCCACGGTCCACCCGGTGACCGGAGGCGACGTTGCGCTCCGATGGCACCACCGGGTCAGGCCGGCGTCCTCTGCTCGCCCCTGTGCGTGCTTCGGTGAGACGAGCGCACAACGACATCGGCTCGACAAGCCGTTGTCGGTTCGGCTCGACGACGCCGGAGCGCGCTGCGATGCGAGGTTTCGGAACAGGGCGGCCTCGCGTACTCGGCGAAGGCCGAGCTCAGACCAGTGGTATCACCGGTTGGTTTCTACGATTTCCTCGCGGTCGCGAGTCACCGTCGCACCCCCTAAGTCCCCAGCAGGTGGCACATCCCCAGTGAGTGCACACGCTGTCAGCATGGCATGACCGATCGTTGTCGGCAATTGACGAACAGTGTGATTTCCGCAGTGCGGTCCCCACCCAAGATCATTTTTCGAAACTTTTCCCGTTTCTGTTGACGCACGAGCCGTACAGTGCGTAAAGCGCACCCGCGCGGAACCACCCCCTAGACGTCCACCCGGTTAGGCTGTTCGCAACCTCCGGTTAGACCGTTCGCGGGCCTTGATTTTTCGCCCGCGATGAGCATGGACTAGGGGGGTCATATTCCGTTCATCGACAGTTCTTCACACGAATGGCCGTACCGGTATTCCTTTCGGGGAACCACTGCGGCGAACGGGTGATCATGACGGGCGATCGAGAGGTCGAACCCCCGGAGCAAAGCGAGGGGGTGTACTGGTGGAAGCACCGCGTCGGTCGACGGAAAGTACAACGGGAGGCACCCGGGCCCCTGCCCACAACGGGCTTGACCTGCGAAAACATCAGAGCTCGTTCCGACGGGGCGAGGATGGCTCAGCCGATCCCGTCACCCGGGCGAGCCGCACACGGCGATTCCGTCATTGTCCGTTCACGGCTTGACAACGCGGATATCGAGAACCTTTTGTTTTGGCGCGCCTGCTCCGCCCCTGCCCGCCGAAACCGGGGGACTTATCCCACTGGCACGATTCGCCCGATTATGCCGACGGGACCGCGGGTTACGCCGATCGCGAACACCGAGCAAAGGCGATTACGCCAAGACACGCCGCCCCTCTCGACAAGACAGTCGAGTTTTGTTCCCCCGGTACCGAGTGCTCCTTTTAACCTTCCGGGGGATAAGGCGAAGATGTCGTGTTCACGGAGGCGACTAATCGGGTCCGCGTGACAAACGACCGGGTCAAGCGGGGTGAGTACGCGCAGTATGTGACGTTCTAACACGATTCGTCAGGCGCGTTCGCGGCGCAGGTGAGGTCAGTGCCGCAACCTCGGGTCATGACTCGGGTCGGGCAACATGGGCGGGCATCCGTTCTCCACCGCCTCGGGGCGCAGTTCGTAATGCCAGGGTTCGTTGCGGTAGATCTGGCACAACCCGTAATCGGCGCCGTGCTCGGACAGCCACGCCGCGGAAGCGGGCGGCCCGATATCGGCCGCGCCACCCGCCACGTGAATGGACTTCTCCGGGGTGGCCACCCACCGGGCGGCCTCCTCTTCGGATCCGTACTTCGCGACGGCCTTGCGACGGAGCCGGTCCTGATACTCCGGGGAGCGCCAGCCGCTGTTGACGAAGAGCTCGACCCCGTCGTCCGCGGCGGCCGTCGCGGCCTTGCGCAGGGCGGCGAGGAGATCCGGATCGAGATTGACGACCCCGGGCACCCGGTCGTCGAACACCGTCGTCCCCTTGGGGATGGCCCCGTGCTCCTCGCCCAGCGCGTCGCGCGGCTGGATGCGGACCAACCGGTAGCCGAACGCCCTCGCGATCGCCGCGACGACGACTCGCGGGCCGGCGGCGGAGGCCCTGAGCACCCGGCGGACCCTTGTCCGTACTGGTTCGCTGCGGATCATGCGTCCAGTCAACACCGCGTGCCACCACCGATGCAGGGTGGCCTGCAGCCAAGCCCCGGAAGTCCGTGAAGGCCTCCTTCCCTACCTTGAGAGTAGGGAAGGAGGCCTTCACGGACCTGCTAAACCGGCAACCGGCCCGGCTATTCGATGGGGAAATCGAAATAGGTGTCCGGATAGGGTTCGTCCTTCAGGCTGTAATGCCACCACTCGCACTCATAAGCGCTGAACCCGCTCGCCTCCATGATGGAACGGAGGTGGAGCCGGTTCTTCACTTCTTCTTCGGTGATCCCCTCCGCGCCATGATGCGAGACGACGTCCATCACGTCGTGGTCGCCGCCCATGGGGGCGAGTTCACCGGTGGCGAGGTGGTAGATCGTCAGGTCGACCGTGCTACCCCGGCTGTGCCCCGACTTCGTTGCCACGTAACCCTTTTCGAACATCTGGGGCCGGTCGATGTTCGGATAGTGCCGCGCCTTCTTCCGGCCGTCCTCCGGCTCTTCCGCCCAGCGCATGAAGCGGTTCACCGCGCGCTGCGGGCGGTACCCGTCCCAGAGAAGCAAGCCGAAACCGAGAGACGCGGCTTCGTCCTTCGCTTTTTCCAGTGCGGCGCACAAGGCCCTGGTGCCGACGATGCGGTTCACCAGGTACCCGTCCACCGGCTTACCGGTGAAGTTGTCCCAGGTGGCGTATTTGGCGTCCCACCGTATTCCGGGGACGACCTCGTCTACGAAGACGAAATCATCCTTCATCCGTTACGACCCGCCAAGGTCAACGCCACCAGCCGGTCGACGACCTCGCCGAGCGGCAGGCCGGCGGCCGCCATCATCCGCGGGTAACGGCTGTACGAGGTGAGGCCGGGCAGGGTGTTGACCTCGTTGAGCACGACGCTTCCGTCTTCCTTGAGGAACAGGTCCACGCGCGCGAGACCCCGGCAGCCCAAGGTGCGGTAGATGGCCTTCGCCGTCTCCTGCACGAGCGTGCGCGACTCCGCCGGGATGTCGGCGGGGACGATGAAGGACGAGTTCTCGGAACCGGTCTCGGGGCTTTCTTCCTGGTGGATCTTGAAGAACCCGTGGGTCAGCGCGACCCGGTCCACCTCGCCGGCGAACAGGTCGTCGCCGTTGCCGAGGATGGAGCAACCGATCTCGCTGCCGACGACGGCCTCTTCGATCAGGACCTTCGCGTCGAACTCCCGCGCGGTCGCCAGTGCGCTCGCCAGTTCTTCCTTGTCGGAGACCTTGCTGACGCCGAACGACGAACCCGAACGCGCGGGCTTCACGAAGACGGGGTAGGTGAGCTTGTCGGGATCGACGTCGTTGTCCGAGGTGACGATCCAGAAGTTCGGCGTCGCGATTCCCGCGCCGCGGATGACGGCGTAGGTGAGGGACTTGTCCATGCACAGGGCCGAGCTCTGGACGTCGCAGCCGACGTAGGGGATGCCGGAGATCTCCAGCAGGCCCTGCATCGCACCGTCTTCACCGAACTTGCCGTGCAGGACGGGCAGCACCACGTCGAGGGCGATCGTCTCGTACTTGCCCTCGTCGAGGACCAGCAGGCCGTGCACGCTCCGGTCCGGGGAGATCACGACCGGGCGGGTCTCGCCGGACTCCCAGTCCGCGCTGGGGCCGTCGCAAAGCTTCCACTCGCCTGCCAGGGTGATCCCGATGTAGTACGGGTCGTACTTCTCGAGGTCGAGGTTCTTCGCGACCTCGACCGCGGACTTGACCGAGACTGGATGCTCTTCGCCAGATCCCCCGAAGATGATGCCGAGTTTCAACTTACCCATGCTGGTTCCCGCTTTCAAATTTCAGGCAATTGACGATAGAGTTTTCAACGGTGTCACTCAAAGCGTGATCCGTGTAATAGGCGGTATGCGGGCTGATGAGGACGTTCGGCAGTTCCTGCAACCGCAGCAATGGTTTGCTTTCGATGTTCTTGTCACTGCAGTCGGCGTAGAAGACTCCCTCCTCACCCTCGACGACATCGAGTGCCGCCCCGCCCAATTTTCCGCTGTCCAAAGCCGAGATGAGGGCCTCGGTGTCGATCAGCGCACCGCGTCCGGTGTTGATGATGAACGCGCCGTGCTTCATCTGCTCGATATTGTCACGACCGAGGAGATGGTATGTATCCGCGTTGAGCGGCGCATGGAGCGTCACGATGTCGCTCCGCCGCAGTAATTCGTCGAGAGAAACGTAAGTGGCGTCGGCTGCCGGGACCTTGTCGTAGGCCAGCACTTCGCAGCCGAAACCGCGCAGCCGGTCCATGACCGCGACGCCGATGCGCCCCGTCCCGACCACGCCGACGGTCAGGTCACGCAGCTCTTTCCCGCGCACGTCATGCAGTCTGTAGTCGTGCACATCCGCCCGGCGGATGATGGACTTCGCGTTCCGCAGCGACATCAGCATCAACATCAACGTGAAGTCGGCGACGCTGTCCGGCGAATAAGAGACGTTTCCGACGGTGATGCCGACACTCTCGGCATATTCCACGTCGATATGGTTGAACCCGATGCTCCTCGTCGAGACATAGACCACACCGGCCTGGCTGAGCGCGAGAAGAGTGGAGTTCTCGATTCGGGTTTTATGACCCACACTGATGCATCGGTTCCCGGCGATCAGTTCGATATTGGCCTCGGATACCGGTTCCGCCACGATGGTCGGCCGCACCCCAAAGCGAGGAGCCATCTCCCGGAACAAGACGGCTTCATCCTGCCCGCATCCATAGATCGTGATCCCCATTACCTCCTCGGCGGAGGGGGACGCGGACGCCAGCGATCGCGTGCGGGTGCCCGCTACCGGTGCTGGTTCGCTGTAGGTCATGCCCAGCAGTGTAAGCAGCGCGCTGTCGCCGACCGGTATGTGGTTCTATACCCCTGGTCACCACCATCGCCGATTACGGGCGAGCGAACGTGCGTCACTGGTGGTCACCGCCATCGGCTCTTTACCCGGCGTCGGCCTTGACCGCGACGATGTGCGCCCACACGAGGCGCGCCAGTTCTTCCGGAGCGTCCCTCGCCACGAGATGGCCCGCGGCCGGAACGCGGACGACGGTGACCCGGCTGTTGGCCGCGCGCAACCGGTCCAGATCGGCCTCGCTGAGCGGCGACTCCCGCCCCGCGTGCACCACGAGGATGGGCAGGTCCAGTGCGCCGGCCGTCGCGAACAGGGCGGAGCCTGACCCGAGAACGTCCTCCACGATCTGGGTGTACCGGCCGCCGAGCCCCTGGAAGTCCAGCCACGAGCGCGCTCGCGCCGGGTCCAGGTCCGGTACGACGTCGACCAGCACGAGACCGCTCACCCTGGCCGCGACGGCGGGGTCCGCGAGGGCGGCGATGGCGGCCAGCCCGCCGACCGAAGCGCCGACGAGGACGATCGGCGCCGGTTCACGACCGATCATCTCGACCACGTCGCGGGCGAGCGCCCGGAGCGTGGTCGCGCGGCCGGAGCTCTCGCCGTGACCGCGCAGGTCGAAGGCCACCGTCCGGAGCCCATGCCCGGCCAGTACCTCGGCGACCGGTGCCCAGACACCGCGGCGCTCTCCGCCGGCGTGGAGCAACAGGACCGTCGGGCCGGTACCCGTCACCGTGCCCCGCAGGACGACTTCGCCCAGGTCGAGGCTGATTTCGGCGGTCGCTGATCGAGTCATGAGGTCGCTCCAGGGGCCGATTACCTTGAGAGGTCAAGGTAGCCCAACTACCTTGGCACATCAAGGTAGGATGCCGACCGTGACGACGCCCCGAGCCCGAAGGTCTCCCGAGGAGGCTCGCCTGCTGATCCTCGACGCGGCGGCTTCGCTGCTCGCCGAGTCCGGTGTGGCCGCCGTCCAGATGCGCGCGGTGGCCGCGCGGGTCGGCATGACCGACGCCGGCGTCGCACACCACTTCGGCAACCGCGAGAAGCTGCTCGCCGAGCTGCTCCGGCACGGAGGCCGCCGCCTCCGGGACGCGCTTCAGGATCTCCTCGCCGGCTGGCTGGACCACGACGCCGACCTGCTCGCACTCGTCGAGGCGCTCCATACCCTCTACCAGCGCGGTTTCGGCGAGCTCGCGGTGGCGCTGCACACGGCGGGCTGGCGCGACCAGGGCAGCGGCATGCTCTCCCCGGTCGTCGACGCCCTCCATGGACTGCGCTCTGACGGCGGTTCGCTCGACGACACGCGGCTCGCGGTCGCGGCCCTGCACCAGGCGATGGCGACGGAGACCCTGTACGGAAGCGCCTTCCGGCGCAGTGCCGGAGTCACGGGTACCGCGTCGGACGATCCGGCCGCTCAGGTTCGCTGGTGGGCCCGGCAACTCCACCTCGCGCTCGGCCTGAAACCGGCCGGCGACTCTGACCCGCGGCGGTGAGCCGGGGCCACGGGCGGGCCCCTTGAGCGAAGATGCGGACATGGGTTACCGGACCTGGATGCGGTACTTCACACCGTCCGCCGTGCACCGACGGCTGGGTTTGGTGTGCCTCGGCGTCGGGTTGCAGCACGGCGTCCTGCCCGTCGTGGGCCCCCGGGTGCTCGATCACTACGTGGCCGTCATCGTGTCCAAGGGCCACGGGTGGTTCGCCGTGCCGGGTGGGGAACGGCAGGAGGTCGTCGCACCCGCACTGCTGTGGCTCGTCCCCGGCGTCGGGCATCACTACGCGCCCGATCCCGAGCAGGGCTGGGAGGAGTGCTTCGTCGATTTCCACGGCGGCGCCGTGGACGCTTACGTGGAACTCGGCTACGTCACCCCCGAGGAGCCGGTGGTGCCCTTGGGCGACGTCATGGTCGTCCGCGACATCGTGCACCGGATCGTGCGCTGCGCGCGCGGCGGAAGCCCGTTGGCGCAGGTCGACGCGTCGGCGGCCGTGCACCATCTGCTGGTGGCGCTGCGCCGGGCACGCGCCGACCGCACCCCCAGCGGCGGTTCCCTGCTGGAGGCACTGGCTCGCGACGCCTTGCTGCCGATCAGCGTCGCGGAGATCGCGGCTCGCCAAGGTATGACGTTGGCCGAACTACGCGCGGCCGTGCGCCGGAGTACCGAGTCCGGGCTGAAGGACCATCTGCTGACGCTTCGCCTCAACCGCGCGAAGGAACTCCTGACCACTACGCGGATGCCGGTGCAGGGCGTGGCTCAGGCGATCGGCTACGAAGACGCCGCCTACTTCACCCGCCTCTTCACCCGCCGGGTGGGCGTCTCCCCCGGCCGGTTCCGCGAATCGCGGGCCCAGACCGTCCCCGGCGGCTGGAGTTCGCGGATCCCGGCCCCCGACGACCCGCCTTTGGTGCCCGAGGACGGGCTCGGATGACCTTGGACTTCCGCACGGCGACGCTTGGACTTTCCGCGCAATAAGTGCATGTAAGGCGCTTGAAGTTGAGTGAACACGTTGACTTACGCGCATTAACGTTCATAGCATCGGCGACCGCCCCGCCAACTGTGGTGCGGGTCACCCTTGGGAGAGAGTCATGCGGACCCTGCCTCTTCTCGGCGCCGCGGCGTTGGCCGTGGCGGCGACCACGGTGGTACCGGTGCCGTCCGGCGCCGCGCCGCTGGACGCGACGTACACCATCACCGTGGACGCCAAGAAGTCGTTCAGCCCGACCACCGACACACCGGCGAGTGCCTACGTCGACAAGGACGGCACCTTCTACTTCCAGCAGGCGGCCGCGCTCTACGGGGCGAACGAGCCGCGGAAATGGGATTTCTACAGCGGACGCGATTTCGACAGTTTCGGCAAGAACCCGATCAGTGGCGCGGTGAACCCGGCGAATCCGGCCGATCGCAACGACGATACGACCTGGCGCTGCAACAACAGCCCCACCGGCAAGGAAGCCACTTATCCGCCGCCCGGATCGGGCTATTCACAGCGCAACTTCTGCGATCCCGTCGGCGTCTGGGTGGATCCGGACACCGGCGACTGGTACGGCCTGATCCACAACGAGTTCACCCCCGAGCCGTTCGGCGCGTATTCGTTCTCCCACTACGACGCGATCGACTGGGCCGTATCGACCGACCAAGGCCGGACCTGGGCCATCAAGGACCACGCGATCACCTCGCCCTACAGCACGAAACGCGGTGACACGGCGGCCTTCCCGCAGCAGACGTTCGACTACGGCGACGGCGACCCGCGCCTGTTCGTCGACACCGCGTCCGGCTACTTCTACGTCTACTACGGCTCGCGCATCGTGCCGAAGGCGGGCGCCGGCGGTCCGATGACCGGCCTGGCACACGTCGCCAGGGCGCCGATCTCGGGCAAGATGGCGACCGGCTCGTGGCAGAAGTGGTTCGACGGCGGCTGGACCCAGCCCGGTGTCGGCGGCCGCGAGAGCAACATGGTCCCGGTGTCTTCATCGGGCGACACCGGTTACACACCCGTGGCGGACGACTACGACCCGGCCAACACCGGCAACGTCAGCCAGCAGATCGCCGCGGGGCAGCTGCCGCGCAAATCCGATCTGTTCGTCATGAACATCGCCTACAACGCGTATCTCGGGCTCTACATCGGCACACCGGAAGCCGTGGACAGCGTCGTCCCGCAGCGCTATTACGCGACCGACGACCTGTCGACGCAGAAGTGGCGGCTGATCGGCGACACCGGCTCCTACACCAACCAGTCCTGGTACCGCTGGTTCGTCGATGCCGCGAACAAGACGAACTCCACCATCATCGGCAAGCAGTTCCGGTCTTACTGCGCGGTGGCGTGCTCCGGCGGCGCGGGTGGCGAGTACACCACGCAGACCATCACGTCGTCCGCACCCGCACCGTCCCCTGTGGACAGTTCACGTAAGTACCGCATCGGCCTCGGTGACGGCCGGGTGCTCGCGCAGGGCACCGGAACCGCGACGACCTCGGTCGCGAGCACGACCGGCTCCGACCGCGAGGCTTGGCAGTTCTCCCCCGACGGCGACGGCTCGTACCGTGTCGTCAACGCCGCCACGGGCCAGTTCCTCGGCGTCGACACCGTCCAGGCCGGCCGGGCGTGGGGCGCGAAACCCACCGCGACCTCGTCCGCGACCGTCGGTCAGCGATGGTTCGTCATCCGGTCCACTGTGGACGCCGGAAAGTTCCGGCTGGTGAACCGTTACAGCGGGCTCGTCCTCGGCCTCTCCGGCAAGACGTCCCGGCAGGCGGAGACCACCCCTCCACGGTCGTGGACCGACACCAGCGGAAGCACCGTCGGCGATGGCCGGACCGCGGCCGAGCAGACACTGACGTTCACCGACGCCGACGCGGGCACTCTCGGCGGGATCCACACCCTCGCCGCGTCCGGCAAGAACCTCGACGACCCGGACTCGTCCACGGCGGCGGGAACGCCCCTGATCACCTGGGCGCCGAACCAGGGTGACAACCAGAAGTGGCTGTTCACCCGGCAGTCCGACGGTTCCTACACCCTGACCAACGCGCATTCGAAGCTGTGCGCCGACGTCGAAGGCGGCGTGACCACCGCGGGCGCGCGGGTCATCCAGTGGACGTGCACCGGCGGATCCAACCAGCGCTGGACCGCGGCGAAACAGCCGGATGGCAGGTACAAGCTCGCCAGTGTCCGGTCGGGACTGCTCCTCACCACAGCGTCCACTTCGGACGGTGCGGCCGTCACGCAACGCGCGGACACCGGGTCCGCGCTCCAGTTGTGGACGATCGGCTGACCGTTTCGTCGGCTTGCGGTCCGTGGTGGGCTGAGTTGGACTGGCGTGGCTATGGGTGTACAAACCCGAATCGCCACTCACGACCTGGCGATCCTTACGGGGCGTAGGTCAGGCAGTTCGCGGCGTGGTCGCCTTCACCAGGCCCGACCCGCACGCTCGAAGCCGTGCATTCCAGCGCGGAGTTGTGGCGGCAATCGGAGCGGGAGCAGGCACCCACCTGCGCGGTCACCCGATCGAGACCGCCCTTGGTGTTGAGCGGGACGAAGGTTCCGCAGTCGGCCGACCCGTTCCCGCCACCGACCGTGATGGCGAAAGCGTGGCAGCCGTCGTGGTTGTAGGAACAGCCGCTGACCGTGCATTCGTGGACGGCGGGCATCTCGGTGGTGGTCATGACGACTCCTGTACTTCGTGGTGGTGGTGTCGTTCGGTCCTTTCAGGGTCACACCGCCCCATGCCCGCGGCAATTCGAACGGCCGGGCCTCACCCATCGGTGCCGCCACCCCGCGGTCAGCGGACCGAACGCGGCGGAGCGCGCCGCATTTTCTGGGGTTGACCAGGCGAAGAGCGGGTACCCACCGGTCATGAAACCGGCTGACGGTGCGAGGAGAGCGGCAGGCATACGAGGCCGCTTCGCGCGATGGAGACACCGGGGCAACAGCCTCGCCCTGGCCTGGACCCTGATCACCTTCGGCCTGGTCGTCATGTTGTGGGTGTCCGGTTTCCGCGCGTGGCCGGTCTACCTGACGGCGGCGCCGAGTGCCATGGTGTCCGTGCTGCTGTGGGTCGGGGCGGTCCGTACTCGCCGCCGGGGAGCCGGGCCCGAGCCCATCGGCAAACGGTCGGGCGTCTGAGTCATTTCGTGGCGCGGGTGGCCAGCGCGTCGAACTCCCGGTCCGGGAGGGTCCGGTTGAGTTCGAGGAGCTTCTCCGCGAGGTGGCCGACGGCGTAGCGCGTTTCCGGACGTTCAGCCTCGATGGCACGGCGGATGGCTTCGACCACGACGCCGGGGTCCGAGCCGTCGCTGAGGCCGGTTTCGCCGTGCCGTGCCATGGCTTCCGCCATCTCCCGGTACGCCCCGCCGCCGGAGATCTCCCTGAGCTGCGCGGAAGTCCGGTCTTCGAACTCGGTCTTGATGATGCCCGGCTGGATGATCACGACGTCGATGCCGAAGGGCTCGACCTCCATGCGAAGCGTGTCGGAGAAGGCTTCGAGCGCGTGCTTCGACGCGTAGTACCAAGCGCCGAGCGGCAGGGCGATTTCGCCGCCGATCGACGACACGTTGACGATCGTGCCGGACCGCCGCGCGCGCATGGCGGGCAGCACGAGCTGCACCAGCCTGGCAGGCGCGAGGAGGTTGACTTCGAGCTGATCTCGCGCGCTGTCCAGCGGTACGTCCTCGATGGCACCGTGCAGCACCGTTCCGGCGTTGTTGACCAGGACGTCGATCCGCTGCTGCTCGTCGAGGACGGTTTCCACCGCGCGGCGGAGGTCGTCCTCGTCGCGGGCGTCCATCTTCAGCGGATGACCACCCGCGGCCCGGAGGTCGGCCATCTTCTCCACGCGCCTCGCGGCACCGTAGACGGTGTGGCCGGCGCGAAGCAGTTCCAGCGCGGTGGCGTGGCCGATCCCTGACGAAGCACCGGTGACCAGGCAAACCTTGGCTGTCATTCCGCGTGCACCTCCCGATCTCTTCACTGTCGACGAAACAGTAGAGCCGTTTTTCCGGGTCCTACCACGCGAAAAGGCCATTCATCGAGGTCACGGACCTACAATCGATGCAATGACCATGGAGCTGAATGCACCGAGCCTGGAGGACGGGTGCCGGGAAACCGTCTGACCTACGAAGAACGCGGGCAGATCGCTTCGGGCTTGGCGGCCGGGCTCACCTACGCCGAGATCGCCCGCCGGATGGCCCGCCCCAAGTCGACGATCATCCGCGAGGTGGCGCGCAACGGCGGCGCCCACCGCTACCGGGCCCACCAGGCACAGCAGGCGACCCGGTGGCGGGCACGCCGCCGCGCCCCCGGTCCGCCCGTCCACACCGACCCGGGTGTGCGCACGCCGGAGGCACTTCGCGACTTCGAGCGCGAGTTCGCCGAGATGATGGCCGGAACAGGCGTGCCGCCGATGATGGCCAGGGTCCTGGCCTGCCTGTTCACCAGCGACACCGGCAGCGGTACCGCCGTCGACCTCGTCGCGCACCTGGAGGTCAGCCCGGCGTCGGTCTCCAAGGCCGTCGGCTGGCTCGAACAACGCGGCCTGATCGCCCGCGAACGTGACGGCAGGCGGCAGCGGTACGTCATCGACGACCAGTTCGGCTACCGGGCCTGGCAGGCCAGTCTCGATGCGATGACCAGGTGGGCGGAACTCACCCGGCGGGGTGCGGGGCTGGTCGACGGCCCGGCGGGCGCCCGGCTGGCCGACAGCAACCGGTTCTTCCGGTCTCTGCACCAGGACATGAGCGCGGCTGCCGAACACTGGCGGCGGTCTCTCCCCTGAAGGCCCTCTCCCCTGAAAGTCCGTGAAGGCCTCCTTCCCTACTTTCAAGGTAGGGAAGGAGGCCTTCACGGCACGCGCCTCCTCAAGAGGTCATCCGCGCTTGAATTCCTCCCAGGTCACCTTCTTCACCTGGGGACCGTCGTCCTTGGCGTGGCTCGCCAGCCCGTTCAGCCCCTTGAAGTAGTCACCGGCCTGCGCCTGGGCCTGCGGCGACATGTCGGTGTCGCTGATCGCGATGCCGTGGATGTGCTCCGCCCAGTTGCCCTGGCTCGGCGTACGGTGCCACGCGGCGAACCCGACCTCGCGCAGTGCCTTCACCGCGGCGTTTTTGTTGGAGATGTTGTTCACCGAGATGTCGACGGCGCCCCCACCGTCGTGCGTACCGCCCGAGGCACCGACCCCGCCGGCGTTGTACGAGCCCTGGGTGACGGTGAACTTGACCCCGGCCTTCTTCTCCGCGGCCGCGAGCATGTCGGCGGTGCGCTTGTTGACCGTCTTGCCGTCCACGGTGGTCTTCGAGCCGACACTGATCGGCGCCGTCACGGTGTAGCGGCCTTTGCCCAGCTCGGTCAGCGAGCCTTTGCCCGGCAGGCCACTGGCGGCGAGGCCGCTGTGCCCCAGCGACTTCTGGTACTTCTTGTACGCGGTCACCGTCGAAGTGCCGAAGTGACCGTCGACCTGCTTCTTGTCGAGCAGGTTCTTCGCCGCCAGCGCCTCTTCGACGACTTTGACACTCGGACCGGAGCCGGGCGTGATCGACTGGTCGGACTTGTACGGATCCCACATGGCCGCCTTGACCACGGCCTCCATGTTGACCGTCGGCGCGGCCACCGCGGGCTGTCCCGCCGTGATCCCCATGAGCGCGGCTCCGGACAGAGCGGTGAACATCGCGGCGGTTGCCACCTTGCGCATGACTGCTCCTTCTCTCGGCGCTGCTCCCTGTGAACAGCTCGTGGTCGACACTGGCCCGGAAGCGGTGTCAGCCGGAACCGGCTGTACGGAACGTCTGACGTCAAAAAGCGCAGGTTGACAGCGTTTGACAGGGCGACGGCCAGGGCGATGCCGCTGGTCGGCACGGCGATCCGGACACCGGTCGCGATATAGTCACCTGGCCGCGCAGAGTGACGAAAATCGTTGTCACATCAGACACGATCGCGAGGGGAAGCGTGTCGGAACCGCGAACAGACGAACGGGCACCGGAGCTGGAAGCCTTCATGGACGAGCTCCGGAAGCTGCGGACGCGGGCCGGGGAACCGTCGTTCCGGAAGATGGCCGCGAAGTCCGGCGCGGTGTCCCACGCGACCCTGCACCTCACCGTCACCGGCAAACGGCTCCAGCCGTGGGAGACGGTCCGGGAATTCGTCCGCGCCTGCGACGGTGACGAGGAGGAGTGGCACGCGAGATGGCAAGGCGTCCAGCTCGTGCTCGCCGCCGACCGCGAACCGGACCCCGCTCCGCGATGGCGGTCCAAACGTGTCCTGATCCCGCTCGCCCTGGTCCTTGTCGCCGCCGTCGCCGCCGTCGTGGTCATCCTGCTGCCCGGCGGGCAGGAAGTGGCCGGGCCGCCGCATCCCGGCGACTCGAGCAAGTTCATCGCCGACGTGACCATCCCCGACGACACCGTCGTCAAACCGGGCACCCAGTTCGTGAAGGTGTGGGAGATCAAGAACACCGGCACGGTCGATTGGCGGAAGCGGTATCTGCGCCGCACCGACCTCCCGGTCGCGCCCGGCACCTGCCGCACCCCGGACCGGATCCCGGTCAACGACACCGCCCCGCAGGGGCATGTGCAGGTGACGGTCACCGTGAGCACTCCGCCGACCGCACCCGTCGACTGCAAGATCTTCTGGAAGATGGTCGACGAACAGGACCGGGAACTGTTCCCCGCCAGCAAACCGATCTACTTCTCCGTCCTCGTCCGCGCCTGAGCCGCGGCCGGGAACCGGCGAAAACACCCCGATCGGCCGGGAAAGTGCGCTAGCCGCCGGTTTTCCGGCTGCCTAGGCTGAATCGGGCGCACGGGAACCACCACTGCCTCGGGAGCCTCCGATGAGAAGCACGAGAATCGTGTTCTGCGCCTTGCTCTTCACCGGCCTGTTCGCCGTTTCGCCTGCCACGGCGGCAGCGGAACAAAGCGCGTTCACCTTGTCCAGCACCGCTTTCGTCGACGGCGGCGTCATCCCCAAGGTCCACGAGTGCACCAGCGGCGGCGGCAACGACCCCGCCAAGAAGAACGAATCCCCGCCACTGGCCTGGTCGGGTGCTCCCACCGCCGCCAAGAGCTACGCGCTCGTCATGCGCGACCTGGACAACGCCAACCTCATCCACTGGGTCATCTACGACATCCCGGTGAGCACGACCTCGCTCCCCCAGAACGTCCAGCACGTCTACCGGCCTTCGGTCCCCGCGGGCGCCAGGCAGGTCTACTACCGCGGGAGCGCGAGCCTCTACGGCTACCAGGGACCGTGCTCACCCTCGACGGTCAACACCTACGAATTCGTCGTGCACGCCCTCGACCGGACTTCGCTGACCAGCCTGAACTCCGGTTCGTCGACCCAGACCGCCGCCAGGGCGATCGCCGCCGCCTCGGTCGGTTCGGCCAGGATCAGCGGTAAGTCGTAAGACCGGCCGATCATCGTGGCAAAATCGGCGCAATGCAGATCGGGATTCTGGGCCCCTTCGAGGTTCGCACGGACGACGGCGGCCTCGCCGACGTCCCGGGCGCCCGGCTGCGCGGGCTGCTGATCGCGCTGGCGCTCGAACCGGGGCGGGTGGTCCCGAAGGCCACCCTCGTCGACTGGATCTGGGGTGAACAGCCACCCGCCGACGCGACGAACGCCTTGCAGCGCTTGGTTTCCCGCCTGCGGAAGGTACTGCCGGACGGTGTCGTCGAGGGGCAGACCGACGGCTACCGGCTGAAGGTGGCGCCCGACGACGTCGACGCGGTGCGGTTCGAACGCCTCCTCGGCCATGGCCGGGGTGACACGGAGCCGCGGCGGCTGCGTGAGGCCCTCGCCCTGTGGCGCGGCGCGGCCATGCAGGACGTCGGCCTGCCGGAAAGCGGCGCGTTCGACGCGGCGGTCACCCGGCTCGAAGGGCTGCGCCTGACGGCCTTGGAAGACCGGTTCGACGCCGAGATCGACCTCGGCCAAGGCGCGGAGGTGGTCACGGAACTGACCGACCTGGTGGCCGCGCATCCGCTGCGCGAGCGGCTCGTCGCCGCGCTGATGCGGGCACTCGCCGCGACCGGACGCGACACCGAGGCGCTGCTCGTGTACCAGCGCACGCGGGAGGCCTTGGCCGACGCACTGGGCGTCGATCCCTCGCCGGAGCTGTCCGCGGTACACGTCGCGCTGCTGCGCGGCGAACTGGGGCGGCGGGAGGAGAACCGCAAGACCAACGTGCGCGCGGAACTGACCAGTTTCGTCGGCAAGGACGCCGATGTCGCCGCCGTGCGTGACCTCGTCGCCGAGCACCGGCTCACCACCCTGATCGGGCCGGGCGGTTCGGGAAAGACCAGGCTCGCCACGGAAACCGTGCGCACCCTGCTCGGTGGTGTCCCGGACGGCGCCTGGCTGGTGGAGCTCGCGGCCATCGGCGCCGAGAGCGGCACCGGACAGCACGACGGGAACAACATCGCGCAGGCGACGCTCACCGCGCTCAGCCTGCGGGACCCACTGCTCGCCGACACACCGAACCCCGAGCCGACCGGCCGGGTCGTCTCCGCGATCCGCGACCGCGAAGTACTGCTGATCCTGGACAACTGCGAGCACGTGATCGAATCGGCCGCGGCCTTCGCCCATCGCGTGCTCGGGGAATGCCGTCGGCTGCGGATCCTCGCGACGAGCCGGGAACCGCTCGGCATCACCGGCGAGGCACTGTGGCACGTCGTCCCGCTGGCCCTGCCGGATCGGCACGCCGGTCCCGGTGAGATCGAGTCCTCCCCCGCCGTCCGGCTGCTGAGGGACCGGGCGAGCGTGGTGCGCAAGGATTTCGTGGCCGACGAGAACACGTTGGCGACGATGGCGCGCGTCTGCCGGGTACTGGACGGGATGCCGCTGGCGATCGAACTGGCCGCGGCGAGGTTGCGCACCATGTCCATCGATCAGCTCGCCAACCGGCTCGACGACCGGTTCCGCCTGCTGACCGGCGGCAGCCGGACCGCGCTGCCCCGGCACCGGACGCTGCGCGCGATGGTCGACTGGAGCTGGGAACTGCTGACCGACGCCGAACGGACGGTCCTGTGCCGTCTCTCGGTGTTCTCGGGCGGGGCGAGCCTGGAAGCGGCCGAGCGGGTCTGCGTCGGCGAGGCCGTCGAGCAGTACGAGGTGCTCGAGCTGCTCACCGCGCTGACCGAGAAATCGCTGCTGGTCGCCGCGGGCGACGAGGCACCGCGCTACCGGATGCTCGGCACCATCAAGGAATACGCCGAGCAACGGCTCGCCGAGGCAGGCGAAACGGTATTGGCGCGCCACGCGCATCTCGCCTATTTCACCGAACTCGCCGAGGCCGCGGAGCCGATGCTTCGCCGTACCGAGCAGTTGGAATGGCTCGCCAAACTCAATGCCGAACAAGACAACATCAGTTCCGCGATGCGCGGCGCGCTCGCGGCGGGTGAGGCGCCAGAGGCGATGCGGCTCGCGGCCGCGTGCGGCTGGTACTGGTGGCTCGGCGGGCACCGGACCGAAGGCATGGAGCTGGTCTCCGCGGCCGTCGACCTCCCCGGCGAGGTGGCCGACGGGGTCGGAGCCGTGGTGTACGGGCTCGTCTCGCTGTTCGTGAGCTCCGGCTACGCCGACGAACACACCGCCGCGAAGTGGATCCACGAGTCGTACCGGCTCAGCCAGAACGCCGAGATGAAACACCCGCTGACGGGGCTCGTCGTCCCGCTGGAACGCATGCTGGCCGGGTCGGACGCGTTGGTCGCGTGGGAGCCGGTACTGGCCGACGAAGACCCCTGGGTCCGCGCGCTGGCCAGGCTGCACCTCGGCAAGATGCGGATCGCGCTCGGTCGTCCCGGACGGGAGGCGGAGACCTATCTCGAGCAGGCCCTCACCGAGTTCCGGGCGCTCGGCGAGCGGTTCGGCATCTCGTTCGCCCTGACCGAGCTGGCCGATCGCATGGCCACGCGCGGCGAGTTCGCCGGCGCGTGCGAGTACTACGAACAGGCGGTCACGGTGGTGACCGAGGTCGGCTCCGTCGAGGACCTCATCCGGCTGCGGTCGCGGCTCGCCCAGCTGTACTGGCTGCGAGGTGACGAGGACGCCAGCGCGGCCGCCAACGCCGAGGCCATGCGGTACGCGGAACAGGTGACCTGGCCGGGCACGCTGGGCATGCTGGCCCTCGCGCAGGCGGAACTCGCCCACTGGCGCGGTGAGGCCGAGGAAGCCTCGCGGCAACTCGGCATCGCGACGAGCGTGATGGGGGCCGAAGCGGATCTGGGACATGTCCGTGCCATCACGCACGACCTGCTCGGCTACCTCGCCGACGATCTCGACGAGGCCCGCAAGCATCGCGAGGCGGCCTGCCAGGCGGCGGCCGAAGCGCAGTTCCAGCCCTTGATCGCCCAGATCGTCGTCGGAGTCGCCGATCTGGCGCTGCGCCGCGACGAGCCCGAGCAGGCCGCGCGGCTGCTGGGGGCGGCCGACAAGCTGCGCGGGCTGCCGGATCGTGCCCATCCGGACGTGGCCAAGGTCGAGCAGACGACGCTGCGCCGCCTCGGCGAAGCGAAGTTCGCGGAGGCGGCGCAGGAGGGTGCGCGGACGAGCTGGACCACGTTGGCCGAGGTCACGCTCGCTTCTTGAAGGTGGAGGACGCCCACAGGTACCCGACGAGCGCGATCCCGGCGCTCCACGCGAGGGCGGGGATCACGTCACCGGCGGCCGGTGCGCCGTTGAGGAGCCCGCGCAGGGTCTCGATGATCGGGGTGAAGGGCTGGTATTCCGCGAACTCACGGAGTCCGGGCCCCATCTTCTCCGCCGGCACGATCGCGCTGCTGAAGAACGGCAGCATGACCAGCGGCACGGACGCCATACCCGCGGTTTCCGGCGACTTCGCCGCGAGACCCAGCGCGACCGTGAGCCAGCCCGCCGCGACACCGAGGAGCACGACGACACCGAGCACGCCGAGCCAGTCGAGGAAGCTCGCGGACGGCGCGAAGCCCAGGGCGAAGGCCACCCCGACGAGTGCCACGATGGCGACCAGGTTGGTCAGCACACTCGCCACGACGTGCCCGGTCAGCACCGCGCCGCGGGAGACGTCCATGACCTTGAACCGGTTGATGATGCCCTTCGTCATGTCGGAGTTCACCGCGGTCGCGGTGGCACCGAGGCCGTAGCAGACGGCCAGCAGCATCAATCCCGGCGTCGCGTAGTCGATGTAGTCGACGCCGACGCTGAACGCGTCTCCGAAGACGTACACGAACATCAGCATCATGACGACCGGCATCAGGACGGCGTTGAACACCGAGGTCGGATTGCGGGTGATGTGCTTGAAGTTGCGGCGCAGCATCACGATCGAGGGGGTGGTCACTGTACGGCCTCCGTCTTGTGGCCCGTCAGGGCGAGGAAAACGTCATCGAGATCAGGGGTGTGAACGGAGAACTCTTCGGCGCCGATCGAGTACTCGTCGAGCCGGTCCAGCAGTGACCGCAGGGACTTCGTCCCGCCGTCACTGGGCACCCGCAGGGCCAGCGCCTCGTCGTCCCGGGTGGCACCGGGGAAGATCCGCGCCGCCGCGTCGAGTTCGGCGACGGTGGCGAACCGGAGCCGGACGTGCGTCCCCGGCATCTGGCGCTTGAGCTCGTCGGGAGTGCCCTTGGCGACCAGGCGGCCCTGGTCGAGGACCGCGATCCGGTCGGCGAGCTGATCGGCTTCGTCGAGGTACTGGGTGGTGAGGAAGATGGTCACGCCGCCGGCGACCAGTTCGCGGATGATCGACCACATCGTGCGACGGCTGCGCGGGTCCAGACCCGTGGTCGGCTCGTCGAGGAAGATGATCCGCGGCTCGCCGACGAGCGTCATCGCCAGATCCAGTTTCCGGCGCATGCCGCCGGAATAGGTCGAGGCCGGCTTCCGGGCCGACTCCACCAGGTCGAAGCGTTCCAGCAGTTCGTCGACGACCCGCTTACCACCGGTGGAGCCCCGGCTCAGGTCCACCATCAACTGCAGGTTCTCCTGCCCGGTGAGCAGCTCGTCCACCGCCGCGAACTGACCGGTGACCCCGATCGCCGCCCGCACCGCCTTGGCCCCGGTCACGATGTCGTGCCCGGCGACCCTCGCCGTCCCGCCGTCGGGCTTCATCAAGGTGGTCAGCAGGTTCACCGTCGTCGTCTTGCCCGCGCCGTTCGGGCCGAGCAGGGAGAAAATGGTGCCTGCCCGGACGTCGAGGTCGATACCGTCGAGCACGACCTTGTCTCCGAAGGTCTTGCGCAGTCCGGAGACCGCGATCGCTGTTTCTGTCATGGGAGCCACTTTGGGCGGCCGTGCTGACACGCCTCCGCCACGCCGCTGACACGGGCTGTGTCAGCGCGGTGTCAGGCCGGTGTCAGCCCGATCGGTGAAGGTCGTCCTCACACCCACCACGAAAGGCGTCCCGATGACTCAGCCGGTTCCCGTCCCGCAAGGCCTCCCCATGCAGCGCGACGCGGGTCCCTTCGACCCGCCCCGCGAGATCACGCGGCTGCGCGACGCCCGTCCGGTGAGTCCCATGATCTTCCCCGACGGCCACGAAGGCTGGCTCGTCACCGGTTACGAAGAGGTCCGGCAGCTGATGGCCGACACCCGGTTCAGCTCCCGCCAGGACATCGGCGTCCTCCACATGCCGTACGAGACGCCGGGCATGCCTGCCCCGACCGAACCGTCCCCGCCGATGCCGGGCATGTTCGTCGCCATGGACCCGCCGGACCACGGACGGCTGCGGAAGCGGCTCACCGGCGCCTTCACCGTGAAACGGATGAAGCAGCTCGAAGAGCGCATCGTCGAAATCACTGAACGGCAGCTGGACGCCATGACGAACCTCGTCCCACCGGTCGACCTGGTCAAGGAGTTCGCGCTGCCGGTGCCGTCGCTGGTGATCTGCGAACTGCTCGGCGTCCCCTACGAGGACCGGGAGAACTTCCAGGCCAACTCCGCCCAGCTCATGGTCCGTGACCAGACGCTGGAAGAGAAAATGGCCGCGTTCATCGGGATGAACACCTTCCTCACCGAACTGGTCACGCGCAAACGCGAGACACCGGAGGACGACATCCTGTCCGACCTCGGCCGCCACGACGACCTCGCCATCGAGGAGCTGGCGGGCGCCGCTTTCCTCCTGCTGCTCGCGGGCCACGAGACCACCGCGAACATGCTCGCGCTGGGCACCTTCGCGCTCCTCGAACACCCCGAACAGCTGGCCGAACTGCGCGCCGACGCGGAACTGCTCCCCGGCGCCGTCGAAGAACTCCTTCGCTACCTGTCCGTCGCCGACATCTTCTTCCGCTACGCCACGGAAGACATCGAACTCGGCGGCGAAACGATCCGCGAGGGGTCGACCGTCATCATCTCGCTGCTGGCCGCCAACCACGACCCGCGACGCTTCGAGAACCCCGGCACCTTGGACATCCGCCGCAACGCCCGCGGTCTCCTGTCCTTCGGGCACGGCATCCACCAGTGCCTCGGCCAGCAGCTGTCGCGGATCGAGATGCGCGCGGGTTTCGAGGGACTGCTACGCCGCTTCCCGAACCTCAAGCTCGCCGTGGACGCCGACGAGGTGAAGCTCAAGACCGACATGAACATCTACGGCGTCCACGAATTGCCCGTCACCTGGGCGTAGCCCCTCGTGAGGTGTCCCGAAAGAAGCTTTCGCGACATGAGAAGCAGGGGCCACAGCTTCGACAGAACAGGCCGCAGAGGTGTCGGCCACGACAACTTTGCCTTACCTCTCACTAAGTAGCGTTAGAACTGGGGATGGGCGCCGGCGCGCCCGCTCGCGGGTGGATGTGAATCCCTGACGCCCGGTTCTGATGCGCGTGAAGGCCCCCTTCCCTCGGCTGAGCCGAGGGAAGGGGGCCTTCACGCGCAAAGACACCACCACAAAAGTCCCCTTAGTCACACCAGCCTCAGGTCCAACGATTCACGTACCAACGCTACTTATCGAGAGGTAACGCGAACCTGGCGGGTTGGTGCCCGCCGGGGCCGGGTGAGGTCTTCGTGGCCTGGGGTGTCGCGAAGGCTCCCTTTGGGACGTTGAACGTCTCGAAAGTTCCCTTCAGAACGGGGTTCCGGTCGCGTCGCGGAACCGGTGCCCCCAATGTGGCTTTGGGACACGCAAAGTCTCCAAGGGGAACCCGCATTTGTGTACCTACGCCCGATCTGGACGGGGGTGGTTCCGCGGGCATCGTCGCCTGGTCTCACCTCTTGATCAACGGAAGATTCGGGACACTCAACGTCCCGGATCTTCCGTTGATCAAGCTTGTGCCCGCTCACGACCGGTGGACCGGCGATCGAGCGGGGAAGATTCCGGACGCTCAACGTCCGGAATCTTCCCCACCCGGACCGCGTCGGCAACCCGCACAAGCTCCACACAAATACGAGTCCCTCAATGCCACATTGGGGACACCGAACGCACCAGAGTTTGCCCTACTTCTCAATAACACCCACGACGGTGTCCCTTGTGGACGATTGCGACGCCTTATCGAGAGCTGAGGCGAAGGTGGCGCATCCGGGCAGAGCAGCGGCCTGGTTGACGTAGCACCGCACTCACGTGCTCAGAGCCGGATCTCGCGTGCTTGAAGCCGGAACACCCGAGTGCGGGATCCAGGCACGCGAGTTACGCCTTCCCTCTGACCGTCATCACCACTCACGAGGTCTTGGGGCGGGCGAGGGTCTGGCCGAGCACCAGAAATCCGGCTGTCGTGGCGACCAGGGGGGTTGAGGGCAGGGAATTCTGCCCGTCAGGTCAACTCCAGCCCAGCGCGACGACCTCCGCCGCGGACGTCCACGGGCCCCGTCCGCCCGCCTCGGTGAGGGCACGCAGGCGGACATAGCGGGCACGGGTCGGCCAGAACCGCAGGGTTTTCAGGACCGCGTCGTCGGGGAAGGTCCCGGTGGCGACCGGGCTCCCCCAGGCCGAACCGTCGGCGCTCAGGTAGACCTCGTAGCCGCCGATGCGGCCGTGGTCGGAGCCGTCCTGGCGCGGAAGATAGGTCAGGCCGGTGACGGTGCGGGCGGCACCCAGATCGAGCTGCAGCTCGTGGGGCAACGGATCCGACCACTTGGTGTGCCAATAGGTCGCGGGATCACCGTCGACGGCGTTCGTGGCGGCGCCGGATTCGCCAACGGTCTCCTGACTGTCGGCCGAGCGGACGGTGGCCGGGAGCGGCCCGGAGCCCATCACCGGGTCGCTGATGGTCTCGGCGCCCGTCTCGACATGGCCCGCGAACCGGCGCACGAAACCGTCGGGTCCCTGGGCGGTCAGGTCGTACCAGCCGCCCATGCCGCCTTCGACGCTGAACCAGTCCTCCACCGTCGCGCCGGGAGCGACCGCGTACTTCCACGGCCCGCCGCCCCGGTTCCCGGTGCGCACGGTCAGCTCGCACGCGGCGCCACCGCTGTTGGTCATCTTCAGGTACACGACGCCGGAACCCTGCCGGAGCACGACTTCCGGATTCGGTTTGCCCGCGGTGGTCGCGGTGATCCGGTTGCCCGCGAACCGGATCAGGAAACCGTTGGGGCCGTGCGTGGTGAGGTCGTACGCGCCGTCCGGGGTGCCCACCTGCCAGTAGTCCGAGAGCGTCGCGCCCGCGCCGACGGTGTACCGCCAAGGCCCGTCCGTCCGGTATGCGGTGGCGTAGACGTAGAAATGCGCGCCCGCGGTTCCGGTGTTGGCGAAGTCGATCCAGAACCGCTCAGGGGTCACGCGTCCCGACGCCGTCACCTGATAGGGCAACGGCCGCGCCGTCCGCACCCCGCTCTCCGGCACAGGCGGCTTCTGCACGGAAGGCGGCTGCGGCTGGGTGTTCCACGGCCCGCTCGTCGGCACCGGTTTGGTCAGCGCCGGATAGGTCGCGCTCGGGGCCGTGGTGTCCAGCGCCGAGGTCAGATCACCGCAGACGGCGCGCCGCCACGGCGAGATGTTCGGTTCGCCGACGCCACTCCACCGTTCCAGGAACCGCAGCACGGAGGTGTGGTCGAAGACCTCCGAACACACCTTCCCGCCCCGGCTCCACGGCGAGATGACGAACATCGGCACGCGCACGCCCAGCCCGATCGGCTCACCGGAGACGAATTCGTCGGTCGTGGCGACGGAACTCTTGCCCTCCGAATCGGACGCGGGCGGCGCGGGCGGCGGCATGTGGTCGAAGAAGCCGCCGTCCTCGTCGTAGGTCAGCAGGAACAGCGTCTTGTTCCACACCTCGGGTTTGGAGGCGATCGTGTCGAGGATCGATTTGACCAGATCCGCACCGGTGTTGGGCCCCCACGCGGGATGTTCGGTCTGCGCTTCCGGCGCGACGATCCAGGACACCGACGGCAGCCTGCCCGCGTCGACATCGCTTTTGAAGGCGATCGGCAACTGTTTCGGCGCGACCCTGGCGAGACCGCGGTCGTAGAGGGCACGCTCGGCGGCGGTCAGGGTCGCCACGCCGGCCGCCAGTCCGTCGAGCAATCGGGTCCGCTCCGCGGCCGAAGCCGAGGCCAGCGCGTAGTAGAAGTACTCCAGCTTCGGAAACGCCTTGCCCGCGGAGTCCTTCACCTTCGACAGCGCCTTGGTGCCGACGGCCAGGAAACTGCTGAAGTAGTCCAGCGAATTGTCGCCGTAGTTGTCCCATTCCTGATAGACCCGCCAGCTGCGTCCCGCGGTCTGGAGCCGCTCGGCGTAGGTCTTCCAGGTGTAGCCGGTGTGCCCGGGGTTCTGCCAGGCCGCGTTGCCGATGGCGCGGGTCGTCCCGTCCGGCTCGTACCCGAGGCTCCCGGTGAACAGGTACATCCGGTTCGGATTGGTGGGGCCCATTTCCGAGCAGTGGTAGGCGTCGCAGACGGTGAAGGCGTCGGCCAGCTCGTGGTAGAACCGCAGCGCCGATCGCGTGTGATAGGTCAGCGAGCGCACGCCCTTGGCCGCGCGCCACGCGTCGTGACGGCCCTTGTTCCACGCCCGGTGCCCGCCCGACCAGCTGTGGTCGACGTCGGCCATGAACTGGTCGTCGATCGCGTACGGAAGCAAGGTGCCCGCGCCGTCGGGCTGCTGGAAGACCGACGCCCCCGAAGGCAGTTTGATCGCGGCCGGATCGTTGAAGCCGCGGACACCGCGCAGTGTCCCCAGGTAGTGGTCGAAAGACCGGTTTTCCTGCATGAAGACCACGACGTGCTCGATGACGTCGAGGCCACCCGTCGGCGCGTCGGCGGCGAGCGCCTGCCGGACGCTCGCGGGGAGCAGGGTGAAGGCGGAAGCCGCACCAGCGGCCTTCAGCAGGGTACGACGGCGCACGGAGCCCTCCAGAAACTGCGTTGAACCCGTTCGAAGGTGTTCGAAACTGCACCTTTGGCGCGGCTAACGAGCAGATGGAAACATATACCGCTGCTCGGGTTCAAGAGTTTCGGCGGCCTGCCGCATGATCGGAGCACAAGGAAGCGACTTTCGGATGGTGGCACCTTCAGCAGGGTGGAGCCCGCGGTGGGGGCCGCCCCCCTTGAGCGGCCCCCACCCGGCTCATCCGGCCGGTTCCGGCCGGACGGCTTCGGTGTCACTCATCTCCCGTCTTCGGAGCGCCGGGGCAAGGCCGCCAGCGAGAGCACCATGACGACCGGCCAGATCACGGCGATCAGCGAAGCTCCCCCGAAGGTGATCGCCGTGACCGAGACCGCCGTCGCGATCAGCCCTCCGATGGGTGACACGTAGCAGAACCCCAAGGGGCCCAGGAAAAGCGTCCACAGCAAAGCCGCCTTGACGGATTTGGCCTGCGGACGCGGAACCGGATACCGCCCCGGCCCGACGACCTCGTGATCGTCGCACTGGTACCACCCGCCCGACATCAGCGGCGGATGCGGCGCGAAGAAAGCCGGCCTCCGTCCCACCGCCCTGGGGGTCCGCGGATTCTGACCGGCGGCCGTGTGGCGATGATCCTTCGGCCGTCCCAACACACTTTCGGCACTACGCATGACATCCTCCCCCGCCGCCGGGCCGAGGCCTGGTGGACTCACCCCTTGCCTGGCACAATTACCGATTCCGGTGCGAAACTTCCGGGCCGTTCCGCCCACTGACCATGCTGACGAGTCGGGGGAGTTGCTGATGCGTCAAATGGAACACAGCGCCGATCCGGTTCCGGTGGAACCGGAGGACGAGGATGACCGGTTCCTCCGCCGGTGAGCACGGAGAACTCGGGACCTGGCGTCGCCTGACGCCCGCCGAGCAAACCGCTCTCCGGAACGCCGGCCACCTGAAGGTGTGGCAGCCCGGCCAGATCCTCGCCCTCCAGGGCAGCCCGCCCACCAGCATGTTCGTCGTCCTGCGCGGCTGGGTGAAGATCAGCGCCACCAACTATCGCGGCGAAGACGCCCCGCTCGCCGCGCGCGGCCCCTCGGAAATCGTCGGTGAAATCGCCCCCATCAGCGGACTCCCCCGGTCCGCCACGATGTCGGCGATCGACGAGGTGCACACCCTCATCGTGCCGAGGGAGAAATTCCTCGGTGTGCTGCGCGCCCAGCCACGTATCGCCGAGGAGATCTTCCGTACCGCGGCGATCCGGCTGCAGCAATCCGACCGTCTGCGGCTCGAATCCGGCGGACCGGATTTCCCGCAGCGGCTCGCCGCGGTACTGCTGGAACTGGCACTCCAGCACGACCTCGACCCGACGGCGGAGAAACAGGTCGATCTCCATTTCAACCAAGGGGAATTGGCAGGCTTCGCCCGCGTCTCCCGCAGCACCCTGATCCGGGGACTGGACGAACTCCGGCGGCTGGGCGTGGTGCACACCGCCCGCCAGCGCGTCACCATCACCAGGCCCCGCGCGCTGCGTGAATTGGCCGCCGGACGGCCTCCCCCGCCGGAAGAGGACTGATCGGTGGGGAAATCTCGGCTATCCTGGTCAAGGTTCAACTCTCGCAACCGTTTCACGGGGTGGAGGGAATCGGCACGATGAGTTCTTTCTCGGCGTACACGGAACCGGACATCGAATCCGCGTTGATCGATCTCGACGCGGTCTCTTTCACCGCGTTACGAGAGCTCGACAGCGACGCCTTCCGCCATTCGGCGCACCACGTCGTCGAACGCACCACCAACGTCCGCGCACGCTACAGAAGCGGGTCCAACGGAGCCGGTGAGCGCATCGACTGATGCCGCCACCGGCCGAGGCTCGTCCCACGTTCCACCGCTTGTCGTGGCGGGACTTCGACGCCCTCGCGCGCCTTGACGGCGACGAGGACATGGCTCGGCGCCTGCGCCGGGCCGAGCGGAGCCGGCGCAAACTGCTGATTCACACGTTGCTGACCGACGCTGCAAAGCTCCCGGAGCATTCGGGCCCCTTGCCACCGCTGGATTCCGCCTGGGAACTCCTCGCCCGTGCCGAAGCACGAGCGCCACGGGCGGTGAACCGGATGCTCACCAATCCGTACACCGGGAGCTGGGCGGGATACACGACTCGGCTGCTGCGCAACGGAACCGACGGCGTCGGTCCACTGTGGATGCACCTGGGGCACGCGCACGCGATCGCGGCGGCCGCGGCGATCCGGTCGGAGCTGGACTTCGAGACCGCCATCCCGGCTTGGCAGGGCAACGCGATGCTCCCGTCACTCGGCATGGCCAGATTTCCCGCCACCGCGACGTTCTCCTCGGCCACCGTACGAGGCGCGGACGGCCGCTACCGCGTGACGAACGGCGAAACGACGGTCCGGCTACCGAACGCGCCCGCGTCCGACGCCCCGGGATGGTGGGGCATCCGGCGGGTGCGGAGCCAGGTCGGCACACACCGGTTCTCACTGTGGCTCGACGACCTCGACCCCTATCGCGGGCTCTACGAGCCGATCCCGCCGGAACGGCTGCCGGACAAGGATCTGGCGGACTGGCAACGGCTGATCGACGAGGCCTGCCATCTGATCGCCGCCCATCTCCCCGGTTTGGCCCGCATCATGCCGGTGGGCCTGGCCTCGCTGGTACCGAAACCCCGGGTGCTGTTCCGGAATCCGAGCGCTTCGACCGGGGAGGCGTTCGGCAGCGCGGTGGTCGGTCTCCCCGCCGACGGCGCGTCGCTTGCCGAGACCCTCATCCACGAGTTCCAGCACATCGTGCTCGGCGGTCTGCTGCATTTGGTCGAGTTGTACGAACCCGACCCGCGGGAACGGATCTACGTAGCCTGGCGAGACGATCCGAGGCCGTTGAGCGGTGCCCTGCAAGGGGTCTACGCCTTCTTCGGCGTCACGGCGTTCTGGCGTGCGCTGACCAGAGCCGGCCGGATCCCCCGGCGCTCGGGATTCGAGTTCGCGTACTGGCGCGAGCAGACGTGGCGCACCCTGCTGGCCCTGCGCACGGACGCGACCCTGACCTCCGCCGGACGCCGGTTCCTCGACAGCGTCGCCGAACGCCTCGGCGCCTGGCGGGAAGAATCCGTCTCGAGGGAGGCGAGTGAACTGGCCGCGGCCGCCTGCCGGGACCACCTCGCGGGCTGGCGCGCCCGCCACCTCCGCCCTGCCCCGGCCGTGGTCACCGAACTGGCGGCGGCGTGGCTCGACGGAAGGCCGAGACCGCCTGCCACCCTCGACGCGACCGACCTTCCACCGACACCGGTACCGGACGGGAACTGGTCCCACGCCAGAACCGACCTGATCCGGCTGGCCGTCGGCGGCACCCCGCCCGCACCGGACGGAGCGGCGCCGGCGGTACCCGACGCCACCGCCGCGGATTTCGCCTACGCCGCGGGCGATTTCCTCGACGCCATCGAGGGATACCGGCGAGAACTCGCCACCGACCCGGACCGGCCGAACTCTCTGGTCGGGCTGGGCCTCGCGCTCTCCGCGCGAGGCCCCCATCCCGCCGCCCGTGCCCTGCTGCGCTGTCCCGAACTCGTCCGCGCGGTGCACCGGCGGTTGCGAGCCGCTCCACGGCCACCGACGGTGGACCAGCTCGCCTCCTGGATCGGGCAGCTCGTACCGGACTGACTCACATCAAGATCGGATCGATGTCGCAGTCGGCACGGGCACCACGACCGGCCGCCTGCGTTCCCGGGTGGGCCTCGCCGAGAATCCGGCGGTACCGCGCCAGGATCGGGTCGTGGAACGGCGCCGCCTCCTCCGTCCGGCCCAACGCGGCCAGATCCAGCCCGAGGTTGAACGCCGCCGCCAGGACGGTGGCGTGGTCCTCCCCGAGCACCTGTGTGCCGCGCTCGACAGCGTCCCGGCCCAGTTCGACCGCCCGGTCGAGCTCACCCAACGCCGACAGGTCACTCGCCAGGTTGATCGTGGCGATGACGGCATAAGGGTGGTCCGGGCCGATGGTGACCCGGAACTGCTCGAGCGCGCGCTCGTCGAGGACACGGGCGGACGCGGGGTCACCCATCAGCCGCAACGTCACCGCCAGGTCGACGTTGGCCGCGAGGGTGTGCGGGTGATGCTCGCCGAGGCCGCTCCGGTACCGCTCGAAGGTCTCCTCGCCGAGTTTCTTCGCCCCGGCCAGATCGCCCGAGTGGCGAAGATCGATCGAATGGGCGAGGGCCGAGGCCATCGTCGTGCCATGGTCGTCGCCATAGGCGAGCCGGAACCTCTTGAGTGCCTCGGTGGACAGGCTCAGCGCGCCAGGGTGGTCGCCGTCCTTCCGCCTGGCCACCGACAGCAGGAGCGAGTTGCCCGCCGCGTCCAGCTGGTCCGCGCCGAAGCGGGCGATGAAGGCCTCCGTGAGCCTCTCCTGCTGGATCCGGGCTTGACCGTATTCGCCCGCCTCACGCAGGTCCACGTTCCGCGCGCTGTTGACGCTGAAGGTGCGGACGTGATCGCGGCCGAGTACCTCGATCCGCCGCCGCAGGGTGTCCTGATCCAGTTCCAGCGCCTCCCGGTAGGCGCCGGTCAGCCGGAGGCTGATCGCGTGCTGGTAGGCGGCGTAGAGCGTCTCCGGGTCGTCTTCGCCGAACATCCGCTTGGCCTTGTGCAAGATCTCTTCGCTCAGTTTGGTCGCCGCCGTGAAGTCGCCCTGCGCCCGGAGATCGATCGTGATGTTGCGCTGGAGAGCGAAGGTCTCTTCGTTCTCTTCCCCGGAGATCTGGAGGCGCAACGCGAGTGTGCGCTGGTTGAGCTCCGCGGCCTCGGAGTACCGGCCGATCGCCCACAGGTAGAGGCCCAGCCTCGAAGAGACGTCGAGTGTCTGCGGATGCGTGGGGCCGAGGGTTTCGGTGAACCGCCGCCGTGCTTCGAGACCGAGCCGGGCCGCCTCCTCGTGATCGCCGTATTCGAACAGATAACGCATCAGGTTGATGATGAGCTGACGCGGCCAGTCGTCGTCGCAATCGAGCACGTTCGCCGCATACGCGTGCGGCAGCAGTTCGCGGTAGCGCGACCAGTGCCTGCTCGACTCGGGGTCGTTCGGATCCAGCGCGGCGAGCAGCTGATGGGCACCGTGCTGCATCCGCGCGTGCACCTGCCGGGCCATGACCCGGTTGCGCAGGACCAGCTGGACCAGCCGGTGCAGCTGCAGGGTGTTGTTGCCGTGGTCGATCTTCGCGAGGCCGTACCGGTTGATGTCGCGGATGGCGCGGGCCAGTTTGATCGGGTCGCGCAGTGCGGCGTCGAGCTCCGGGGAGATCGAAACCCGGTTGACCCCGGTGAGCAGATCACGGGAAATCGGTTCCGGGGAAAAGAAGGCGCAGATGTGCAGGATCTGGTGAGCCGCCGGGTTGCGGGTCTTCAGTTCCTCGAACGAAACGTTCCACGCCGCGGCGACGGAAACCTCGTTGTCGGGTGCCGATGCGGTGTCGAGGATCTCCTCGACCGACTCGTCGAACAGGCGCAGGTATTCCTGCACCGGCATTCCCGTCACCGCACGCCAGGCCGCCGCCTGTTCGACCGCCAGCGGCAGATCGCCGAGCTTCTCGGCGAGTTCGTCGGCGTCGTCCGGGTCGATCTCCGGGCCGCGGCGGCCGAGCAGTTCGACGCTTTCCTCGCGTTTGAACACCGCCAGCTCCAACGGCCGCGCGATGCCCGCCCAATCGGAGTTCCGCGAGGTGATCAGGATTTCGCCGGGTCCGTTGCGCGGGAAGAACGGCAGCACGGTCTCCGGGCTTTCCGCGGCGTCGAAGACCAGCAGCCAGCGCCGGAACGGCCGTCCGGTCCGGAGCGCCTCGATCACCGCGGGTACCGCCACACTCGCCTCCGACGCGCCCTGGAGGCCGAGGACCCCGGCGAGTTCGGTGAGACCGGCCCGGATCTGGGTGGTGTGCGCGGCGTCGATCCACCAGACGAGGTCGTAATCCTGGAGGTGCCGGTAGATGTACTCGGTGGCCATCTGGGTTTTGCCGATACCGCCGAGGCCGTGCAACGCCGACGGGAGCACCGCGGTGGTCCCGCTGCTCAACCGTTTGGTGAGCTGGACGAGGAGTTCGTCCCGTCCGGTGAAGTTGGGGTTGCGCGGCGGGACGTTCCCGAAGACCAGTGGCGGGTCGTCGGCTTCGCGGGTGGGGAAATCGCGGGAGGTCTCCGACGCGGCGGGATGGACGATCCTGGTCGTCGGTTCGTTCGACTCGGGTTCACTGAGGTAGGACGAGCGCCTCTGCGTCGTGGTCGTCGAGGCAGAGGGACGTTCGGCCGTCTCAGGCATCTTTGGGCTCACAGTCTTGATTGATGTCTTGATTGATTCAGATTGGGAGATGACGGATTTGGACACGAGGGAACTACGGCCTTGAACGACGTTCCGCAACCGGTCGGCGCGGGACAGGTACGGCCCGGACAGCGCGCGCATGACAACGCTCTCCAGTTCGACGTCGGACGAGGACTCCTGGGTGAGCACCGGATCCGGCGTGTTGTTCGGGTCGGCGATGGCGTCTCGGAGGTGACCGAGCAGCGGAATCCGGCCACCGAAATGGGTGGCGGCCACTCGGACGACACTGGCCGTCTCCGACCGCCGCGCGCCACTGAGCAACAATTCCCGGACTGCCTCGGGAAAAGCGAAGACCCCACCTGTGTCCCAAGTGGACTTACCTTCCCTGAGTCCGGGAGCGTACATGATCCCCGAAAGCAAAAGTTCGAGGAGGTGCTCCAGTCTCGCCTCCGGCACGAACCGCTGCCCCACCAGCTTCGCCACGTCGAGACGGACGGGTACCGCCGCGAGCAACTGCGCCAAGCGTAGCGCCGGAGGGGACGCGACACTGCGGAATCTGTGCACTCTTTCGGCGGGTGACAAAGTTACCGGCGGGTCGTCGGATTCGGGGCGGGAAATCCGTTCTGTGGTGAGTACGACGGTTCCTTCGACGGCCGTGGCGTTTTCGCCGGTCATCAGTCCGGCCCACCAGCCGAGCGACGGCGGCCGCAGTTCGAGCACCGGGACGGGGACGGTCCCGTCCGGCATCCCCGAACCGGGATCGAGCCAGGCGTCCGCGAGGTCGCAGCTCCAGCGACCGTTGGGCGCCAACGCGTTCGGGACCCGCAAGCGGGCCTTACGGGGGTTCATCCCGCAGCGGCCCCACAGCCATTGCGGGAGCAGGTGGACGAGGCTCACCGGCATCGACGCACCCCAGCGCGCCAGCATCGGGTACAGCGCGTCCTTCTTCTGCCAAGCGTCCCCGACACCGTCGGTCAGCAGCAGCACCACTCGCCGTCCCGACGAATCCAGGATCTCGTTCGGGTCGCGGGCGGGCGCGCCGGGCGCGCCACCACGGAGAACGGGACCCTCCTGACCGTTGTCCTTCGCGGTTTCCAACAACCGGACCTGAACGGTACGGAAAGCACCCACCTGCCGGAGCAGTTCGACGAACGCGGACACCCGCGGCCGCCACAAGGCCATCGACGGGCCGTTGTCGATGACGAGCGTCAGGTCGAGCCAGCGCTCTTTTCTCGATCGGGTGACCGGCCACCACCGTCCGGTCTCCGCGGCCCGGACGGCGGTCGCCTCTTCGTCCAGGACCACATCGTTGTGTCGCAACGAGGGCGTCTCCCGTTTCACCTTTCTCAACGCGCGGAAGTACGCCAGCGATTCGAGGACCACGGTTCCGCCCGGTCCCGTGCCGTCCACCGCCGGTTCGGGCGGCGCGCCGGGGACGGCGTCGATCTCCACGGCCAAGCCGTCTTCGCCGCTCGGTGCCTCGCCACCGGGAGGCGGGACCTGCCGCGATTCGGGCGGCGGCGGGATTTCCCGGCGCTCCGAAGGCGCGTTGCGAATCCGCACGTCGTCGGATGGCGGCTTCGGCTCCTCGACGGGGTCTGGCCGCTCGGCTTCGCGCTGGGGAGCGATGGCCGCGGCCAGCCAGACGATGTCCGCGACATCGGTCCAGTTCAGCTTGAATTCGCTGCCCGGCCCGGCCATGTCACCGCACCGTCAGTCGTTGCCAAAGAGCGTTCACCAGCCGCGGCCATTCCTCCTGATCCGGCCGGTAGGCGCCCGACGTCGCGAGATAGACGGCATCGAGCAACCTGTCCGTGGGAAGACCGCCCTCCGCCTTGCTCCGTTCGGCGAAGTCACGGATGAGCCTGTCACGGTGTTCGCCGTCCTCGTCGACCAGATGACTGGCCACGATCGCCGCGAGCTGGTCGTGGTCGGGGTTCTCGATCCGCAATTGCAGGCACCGCCGGAGGAACGCGGGCGGGAACTCACGCTCTCCGTTGCTGGTCATGACGATGACCGGGAAGGCGTGGCAGGCGACGCGACCGTCACGGACGACGGCGGTGCGCTGCGGATCGGCGGTGTGCACGACGACTTCGGGATGCCGGTTGCGCACGCGGGCCAATTCCTCGATGGAGAATTCGCCGTCCTCGAAGATCGACAGCAGATCGTTGGGCAGATCCGCCTCGGATTTGTCCAGCTCGTCGATCAAGAGCACGCGAGGCAGCCTGCCGGGCAGGAACGCGGTGCCGAGCGGGCCGAGCCGGACGAAATCACCGATCGGCGGCTCTTCGGCCTCACCGCCGCGCTGAGCCTGGCTGGTCGCCGCGGCCTGGACCCGGCCGATCGCGTCGTAGCCGTACAGCCCGGAACTCAACGACGTATGACTGGTGATCGCCCAGCGCAGCACCCGGCCGAGGCCGAGTTCCCTGGCGATCCGGTAGGCGAGGCTGGACTTCCCGGTGCCCGGATTTCCGGTGACCAGCAAGGGACGCCGCAGATAAAGGGCGGCGTTGACCATGTTCAGTTCTTCCGCGTCGGTGTCCCGCTCGGAGAAGGTGAACGCGGTGCCGAGACGGCGCTCCGCCTCGCCGTCGTCCGGCGGCGGCACGTCGTTCTCCGGTGGCGGATCCCCGCGATAGGAACGCCAGGGCGGCGGCGCGGGCAGCAGTTGCGCGAGATCGATGTCGTGGATCGGCCTGCCGGTGCCCCGGTAAATCCACCAATCGGGTGCATCGAGCCGCGGCGTCCGACCGTCCACGGCCGCGTCCTGTTCGTTCACGCTCATCCGCGGCATCCCCTTACTGTCGAGTCGGGATCAACGGCTGGTCTAGAACGATTACGCGTTTCGGATCGTCCCACATTACCACCAGGTCGTGAGCCAGAGAATTCTTGAACGGTACCGCCGCACCGGAATTCGCCAGTTTGCGACGATCCGGAAGTTCGATAAAACCGGCATCGGTGGACAATACCCAGTCGAGCAGCTCGCGCAGGCTCTCCGGCTCGGCGTCCGGATGCCAGAGCACCACCGGCAATCCACTGCGGAGCGCGCTCGTCAGCTCGTCCGGCTCCGCACCCGGTTCCGCTTGGGGCGACGGCGGTTTCGCCATTACGAGCCCGACCCAGTGGTCGTCGCTCAGTATCGCGTCGATCGGATGGTCCTCGAACTCCGCGCAACCGGAATAGTGCAGGCGATCGGGGGACGGATCCTTCACCATCGAGTCCCAGCGAACGTGCCATGCGCGATGCCAATGCCTCGCCCGCATCCTCTCCAATGACCGTATTCCCAACCGGTACCCGTAACGCAGCGGCTGGGGCTGACCGGTCTCATGTTCCTTGGCCCACCGCTGCACGGGCAAATTGATCAACGTGCGCGGCAGCAGGAATTCCACCGACGCGGACACACTCTGGCCCGACCAGACACCCTCAGTCTCCAGGATGACGTCGTCGACCCTGAACTCGACCTCGTCTATTCCGATTTCACGGACCCCGCCCAGCGCCGGCGGCCACACTTCCGGGTCATCCTGACGCCAGAATGCGAGCGTGCACCGCGTCGGATCCGCGGAAACGGGTTCGAGCATGATCATCAAATGCAAATGCGGACGCTCGGGAATGGGCGGCCGGTTCTGCCGCTGGTAGCCGAGGGCGGGGCCGAGACGCAGCGATCGTGCCTGGTCGGCGATCCAGCCGGCGATCATGGCGCCCGGCTCACCTTCGGCGCTCTCGGCGAGCAGACGCAGAAACGTTACGGCGGGCGGGATCCCGTCCGGGCCCGCGTTGAAGTCGGTGAGCAGGTGAAAGGCGCTCCACGCGTCGGTGACGCCGTCCAGCCGGGGCAACGGGACCGCCGGACCGAGCGCGCGGCTCATCATCACCGCCAACTGGGGGACCTCCATCCGGGTCAGATGGTGATGGAGGCCTGCCAGATCCTTGCGGGGGATCAAATCAAGAACCGCGCTGTTCACGTCCGCGAGAACCGATTCGCCGAGGGGTTCCGCCACGAAAGCGGACGGTTTCGACATCGGCGCGGTGACTTCGCCGAGCAGCCGTAAATAAGCCGTTCCGGTGAACGTCTTCACCGAAACCGGTACCGGACTGTACGACTCGGGCAGCAGACCCGGATCCCGCTCGATGACGTCGGAGAAGAAGCGCTCCGAAGAGATGAAGGCGAGCATGCGGCCGGATTCCGCGAACGCGTCCTTCACCGGTTGCGCGTCGAGGATGCGGAACGCCGTGTCGACGGCCTCGCCGACCCACCCGTTCCCGTCGTTCAGCACCTCGCCGGAGTTGAGACTCACCCGGAGGCGGATCTGCGCCTGCGGGGTCCGGGTGTGGTTGTACCGGCGCAGCGCCACCGCGATGCGATCGGGCAACCGGTCGGCGACAACGCTTTTGGTCGTCCCGGGCGGCAACAGGATCAGCGCGCCGTCGCCGCGATCCCCCCGCGCGCAGGAGTCGAAGTCGACGTCACTTTCGGCGAAAGCGGTCTTCAGCAGCTCATACATGCCTTGACGGACGGCCAGCCGATCGGGAAGGTACCGGTCCGGGGCGGTGAACCCCGCGACGTCCACCACGACGATCGTGCGGTCGAGAGCCTGTGTCGGTCGTACCACTGGCCCCCTCCCAAGGTCCGTGACACCGACGCCGACATCGGCGCCGACCGCCACATTATCGCGTCAATCGCCCTGGGGTTGAGTGTCAATTGACAAATGACTTCACCCTTTCCCGTGCTGGTGATTTCCCCACCACGACACGGAGCCCTCCCCGGCCACGCCGGGGAGGGCTCCGCTTTCACCGGGGGTCAGACGCCGGCGACCTGCTGGATCCAGCTGCGGTACCGGGTGATGTTGGTGTAGGCGGTGTTGTTCGACCGGTCGCTGGTCGAGGCGACACCGACCTGACGGCCGCCGGAGAACATCGGGCCGCCCGAGTCGCCGCCGGCGGTGATGCCGTCGACCCAGTTCGCGCACACCGCGACGCCGCCGTTGTAGTCACTGCAGCTGACCGAGTTGACCCGGACGGTGGCGACCTTCAGGTAGCGGGACTGGCAGTTGATCTCCGAACCGCACTGGCTGGTCGCGCCCCAGCCGTAGACCTGGACGTTCTGGCCGACCGCGACGTTGCTCGTGGTACCGAGCGGCGCGTAGGTGGCGTTGACCGAACTGGTCAGCCGGACGATGGCGAGGTCCGCGCCCGAATGCCGGGTGATGCTCGCCGCGGTGGCCATGGTGCCGCCGCTCTGCTGGTCGAGGCTGCCGATCCGGAAGGTGTAGCTGCCACTGCTCGCGACACAGTGCTTCGCGGTGAGGATGTACTGCGGCGCGATGATCGTCGCGGTGCAGTTCTGCTGACCGTTGACGAACAGCCGGGCCGCCCAGGGAGCGCTCTGCGCGTACTGGCCACCGATGATCATCGGCTGCGCGCCGGATGGCTCGGCGGCGGTCGCGGCGGGGGCGGTCGTGCCGAGCAACGCCATGAAGGCGGTGCCCGCCAGCAGGACAAGGGAACGCAGTCGCATGTTCCGACTCATTTCTGCGGCCGGGTCCCGGCCGCGTCCGTGGGGACCAACGCGCTGATTCTGTGTCGTGCCAAGGGAACCCGGTAACCGACGAAAGTTCGCGTCGGCTACCTATTTATTTCCATGACGGACGGCGGCGATTTTTGAGTACCGGACGAAGATCATTAGGTAGTCCGAACCTGGCTGCGCGTGTGTCCTCCATCCAGTCACGCGTGTCGCCTGCCGGATCACGCGTGTCGTCCGGTCAGTCACGTGAGACCGCCGTTGAGGTGCCGCGGGTCGCGAGTGACGATTCAGGTTATCGAGGGGTAAGGCAAACGTGGCGTGATCGAATCCCGGCCGCGGCCCGCTTGTCGTCCCGGAGCGTGGAGATCGGTGACCGTGTTGATTTTGTTGCGTCAGATGAAGCAATATCCACACAGTCCCAGGTCGCCGGGGGCCAGATTGCGGCCGGGAGTGACTCAGCGTGACAGGTGGGTGAATCGCCACTCACGACCCAACGCGCCCTCAGTCCTCGAGGAGCTGCCAGGCGGTGAGGGCGAGCCGGGCCCGCGTCAGGCCACTGGGCTCGTTCAGTTCGATGCCCAGGTTCTTCCCGATCTGCGTGAGCCGTCGCGCGACGCTGCTGTGGTGCAGGTGGAGCGAGTCGGCTGCCTGGCGCACGGAACCCGTGGCGCAGTAGGCCTCCAGGGTCCGCAGGTCCTCCGGATCCGCGGACAGGTCCGCGATCGCGATGACGTCGGCGTTGGCCCGCGTGTCCGCCTCGGGGACCCGCGCGAGCAGTGCCAGCGCGCCGAGGTCGGCGTAGTGGATCACCGGGCGGCGATCGGTCGTGAAGCGCAGCGCGGTCCTGGCGTCCTGCCAGGACCGATGCGGGCATCCGGCGGCTCCGATGCCCGCGCGAACACCTTCCGGCAACCGGGCCGCGTCCACCGTGGCCGCCAGGATGATGCCGACGTCCGTGAGCGGCGCCGCCTTGACCGGACGCCCCTGGCAGATCAGGCCGCCGATCTTTTCGAGCGGGACGCTCGACCGGACTGCGACCACCCGTATCGGCGCGTCGGCGGGAAAACCCAGCAGGCGCAGGGCCCGGTTCCTGGCGGCGTCGTCGCTGGTGGAACTGATCACGAGTTCCACGAGTGCGGGATCGGCCATGGTGGTGCGGGCCGGACCGTAGCGTTCGACGACGGTCGCCACGGCGATCGCGAGCCGCTCCAGCACCGCGTCGTCGAGTGCGCCGGGCGCGCTCTCGCGTTCCAGCCACACGGTGCCGATCTCCTCGTCGTCGAGGGTGATCGCCACCGTGGTGGATCCGGGCGCGGACGACGCGGCGGCTTCCCGGCCGTCGGGCCCCATGCGGATGGTGCGTCCCGTGCTGTGGAGGCGGATGCCCGCGACGCATTCCGCGAGACCCGCCGTGGCGCGGGCGAGCGCGGGAAGGTCGACCCGCCGCCGCATCAGGGTGTCGTAGAACATCACGACCCGGATCACGCCTTCGACGTCGGAATCCAGATGCGACAGCCGCGCCGCCAGTGCCTCCATGAGGTGAGCGTACGCGGCGATCGTCGCGCGAGGTGGCGATTACCCGCGACGGTTGGCGGCCGACCTCCGGGCCCGGAACCGGAAGGATGATCGTCATGGATCCCGAATTGGAAGCCTTCATCGCCCTGTTCCCTCCCGCCAAGCTCGACGACCCGATCACCGAACGAGCGAACTTCGCCAAACTCGCCACGTCGGTGCCGAAACCGGACACCTCGGCGATGACCGTCGAGGACCGGACGGTGCCCGGTGACCCGGACGTCGCGATCCGCGTCTATCGCCCGCACGAGGCGCAAGGCGCCATCGTCTGGCTGCACGGCGGCGGCTGGGTCATGGGCGACCTGGAGACCGAACATCCGTGGGCGGCCCGGCTCGCCGAAGGCTCCGGCGCGGTGGTGATCTCGGTGGACTACCGCCTCGCCCCCGAGAATCCGTTCCCCGCCGCGCTCGACGACGTCTACACCGTGCTGAACTGGGCGGCCGGGAACGCCGCGGAACTCGGCGTCAACCCGGACCGGATCGCGATCGGCGGGCACAGTGCCGGCGGAGGCCTCGCGGCGGCCGCGGCGTTGCGGGCCCGCGACGAACAAGGCCCGTCCATCCGCTTTCAGCTGCTCAACCAGCCCGGCCTCGACGACCGGCAGGAGACCTGGTCGGCCCGGTCCTTCACCGACACGCCTTGGATGAACCGCGAAAAGGTGTCCGCGATGTGGCGGCACTACCTGGCCGGACAGCCCGCCTCTTCGCCGTACGCCGCCCCGGCGCGGGCCACCGATCTGTCCGGGCTGCCGCCCGCCTATATGGCCACCGCCGAGTTCTGCCCCAACCGCGACGAGGACATCGACTACGCGGTCCGGCTGCTGCGATCGGGGGTGCCGGTCGAACTGCACCAGTGGTCCGGCACCTTCCACGGATCGCAGGCGATCCTGAGCGCCGACGTGTCGCGCCGTCAGCTCACGGAACTGGGCGTCGCCCTGCGCCGCGCCCTGGCCGAGTGATGACGACCGCCGAACGGGCGCCGACCCTGGCCCGGCTGCTGCGCCCCTATACCGGGAGTTTCATCGCTCTCGTGGTCCTTCAGGTCATCGGCGCCATCGCGGGGTTGGCGCCGCTGCTGGCGGTCGTCGAACTGGGCCGGACGCTGCTCGCGTCCGGCCCGGTCGACGAAGGCCGCGTCTGGGCCGCGGTGTTCGTGGGCGCGGGCGGATTGTTCGTCCGGCTGCTGTTCACCGCGGCGTCGTCCGGGATCGGGCATCTGCTCGACGGCCGGGTCCAGCTCACCTTCCGCCGTCTGCTGGCGCAGCGCCTGGGGCGCGTCCCGATCGGCTGGTTCTCCGGCCGCCGGACCGGTGAACTGGCCAAGGTCGTCGGCGAGGACGTCGGCGCGGTGCACCCGTTCATCGCCCACACCCCCGGCGAACTCGTCTCCGCGTTCGTCGTTCCCTTGGTGTCGCTGGTCTACCTGCTCACCATCGACTGGCGGCTCACCCTGATCACGCTGATCCCGGTGCTGCTGGCGGTGGCGCTGGTCCCGCTGATGATGACGCCCTCCCGGCTGCGCGAGCAGGAGGAGTTCGACCGCGGGATGGCGGCGATCTCGAGTTCGGTCGTCGAATTCGTACAGGGCATCGCGGTGGTCAAGGCGTTCGGCGGCACCGGGCGCGCCCACCGCAGATTCCGCACCGCCGCGGACGATTTCGTCGCCACCTTCACCCGCTGGGTGCGCGGGATGGCCGGACCGGCGGCCGGGATGCAGCTGGCGTTGTCGCCCCCGTTCGTCCTGCTGGTGGTGCTGATCGGCGGCACGGTCCTGATCACGAACGGCGCTTTGGCACCGGCCGATCTCCTGCCGTTCCTGGTACTCGGGCTCGGGCTGACCGCGCCGGTGGCCGCACTCGGCCACGGCTTCGACGAACTGCAGGCCGCGCGGCGCGCGGTCGGCCGGATCCGGGACGTCCTCGGGGTTCCGGCACTGCCGGAGCCGTCGAAGCCGGTCACACCACGGGGTCATCGCGTGGAACTGCGTGACGTCCGGTTCGGCTACGAAGCCGGTCACGAGGTCCTGCGCGGGATCGACCTGGTGCTCGAACCGGGGACGGTCACCGCCCTGGTCGGGCCGTCGGGCAGCGGAAAGTCCACTTTGGTCGCTTTGCTGCCGCGGTTCTTCGACCCGGTAACGGGTTCCGTCCTGCTGGGCGGGGCCGACCTGCGTGAGATCGACAGCCGGGAGCTGTACCGCAAGGTCTCCTTCGTGTTCCAGGACGTCCGCCTGCTGCGCGCGTCGGTCGCGGACAACATCGCGCTGGCGGTTCCCCACGCCGACCTCGACGACGTCGTCCGCGCCGCCCGCCAGGCGAACATCCACGACCGCATCCTCGAACTCCCGCGCGGCTACGAAACGGTGCTCCAGGAGGAGACCGGCCTGTCGGGTGGCGAGGCCCAGCGGATCTCGCTGGCCCGCGCACTGCTCGCCGACACGCCGGTCCTGGTGCTCGACGAAGCCACCGCGTTCGCCGATCCGCGGACCGAACTCGCCGTGCGCGAGGCACTGACGGCGGCGCGGGGCGATCGGACGGTCCTGGTGATCGCCCACCGCCTCGAAACGGTCGCCGACGCCGACACCGTCGTGATGCTGGAGAACGGCACCATCGCCGAACGCGGCACACCCGCGGAACTGCTGGCACGGAACGGGAAGTTCGCCGCCTTCTGGCATGCCCACCGCCCGGCCGAAACCCAGGGAGAACCCCGATGATCCGGATGTTGCTGCGTGTTCTCGGGCCCGAGTACGCCCCGCCGGTGCGACGCACCGTGGCACTGATGACGACGACGGCGATCGTCGAAGGCCTGTCCTACGCCCTGCTGGTTCCCTTGCTGCGGACGCTGTTCGGGAGCACTCCCGGCGACGCGCCGCCGTGGCTGTTCGCTTTCGGTGCGGCCGTCGCGGTGTTCGCCATCCTGCGCTATCGCAGTGATCTCTCCGGTTTCCGGGTCGGGACGACGTTGCTGCGCGGGATGTACCACCGGCTCGGCGACCATCTCGCCAGGCTGCCGATCGGCTGGTACAGCAGTGGCCGCGTCGGCGAGGTGTCCGTGCTGGCCGGACCCGGTGTCCTGCGGGCGATGAGCGTGATCGCGCATCTGCTGGCCCCGTTCATCGCCGCCTGCGTCACCCCGCTGACGATCGTGTTCGTGATCCTCGTCTTCGACTGGCGGCTCGGGCTGGCCGCGCTGATCGCCGTCCCCGTCGTGGCGGCGATCCAGGTCTGGACCGGCCGCTCGACGGCCGCCGCCGACGAGGAGGGCGCCGAACGCGGACAAGAGGCCACCGGACGGGTCATCGAGTATCTGCAGGCGCAACCGGTGCTGCGGGCAGGCGGGCGGGCCGCGGAACGGTTCCGGCTGCTCGACGACTCGCTGCGGGACCTCCAGCGGGCGAACCGCCGATCCACGTTGTCGGCGCTGCCCGGCATCGTGGGCCTGACGTTCACGGTGCAGGCGATGTTCACGGTTCTCTTGGCATTGGGCGCTTTCCTCGCCCTCGGCGGGCGGATCGGGACGGCGGAGGTGCTGACGATCCTCGTGCTGGCAGCGCGCTGCGCGGATCCGCTGCTCTCGTTGACCGACATCGGCGGCAAGCTGCGCGGCGCGCGTTCGGTGCTGGCGAGGCTCGACAAGGTGCTGCGGACCGAACCGCTGCCGGAACCGCCGTCCCCGGTCCGGCCGGAACGGCACGATCTGGAATTCTCCTCGGCCGTCTTCGCCCACGGCGACCGCACGGTGCTCGACGGACTGACCCTGTCCGTCCACGAAGGACAACGGCTCGCCGTCGTCGGTCCATCCGGCGCGGGAAAGAGCACAGTGCTGCAACTGCTCGCGCGGTTCTACGACGTGGATTCGGGCGCGGTCCGTGTCGGCGGAGCCGACGTCCGCGCGATCAGCACCGAGGACTTGATGTCGCGGATCGCGATCGTGTTCCAGGACGTCTACCTTTTCGACGGCACGATCGAAGAGAACATCCGCCTCGGCCGCCCGGACGCCGACGACGCCGAAGTGCGGGCCGCGGCGACGGCCGCGCGGCTGGACGAGGTGATCGAACGGCTGCCCGGCGGCTGGTCGGCGAACGTCGGCGAGGGCGGCGCGCTGCTGTCCGGCGGGGAACGCCAGCGGGTCTCGATCGCGCGGGCGCTGCTGAAGGACGCGCCGATCGTGCTCCTCGACGAGGTGACCTCCGCATTGGATCCGGTGAACGAAGCCGCCGTCCACGAGGGAATCGAACGGCTGATGACCGGCCGGACCGTGGTCATGGTGGCGCACCGGCTGCGGACCGTCCAACGCGCCGACCACGTGGTCTTCCTGGACGGCGGCCGGATCGTGGAGGAAGGCCACCACGACGAACTGCTGCGCCGGGGCGGCCGGTACGCCGATTTCTGGGAGTTGCAACTCGCATGACCACACCGTGGGCGGCCACGATCTCAGAGCGCGGACGTTCGTTGACACCCTGTAGTGCCACTGCTCTACTCGGACGCATGGAAGGCACTCTCTGTCCGGCCTGAGGCAGTCTCCGCGCTCGCTTTGAGAATCACCCGGGAATGCCGGGCACTCCGCCCTGCCCGGAATTCCCGTTCGCCCACGCACAGAACGGAATCGAAGCATGACCACGACCGAGAACCGGGTCCGGTCCGCCACGGAATGGCTGACCATCGCGAAAGACGTCGCCGCGAAACTCGCGGTGGACGCGGCCGAGCGCGATCGGAAGAACGAAACACCCTATGCGGAAGTCCGGCTGCTCAAGGATTCCGGCCTGGTGACGCTGCTCGGCCCGGTCGAATACGGCGGTGGCGGGCAGAGCTGGGAAACCGCCTATCGCGTGATCCGCGAGGTCGCCCGCGGCGACGGCTCGATCGGCCAGCTGCTGGGCTATCACTACCTCTGGGCCTGGGCCGCCCGCCTGGTGGCGACCGACGAGCAGGTCGCCGCGGTCGAAGAGCTGTACACGCGCGACAACCTCTTCTTCGGCGGCGCGGTCAACCCCCGCGATTCCGATCTGAAGATCACCGAAGACGGCGACCAGATCGTCTACAATGGACATAAGTCGTTCTCCACCGGCGGCAAGGTCTCCGATCTGACTGTGCTCGAAGGGGTGCTCGAAGGCACCGAAGACCACATCTTCGCCATCGTTCCGTCCGAACAGGACGGTATCGTCTTCCACGACGACTGGGACAACATCGGTCAGCGGCTCACCGAATCGGGCAGTGTGACCATCACCGACGTGCGCGTCCCGTGGGCGAGCGCGGCGGGATACGTCGACAAGAAGTTCCGCCCGCTGACCTACAACACATTGAACGTCCCGGCGATCCAGCTGGTGTTCGCGAACTTCTACCTCGGCATCGCGCAGGGAGCGCTGGAAACCGCGCTGGAGTACACGCGCGAGCACACCCGCGCGTGGCCGTACGGCGGCGACAACAAGCGATCTTCCGGCGAGGAGTGGTACATCCTCGACGGCTACGGCGATCTCCAGTCGAAACTGTGGGCCGCCGAAGCGCTGGTGGACAAGGCGGGGACGGCGATCTCGGCCGTGCTGCACGCGCCACGCGAAGAACTCACGCCCGAAACGCGCGGCGAGATCGCGGTCCTCATCGCCGCCGCCAAACAGCGCGTGATCGACACCGGGCTCGAAATCGGCACCAAGATCTTCGAGCTGACCGGCGCCCGCGCGAGCGCGACGAAATACGGCCTCGACCGGTTCTGGCGAAACCTGCGCACGCATTCACTGCACGACCCGGTGGCCTACAAACGCCGCGAGGTCGGCGCCTACGCGCTGCTCCACGAACTCCCGGAACCCACCTGGTACACCTGAGCCGCGACATCGGGAACCAGAAGCGGTCACCGCCCGAGCCCGCCCGGAACGTTTCACGGGCGGGCTCGGGCTTTCACTCCTCGTTCGGCACCAGGTACAGCTCCTGCTTTCCGAGTGTCGGCGCGTCGAGCGTCCAGTGCGCGAGCGCGTCCGGCGGCGGGGCCGCCAGCCGTCGCAGCACGAGTTCGGGATGGCGGGGGCGGACGTCGAAGTCGAAGAAGGCGTAGTTCACGCGGAGTACCGCGCGGATCCAGCGGTTCTTCTCGCCGCGCGCCTCGATCGCGGCCGGCAGCAGGCCACGGTCGGAGAAGACATCGACGACCGGGCAGCCGCAACTGTAGGCGAGGACGCCGATTTCGCCCGCGCTGCCGACGATCCGTCCTCCGGCGAGCTTTCCCAGTTCCGCTCCGATACGTGCGTACTGCGCGCTCGACGTATAGTTCGACGTGAACGGCGCGTACGTGCGGGGAAGTCCGGCAGCCGCGTACGCGATCAGACCGGCGACGATCAGCGCGAGCACCGCTCGGACCATGCTCCGGTGGGAAACCGCTACGGCACAGACGAAAACGGTCGCCGCGATGAGACCGGGGCCGTAGTACCAGTGGTAGGGCGGGACCATCAGCACCACGTAGCCGAGGTGGTAGAGCAGGCCGCCGAGGGCGAGCAGCACGAACGGCCGGAGCCCGGCCGGGATCGTGCGCCGCCGGATGGCCAGCGTCACCACGGAGAGGACGGCGGGAAGGAACGCCAACGCGGCCATCACCGGCGAAGTCCGCGCGTAGAACAGCGGTCCGTTGCCGAAGTTCCAGGCACCCCAAGCGTGTTGCGCCCCCTGAAGGGTTTTGATCACCACGGTGTCCGGTAGCGCCGCGCCGAGCACCACCCAGCTGAAGCCGAACCACGGCAGCGTGATCAGCCCGGCGCCGAGCAGTGCGCGTCCCGTCCCGGGACGGAGGAAGACGGAGAGCACCACCGCGAACACGATCAGGTCCAGCCGAACCAGGGAGAGCAGGCCGGCTGTCAGACCGAAGGCGAAGGGGTTCTTTTCGACGGCGAACACGGTGAGCCAGCCCAGGACCGCCGCGCCGAGGGTGACCTCGAGCCCGATCGACGAGAGCAGAAGCGGGTTCGCGGTCAGCGCGGCGACTGTCAGAGCGGGGAACCGGGGTGGCAGCCCGGTCGCCGCGCCGAGCCTGCGCAACCCCAGGGCGAGAACGACCTGACATGCCACGAACAGCACTCCGGCGGCGAAGACGGCGTCGCGGACGAAGACGGTCAGGGCCGCCAGGATGAGCACGTTCGCCGGCGATGTCGCGGTGTTCGACGTCGCGTCGGCGAGCAGGCCCCAGTGGCCGTGGAAGGCGACGTTGCGCGCGTACGCCAGCGTGATGAACGTGTCGTCGATCAAATGCGGACGGGCGAGCACGAACACCACCGCCGAGAGCACCGCTACGGTCAGGGGCATCCGCCAGGACGTCGTCTGGTTGTCCGTCGTCCGGACCTGTTCCATGATCATGGCTGGATGTGGCTCCTCCGACCCGGAAGGTTGCGCGCAACGTTCGGCAGGTGCCGGCCACAACCAGGGCGTGAGCAGTTTTGCGATCAAGGTGGGGGTACCGGTGGAACAGACCGGTGACCGAGAACTGTGGGCCCGCGCGGCCGGTGGCGACAAGGGGGCGTTCAGTGAGCTGTTCGAGCGGCACGCCGAGGCTCTGTGGAACTACACGTATCGCCTGACCGGTTCGTGGAGCAGCGCCGAGGACCTGGCGTCCACGACGTTCCTCATCGCCTGGCGGCGGCGGGCCGAGGTGACCCTGATCCGGGACAGCGCCCTGCCGTGGCTCTACACGGTCGCGGCCAATGTCGCCCGTGACGAGCACCGCGGCGCTCGTCGCCGATTGCGGCTGCTCGGGAAGATCCCGGCCCAGCCCGCCGTCTCCGACCACGCCGATTCGGTGGCCGAAAAGATCGACGGCCAGCGGCGGCTGGGGCAAGTCGCCGAAGCCGTCCGGTCACTGCCGAAATCGCAGCGCGACGTCGTCGAACTCTGCCTGGCCGCCGAGGTGAGCATCGCTGACGCCGCGGAGTTGCTCGGCATCGCCGAGGTCACCGTCCGCGCCCATCTTTCCCGGGGACGAGCCCGGCTGCGTACGTTGCTGGAGGAGAAATGAGCGACGAACCCGTATACCCGCCTCGCCACGCGATGCCGGACGACGTCCGCGCCCGGATGCGATCGGCCGTCCGCGAAGGGATCGCGAAGCCACGGCGGACGGCACGCGCCTGGTACGCCGCCGCGGCGGCGGTGGTTCTCGTCGCGTCCGGCGTCGCCGCCGCGACGCAGCTGCTCCGTCAGCAGGGCGCGGACCCCGGCCCCCAGCCGGCCGCCGGCGGGCTCAACCTGGACATCGGGCTGGCGACGTCATCACTCGACCGCTGCTGGGCCGCGGTGCGGGCCGCGGGCAAGACGGACCGGGTGCCCGCGCGCGAGGAATGGGTTCCCCAGTTCACGGACGCCATGCTGGACGTTTCGGTCGTCGCCGCGACGGTGGCCGGCAAGCCGATGTTCTGCGAGACGACGCTGACCACCGTGACCTTGTCCGACCCGGACGCCGCCCCCACGTATGTGCCGGGCACCCGCACCGGGCTGCTCCTGCAGAGCGCGACCGGGCTGATCGGCGGGGTGCTGGATCCGGCCTGGCCGGGTGCGGGTCTCGCGTTCTCGGCCGGTGATTCCGACGGCGCGGACGTCCTGGAGGCTTCGCCTCTGACACGTCAGTTCGTCTCGTTCACCTGGACCGACCCCGCGAAGACGCGACTGTCCGTTTACGAGCCCGCCGGAGCGACGACCGCGAACCTGCCGCCGGCTCCGGCGCCGCTGCTTTCGGCCGTCGATCGCCCGATCGCCCCGGCCGACCGGACCTCGCCCGCGGGACGTGCGCTGGGCGCCTGTCTGTCCGGCGCGGCGGACGCCGTCTCCGACGTGGCGGGCTACCGGCCGGGCGCGCTGCTCGACAAGGACGGCTATCAGGTCGTTCTCGGCCGGTTGGGCGACCGGAGTCTGGCGTGCACGACGCTTCCGGACCCGCGGCGTCCCGGCCGGTTGAAGATGCGTGTCTACCAAGACCACTTCGAGCTCCCGCCGGAGCAGCCCCGGACGATCCCGATGCAGCCCCTGGGCGGTGTGGAAGACGGCGGAGACCGGGCCAACGCCCGGACGCCGTTCGCCGGGACACGGCTGCCGGCGACGGCGGTGACGGCGACCTGTGACTTCGGCACCGGGACGACCGTGACGACCGATGTGGTCGACGGAACCCTCGCGGTCTTCGTTCCGAAGGAGGTGGAGTATCCGTTCCCGCAGAGGGTCCGCATTCAAGCGCGCGATGCCCACGGCGCTGTCGTGTTCGACGGGACTCTGTAGCGCGGGGGTCGCCAGGGTCGTGAGTGCTAAATAGGGTTAGAACCCTCATTGCCACTCACGACCCCCGCCCACAACCGCACAAACCACCCAAGGCGGATAGTTTCTTCGGAAAGCGTCCTTTGTGGACTTGCTGGCGTGAGGTGCATGATGGCCTCCTTCCCTGCGTCTAGCGCAAGGAAGGAGGCCATCATGCACTGGGGAAGGTGTGAAGGTCGAGTTTCCTCGGCTGAGCCGAGGGAAGGGGTCCTTCACGCGCAGCTGTTGTGACTGGTGGTGCCACTCACGAGGCGGTCACTCCTCCTCGCCGCCGTCGAAGACGTCCTCCATGACCTCGCCGAGGATCATGCCGCCGACCACCCCGGCCGCGGCACCGGCGACCATGCCGCCCATCCCTGCGCCACGCCTGCCATGGTGACCGTGCTGGCCGTGGTGACCATGGTGGTCGTAATCGTGGCCGTAGTGCTCCTGGTGCCCGCCGAACATGGCGTGCCCGCCACCGGATTCGGCGACCTTGGCCAGCCACCCGTCGATCGCCGCGGCCCAGTCGGTGCGCAGGGCCTCCTCGTGCGAGACCTGGAACCGGCCGAAGGAGTCACCTCCGGAGCGGAACATGCCACCACGCCGGTCGGCCTCCAGCACCACCACGAGGTCGTCCGGGCTCGCGACGAACGTCAGCTCCACCTGGCTGACACGGCCCGCGTAGCGCGACGGCGGGAAGAACTCGATCTCCTGGAAGAACCCGAGTTCCTGGCGGACACCGTGCAGCCGCCCGGCTTCGACGTCGGCGCTGCGGAAGGAGAAACCCAGCTCACCGAAGGCCTCCAGCACCCGGTCCTGCGAGTCCAGCGGGCCGACCAGCACCGGGTCGAGGTCGCCCTTGTCCGGCGCGCCGGCGATGACGAGTTCGGTCCGCACGCCGACGACCACGCCCGGCAGTTCACGTCCGCCGACCGCGCTGATCGGCGTCTCCCACGGGAGGGCGAGCTGGAACGGGATCGTGGTCAGTTGCCCCGCGGTCACCTTCACCTTGCGGCCGGCGCTGACCCGCAGGAACTCGGCGGTCCCGGCGCGCTCGTGCTCACCGTGTTCGACCTCGACCCTGGTGACCAGCGAAAGCAGGATCTCCTCGATCTGGACGTCGCTCGAACCGCCCTGGATGCGGACCTGGCCGGTGATCACCTCGCCGGGGGTGGCGTGCGGCGAATCGAGCACGGTGTCGACGGACGGGCCGCCGACGCCGAAGGCACTGAGCATCCGTTTGAACATCAGGGATTTCCTCCGCTGGGGGTACAGGAACAAGAGCGACACTCGACTACTACCGAGATCCGTGCCGGCATGCCAGGAAAATAGGGTTAAAACCCCTAAACGGGCGCGCGATCACTATTTTCTCAGCTCGGCCTGACGGACGTCGTGCAGGTGGATGACGACGTCGTAGGACCGGCCGAGCGCGATGGCCGCGGGATCGACGGGGAACTGCGTGCCGATGGTGCGGGTGGGGCGGGCGGTGTCCAGCCAGCCCTTCGCGGACGGCGGAGCGGTGCGGACGTCGAGGTAGAAGTCCTCGAACCGGACCTGGTCGAGGGCGTGCTCGTTCGACCCGGGCGGCGCGGCGGGGACGGAGAAGCGCTTCCAGTCACCTTCGAGCGCCTTGTCCTTGGACAGGAAGGAACCCCGGTCGAAGCTGAACCCGATCGGCAGGTAGTCCCGGCCCAGCGTTTCGCGCAGGAAGGCACCCTGCGTCTTCGGATACAGGCCGGGATTGTCGGTGACGTAGGAGACGTGGCCGTTGTGCGCGGAGAGCAGGATCTTGTGTCCGGTCCGGCGCTGCCACCAGGCGACGTTCTGCGCCATCGCCTGATCACGCAGGATCTGCGCGGCGGGCAGGCCGGCCGGGTCCGCGAGGTCGACGGCGAGGAACCGGGCGGTCTGCGCGACGAACCGGGCGTGCTGCTCCGCCCAGTCTCGGTCTTCCGCGCCGCGAAGGCCCTTGATCAGCTCGTAGGCCTGCTCCGCCTGCGTGGCGAGCCGCAGCCGCTCGTCGAGCGGTTTGCGCAGGTAGGCGAACGCGTCGTCGATCGGGCGCAGACCGGTGTAGAGCCGGTTCAGGCGGGGCAGTTCCGCCGGATGGTGCTGCCGCGCGTAGTCGGTGATCCTGGCGAAGAACGCGTCGTTCACCGAAGGCGCGCCGAGATCGTCGCCGACGAAGTGCACGATGCGGCCGGGGTGGGCGCGGTTGTGGTCACGCATCCACCGGATCAGGCTGACGAACTCCTCGCGATCCCAAGGAGAACCGGCCAGCGTCCGCTTCGCGAGGTCGCGGGCGTCGCCCTTGCCGGTCTGGACGTACTCGTCGATCTCCAGGCCGGCCGACCAGCTCAGCTCCAGCGCGAAAGCCCGGAACCCCTTCTCCTCGACGAGGTAGCGGAACACCCGCTCCTTCATGGTGAAGAACTCGTGTGAGCCGTGGGTCGCCTCGCCGAGGCCGACCACCTTCGCACCGCCGATCATCCCGCCGAGGGCACGCAGGTCGGCGGTGTTGCGGCCTGGTTCGGTCGAACGCAGCGGATGCGCCGCCCGGTCCAGCGACCGCACCGGCTCCTGCCAGGACGTGGCCGCCTCCTCCGCGACGGCAGGACTCGCCGCGGGAGCGAGCACCGCCCCCGTGACGACCACCGCGGCCGCCACCAATCCCCGTCTCCCCCAACGCTTCCGGTCGTCCGTCATACCGTTCACCCCTTCGCTCCGATGTCGAGACGATCATCGTCCGCGGAGCGGGGACGGCGCGCTGTAGCAGGACTCCGACTTCGTACGGGGGAAAACCCCACCCCCGATGTGAAGGCGGGTGGACCCCGCCGCCGGGGTGTGGGTCCCGGCGGCGGGGATCCACCCGCTTTTATCTCCCTCCGCAGCGGCCGTTCCTCACTCCGCGCGCCACAACGCGGGTGTGGACGGCGGCTCCCAGCCAGGCTGGGCCGTGTGCGCCTGCAAGCACACATAGCCGCGACCGCTGTAGGTGACCCGGGCGCCCGCGGAATAGCCGGTTCCCGCCGCCCAGGTCGTCCCGCCGGGCGGGTTGGAGGTCGAAGTCGACGTCGTCGGCGTCGTACTGGTCGGCCGGGAGGTCGACGTCGGCGTCTGCGGCACGTTCAGCACGAAGTCGAACGCGGCCTCCTTGGCCGAACCCGAGTCCCGCACGGTCATCAGCAACCGCGGGTCGAAGATCGAGTCGGTGTTGTTGCGCGGCTCGTTGGGGAAGTAGAGCTGCGTGGTCAGCACCGGCCTGCCCGGCGCCTGCACCTTGACGTGGATGTGCCGCGTCCGGCCGGGGTACAGGCCGGGCACGATCGTGCTCAGGGTGAACGCGCCCTGGTCGTTGGTGAACTGGTGACCGCGGAAGGTGTACCCCACGTTGTCGTAGGCGCCGTTGACGTCCGCCTGCCAGAAGTCCAGCAGCGCCCGCGCGATCGGCAGGCAACCGAGACCGAAGACGTATCCGGACACGGTGAGCCTCGTACCGGGCGTGCCCGGCGTGACGAGCGAGGTGCGCTCTGGGGAATTCGGCTTGAAATAAGGACCTTCGGTCTGCGGCGGGGTCGGGTCGTCACCGTCGTCACAGGCCGGGGTCAGCTCGGGTGCCTTGCCGTTCGCGACGGTGGTGCGCGCGAGCGCGGGGCCGCCGATGAGCGCGACCGGGGCCGCCACCCCCGCGGCGAGCGCCGCCCGCAGTACCGTCTTCCGGCTGAGCTTGTTCTCTTCGTCCATACCTGCTCCTCGTGGGGGCTTCGGGAATCACCCTCGACGGTATGGAGAAGATCAGCTGCGGACGATGGACTGGTTTGGTCAGTCGTGGTGAATCTCCGGGGCGGCGTCGCCGGTCCGTCGATAGTCCCCGGGGCTCAATCCCGTTTCCCGCCGGAAGAACCGGCAGAAATAGGCCGGATCCGCGAAGCCGACCCGGCTGGCCACCTGCCGCACGGAAAGATCGGTGCCGAGCAGGAACCGTTTTGCCTCCCGCGTCCTCGCCTCGCGCATCAATTGCGCCGCCGTCCGGCCGGTCGCCGTTTTCACCGCGTCCGTCAGGTATCCCGGGGTGACACCGATGCGTTCCGCGAGCGCTCCGACCGACCACAGGCCGAGATCGGGTCTGCCGAGCAGCCTGGCGAATTCCGTTCCCACCGCCTGCGCCCGCGCGGGCGGGCGCGCGTCGGACAGTCCGGGAAGCCGCCCCGCCCGCACGATCAGGACGTGCATCAATGCCCGCAGGACCGAATCGGTTCCTTGGCCGCCACAGCGGAATTCCTCGTCGAGTTCGGTGACCAGCCGCGCGGTCTCCTCCGCCGCGCGATCGTCGAGCTGCCACGGCTGCTGGCTCAGCCGTCGCAGGGTTTCGCGGTCCGCCGGATGGTCGAGCAGGAAATCGTCGGTGAACAGGACGACATATCCCTTGAGATCGCGGGCATCCCAATGATGTACCTGCCCCGGTGCGATGACCGCGAGTTGTGGCGGCCGCACTTCCCAGCGGGTGAAATCGACGACGTGGTCACCGGTTCCGCCGATGATGTGGACTATCTCGTAGAAAGTGTGCCGGTGCGGGAAAGACGCCCGCGACATCGGGCCGATCGTGTCGAAGGTGCCGACCGCGAACGGCAGGGCGTCCGGCGCGCGGACCTCCAGCCGGTGCAGTGGCAATTCCCCCGCCTTCGGCTGCAGGCAGGGCGTCCTCGGCAACACCGTCGTTCCGCGCATGGACCGGTCCCTTTCACCACACTGGGATGGAAAAGTCTAGACCAATACGAGACGTCGTCGCAGCCGACGGAAGTCGCCTCTCGGCCCGCTCGGTACAGTCCGGGGGCACTCACCGCCGTCGAAGGGGCCACCACACGATGCTTCCCGCCACGTCGCGCGGGCGGGCCTCGTGGTCGCTCGGCGCGTTCGCCGCACTGGCGATGGCCTGTGTCGTGGCATGGGCGACGACAGGCGATTCCCACAGCGACCTCGAGATCTACCGCTTCGGCGTCGACACCCTGTGGCAGGGCGGCGATCTCTACGGCGCCCTGCCGCTTTCCGACGCAGGCATCCCGCTGCTGTTCATCTATCCGCCGTTCGCCGCGCTGCCGCTCACCCCGCTGGCCCTGCTCCCGTGGACCGGCGCGGTCATCCTGCTGTTCGCGCTCAGCCTGGCCGCGCTGGGGATCACCTTCTACGCGATCACGCGGAGCCTGTGGCCGTCCGGCGATCGACGGAAGGCGCTGCTCATCGCGGCGCTGGCGATCACGCCGTCGCTCTTCCTCGAACCGGTGCGCCAGACACTCGGCTTCGGCCAGATCAACCTGCTGCTGATGGGCCTCGTCGCGGCCGACTGCCTGCTGGCGCGGGGCCGCTACCGGGGCATCGGCGTCGGGCTGGCCGCGGCCGTGAAGCTGACCCCGATGGCGTTTCTGCTTTTCTTCCTGGTGCGCAAGGACTTCCGCGGCGCGCTGACCGCCGTGGGCACCTTCGTCGCCGCCTCGGCCCTCGCGTTCGCGGTCGCCCCGGAAGCCTCCGCCCGGTACTGGTTCGGCGGGCTCGCCGGAGCGTCGGGGATCAGCGGCACCTCGTTCCACACCAACCAGACCCTGCAGGCCGTACTGGCACGGTTCGGCGTCGACTCCGCCGCCGCGAAGCCGTGGTGGCTCGTCCTGACCGGTGTGCTGCTGGTACTGGTGACACTGACGATGTATCGCTCGGCGGTGGTACCCGCGCTGCTGCTGAACGCGACGTTCGCCCTGCTCATCTCGCCGACGTCGTGGTCGCATCACTGGGTGTGGATCGCACCCGCGCTGTTCACCACCGCGGCCTACGCGGTACTCAGGCGCCGGGATCACCGGCGAGCGGCGGGCTGGCTCGCCGTCACCGCGGTCGTCGCCACGATCTTCGTCGCCGCGCCGTTCCGGTATTTCCCCGCTTTCGACCGGCCGGGCCAGACGTGGACGACGGCCCAGCAGTGGCTGGGGAACTGCTACGTCCTCGCGGGCCTGGTCTTCGTGGTCGTTTCGGGGGTACTCGCGCTGCGCGGACGCCGCTAGTCACCTGGTTGCGCTCTCCCCTGCCCCGGCGAATGCGTGTACGCAGGGCAGATGCCGGTTCCCCAGCATCTGGTCTTCCACACCACCGACTGCGACGAGGCCGGCGAGTACCTCGTGAAGATGTACGGGCCCAGCGCGCGGATGACCGGCCGCAAGACCGGCTACTCGTTCCGCCACACGAGGCTGACCGCCGGTGCCTTCGCCATCGATTCCAGCGGGCAGACCGACGAGATCGCCTACACCGTCGGCCCCCTGCCGATGGTGCTGGTCGGCCACCCCCGCACCATGGTGATGGATTTCCACAGCGAAGGCGTCGACCACCGATTCGGTCCCGGCGAGGTCTTCCTCGCTTCCGCGGACCCGGACGGTGACCCCTTCGGGGCGCGCTGGGACGACGGGGACATGCAGGCCGTCACCGTGCCGTTCCCGCTGCTGTCCCAGGTCGCGGGCACCGGGCCGATCCGGTTCACCGATCTGCGTCCGGTGTCCCCGGCCGCGGCACGGCATCTGATCCGGACCATCGACTACGTCACCGAGGCCATGCGGACGGTTCCCCCGCTCGCGGGCACCCCGCTCGTCGTGGCCGCCGCCGGTCAGTCGCTCGCGGCCGCCGTGCTGACCGCGTTCCCGAACACCGCGCTGGACGGGACCACGATCGAAGACCGCCGCGACGCCCATCCGCGCACGGTGCGCCGGGCGGTCTCCTTCATCGAATCCGAAGCCCACCGCGACATCACCGTCGCCGACATCGCCGAGGCCGCGCACGTCACCGTCCGCGCGCTGCAATACGCCTTCCGCCGCCACCTCGGTACCACCCCGACCGAGCAGCTCCGCCGGGTCCGCCTCGACCACGCGCATCGCGAACTGCTGGCCGCCGATCCCACGACCGGGGTCACGGTCACCGAAATCGCCGCGCGCTGGGGTTTCCTTCATCCAGGCCGGTTCGCGCACTACTATCGCCGCGCTTACGGTCGTTCACCACTGCGGACGCTCCACGACGGTGGATGACCCGCGAGCGGGCTCCGAAGTGGCCGTTCGCCACTCCGAAGCCCGCTTCCCAGGGCAGGGCACGGGGTCCGGATGCACTTCGCCCAGGGCGCCTTCCGGCCCGACCAAGGGTGCGCCGCGAAACCGGCCGACGCAGCACACCAGACGAACACCGCCGTCCGCGAAACGAAATCGCGGCGGGTACCGAAGGGAATCCGATGCTGGACCTGAGCGGCACCACCACCCTCGTCACCGGGGCCAGTGGCGGCATCGGCCGGGGCATCGCCCTGCGCTTCGCCGAGGCGGGCAGTGCCGTCGCCGTGCACTACCACCGCGACCAGGCGTCGGCGGACGAGCTCGTCGAGCGGATCGAAGCGGCCGGAGGCACCGCCGCCGCGTTCGCCGCCGACCTGTCCGACGACGGCGCATGCCGACGGCTCGTGGCCGAGGCCGCCGCCTGGACCGGACGGCTGGACACGCTGATCAACAACGCCGGTGTGCAGCCGGTCGAGCCGCTGCCGGGGATGTCCGCCGAAAGCTGGCGCGCCGTCCTCGACACGAACCTCACCAGCGCGTTCTCCTGCACGCAGGCCGCGGCCGAGGTGATGACCGGCGGCAGCGTCGTCCACATCGCCTCGATCGAGGCCGCTCAGCCCGCGCCGGGGCACGCGCACTACAGCAGCGCCAAAGCCGCACTGGTCATGCACGCCCGCGCGGCCGCGCTCGAATACGGGCCGCGGGGTATCCGCGTCAACGCCGTCTCCCCCGGCCTCATCGACCGCCCCGGGCTCGGCGACGACTGGCGGGACGGCGTCCGGCGCTGGGCACAGGCCGCGCCGCTGAGCAGGCTCGGCACTCCCGACGACGTCGCGAACGCCTGCCTGTTCCTCTCGTCACCGCTCGCCGCGTGGATCACCGGGCACAACCTGACCGTGGACGGCGGAGTGTCCGCGCACCCCACCTGGTGACGGCGTCGCGACCGCCTCGATGACCGCGACCGCCGTCGGCAGCCGGTGCACCTCGCGCACGGTGAACCCCGCCTTGCCGAGCAGGTCGCCGAACTCGCGCCCGGAGCGTTCCTCGCCACCCAGCACGGTCATCATGTACAGATCCATGAGCGCGGCGAACTGTGCGTCCTGGCCGGTCGCGCCGTCCTCGACCACCCGCTCGATGATCATCAGCCGCGCTTCCCCCGGCATCGCACGACGGCAGGTACGCAACAGTTCGACACAGCGTTCGTCGTCCCAGTCGTGCAGGATCTGGCGCAGCAGGTAGAGATCGCCACCGCCGGGCACCGCACCGAAGAAGTCGCCGCCGAGGGTGGTGCACCGCTGCGCCAGCCCGGCGTCCCGCATCCGCGCGCTCGCCGTCGCGGCGACCTTCGGGCTGTCCAGCAGCACCCCTTCGGTACCCGGGTGCTCGCTCAGCAACCGGGCCAGCAGCGCCCCGTCACCGCCACCGACGTCCACGATCCGGCGGTACCCCGAGAAATCGACCGCCGCCAGCAACCGGTCGATCTCGAGTTCCTGGTCGTGCTTCTGCGATCGATCGAAGAGGGCCCGCAGCCGCTGATCACGGCCGAGGTGGGTGAAGAAGTCCGCTCCCAGCTGTCGATCGAAGGACGGCGCGCCGGTGCGCACGGTCTCCGCCATCCCCGTCCACGCGGCGCCGATCTCCCCCGCCGCGAGCAACGCCGTCGGCAGGGCGGATCCGGGCGCGCCGGTGCACAAGGCCGCGCCGAGCGGGGCGAGTTCGTACGCGCCGTCGGCGCGGACGGTGTAGAGCCGATGCGCGGTGAGCGCGCGCATCAGCTGCGCGAGCCGCCGCGGATCGGCACCCGCCCGCTCCGCCAGTTCGGAGACCGACAACGGTCCGGCGGCGAGCAGGTCGGAAAGGCCGAGCTCGGCCGCCGTGCACACCGCACGGGAAAGCAGCTGCCCGAAGACCAGCTGCCTGAGCTGCACACTCTCGGTCATTTCCCTCCTCCGTAACGGTTCCAGGCTCGCCGGTACAGCTCGCCGACGAGCGGATCTGTTCGCGATCGCCTGGCGTGCAGGGCGAACCGTGCGGCGTACTTCCGGAACCAGCCCTGCTCCACGTGCAGGAACAACGCGTCGTGCGGGGCCATGTGCCGGATGGCGTAGAGCGCGATCGGCGACCGCGACACCCGGAAGGCCGGATTACGGACTGCGGGCTCAGCGCACGCCGGGTGGAACTGGCCGATCATCAGCCCTTCGCTGACGGCCAGATCCTTGAGCCCGCCATAGCTTTCGTCGATCCGCCGCCACCCCTCCTCGGCTGCGTCCGGCAGCACCACCAGCACGCTGTCCAGAGAGATCCCCGACTGCTTCGGTGGCTCGGTCAGCCGTTTGAACTCGCTCAGTTCCGCGCTGACCAGTCTCCGCAGCTCGTCGGCGTCGCACGCGTCGACGCCGTAGTGGAAACTGATCCGGATCGCACCGGCTTTCAACGCGCCGGGCACGAACGGGCAGACCGGTCCTGGCCTGCCGATCTGCGCCGACGGCGCGCTCACGTAGTCACGCAACCAGTCGAGCACTGTCGACATGTCGGCATCGAGCCGATCGCCGCGGGGACGCTCCGGGGCGACCGCGATCTCCGGCATCACCTCGGCTCCACCCGGTAACTGACCGGCAGTTCGGCCGGACCGCGGAAATGCATGCCGGGACGCCATCTCAGCTCGTCCGGGGGCACGGCCAGGCTCAGTTCGGCGTAGCGGTCCAGCAGCCTGCCGATCGCGATCTCGCCTTCGAGCCGGGCCAGCGCCGACCCGATGCAGGTGTGCACCCCGTGTCCGAAAGCGAGGTGTTTGGACACGGTGCGGCGGATGTCGAAGCTGTCGCCGTCCGGGACATGCGCCGAATCGTGCCCCGCGGAGCCGAGCCCGAGGAACACGATGCCGCCCGCGGGGATCGGCACGCCGCCGATCTCGATGTCCTCGACGGCGAACCGCATACTCGCGTTCATCGCCGGGCCGTCGAAGCGCAGGACCTCTTCGATCGCCGACGGCAGCCGCTCCGGCTCCGCGCGCAGCAACGCGAGCTGGTCGGGATGACCCAGCAGGTGGTAGACGGTGGCGCCGATGAGGCTGATGCTCGTCTCCTGGCCGCCGAGCAGCAGCAGGAACACCATCGCGACCAGTTCGTCGTCGGAGAGCGCGTCCCCTTCGTCGCGGGCCACGATGAGGTCGGACAGCAGGTCCTCGCCAGGGGTCACGCGCTTGTCCGCGATCAGGGCCTGGGTGTACTCCTTCAGCGACTTGGTCGAGGTCTCGAAATCCTCGCTGCCGGTCGACTGCTCGTCGGAACCGAGGACCGACCACGCCCGGAAAGCCTCCCAGTCACGTTGGGGCACACCGAGCAGTTCGTAGATCACCGTGATCGGCAGCAGGCCGAGTGTGTCGATCAGATCCGTGGTGCCCTCGTCGCCCATCCGGTCCAGCAATTCGTCGGCCAGCTGCGTGATGTGCGGCCGCAGCGACTGGACCCGCCGCGCGGTGAACGCCTTCGACGCGAGCCGCCGCAACCGGGTATGCCGGGGCGGATCGCTGGCGAGCATGTTCTTCGTGAGCACGTCACGCACATACTCGCCGGGCAGGGCCTCCGGCGGCAGGAAGCGCTCCAGATCCTTGGCCAGCCGCGGATCCGCCAGCCACGCGCGGACGTCGTCGTGCCGCGAGACCAGCCACGCCGGCATCCCCTGCGGCAACAGGAACCGGTGCACCGGATCGTGCTCGCGGAGCCAGGCGTAGGTCGGATAGGGATCACGGATGAACTCGGGGCCGAACAGTTCCTTCGGTTGTACGGACACGCTTATCCCCCTTTGTTCGGCACGCGGCCGCTGATGATCGTGTACAGACCCGCCCAGATGACCGAGGTGCGGACGTCTTCGAGGTGTTCGTGCGCCAGCCGCTCGATCTCCCTCGCCCGCCCGAGATCCGAGCCGACGAGCGGCGCGCGGAAGCGCGCGTAGGCGTTGATCGCCGGGTGGTACCAGCGACCTCGCGCCGGAATGCCGTCGGCGATCACGACGCTGCCACCGGGCCGCAGATAGCCGAGCGTGTGGTGGAAGACCTCGGCGGGCTCGGCGGCGCTGAGGCTGAGCACGAAGACCGCGGCGTCGGCCTCGGCGCCCGGGTCGAATCCGGTCATGTCCGCGCACCGCAGTTCGACGTTCTTCCAGTCACCGTGGGAAACCCGCTGCCGCGCCCGGTCCAGCATGGGCTCCGTCATGTCGATCCCGATGACCCGGCCCGACGGCCCGACGCGCTCACGCAGCATCGAAAGCATCAGCCCGGTCCCGCAACCGACGTCCACCACCGTGCCACCGTCCGGGACCTCGACCGTACGCGCGACGATCTCGTGGATCTTCGGCCCGGCACCGAAAGAGAAGAACGGAAATGCCTTGTCATAGATGGCAGCGGCATGCCGGTAGCGTGGATGCATGGTCCCGGACATTAATCGGGCCCGCTCGCGGCGGTCACCCTCGTGTGTGCGGGGGATGCGCTCGAAACACTCGCACCCGCGAAGATGCGGCGTCGTCGGCGCCACCAGCAGAATTGCCCCCAAGTCAGGCAAGCCCTGCATCTGGCGGGGGGAGATGAGGTGGTCTTGTGGAGAACGTCCTGAAACTGGTGGCGAAACGTCAGGAAGATCTCGATCGGCACCCATTGTTCGAATGGATGAACTCGACCGAAACGCCGGTTCCGGATCCGTTGCTGATCATGCCGGCCATGGCGACGTTCTCGATGGGATTCCGGGACGTGAACAAGTGGGTCTTCCGGTACCCGGAGGCGGCGAACGAGCTGGAACGCGGCATCAACATTCACTCCTTCGAGGATCAGACCCACTCGCGACTGTTCCTCGAGGACTGGAAACTGCTGGGGTTGAACGAAAGGCTCGACTGGACGGCCAGCGACACGTTGTGGTGGCTGTTCCTGTCCGAAGCGAACGAGGTCGCCCGCGGCCACGGCGTGTACTTCTTGTCGATGGCCATCGCCGACACCAAGGATCCGCTCCTGCGGTTCGCCCAGTCGGAAATGATGGAAGCACTGGGATCGGTGTTCTTCAAGCACGCGTCGAAGATCGCCATCGGTTTCACCGAGCGCACCGGAATCGAGCTACCGTACATGGGCCCGTTCCATCTGGCGCTCGAATCCGGCCATATGGACTGCGAAGACCTTTTCGTCGAGCAGAAACTGGACGACGGACGGCTCGCGCGGGCACTGAAACTCGCCGACACGATTTACGAGATCTTCTCCGACCAGCTCGACATGTGGATGATCTACGCGGAAAAGTACATTTCGTCCGGAATCGCTCCGCGACCCGATCTCCGGCCGATGATCAATCGCGCCGCCGCGGGCTTGCCGGGGCTGCGGCCGGGCACCGGCGGTGCCGTGCACGCCAGCCAGGAGCCCTTGCAGAAACTGCTGGCCGAACGCCGCAAGCGCAGTGAGGCGCATCCGTTCTATTCCTGGCTGGAGAACCGGGGCGACCGGATCACCGCCCTGCAGGCACTGCGGCGGTTCATTCCCATGTGGGCCATGGACGTCATGGGCTACCGCGACCTCAACCGCTACGCGATCCGGTACGCCGAGCCGTCGTCCGATCTGCACCGCACGGTGAACGCGTGGGTCGACGATCTCTCCACGCACAACACGCTCTTCCTCGACGACTGGAAGCAGCTGGGACTGGACGAGATCCTCGGCTGGAACAGCAGCGACACCCTCGAATTCTGCTACCTGGACCCGCAGACCGACGTGCACCGGCGCAACATCGTCCGGTTCACCGAACTGGCCGCAGGCAACGAGGATCCGCTGTCGCGGCTGTGGCTCATGCACGCGCTGGAGACCAGCGGTGAGCCGTTCTTCCGGCACACCAAGGCACTGGCCGACGAGGTCGAGGCGAACACCGACCTCCGGCTCGACTATCTCGGCGACCGTCACGAGATCGCCCACCAGCCCTCGGTCTCCCCGCTTGCGCTCGAATTCAAGGACCGGCCGATGGACGCGGCGGGCCGCGAGATCGCCGCCGAAATGATCGAGACCGTGTTCGACGCGGCCGACGAGCAGCTCGAGATCTCGCTCGACGTCGCCCTTTCGAACAAGTTCGGCATCCGGTGAGGAGCGCGGCGTGAAGGACATCCTGAACTACGTCGAGGGGAAGGTCGCCGCACTCGACGACCATCCGCTGTTCGACTGGCTGGCCTCGGACGAGACGCCGCTCAAAGACCGGCTGATGATCCTGCCGACGGTGGCCACGGTCGCGATGGGGTTCCGCGACGTGAACAAATGGGTGCTGCGCTACCCGAACGCGGCGAACGACCTCGAACGCGGCATCAACATCCACACCTTCGAGGACCAGACGCACTCGCGGCTGTTCCTGGAAGACTGGCGGCGGCTGGGCCTGGACCGCCGTCTGGGCTGGGACGCCTCCGACACCCTGTGGTGGCTGTTCCAGGCCGAGGTCAACGAGGTCATCCGCGACAAATGCCTGTACTTCCTCTCGATCGCGGCGGCCGACGGCGGCGACCCGCTCCTGCGGTTCGCGCATGCCGAGGTCGGCGAACTGTGCGCACGGGAGCTGTTCTTCAAGCACATCTCCGCGGTCGCGGGGCAACTCGCCGAGCGCACCGGCCTGACCATGCTGTACTTCGGCGCCCACCACATCGAAGCCGAAGGCGAGGGCGCCGAGGGCGTCTTCGAGTCCGTCGTGCTCGACGACGCGCACCGCGAGCGGGCCCGCGAACTGGCCGACGTCATGATCGGGGTGTTCAGCGAGATCCTGGACGCGATCCACGGCTACGTGCTGAAGCACGTCGTCACCGGGACTCTCCCGCGCCCTCGCGCGCTCGAACCCGTCGCGCCCGCCGCTTCCATCTCGACCGGTCCGGTCGCCACGCATCCCACGCAGGAGCCCTTGCGGGAGCTCCTGCGGGACCGCCAGGCCCGGCACGCCACGCATCCGTTCTACACCTGGCTCCGCCACCGAGGCGACCGCGTACCCGCGATCAAGGCGCTGCAACGGTTTCTGCCACTGTGGGCGATGGACGTGATGGGTTACGCGGATCTCGGCCGCAACGCTTTCCGTTACGCGGCACCGACGTCCGACCTGGAACACGCCGTGAACGACTGGGTCGCCGGGCTGACCGCTCGCGCCGAGCTGTTCGTCCACGACTGGAAGACACTCGATCTGGACGAACTCCTCGGCTGGAACGCCGGCGACACCCTGGAGTTCTACTACCTGAGCCGGACGATGGACGTCCACCGGCACCACCGGGTCGTGCTGACGCAGCTGGCCACCGGGCATCCCGACCCGATGTCGCGGCTGTGGCTGACCAAGACACTAGCGGCCGCGACAGACGTTTTCCTCGAGGGAACGGCGATTCTGGCCGCGGAGGTGGAAGCCGCCGGATCGCTGCGGCTGGACTACCTGTCCGGACGTTCTTCCGTGGCCGCCCCGGAGTTCCTGGGGCAGCCGGTGACGCCGGAGCAGCGGGACGTCGTGGCGGGGATGATCGACACCGTCTTCGGCTTCATGGACCGGCAGCTGGATCTCTCGCTGGATGTGGCGCTTTCGAACGAATTGCAGATCCCTTAGGTTTCTTGGGGCTTCAGTCTCGTGAGTGGTGATGACGGTTGAAACCGTTGTCACCACTCACGGCCGTCTCGGCATGCGTTTCGAGGGCTTCGGGGGCTTCGGGGGCTTCGCGGCGAAGGCGCCTACGCGTTTTGTAAGTTTGGTGCTCTGCGTAGTTTTGGTGCCGCAGTAGTCTGAATATGCGATAGCACAGGTGTTCGAGTGGGGGTATTGTTGGGGTCGTGGCCAGCGAAAACAGTCCTCAGGTGGTGCGCTCCGAGTGGTGGCGCGCCGATACTGCGACGCTGCACGCCCGCAAACAGGAAATCGAGGTGTTGAAACGTCAGTTGGAGGCGGAGCAGTACGCGATCCTCGCGGAAATCAATTCCCGCGGTATCCGTGGCTGTTCCGGCCATTCCACGTTGGCGGCGATGATTTTCGAGGACTTCCAGGTGACGGACGCGGAAGCCGGGGCCCGTGCCGATCGGGTTCTGGCGTTGCATCCGGGGCCGTCTATCGGTGGAGACCCTGAGCCGCCGCTGGCGCCGTTGACCGCGGAGGCCGCGACGGAGGGCGCGGTCGGGGGTGCGCAGATCGACGCGATCATCCGCACCCTCGCCCGCATCCCCTCCACCGTCCCGGAGGAGGCGATTCGGGGCGGGGAGAAAATCCTCGTCGACTTGGCTCGCCACGCGGGGCCGCGGCAGATCGCCCGCGCCGGACGACGCCTGCTCGACACACTCGATCCCGACGGGAAAGAGCCCCGGAGTGAGGATCCGACAGACACGCGGCCGGAGTTACGGTTCGTCAAACACCGAGACGGCACCCTCGGCCTCAAGGCCCGGCTGGATCTGGAAACGTATGCGCGGTTGAAGTCCGACCTGGATCCGATGGCCAAACCCCACAAAGCCATCGACGGGGTCCGGGACTCCCGCACCCAGGACGAACGCTACGGCGACGCGTTCACCGACTACGTGCGTCTCAAGACCACCAGCCGGAACCTCCCCGGCCAGGCGGGCGAGGCCACCCACATTCTCGTGACCATGTCGTATGAGGACCTGATCAACGACCTTGGTGAGGCGCATCTGGATCTGGTCGGGCCGATCAGCGCCACCGACGCCCGGATCCTGGCCTGTGATGCCCGCGTCCGGCCCGGCGTCCTCGGCACCACGGGCGAACCACTCGACATCGGCCGATCCAAACGGACCGTGTCACTGGCCCAAAAGTACGCACTGACCCTCCGCGACGGCGGCTGCGCCTTCCCCGGCTGCGACATGCCGGTACCCCGCTGCACCGCGCACCACATCGTTTTCTGGCGGCACCACGGCGAAACGAAGATCGACAATCTCGTGCTGCTGTGCACGAAGCACCACCGGTTGATCCACCACAGCGAATGGAAAGTCCAGATCGCCCAAGATGGGCTGCCGGAGTTCACCCCGCCTGCCTACCTTGACCCGACAGGCGAATCGAGGCGCAACACCATGCACCTCAGGACATAGACCGACCGACAGGGCAGGGGCAGGACCATGCCTTCAGCCCTTCCCTGCACCTACGCGGGTCGCGAGTGGCGATTCGGGTCAGAGCGAACCCACTCTTAGGTACCTGCTCGTGCCCTGCGCGACCTCCCCGGAAAAAGGGTAGCGTTCGGGAACTTTCGGCACCGCCCAGCCGAGCGAGCCGTACGTCATGCGTAAGGCCTCTCGCGCGTCACCAGGCAGGGCCGGATCTGTCGCGCGGGTGCACGGCGAAAGCCGCGATTTCGCCGTCGCAGAGACCACAGAAACCCATCTGCGTCCCCACCTCCGCAACTCCGCCGTGCGAGACCCGAGGTAGCGCAGGAACCGTTCCTCCTCGCCGAAGACCAGCCGCCCGTAGGGTCGAATAGATCCCATCGGCCCCGACCAGCAGATCAGCTTCGAGCCGCTCACCGTCCGGCAGTGTGATCCGTACTCGGCCGCCGAGGTCCTCCACTTCCGCGACCCCGCACCGAATCGGCGAACTGGACGTGGTCGATCGCCGCCCGCCGACGGCCACCCGGCTCCCCGGCATCCCGGACCGAAGAAGTCGACCAGGTAGCCCTGTTCCCTCGGCCCCGAGGCTCGTTCCAACACGACCACCTCGACGTCCCGCACCGCGAGCCAGTGCGCCCGCGCCAGGCCGGTGAGCCACCCGCAGAACTTCGTCCACAGTCCGGCGAGCACATCCCGTCGGCACCCGACCAACACATCGGCTCCGAGCCGCTCCGTCCACCAGCGTGATCCGCACCCGGCCGCAACCGCAACGGTCAGCCGCGTCGTCAACACCCGATCACCCGGACGAATGAACAAAACCAGCGATGATCACCTGTCCGAAGGACAAAACCAGCCCCGCTTTCAAGATCCTTAGCGGCTGCCAAGCGGCCGTTCCTAGCGTCGATCACGTCCCACCAATTGACCACAAAGGACGGTCGACATGAACACCACCAGGAAGATCGGACTGCTTTCCGCCCTCGCCGTCGGCGCCGCCGTATTGGCACCGGCCGCACCGGCGAACGCCGCCGAGACGGCGGCGACCGGGGACTTCGATTGCGGGATCGCCACTTGCAGCTACGTCTTCAGCAAGAAGGCGACGAACACCATCGCCAGGGACGGGCTCGCCGCGGCAGGACTGTGCGGCGCGATTCCCACGCCGGGCAACGGTGCGTGCGCGGCGGCTTTCGCGGTCGTCGTCGTGACCGCCAAGGTCGCCAAAGGCAAGGGAAAGTGCGTGAAGCTGAACGTCGCCAAGGTCGCGCCGTACCCGTCGTGGACCTCGGTCGACGGGAGTTCGCGGTGCCGCTGACCGGGCAGGAGGACTCCCGGCAAAAATGACCTCCTTTCACGTCGGGACCGCCGCCAGGCTTGCTCCTCCGGATCTGCTTTTTGGAGGACACATGATCTCGAAGCCTCGCGTCGCGTTGGGGATGCTCGTGCTGGCCGCACTGGCGGGCGGGCTGATCGCCCTGCTGGTCTCGCTCGACGCGGGCGCCTTCTGGGTCAAGACCCTGCCGATCGCCTTGATGGTCGGCGGGGCGACCTTCGCCCAGTCACTCGGACTCTTCACCAAGGCGCCGAAAGAGTAGGCAACCTCCCGGTCCCGCCACGCGTTCTCCAGGGACCGGGAGGTGGTGGCCAATGGAGATCGTCGTCGCGAACGAACTGGACGTCCGCGCCGTGGTGCTGACTCTGCGAGCCAAAGGATCGGCGCTCGCTTTCCGCCTGTTCCCCATGGTGCACCTCGGCACTCAGGCCTACTTCGACGCCGTGCGGCGGCAGGCGAACGCGTGCGATGTGGTGGTGGCCGAAGGGGTCGGTGAGGCGAGATCGGCGTCCCGGCTGACCGCGAGCTACCGCCTCGCGGCGCAGAGCAAGCGCCTCGGCCTGGTGGTGCAGGACCTGAAGGCCGACACCTTCACCGCGCCGACCATCCGCCCGGATCTCGACGGCCCGGATTTCGCCGACGGCTGGCGTCGTGTCCCGCTCGGTGACCGGCTGACGATGTCCCTCCTCGCCCCGGCGCTGGGCGTGTTCCTGCGCGGCTTCGGCACCCGCGCGATGCTGGCCCGGTTCCTGACCGTCGACGACGAGGACGATTCCTGGACCGAATCCGCCGAGATGATGCCCGAATTCGACGATCTGATCGGCGGCAGCCGCGACAAACTCCTCGTGGACGCGCTGGCGAGGCTGCACGAGCAGCGGCACCACGAACCGGGGACGATCGGCGTGGTCTACGGCGCCGAGCATATGCGCGCGGTCGTCCGTGAACTCCGTGCCCGGTTCGGTTACGTGGTGCGGGACGCCGAATACCTGACCGTGTTCAGCCTCTGAGCGACCGTCCTTTCCGGACACCTAGACGCGCTGCGGGGCGAAGGTCCGGCGGTAGTCCTGCGGGGAGACCCCGACGACCTTGTGGAAATGGTGCCGCAGCAAGGCACCCGAGCCGAACCCGCAGCGGCGCGCGATCTCGTCGATGGCCAGCGTGGTCTCCTCCAGCAGCGTCCTCGCGTGCGACACTCGCTGCGCCGAAAGCCATCGGTGCGGCGTGGTGCCCGTCTCGGCGACGAACTTGCGGGCGAAGGTGCGCTCGGACATCTGGGCGCGGCGCGCGAGATCGGCGACGGGATGTTCACGATCGATGGTGTCGAGCATCCAGGTGAGCACCGGCTGGAGGCTGTCACTCGTGCATTCCGGGATCGGCATCTCGACGAACTGGCGCTGTCCGCCCTCGCGCTGCGGCGGCACCACCATGCGCCGGGCGATCACGGTGGCCGCGGCCGACCCCAGTTCGCGCCGGACCAGGTGCAGGCAGGCGTCGATGCCGGCGGCGGTCCCCGCGCTGGTGATGATGTCGCCGTCGTCGACGAAGAGGACGTCCGGGTCGAGGTGGGCCTGCGGGAACCGCTTCCGGAACTCGGCGCTGCGGCGCCAGTGGTTCGTGCACCGCCTGCCGTCGAGCAGGCCCGCGGCACCCAGCACGAACCCGCCGGTGCAGACCGAAAGCAGGGTGGCTCCCCGCGCCGAAGCCGCGCGGAGCGCTTCGAGCACCGCGGCCGGGTACTCGTCGCGGACGGCACAGGCGGAGACGACGACGAGGTCCGCGTCTTCGGTCGCTTCGAGGCCGAATTCCGGGGTCACCTTGACGCCATGGCCGAGGCTCAGCTGCTCTCCCGCCCGCTCCCCGCACACGCGGAAGTCGAGCAGTGGCACTCCGTCATCGGAACGGTCTTCGCCGAACACCTCGCAGACGACACCGAACTCGAACGGGGCGAAGTCGTTCAACAGCACTACGGCGACGCTCTGCATCATGCGGCGAGCATAGCTGGCAGGATTTTGACGTACAACGACAGAACAGCCACTTTTGGCAGGATGTCGGGTGGCGCAAACTTACTGCCATGACCGCAATCATCGTCACCCTCGCCCTCATCGCCCTGGTCGCCTACCTCCTGCAGCGCAACCACGCGCGGCAGGGATACCCGCACGTCGCGGGCGGTGACGGCACCGAAAGCACGAATCCCCTGAGCCGGTGGGAAAGCCACCAAATGCGGGGCGTCATCGGCTGACCCGCCGCGCGATCACTGACCGCCGGTGTCGCGAGCGACACGTTCCGCACTTCCCGCCGGGAGCGAGGCCGCATCCGCCGAGGTCGGAGCCACAATCACGGGTCTAAACCTCAGTTGCCGCATTTTCTGCCGGTTACCAGTTTTCTGGTTAGGGTGCAGTGGTGCAAACGGGTTAACTCGGGCGGAAGGAGATCGCGCTGTCATCGGCGCGGCTGAATATGAGTTCGCAGGACGGTAAACAAGCGGAAGAAGAGGTGCTCGCGGAGACCGCGACCGACCTCGCACACGCACCGGACACGACAGGTCCGGGGCATACGCCCGATGAGCACGTCCCCCTCGATCTCGCCGCCGACCGACCCGCCACGACCGACCGCACCGTTTTCGGTGTGGCGGCGGCCCTCGCGCTCGCGATCATCCTTTGGGGCGTGCTCGCGCCGGAGAACCTCGCGAAAGTCGCGTCGACCCTCCTCAACGACGCCGTGATCCCTTACGGCGGTTGGGCTTTCGTCCTCACCGCGAGCGGTTTCGTGCTCTTCGCGGTCTGTCTGGCCATAAGCCGCTACGGCCGGATCCCCCTCGGCGGGGACAAGGAACTTCCCGAATTCCGGACGTCGTCGTGGATCGCGATGATGTTCAGCGCCGGTATGGGCATCGGCCTGATGTTCTTCGGCGTGTACGAGCCGGTCTCCCACCTCGCGAGCCCGCCACCGGGCACCGCGGCCCCGAATTCCGACGAAGCCGTCCACACCGCGATGGCCACGACGCTGTTCCACTGGACCGTCCACCCGTGGGCGATCTACGCCGTCGTCGGTCTCGCGATCGCCTACAGCACCTTCCGGAAGGGCCGCACCCAGCTGATCAGTTCGGTGTTCGCCCCGCTGATCGGCAAGCGGCGCACCGAAGGCCCGCTGGGCAAGGCGATCGACATCATGGCGATCTTCGCCACGCTGTTCGGTTCGGCCGCCTCCCTCGGTCTCGGCGCACTCCAGGTCGGCGGCGGGATGGGTGCCGTCGGCTGGATCGACGACCCGGGCAAGGGTCTGCTGGTCGCGATCATCGCGATCCTCACCATCGCGTTCATCGCCTCGGCGGTGTCCGGGGTGGCCAAGGGGATCCAGTGGCTATCCAACATCAACATGGTGCTCGCCGCGGTGCTCGCGGTGTTCGTGCTGGTGGTCGGGCCGACCGTGCTGATCCTCAACATCGTGCCCGGCGCGATCGGCGACTACTTCCGCGAACTGGCGGAGATGTCCGGCCGGACCGGGATGACCGGCGGCAACGAGATGCAGACCTGGCTCGGTGGCTGGACGGTCTTCTACTGGGCGTGGTGGATCTCGTGGACGCCCTTCGTCGGCATGTTCATCGCGCGGATCTCCCGCGGCCGCACCATCCGCCAGTTCATCTTCGGCGTCATCGCGATCCCGAGCGTGGTGAGCCTGATCTGGTTCGCGATCTTCGGCGGCGCGGCGATCAGCAGGCAGCGGGCCGGTACGGACATCGCGGGCGCGGGCAGCGCCCAGTCGGCGACGTTCGAACTACTCGAGACATTGCCGTGGTTCATCCCGATCGCGATTCTGGTGATGATCCTGGTGTCCATCTTCTTCGTCTCCGGTGCGGACGCGGCGTCGGTGGTGATGGGCACCTTGTCCCAGCGCGGCAGCGTGCATCCGAAGAAGAACGTCGTCATCTTCTGGGGTGTGCTGATGGGTGCCGTCGCGGCGGTGATGCTGCTGGTCGGCGGGGACAAGGCGCTGACCGGCCTGCAGAATCTGACCATCCTGATCGCGGTGCCGTTCGTGTTCGTGATGGTCGGGCTGTGCGTGTCGGTCTGGAAGGATCTGCGCAACGACCCGCTGATGAAGCAGGAAGACGCGATGATGTTGTCGCTGAAGGAACTCCACGAGGAACGCACCAACGGCCACGCCCGCCGTCGCCTCCTCGGACGCTCGAAGCAGCGCTCCTGAGCTGATCGCGCGTGAAGGCCCCCTTCCCTCTGCTGAGCCGAGGGAAGGGGGCCTTCACGCGCTGTCAGGCACGGCCGATGGCGACGAAAGCGCACAGCGCGAGGTAAGCGAGGTCCACCAGCGCCAGTAGCGGCTCGCGACGGCGCACCCGTAGGACGAGCGCCCCAGCCATGACCAGCGCCAGCCCGAGGGCCGCCAGCGGCACCAGTTCCGGCGCGATGTCGAGCAGGGCGGGCAGGATCAGGCCGACCGCGCCCAGGATCTCGACCGTCCCGATGAACTTCACCGTCCCGGGGCCGAAATCCAGCACCCAGCTCGCACCGGAGGCCACTCCGGCGACCGTTTCCCTTCGCAGGAACAGTTTCCCGACGCCGGACACGAGATACATGACGGCCAGCAGCCCGGCGACGATCCACAGTGCGGTGTCCATCAATGCCCCGCGAACTGGCCCGGCGTGTAGTCGCCCGCCGGCTGCCGGGTGATGACGTTCAGCCGGTTGAAGGCGTTGATGAGCGCGATCTGCATCGTCAGCGCCAGGAGCTGTTCGTCGTCGTAGTGCTTGGCGGCGGCCTCCCACACCTCGTCGCTGACACCGGCGCTGTCGGCGATGCGGCAGCCCGCCTCGGTGAGTTCCAGCGCGGCGCGCTCGGCCTCGGTGAAGACCGTCGCTTCACGCCAGCACGCGATCAGGTTCAGCCGGACGGTGGTCTCCCCCGCCGCCGCGGCGTCCTTGGTGTGCATGTCCAGGCAGCCGGCGCATCCGTTGATCTGGCTGGCCCGGATGTTCACCAGTTCCCTTGTCGTGGCGGGGAGTTCGCTGCCTTCGAGGGTCCTTCCCGCCGCCACGAGATGCTTCACGAGCTTCGGCGCGAGAGCGGTCTTGAAGACTTCGAGCCTTGCCTGCATGGGATTTCTCCTTCTCTCGTCGGTGTTCACTTACTTCGACGAGGGGGCCTCGAGAGAGGTAACACCCATGGCGGCGAGGCGACGTGGATCACTCACGGAGTCGATGCCGACGATGCGGCCGTCGACGACGGTGCAGCTCATCACGCCCAGCACCTTGCCGGTCTTGCTCCACGACACGATCCCCGGCTTGCCGTTGACCACCGCGGCACGCGTGGTGACGGCGGCGCGCGCCCCGCGCTGGACGCGCGTGGCCACCTCGGCCGCCCCCAGTCGCACGACCTCGCCGTGCCGGGTCTGCGAACGCCAGGTCACGTCGGGGTCGAGCAGCTCGATCAGTCCCTCGAAGTCCCCTTCGCGCGCGGCGGCGAGGAAGGCGTCGACGACGGCGCGTTGCCGCGGCTCGTCGGCCGGACGCCGTCCCTGCACCTTCCGGCGGGCACGGCTGGCGAGCATCTTGGCCGCGTCCGCCGATTTGCCGAGGATCTCGCCGACCTCGGCGAACGGGACCGCGAACAGGTCGTGCAGTACGAACGCCAGCCGCTCGGCGGGGCCGAGGGTGTCGAGCACCACGAGCAACGCCACCCCGACCGAGTCGGCGAGCATCGCGTCCTCTTCGGGTGTGTCCTCGAGCACCAGCAGCTCGGGCGGCTCGTCGTAGGAATCCTCGGGGCGGGTCTTGCGGGAGCGGAGGACGTCGATGCAGACACGGCCGACGACCGTGGTCAGCCAGCCGGAGAGGTTGTCGATCGTCTCGGCGTCCTGACGGGCCAGCCGCAGCCAGGCCTCCTGGACGGCGTCTTCGGCGTCCGCGCGGGAGCCGAGCATCCGCTGGGCCACCGCCACCAGACGGCCGCGCTGCTCCTCGAACGCGCTGGCCAGGGCCTCGCCGGTCATGTCGTTACCTTTCTCGCGCCTGATCCGTCATGGACATGACGACCACGGCGCGAAAAAGGTAACAAGGGCCGGGGCTGAAGGGGCCTTTCCTCGCATCAGATGCGGTGAAGGGCGCTTTCCCCGCATCTGATGCGGGGAAAGCGCCCTTCAGCCACTCACGACCGGTCTAGACGTCCCGGATCGGCGTCTTGACGACCTTCTTCATGCCGGGGTTCTTCGTCTCCGGCCTCTTCTGCGGCTCGGGCTCGACGGCCGAGCCGCCGATGCCGGACTCGATCGCCGCCGTCACGATCAGGTTCCGCTCGTCGGAGGAGACGACCTCGCGGTCGAGCAGTTCCTTCGTCACCGCGCTGACGTAGGCCACGAACTGGTCGTTCGACGAGTAGTCCGACTCGTCGTCGATCACGTCGTTGATCGTGCAGCCGTTGCCGGTGTCGCGGTTCTCGACCTGGCTGTCCGCCGAGCCGAGGATCACGGTGTCCCGCAGGTCGGAGTCCGGGCAGGCGTCCGGACCCGGCGGCGCGGCGACGATGGTGAACGCGCCGCCCTGTTCCGCCGAGACGTTGCCCGCCTTGTCCGACGCGCGGTAGGTCAGCGTGTGCGTGCCGAGCGCGGTCACCTTGACCGGCGCGGTGTACACCGTCCAGGCCCCACCGTCGAGTTTGTACTCGATCTTGTCGACGCCGGATCCGGTGTCGGTCGCGGTCAGGTTGATGGTCGCGTCCTCGATGTAGGACCAGCTTCCGTCCAGATCACCGCTCACCACCACGGAAACCACCGGTGCGGTGCTGTCGTCGCCTTCGACGATGGTGAACGTCGCCGTGCCTTCCGCCGAGACGTTGCCCGCCTTGTCGGTGGCGCGGTAGTTCACGGTGTGCGCGCCGACGACGGTCAACGCGAGCGGCGCCGAGTACGTCATCCAGGCGGCACCGTCCAATTTGTACTCGACCTTGCCGACACCCGAACCGGCGTCGGTGGCCGCGAGGGTCACGGTCGCCTTGCCGACGTAGTTGCCCGCGGTGTCCTTGGTGCCCGTCACCTCGGCCGTCACCGTCGGCGCGGTGGTGTCACTGCTGACCACGGTGAAGTGCGCCATGCCCTCCGGCGAAACGTTGCCCGCCTTGTCCGAGGCACGGTAGGAGACCATGTGCATCCCCGGCGCGGACACCGCCACCGGTGCCGTGTACGCGGTCCACGCGCCTTCGTCCACTTTGTACTCGACCTTGTCGACGCCGGAACCGGCGTCGGTGGCGGTGAGCTTCACGGTGGCGGTGTCGAGGTAGTTCCCCGAAGCGTCCTTGGTCCCCGTCACCTCGGCGGTCACCGTCGGCGGAGTCGTATCACCGGGCTGGCCGGTGACGACGCTGAACGACGCCATCCCTTCCGGGGAGACGTTGCCCGCCTTGTCCGAAGCGCGGTAGTGGACCATGTGCGAGCCCACGGCGGAGACCACCACGGGCGCGGTGTACGCGGTCCAGGCGCCGCCGTCCAGCTGGTACTCGACCTTGTCCACACCGGACTGACTGTCGGTGGCGGCCAGGTTCACCGTCGCCGACCCGACGTAGTTCCCGGCGGTGTCCTTGGTGCCGGTGACGTTCGCGGTGACCGTCGGCGGGATGGTGTCGGAGCCGCCGCCGTCGGTGACGACGAACTCACCGACCATCTTGCTGTGCCCCTGGATCGTGCAGTAGTACCGGTACTTGCCCGGCGTCAGCGTCACCGTGGCCTGGTGCTCGCCGTTCTGCTCGTCGTAGGGGTTGGCGAGGATGTTGAGGTTGACGTCGTGGTTGTAGCCCGGCGTCGACGTGTCGAACGTCAGCGTGTGCGACATCGTCGAGCCGAGGGCTTCGGTGTTCTTGAACAGGATCGTGGTCTCGCCCGCCACCGCGGTGGACGGCGCGCTGAGGTAGTGGTCGGTGCTGTCGCCCGCCGTCCATTCCAGGGTCTGGACGGGTGCGGCGACGGCGGGTGCGGACGAGCCCGGTAACACCAGGCCCGCCAGTGCGAGCGTCGCGGCCACCAGGGCCACGACGAGGGTTCTTGGGGACATCGCAGGGAAACCTTCCGTACAGGGAGACCGGCCGGGCGCGAGGGAGGTCACGCCCGGCCGGCTTTCGCTACAGCTGCCGCACCCGGATGTTGCGGAACTCCATCAGGTCGTTGTCACCGTGGTTCTGCAGACCGATGAACCCGCTGACGAACTGCCGGAAGTCGGTCGACGGATCGCCCGCCCGCGACGATTGAATCCCCGGCGCGTTCTCGAACTCGTTGATCACGACGCCGTTGCGGATGATCGTGTACTTCTGCCCGACGACCTTGACCTCGTACTCGTTCCAGGTCCCCTTCGGCTTCACACCCGCCTGGTCCAGCGTCCGCGGGTCGAAGTTGTAGATCGACCCGGTCTTCTGCGGCTCACCGGTGGCCCCGTCGTACAGCTGGACCTCGTGCCCACAGTAGATCGCGACCCAGGCCTGCGACGTCCTCGCCGAACCGACCGTGCCGCAACTGCCCGGCGGACGCTGCTCCAGCGGCGTGCGCGGATCCGGGAACCGGACGAACACGCCGCTGTTGGCGCTGCCGGTCGGCGCGATGTCCTTGAACTGCAGCTTCACCGAGAAGTTGCCGAACTGCCGCGCCGAGTACCACAGCATCCCCAGCCCGCCCGACGGTCGCAGCGACCCGTCCGGCTGGATGGCGAACTGCCCGGACGGCGCCTGCGACCAGTTGCGGAACGAAGCGGCCGTGCCGTCGTAGATCGCGTCGTAGCCGGTGACGCCCGGGTTGCCGATGGGCGACGCGGCGGCCGCGGCGTTGATCTTGTCCGACTCGGCGCCGTTCAGCACCCCGAGGTCGCCCAGCCGGTTCACGGCCTGGGTGACGTGGTTGACGAAACCGGCGTGGGAGGTCCACGTGCTCTCGTCGTCGATCATGTCGTCGACCGTGCAGCCGCCACCGGCGTTCCGGTTGGTCACCCCGGTGTCGGTGTCGCCGATGGTCACCGTGGCGCCGGAATCCGCCACGAGACAGCCGACGCTCACCGAGTTCCGCGTGGTCACCGTCTCGCCGTCCGCGTAGGTCACGGTCAGCTTGGCGGTGTAGAGCCCGGTGCGCGGGTAGGTGTGCCGCGGGTCGGGCTGGGTGGAGATGGTGCCGTCGCCGAACTCCCATTTGTAGGAGACGCCGCCGGACTTCGACCCGGTGAAGGCCGCGGTGAGCGGTTTGTTCTGCACCATGGTCGACGCCGCCGCGGCCGACGGGGTCGCCTCGCCGCCGACGTAGCTGATCTTCAGCAGCTTCTGGTTGTTGGTCAGGGTGAAGAAGCCGCCGCCGTAGTCGAGCACGTACAGCGCGCCGTCCGGCCCGAATTTGGCGTCCATCCACTGGTTCAGCTTGGTGTCGCCACCACCGGTCGGGATGATCTGCCGCACCGTCTCGGCGAACACCGGCGGATCCTGCTTCGCGACGCCGTTCGGGTCGAGGGTGACCGCGATCCGGTTCTGCCCGTTGCTCTGGTCACCGATGAACCACTTGTCGTTCCAGTACGACGGCCACGCCACACCGCTGTTGGTGTTGACCAGTTCGCGGTGGTACGTCGGCCCGGTCATGACCGCCTGGCCGCCGCCCTTGAGGTAGGGCTGCGTGTAGGTGGCCTCGGCCGCGTTGTACGTCGGGACGGAGCTGTTGGGCCGGTTGGGGAACACCGGTCCGCCGCCGTCCGGTGAGTACCAGATCATGTTCTTCTTGATCGGCGGCAGGTTCACCAGGCCGGTGTTGCGCGGCGAGGTGTTGACCGGGTTGTCGCAGTCGTACCAGCCGGTGAGCACCGCGGCGTCGGTGCTGCTGCGGTCACGGTAGGGCTGCTTGTTGCCCATGCAGTACGGCCAGCCGTGGTTGCCCGCCTCGGTGATCACCGTGGCGGTCTCGTACTTGGCCGGGCCGAGTTCCGGGCTCGGCGAGGTCGCGTCCGGGCCGACCCAGGCCGCGGTCAGCCAGTTGGTCTTCTTGTCGACCTGCAGACGCGAGATGTTCCGCACGCCCATCACGTAGATCTCGGGCCTGGTCTTGTTCCCGGGGTCGTTCGCCTCGGGGAACAGGTTCCCGGCCGGGTTGGTGTAGGTACCGTCCGGCTCCGGGTGGATCCGCAGGATCTTCCCGTTGAGGTCGTTCGTGTTACCGGCGGTGCGGCGCGCGTCCTGGAACGAGACGCCCTTGTAGTCCTGGGTCCAGTTGTTGCCGGAGTACCCGTTGGAACCCTGCGACGAGTTGCTGTCACCGGAACCGATGTAGAGGTTCCCGTCCTTGTCGAAGTCCATCCCGCCGCCGGCGTGGCAGCAGCTGTGGATCTGGACGTCCCACGACAGCAGGTCCTTGCGCGTGGCCTGGTCCAGCGTCTGGTTCTTCAGGTCGTAGGTGAACCGCGAGACCGTGCGCTTGCCGATCCGCTTGTCGATGTCGATCGACGCGTGCGGCATCCAGTAGGCGTACATGAAGCCGTTCTCGCTGAACTTCGGGTCCAGCACGAGACCGAGAAGGCCTTCCTCGTTCTTGACCAGTTCGTCGCCGCTGCCGCGGTTGCCCATCACCTTGAGCGTGGTGAGCAGCTTCGGCTTCTTGGTGACCGGGTCCCACTGGTGGATCGTGCCGCAACCGGCGCCGATCTCGGGGTTGGTCCAATCGTTCGGCGCGGGCACCACGTTGCCCGCGCAGGCCGCGCGGCCGATGTAGAAGACCCGGCCGTTCGGCGCGATGGTGAGCCCGTGCGGCTCACCGATCTGGTCCAGCTGGCCGGTCTGGTTGATGCCGGTCAGGCGTTCGACCTTGTAGTTGGCCGCGATGCCCGCCTTGCAGTCCCCGCGCACCATACCGGTGGTCCACTTCAGCGCGCCGAGGATGTGGCTGCGGAACTGGGCTTCGCCGTAGCTCGCCTCGGTCCGGCCCATCCCGGTGTAGAAGGAGCGGCCGCCGTCGTAGTCACGGCACCACGAGATCGGGTGGAACGCGCCGTTCGCGCCGACACCCGGCTTGTAGGTCGATTCCTCGACCTGCGCGACGGTGTGGACGGTGCCGACCGGGTTGACCTCCCAGTTGAGCCACCGGTCGGTGCGGACCCACTTCTGCGGCAGGCCGGCGGTGGCCGGGTTCGCCTTGTCGAGGACGTCGACCGTGGCCTCTGCCGGGTCGGGCTCAGGCGGGGGCGGGGTGGTCGAGTTGTCCTTGAACAGCTTGAAGTCGGCCAGCTGGATAATCGAGTCACCGGCGTTGGCGGTGATGTTCAGCCGGTAGTTCGAGTAGGCCGTGGTGTTGGTGAAGGTGAAGGTCCGGCTCACGAACCGGTCGGGGAACGTCTCGTTGGTGCGGGTGTCCAGATCGGTCCACGTGGTCCCGTCGTTGGAGCCCTGCAGGGTCCAGTTCTTGGGGTCACGCCCGGCGAAGTCGTTCGCCGAGACGAGCGCGTAGCTGCTCACGGCGACCGGGGCGGCCAGCTTGTAGGCGACCCAGCCAGTCGACGCGAAGGCCAGCCACTTGGTGTTCTCGTTGTTGTCGGCCAGCTTTTCCTTGGTCTCGTTGGGCGGGTTCTCCGCGCTCGCGGTGACCGAGGCGACCGCTTCCGGCGTCGGGCGCGCACCCACCGGGCGCGCCCCGATCAGCCCGGAGAACCACTGCGACCCGTCCTGGGCCCGCGCGGCGTCGGAAAGCCCGAGGAAACCGCCGCCCGCCTTCATGTAGTTCTGCAGCGAGGTTTCCTGGTCGCGGTTGAGCGTGATGCCCTGCGCGGAAAGGAAGACGACGCCGCGGTACTTCGCGAGGTTCGCCTCGGTGAACACCGCGGGGTCCGAGGAGGACGACACGGAGATGCCGTTCGCCTGCCCAAGGCTCGCGATCGCGTCCGTCGCACGCAGGACGGGGTCCTTCTGATCCGCGGCGGTGCCGTGGAAGACCAGGACGTTCACCGGGACGTTCGTCGCGGCTTCGGCGGCGACCGGTGCGATGGCCAGCGGAAGCCCGGAGGTGACGACGGCGCCGACCGCCAGTGCGGCCAGTGACCGTCTGCGGAGCCGACGTTGCGAAAAGATTCGTCTCAAGTTCTCGCTCCTTTCAAGTCTAGTGGTGGTGTGCGGAAGCGCCGGTGGCGTCCGGAGTGGACGTGGTGGTGTGCTGGTGTCCCTTGAAGCGGTCGATCGCCTCCTGGGCGCCCGCGGGCATCCCGCCGTCGGCGTTGCGGACCAGGAACACCCCGGACATGCCGTCGTCCGAGTGCTGCTGGACGTGGCAGTGGTACATCCACGCGCCCGGCCCGACGCCGTCACCGGCGATCACCTGGAACCCGAAGGAGTTACCGGGGTCGAGGGTCTTGTTGTCGACGATCGGGGCGTTGTCGGTCGCGCTGGTGAGCATGCCGGTGCGGGTGTCCGCCCAGCGGTGCGCGTGCAGATGGAAGGTGTGCATCAGGTTGCCGTGCCCGATGCAGATGAACTCGACGCGTTCGCCGAGGTTCGCCTCGAAGATCGGCGTGTTCGGGGCGACCTGGTGGTTGATCCACATTTCGGTGAACACCACGGTGAACTGCTTGCTGGGCAGCAGATCCCCGCGTTTGCGCACGATCAGGCCGCCGTAGAGGCCCTTCATCAGGCCCACCGTGCCGTGGTCGCCGCCGAACGCGTGGTCGTGATAGTGCCAGTAGCCCGCGCTGCCGGGCATCCAGAAACCATTGGCCGCCTGGTAGGCCGTCCGGGTCTTCCAGGTGTAGGTCTTGGTCTCGTAGGGCTTGTTGAAGGAGTCGTTGAACGGGGAGCCGTCGGATTTGGTGTCGTAGTTGACGCCGTGCGGGTGGATGGAGAGCCGCTGGTCGGTGTTGTTGACCAGTTCGATCACCAGGGTGTCGCCCTCGTAGCACTCCAGGAGCGGTCCGGGGATCGTCGGCTTGCCGGGCTCGAGCCCGTAGCCGACCCGGGTCGAACCGGGAACGTAGTCGGCGTAGATGGTGATGTTGCGGGTCATCCCGGCCGCGGCGGCCGGCGCCGAACCGGCGCTCGCCGACACCACGACCGGGGCGAGCACCCCGGCCGCGGTGCCCGCGAGCATCGATCTGCGGGACAGCCCGCGGTTGTTCTTGTCCATTGTGGATTCCCCAGCTAGAAGCGGACGTTACGGAGATAGGTGAATCCGGTCTGGGCGGTGCTCAGGGGATCCGTGGGGTTGTCGTGCTCGACGATGTACTCGGCGAGATGGGGACGGGTGCGGGAGAAGATGCGCGGGAAATCGATGACGCCCTTGCCGGGATCGACCATCTTCCCGTCCGCCGTCCGGTCCTTGACGTGGTACTGCACCACGCGCGGGAAGTGCTGCCGGTACAGCGAAACCGGGTCGACCCCGCCTTCCACCGCCCAGAACAGGTCGATCTCCAGGTGCACGTAACGCGGGTTGGTGTTCCTGGTGAGCACGTCGTAGGGACGCACGCCGCCGATGGGGGCGAATTCGTGCGCGTGGTTGTGGTAACCGAGGGGGATCCCGGCCTGGCGGAACTTGCGCGCCGCCGTGTCGAGCCGTCCGGCGAACTGCTTCCAGCCTTCGATGGTGTCGAAGTTGGCCCACGGCACGTTCGCCCGGGTGTTCCCGAGGACCTTCGCGTCGGCGATGGTCTTGTCGAGATCGCCGTCGATGCCGACGTGGGTCGACGTCGCCTTGAGGTGGAACTTGTCGAGCAGACCGCGGAACTCCTCGGCCGTGCGGCCGTAGGTCCCGGCGAGTTCGACCTTCCGGTAACCGATGTCCGCGAGCGCGGACAGGGTCCCGGGCAGATCGGCCTGCAACGCGGTGCGCAGGGAGTAGAGCTGGATGCTGATCTTGTCCACCGGGACCCGGCCCCGACCGTGATGGCCGTGTCCCTGGGGCTCCGCCTCGTCCGAGGTGGAGGTGGTGGCGTTGGCGAGGCCCGGCAGGGCTACCGCCGCCCCCACCGCGACCGCCGCCGTCGCCGCGCCGCGGAGGAGCGCCCGTCGAGAGTGGAACTGCTCAGCTTCTTCACCGCACATGAAACCGCCCTCACTTCTGGTTGCTGAAAGCCGCGTCGAAGGCCGCCGACGGCTTGTCGAACAGGAGCCCCCGCAGAAAGGTCACGGCCTCCGCCGCGCCCCGGAGCCGGTCCATCCCGGCGTCTTCCCACTCCACCGAGATCGGACCGGAATAGCCGATCGAATTCAGTGCCCGGAAACAGTCCTCCCACGGCACGTCGCCGTGCCCGGTCGAAACGAAGTCCCAGCCGCGTCGGGGGTCTCCCCAGGGGAGATGCGAGCCGAGCCTGCCGTTGCGCCCGTCGAACCGCTTCCTGGTGTCCTTGCAGTCCACGTGGTAGATCCGGTCGGCGAAATCGAGGATGAAACCGACCGGGTCGAGGTCCTGCCAGATGAAATGCGAAGGATCCCAATTCAGCCCGAATGCCGGACGGTCGCCGACAGCTTCGAGCGCACGTTTCGTGGTCCAGTAGTCATAGGCGATCTCCGACGGGTGAACCTCGTGGGCGAACCGCACGCCCACCTCGTCGAAGACGTCGAGGATCGGGTTCCACCGGTCCGCGAAATCCCGGTAGCCGTCGTCGATGACCGCCTGTGAGACCGGCGGGAACATCGCGACGTACTTCCAGGTCTTGGAACCGGTGAAGCCGATCACCGTGTCCACCCCGAGTTTCGCCGCCGCGCGGGCGGTGTCGGCCATCTCCTTCGCCGCCCGCTGCCGGACGCCTTCCGGTTCACCGTCGCCCCACACCCGGGAGGGGAGGATGGCCTGGTGCCGTTCGTCGATCGGGTCGTCGCAGACGGCCTGGCCGACGAGGTGGTTGGAAATGGCCCACACCTTGAGGCCGTGGTCGGCCAGCAGCTTCAGGCGCCCGGGCACATAGTCCTCTTCGGACAGTGCGCGGTCGACCTCGAAGTGGTCGCCGGAACAGGCGATCTCGAGGCCGTCGTAGCCCCATTCGCTGGCCAGCCTGCACACCTCGGTGAACGGCAGATCCGCCCACTGGCCGGTGAACAGCGTGATCGGACGACTCATCAGGACTCCTCGAAGGTGATCGCGTCTACGTCGAACAAGCCGCCGGAACCGCCCTTGAACACGAGGAACAACGGGCCGGTCCCACCGGGGTCGGTGATCGCGGAGGCCGGGAGGTCGGCATAGGTGTCCCAGCCGCCGGTGTTGGCGACGGTGACCGTCTGGACCAGCGGCCCGTCCACCGCGCCCGAGCGGACCTCGATCGTGCCGCCCGCGCCGCCGGACGAGACCCGGTAGCCGATGCCGCTCACGCCGACGAGATTCACCGGGTCGAATTTGATCCAGTCACCGGATTCGATGTGGCCCACGCGTTTGCCGCCACTGGCCCCGGCGTGCACGACGACCTCGATCCCGCTGGACTGGCTGTAGAATTCGGCCTGCTTCAGCTTCGGCTGCAGGATGGACTCCGCCTCGCCAGCGAGCGCCGGCACGCCGTTGGCGCCGTTGTCGGTGTAGCCGGCGTTGATGACACCGAACACGTTGGCGTCCGCGCCATGACCTTCGTCGGCGGGTGTGGCGATGGTGCCCTCGCAACCGGTCGCGCGGCTCAGCGGATGTCCATGGCCCTCGTGGCCGAGGATGTATTCGACGGTCACCTTCGAGCAGTCGATCGGGTTGTCCTCGGCGTCGGTCACCTCGACCTTGAACGGGACCATGTCCCCGAAACTGAACACACTGCCGTTGACCGGCGTCTTCAGCGTGACCACCGGCGCGGTGTTGCCCACTGTGACCACCACACTCGCCGCCCCGGTCAGCCCGGTGGAGTCGGTGACCGAAAGCTTCGCCGTGTACTGGCCGTTCGCGGGGTAGGTATGGGAAACCGGTGAGGCCTCGGTGGAATCGGTGGTGCCGTTGCCGTCGAAGTCCCAGGCGTAGGTCAGCGTGCCGCCATCGGGATCGTTGGTCCCCGCCGGGTCGAACTTGACGGTCAGCGGCGCCTGTCCGGACGTCTTGTCCGCGGCGACCTTGACCTCCGGCGTCCGCCTGCCCTTGGTGTAGTCGATGCGGTAGACCGCGGATTCCTTTGAGCCGCCGAAGTAGCCGGTGCCGTAGTCGAGGACGTAGAGCGCGCCGTCCGGACCGAACTCGATGTTCATCGGGCGGACCAGCTCCATCGAGTCGAAGAACGGCTTGATGGCACCGCGTTCGCCGTTCGGGCCGACGGTGATCTCCTTGATCCAGCCGCGTTCCCATTCGTAGGCGAAGGTCTTGCCGTTGAAGTACTCCGGGAACTTGGTCAGGGACGGGTTCTTCGCGTCGTACTGGTAGACCGGGCCGCCCATCGGGGACTCCGGGCCGGTGCCGAACTCGGGCACCGAACCACCGTCGTAGGGGATCCACGCCTTCTCGACCGGGGGCAGGTCGGTCAGCCCGGTGTTGCGCGGGCTCGTGTTCTTCGGCTTGGCGCAGTCGAAGGCGGCACCGGACTGCTTGGTGGCGAAGTCGTAATCGATGAACGGCTGGTTGTCGCCGATGCAGTACGGCCAGCCGAAGTTACCCGGCTTCTTGATCAGGTTGAACTCGACCGTGCCGCCCGGACCGCGTTTCGGGTCGGCCGCGCCGGCGTCGGGACCGTAGTCGGCGAGGTGGATCCAGCCGGTCTTGCGGTCGACGGCGAACCGGAACGGGTTCCGGAAGCCCATCGCGTAGATCTCCGGCCGGGTCTTGGCCTTGATCTTCGGGAACAGGTTGCCCCTGGGAATCGTGTACGTGCCGTTCGCGCCGACCTTGATCCGCAGCACCTTGCCGCGCAGGTCGTTCGTGTTGGCGGAGGTGCGCTGGGCGTCGTAGACCGGGTTGCGGTCGGCGCGCTCGTCGATCGGGGTGAAGCCGTCGGAGGAGAACGGGTTGGAATCGTCCCCTGTGGACAGATAGAGATTGCCCTGTGCGTCGAAGTCGATCTCGCCACCGGCGTGGCAGCAGATTCCGCGTTCGGCGGGAACCTGCAGGATCTTCTGCTCGCCGGCGAGGTCCAGCTTGTTGTCGGTGCCCAGCTTGAACCGCGAGAGCTGGTTGTAGCCCTTGAACGGGGCGAAGTCGGCCGGGGTGCCGTTCTCCGGCGCGTCCCCGTCCGGGGTGTTCAACTTGGGCGCGTAGTACAGGTAGACCCAGCGGTTCCTGGCGAAGTCCGGGTCGATGGCGACCCCCTGGAGGCCGTCTTCGTCGTGGTTGTAGACGGGGATCTGCCCGGCCAGCGAGGTCGTCGCCGACGAGCTGGTGTACCAGACGCGGCCGTCGCGCGAAGTGTGCAGGACGTCGCGGTTGGGCAGCACCGAGAGCGCGATCGGCTCGCCGGTCTTCTCCTCGCCCTTGGCCAGGGTGATCTGGTCGAAGTCCGCGTCGACCGGGTCCTCCTGGGTTTTGGCGCAGCCCGCCGCGCTCAGTTTGGTGGCGTACTTGATGCCACCCGCCAGATGCTTGAGGAAGGCCGGTTCGGCGTAGGACTCCTTGGTGTGCCCGCCGCCGGTGTACCAGGAGCGGCCGCCGGAGTTCTCGTGGCACCAGGCGATCGGGTGATCGCCCATGGCGCCGTCACCGGGCTGGTAGCTCTTCTCGTCCAGGCTCGCGAGCACGTGGACGTTGCTGCGCGGGTTCTCGCGGTAGTTGTACCACTCGTCGGTGCGCGGCCAGGTCGCCGGAAGATCCACAGTGGACACGTGGTCATGGTCTTCGACCTTGACGTTCGCCTGCTGGATCTGCGGATGGGACTTGAAGTACGCGCCGACCAGTTCGCCGTACCAGGGCCAGTCGTATTCGGTGTCGGAGGCGGCGTGCACACCCACGTACCCGCCGCCTCCCTTCACGTACCGCTCGAACGCGGCCTGCTGGTCCGCGTTCAGCACGTCACCGGTGGTGGAAAGCCAGACCACCGCGTTGAACCGCTTGAGGTTCGCGTCGGTGAAGGCCGCCGCGTCCTCGGTCGCCTCCACCCCGAAGTGGTGCTGTGCACCCAGTTCCTTGATCGCCTTGATCCCGTCGGGGATCGAATCGTGCCGGAAGCCCGCGGTCTTGGAGAACACGAGCACCGTGGCCGCTTCGTGCGCCGATGCGGTCTGCACCGGCAACGCGACGCCTGTCAGAGCGGTGACCATCGACGTGACGAGCACGCCTAGTCGTCGTTTCAAGGACATAGCAGTAGCGATCCTTTCGATGAGCGACGGCGATCAAGGAAGCGGATGCGTAGTGGGCCGGGTTGGTCGTGAGTGGCGATTCGGGTTAGAACCCGAAAAGCCCCACACCACCCCCGGTTACCACCGGGCAGCCCCCGGGTGCGGCCCCCCAGTAGTGGCCCCAAAACAGGTTT
>NZ_JBVIRO010000005.1:260617-458335 GCF_055575975.1 Amycolatopsis sp. NPDC033938
CGATTTTCCGAGTCCCGCGCGTTTCCAGGCCGTGTGTGGGTGCGGGGGGGGTGGTGTTGGTTTGGTTCTTGTGGTCCAACAACTAAACCCCCAACACACGACCCGCTGTACCGAAGACCTCCCTTACTTCAATCCCTGCAGTGCCAAAAGCAACGGATGCACGTCGGTCGCCCCGACGCGACCGGAGGGCTGGAAGGCCGGGTCACTGCACAGCAGCACCGGACCGTCCTCGCCTGCATCGGGGAGCCGTCCGTGGGAACCGCGCACCCAGCGCGGATCGGTCGGGACGACGTCCATCGCGTAGCGCAGCCCGGCGAACTTCTTCGCCAGGTTGAGCCCGGCCCGCGCCTTGGCGAACTTGTCCTCCGGGTCGAAGAACAGCTCGGCGGGGTCGTAGCCCGGCTTGCGGTGGATCTCCACGCCGCGCGCGAAATCGGGCTTCCGCGCGTCGTCGAGCCAGTAGTAGTACGTGAACCACGAGTCCGGCTCGGCGACCGCGACGAGTTCACCTGCCCGTTCGTGGTCCAGCCCGTAACGAGCTTGTGCCTCGCGGTCGAGGACCTCGTCGACGCCGGTCAGTTCGCCGACGATGGAGCGCACTCGCTCCACATCGGACTCGTCACGGACGTAGACGTGCGCGACCTGGTGGTCGGCGACGGCGAACGCACGCGACGCCCATGGATCGAGGTACTCCATGCCCGCCTGGGTGTAGACCTCCAGCAGTCCTTCGCGCCGCAGTGCCCGGTTGATGTCGACCGGCCGGTGCACGTTGGTGATCCCGTACTCGCTGAGCGCGACCACGGTCGCCCCGGCGTTGCGGGCGTCGTCGAGCAGCGGTGCCAGCGCCTTGTCCAACTCCCGCGCCGCCAACGCCGCCTGCGGTGCGTCGGGACCGAAGCGCTGCAGGTCGTAGTCCAGATGCGGGACGTAGGTCAGCAGCAGATCGGGACGCTTCTCCCGCAGGATCTGCCGCGACGCGCCGATCACCCACTTGCTCGACTTGAGCGACGCCGTCGGGCCCCAGTACTGGAAGAGCGGGAACTCCCCCAGCGCGCCGGTCAGCTGATCGTGCAGTTCCGGCGGTCGCACATAGGCGTCCGGCGACTTGCGGCCGTCGGCGTGGTAGATCGGGCGCGGGGTCACCGTGACGTCGGTGCTCATCCCCATCGCGTACCACCAGCACACGTTCGCCGACGTGTAGCCGGGGTGCGCCGCCCGCGCGGTCTCCCACAGCTTCTCCCCGCCGACGAGCCGGTTGTGCTGGCGCCACAGGAAGATCTCGCCGAGATCGCGGAAGTACCAGCCGTTGCCGACGATCCCGTGCTGCGCGGGCATGAGCCCGGTGAGGAAGGTCGACTGCGCGCTGCAGGTGACGGCGGGCAGCACCGTGCCCAGTTCGGCCTGCCAGCCGTCACGGGCGACGGCGGACAGGTTCGGCATGTCCCGCAACGCCTTCGGGGTCAGCCCGACGACGTCGATGACGACCAGCGGCTTCACGCGGAAACCCCTTCCTTGACGAGGTACGCCTGCGCCCACTCGAGTTCCGCAGCGATTCCGCCGACGAGGTCACCCGCGTCCGGCAGGACACTCCAGGTGTAGGTCTCGACCTCGATATGCGGTTCGCCGGGCAACCCGGCGGCGATGATGCGCAGGACGTCGGTCGTGGTGGACAGCGGAGCGGCCGGGGCCTGGTGCAGCGGCATGTGGAAATGCACGCGCCACGGCCCCTCCCCCGGCAACTCCGTCCATGCCTCGGGCAGGTCGTCGGCCTTGTGCACGACACCGCCCGAAAGCTCCCGGACCTGGTGCAGATAGCGGGGTTCGGCGAACGCTGCCAACGCCTCACGGGCTTCGGCGGGCTTTTCCACGTGCAGTGCGGCGGAAGCCTGCACCTTGACGATGTCCACATCGGACTCGGCGATCGCCTTGAGGGTCTCCGCCGGATCGGCGAACGACACCGCGAGGTGGCAGGTGTCCAGGCACAGCCCGACGTACTCCGGATCGACGCGGCCGGACAACCAGCCCAGCGCGTCGGCAACGGTGTCGAGCACGCAACCGGGTTCCGGCTCGACGGCCAGTTTGATCGGCCGGTCACCGATCGCCCGGACGACCTGGCTGAAGGCCTCGGCCGCGCGACGGTCGTCGTGCTCGGACCACGGCTCGCGCCACGCGAGCGGCAGCGTGGAGATGCTGCCGTACGAAGCGTCCTCGGCGAGCAGGTCGGAAAGGACGTTCACACAGTCGATCGTGTACGCGACCCGGTCCGGATGAGTCCACTCAGGACGGTAGACCGCGTGCTTGACGACCTCGTCGTGGAATCCGCCGTACGGGAACGCGTTCAGCGTGTACACCGACAGCCCGCGGGCGTCGAGTTCGGCACGGAACCGCTTGCGCGCCCCGGCGTCTTCGGCGAGCCCGCGCGCGACCGGCGCGGAGAGCCACAGTCCGACGCCGAGCCGGTCGGCGCCCAGCCGTTCGCGGACCGGAAGCGCGTACCGCTCCAGCTGCGCGACGATGCCGTCGACGTCCTCGGCGGGATGGACATTCGTGCAGTAGGAGATCATTTGCGGGCACCTCGCAACACCGAGTTGCCCTCGAAGGTCGCCGCCTCGCCGGTGAACCCGGGCAGCGGGTCGAGGGTGAGCCGCCCGCTCTGCCCGTAGAACTCGACGGGGTTCTGCCACAGCACCTTGTCGACGTCGGCCTCGGTGAAGCCGCCGTCGAGCATCGCCTGCCCGGTTTTGGCGGTCTTCAACGGATCCGAGCGCCCCCAGTCGGCGGCCGAGTTGACGATCATGTTGTCCAGCCCGTACTGGCGCAGGATCTCGACCATCCGGTGCTCGTCCATCTTGGTGTCCGGGTAGATGGAGAACCCCATCCAGGCGCCAGAATCCTTGACCAGCTTGACGGTCACCTCGTTGAGGTGGTCGACGACCACGCGCTCCGGCGCGATCCCGGCCTCACGGACGACGTCGAGGGTGCGCTTGGTGCCTTCGAGCTTGTCGCGGTGCGGCGTGTGCACCAAGACGGGCAGGTCGTGTTCGAGGGCCATCGCCAGCTGCCGCGCGAAGACCTCGTCCTCTTCCTTGGTCATCGAGTCGTAGCCGACCTCGCCGACCGCGACGACGCCGTCCTTGGCCAGGTACCTCGGGAGGACGTCGAGCACTTCGCGGCAGCGGGGGTCGTTGGCTTCCTTGGGGTTCAGCGCGATCGTGCAGTGGTGGCGGATGCCGAACTGGGCGGCGCGGAACCGTTCCCAGCCGATGAGGGCGTCGAAGTAGTCGGTGTACGAGCCGACGCTGGTGCGCGGCTGCCCCAGCCAGAACGCGGGTTCGACGAGAGCGCGCACGCCTGCCGCGTACATGGCTTCGTAGTCGTCGGTGGTCCGGGAGGACATGTGGATGTGGGGATCGAAGATGCGCACTGTGTTAGTTCTCCTTGAGGAGTTCGAGGGCGTCGGCGGGAACGTCACGTCCGGCCGCCCTGCGTTCGTCGGCGAAGTCGGCGAGCATGCGCCTCAGCTCGTCGTCCGCGCGGGTTTCGAGCTCCGCGACGGCGGCGAGCGGAACGCCGACGAAGACGCATTTGAGGACACCGTGCCGCCAGGTGTGGTCGTCCAGGAAGCGGGCGAAAGCGCCCATGGCGGCGGCGACCAGGCGGATGTCGTTGGCGCGCAAGGCGTCTTCGACCAGCTTGACGCCGGTGTCGGTGACTTCGGCGTCTGGGGACTCAAGCTCGTTGAGCGCGCGGAGCACTCCTCGCCGCTCGGCGTCGTCACCGTAGCGGTAGAGATCCCGCAGCTCAGCGGCCAACGCCGCGTCGTCGAGGACGCCGGCCAGCGCCGTCACGAGCCGGACGCGCGCCCGGTCGTCGACGGTGCCGTGCACCAGCCCCTGCGGATCCGTCTCCGGCCGCAACGCCGTCCGGCCGACCTCGCGGCCGACGGCCGGGAAGAGCGAGCCGACGACCGACGGCTTTTCCCGGATCCGCCGTTCCGCCTTGTCCAGCCACGTTTGCGGCAACGCGCTGGTGAGGGCTTCGAAGGCGCTGCGCGCGGTGTCCGGTGCGGCGTGGCTGTGCCGGGGCAGTTCGACCGCGGCCAGCCCGGTGTAGCCGATCTCCGCCAGCGCGGCGAGCGTGCCCGGCAGGTCCAGATGACCGTCGCCGAATTCGAGGTGCTCGTGGACCCTCGGCAGCATGTCGTCCAGCTGGACGTTCCACAGCAGCGGTCCGGCGAGACGGACGCACTCGGCCGCGTTCACCGGCTCGACGGCGACGCAGTGCCCGACGTCGAGCGTGACCCCGAACAGTTCCGGCTCGCCCAGTTCCTTGCGCAGGTCCAGGACCTGGCTCAGATGCTGCACGAGGTGCCCGGGCTCCGGTTCCATGGCCAGCCGGACGTTCAGCCGCGAAGCATGCTCCAGCACCGCGGCGACGCCGTCACGCAGCCGGGGCCAGGCGACCTCTGTGTCCACAGTAGACACACCGGACCAGAACGAGACACAGTCGGCGCCGAGGTCGGCGGCGATCCGCATCGCCCTTGCCAGGAAGTCGATCCGGCGCGCGGGGTCGTCCGACAGCAGCGTCGGCGAGTGCTTGTGCCACGGGTCGAGCAGGTAGCGCGCGCCGGTCTCGACGACGACCCGGTTCAGGCCGAGCGCCGAAAGCCGGGACGCCACGTGGTCGACCTGCCGCGCCAGATCGTCGGCGAACGGGTCGAGATGGTCGTGGTCCAGGGTCAGCGCCACCCCGGTGTAGCCGAGGTCGGCGATGATCGCGAGCGCGTCGTCGAGACGGTGGTTGGAGAAGCCGTTGGTGCCGTATCCCAAGGAGAACACAGTCATGTGGGGCTCACCTTCCTCGACAGCTTGCGGGCGATCGGCAGCGCGGCCGCGACGAGCACGGCTCCCAGTACCGAGCCTTTGGCCGTGACCGCCGCCTGGAGCGGGACCATGCCGTGGATGCCGTTCTTGGTCGCCGACCGCACGGACTTCGCGGACGGATCGCGGACGGCGTCCGCCTGTGCCCGGCCGACCAGGCCCGCGTAGCCCGAACCGGCCGCCACCGAGGCCGCGCGATACCAGCCCCCACGTGCGGGTCCGGTCAATGCCAACGTTGTCGCGGCGCAGCTGGTGGCCAGTGCGGCACGAGCCGTACCTGGTTTCGCGCCGTGCACTTCCCCGGTGGACAAGACGGTGACACCGAGCGTGTGCACGCCGACGGCGGCCGCGGCGGTGAGAGCACGGCGAGTTTCAAGGCCCGCGCCCAGCAGGACGTCGAGCGTGCGACAGGCCGCCATCGCCACCGGTCCGGCCGGGGTCGGCTTGAGCACGGTGTCGTAGGCCCACACCGCGGCCGCCAGCGGGACCGCGACGCGCATCGCCTGACGGCCGCCGCCGAGCGCGGCCAGGCCGAGCCCGGTCGCGGTCAGCGCGGCGCCGGTGGTGAGCGCCGCGCCGGCACTCACCCGCCCGGACGGGATCGGCCGCTCGGGACGCTCCACGGCGTCGAGCTTCCGGTCCGCCCAGTCGTTGAGGGCCATCCCGGCCCAGTAGAAGGCGACCGAGGACAGCGGCAGCAGCAGCCGTCGCCCGGTCATCTTGAGCCCCGCGGCGGCGGACCCGGCGACCGTGTCACCGAGCACCGTCAGCGCGGCTGGGGCGCGGACGAGTTCCACGTAAGCCTTCACAGCATTCGATTTCACAGTGCCGCCGCCCAGGTGATCAGGCGGGCGGCCTGCTCGGCGAAGCGGTGTTCGTCGCTGCCCAGCGGATCCTTGAAGAAGAAGCCGAGTTCGGTCAGCGCGCCGCTCTGGCCGTCGGCGTGCGCCGCGGTGACCAGCCTCGCGAGGTCGAGGATCAACGGCGCCGCGAGCGCGGAGTCGTAGCCGGTCCAGGTGAACTGCAGGCTCATGCGCGCGCCGAGGAATCCCTCGAACGACACGTGGTCCCACGCGGTCTTGATCTCGCCGAGGTCGGGCACGTTGTCGATGTGCAGCGGCGCGGTGACGTCCTCGCCGAGCAACGCCGCGAGGCCGCGGGCCTTCGACTCCAGCTTGCTGTTCGCGGTCACCGGGTCGGCGAGGGTCTCGCCGTCACCGCCGCCGAGCAGGTTGGTGCCCGACCAAGAGCGGACCTTCAGCGCCCGCGCGCTGAACATCGGCGCGAGGACGGTGCGGAGCAGCGTCTCCCCGGTCTTGCCGTCGCATCCCGCGTACGGCAGGCCTTCCCGCTCGGCGAGCTGCCGCAACGCGGGCAGGGTGACCCCGGCGGACGGCGTGAATTCGACGTACGGACTTCCCGCTTTCAGCGCCGCGTAGGCCGACAGCGAGCTGGGCGGCAGGACCGCCCTCGCCGGATCCGCGAGCGCGGCTTCGAGAGCGTCGAGGTCGTCGTGTTCGGGAAGGTGGGGACACGGGGCCTCGGTGGAGGACACGTTGACCACCACGACCCGCGCGAGGTCGTGCCGGTCCGCGAAAGCTCGGATGTCCGCGCCGAGCCGGGCGGCGGCGTCGGCCTGGGCACCGGTATGCGTCGCCGGGTGGTAACCGTCGCGGATCTCGGCGTCCACTTCGGCCAGTCCGGATCGGACCGCCGAGAACACCGAGTGCCCGAACACACCGGCGTGCGCCAGCTGTTCGGCGCGCTTCTCCAGCGGAGTGTGCGCGATGTCGTGCCCGCCGAGGACCAGATCGTCCCAGCCCGGCAACGGAACCCCCGCGAACGCGGGTAGCTCGGTGACACAGCCGACCGGACCGGTCACACCGGCGCGCAGGGCCAGCAGGCCCACCGCGGCGGTCGTGGCCACCGATCCTCTCGCACCGATCAACCAGATGCCCGTGCGCTCCTGAGCAGGCATTTCTCCACCTTTCCAAGATCCGGAACGTCCGACAGTCCATTTCCTCGGATGGTCGGACGTTTCGGATCGAACCAAGTCGCCATGAAGTACGTCCATGCGACTTTCGGCTGGATCTACTCCGCCGTTACCACTCCGCCGCCTCCGGGCACAGCTGTCCATCGCGCCTCTTCGGCCGCGCTGCGCTCGACCGCGTCGAGGACCATCTGAACCCTCAACCCGTCCTCGAAGGACGGTTCGGGATCCGTACCTTCGCCGATCGCGGTGAGCAGGTCGGCGACCTCGTTGGTGAAGGTGTGCTCGTAGCCGAGGAGGTGGCCCGGCGGCCACCACACCCCGACGTACGGGTGGTCCGGTTCGGTGACCAGGATCCGGCGGAACCCCGACTCGGTGGCGGGCTGGCCACCGTCGTAGAAGGACAGTTCGTTCATCGACTCGAAGTCGAAGGCGAGGCTCGCCTTCGATCCGTTGATCTCCAGCCGCATCGAGTTCTTGCGGCCCAGCGCGTACCGGGTCGCTTCGAAACTCGCCACGGCGCCGCCGGAGAACCGGCCGAGGAACAGCGCGCAGTCGTCGACGGTGACCTGCCCCGTCCCGCCGTCGCCGTCCGGCCGTTCCTTGACGAAGGTGTTCGTCAAGGCGGAGACCCCGGTGATGGTCTCGCCGGTGACGAACTGGGCGGCGTCGACGATATGCGCGCCGAGATCGCCCAGCGCGCCGGAGCCCGCCTTGTCCTTGTGCAGCCGCCAGGTCATCGGCGACTCCGGGTCGGACAGCCAATCCTGCAGGTAGACCGTGCGCACGTGGCGGATCTCGCCGAGTGCCCCGCTCGCGACCAGGTTCCTGGCGTGCGCGAGCGCGGGCACCCGGCGGTAGTTGAAGGCCACCATGGACCGGACGCCGTTCGCCCGCGCCTTGGCCGCCGCCTCCGCCATCGCCTCGGCTTCGGCGAGGGTGTTGGCCAGCGGTTTCTCGCACAGCACATGCTTTCCGGCCTCGAGCGCGGCGATCGCGATCTCGGCGTGGCTGTCGCCCGGGGTGCAGATGTCGACCAGGTCGACGTCGTCGCGGGCGATCAGCGCGCGCCAATCCGTCTCGACGTCTTCCCAGCCGAACCGCTCCGCCGCGGCCTTCGCCCGCCCTTCGTCGCGGCCGCCGAGCACGGCGAGTCTCGGGATCAGCGGTGGCGCGAAGAACCGGTGCACACTGCGCCACGCGTGCGAATGCACCGCACCCATGAACGAGTGACCGACCATGCCGACCCCGATCGTTTCCTTTGCCGTGCTCATGCCCCTCCTATGTCTCCGCTTGCGTGTGTCGGGTACGCGGGTTTACGAGTCGAAGCCGACGTCCATGTACTGGTCGACGTTCTCCTTGGTGACCACCGCGGAGTACGTGGTGATCTCCGACGGGATCTCGTGCTCGGCGAAATCGCCCGCGCCCTTGTTCTGGCCGAGCAGCCTGGCGAGCGAGATCGCGGACGACGCCATCGACGGGCTGTAGAGCACCGTCGCCTTCAGCGGCTCGGCGTCGGATTTGATCAGGTTCATCGCGTTCTTCGAACCCGCGCCGCCGACCATCAGGAAGTCCTTGCGGTTCGCGTTGTTGATCGCCGCGATGACACCGACCCCCTGGTCGTCGTCGTGGTTCCAGAGCGCGTCCAGTTTGGGCGCGGACTGCAGCAGGTTCGAGGTCTGCTGCTCACCGGACTCCGGCGTGAACTGCGCCGAGACCCGAGGGCCGACCGCGAAACCCTGACGCGCCAAGGCGTCCTTGAACCCCTTGCTGCGTTCCTGGGTCAGCGGCAGCGAGTCGATGCCCGCGACCTCGCCGATGACCGGGCTGGCGATGTTCTTCGCCTTCATCTGCTTGGCGATGTAGTTCCCGGCGTTGACGCCCATCCGGTAGTTGTCGCCACCGATCCAGGTGCGGTACGCGAGCGGGGTGTCGAAGACACGGTCGAGGTTGATCACCTGGATCCCGGCGTCCATCGCCTGCTGGCCGACGGCGGTGAGCGCCTTGCCGTCGAACGGCAGGATCACCAGCACGTTGACCTTGGCGTTGATCAGCGTCTCCACCTGCGAGATCTGCTGGTTGACGTCGTTGGTGCCCTCGGTCGCGTTGAGTGTGACCTCACTGAACTTCTGCGCCTGCGCGCGGGCGTTCTTGGTGATGGCCGCCATCCAGCCGTGGTCGGCGGCCGGGGCCGAAAACCCGATGGTGACCGGGTTTCCGGGCTGCGAGTTGCTGCCCGCGTTGGCCACGTTGGCGGCGTTGTTCTGCGCCGGTGCCTCGTTCGAGGTGCACGCGGTCAGCAGCGCACCCGCTCCGACGGCCGCGCCCCCCAGCAGGAAACGGCGGCGATGCAGGGATTGTTCGGTCATGACGATTCTCCATCCACGGTGATCAAGTACTCGTCTTGGTTTTCTTGACGGAGCGGAACTGCAGTAGCGCGGCCAGCACGATGATCACGCCCTTGGCGATGTTCTGGATGTCGGTGTCCAGGTTGTTGAGCGTGAAGATGTTGGACAGCACGGTGAAGATCAGCACGCCGATCAGGGTGCCGATGAGCGAGCCGCGGCCACCGGTGAGCAGGGTGCCGCCGATGACGACCGCCGCGATGGCGTCGAGTTCGTAGAGCATGCCGTTGGTCGAGGCGCCCGCGGTGGTGCGGGCGACGACCATCAGCGCGGCGATACCGCAGCACAGTCCGGCGACGCCGTAGACGAGTGCGGTGTGCCGCTTGACGTTGATGCCCGCCAGGCGCGAAGCCTCGGCGTTGCCACCGACGGCGAAGGTGCGGCGGCCGAACGTGGTGCGGTTCAGCAGCACCCAGCCGATGACGAACACCAGCGCGAACATCCAGATCAGCACCGGGACGCCGAGCAGGTCGCCGCGGAAGAAGTCGAGGAAGCCCGCCTCCGACACCACCTGCGTGCGGCGGCCGCTGATGCGTTCCGCGAGCCCGCGGGCCGCGACGTACATCGCCAAGGTCGCGATGAACGGCACGATCTTCCCGTAGGAGACCAGGATCCCGTTGACCAGACCGCAGCCGAGGCCGACCAGGAGTCCACAAAGGATCATCACGAACGGGCCGTAGGACTGGGTGGCCAGTGTGGTCAGCCAGACGCTGGAGAGCGCCACGATCGACCCGACCGAGAGGTCGATGCCGCCGGCGATGATCACGAAGGTCATCCCGACGCTGACCACGCCGATGGCCGCGGCCAGCCGGAGGATCGTCGAGATGTTGCCTTCGGTGAAGAACTGGTCGGGCCGGGTCAGCTGGCCGACGACGCACAGGATCACCAGCACACCGGTCAGCCCGAGCAACCGGGTGTCCAGCGAGAAGTGTCGCTTTTCTTTAGGTGGCACGGGTTCCACGGCGCTTCCCGTACGCACCGACTCGGCTTGGTCAGTCACGCCGCACTCCCCTCGAGAATCACGTCGAGCACATCCGCCTCTGTCAGCTCCGCAGACGGCCTTTCAGCCAGGACATGTCCTTCACGCAGCACCAGCACCCGGTCGGACAGTCCGAGTACTTCGGGGATCTCGCTGGAGACCAGCACGATGGCGACCCCGGTCGCGGCCAGTTCTTCGATCAGCCGGTACAGCTCGGCCCGCGCGCCGACGTCCACCCCGCGGGTCGGCTCGTCGAGCAGCAGTACCCGGCAGCCGCGGACCAGCCAGCGCGCGAGCACCGCCTTCTGCTGGTTTCCGCCGGACAGCGTGCGGATGATCCGGTGCGGGTCGGCGGGCCGGAGATCGAGCCGCCGCAGGCTTTCCCCGGCGTCCTCCAGCTCCCTCGACCGCTCGGAGAACCCGAACGTCGCGTATTTGGACAGGCTGGCCAGTGTCACGTTGTGCACCACCGGCAGGTCCAGCAGCAGGCCTTGGCTCTTGCGTTCCTCCGGCGCCAGGCCGATCCCGGCCTTGACCGCCGCGGACACACTGCCCGCCCGTACCGGTTCGCCGTCGACCGAGACCGTGCCCGCGTCCTGTTTGCGCGCGCCGAAGATCGTCTCCAGCAGCTCGCTGCGCCCGGAGCCGACGAGACCCGCGATACCGACGACCTCCCCGGCGTGCACGGTGAAGCTCACGTTCTCGAACTCGCCAACGGTGGTCAGGTTCTCCACCTTGAGCACCTCTTTGTCCGGGTTCACGTGCTCCTGGTGCCGGGGGCCGAACACGGTCTCGACCTTGCGGCCCGCCATGAGCGCGACGAGATCCGACGTCGGCGTCTCCTTGGCGTCGAGGCCGGTGGAGACGGTCTTGCCGTCCTTGAGCACGGTGACGCGGTGGCCGATCCGGCGCAGTTCTTCGAGCCGGTGGGAGATGTAGACGATCGCGACGCCTTCGTCGGTCAGTTCGCCGACGATGCGGAACAGGTTGTCGACCTCTTCCCCCGCCAGTGCCGCGGTGGGCTCGTCCATCACCAGCAGCTTGGCGTCGTAGGCGAGCGCCCGCGCCATCGAGACCAGCTGCTGCCCGGCGGCGGAGAGCTTGCCCACCTCGGTCGACGGGGTGATCTCCGGATGCCCGAGCCGGGCCATCAGCTTCGCGGCCATGGCACGCGATTCGCTGATCCGCGTGAAGCCGAAGCTGGCCCGCTCGCGGCCGAGAAAGATGTTGTCCGCCACGGAAAGCCCTGGCACCAGGTCGAGTTCCTGGTACATGGTCGCGATGCCGATCTTCAGCGCGGCGACCGGCGAAGGCAGCGTGACCGGCTCGCCCTGCCAGAAGATCTCGCCGCCGTCGGGACGGTGCGCCCCGGCGAGGGTCTTGATCAGCGTGGACTTGCCCGCGCCGTTCTGGCCGAGCAGACAGTGCACCTCGCCGGGTTCGACGTCGAAGTCGACCCCGTCGAGCGCGCGAACGCCCGGGAAGGTCTTCACGATCCCCCGGACCGATAGCAAGGTCATGCCGGCGCCTCCTCGGTGAGCACTGGAACGAGCGTCGGGTCGGCGAAAAGCCGTTCGGTGGCAAGGTGTGCGGCCCCGCGCAGCGGAGCGGTGGTACCCAGCGGCGACGGCTCGACCCGGCAGGCAGGCTCGTGCCCCAGCGGGCGCGCGGACAGTTCGCGGCGCACCGGCTCGACCAGCCACTCGCCCAGTTCGGCGAAGTAACCGCCGAGCACCACGACGTCCGGGTCGAGTACATCGACCACAGTGGACACCGCGACACCGAGGGCGACCCCGAGTCCCGAGACCGCCGCGACGGCACGCTGGTCACCGCGCTGGACGCGATGCTTGAGCAGCCCGACCCGGCCGTCGACGCCGAGCGCGGGATCGTGCAGGGGGTCACCCGGTGAGGCGGCGACCCGCAACACGGCGTTGAGGCCGGCCTTGGTCTCCAGGCAGCCGACCCGGCCGCACTGGCACTGCTCGCCGGACGGGTCGACGGTGATGTGCCCGACCTCCCCGGCGAAACCCCTTGCCCCGCGCAGGATCGCGCCGCCGGAGACGAGTCCGCCGCCGACGCTCATCCCGCCGCTGAGGTAGAAAAGCTCCCGCACGCCACGACCGGCCCCCGCGACCGCCTCACCGACCGCGCCGAGGTTGGCCTCGTTGTCGACCGCGATGGCGTCGACCGGCAGCCCGAGCCGGGCGGCCAGCAGATCGGCGATCTCGGCGTCGCGCCAACGCAGCGTCGGCGCGAACCGCAGCACCGCGGCGGCCGAGTCGACCAGGCCCGGGACCGAGACCGTGACGCCGACCGGCCGCTCGTCGCGCAGCACCTGACCGGCGAGGAAGGCGAGTTCGTCCATGCTCCGGTGCAGCCCCAGAGCGGCGACGTCGGCGGACTCGGCGCGTTCGGCGATGACACGGCCGTCGAGGTTCGTGACGACGGCGGCGAAACGATCGGCCTCGACACTCAGCGCGAGCCCGTGGGCGCCGGCGCCGTTCAGCTCGACCAGCTGACTGGGCCTGCCGTTGCCGCCTGCCTGGAGTCCGGCGGAGCGGACGAGGCCGCGCTCGGAAAGCTCGGTGACCAGACCGGAGACGGCCGCCTTGGCGATCCCGCTCCGCGCCGCGAGCTGGGTACGCGACAGCGGTCCGGCGCGCAGCGCCCGCAGGAGCGCGGCGAGGTTCGAGGTACGTTTCCCCGCCGAGAACCCATGGGCGCCATTCGCCGTGCGTGGGCTGACCGGGTCGAGCTGCCCGGGATCAGTCGCGGCCACACTGCCTCATTTGACGACGCCTCACTTACGAATCGGCCGTAACAAACTTTGTTACTTAGCCAGCGAAAGTAGGGTGACTGCTGCCACTCGTCAAGGTGACAACAAGACAGAAATGCCCCCTGTCACCCGATTAGCCGTTCGGATCGGTGCAGACTTTTGTACTTTTCAAGCGAAAGTCTGCACGATCTTGACGTTACTAATCGGAATCAGGTGACTGCCCAACGTGCGGTGGAGGACCAACAGCGCGTGTCATGAACGGGACTTTCATGGCAAATTTTGCAATGAAAGTCCCGTTCATAACACGCAGCGGCGCCCGCCCTCAGCTACTCAACGTGAACGCGCGGTCCGTGGCCGAGGTCCCGCGGTGTCACTCGCGCAAGGCCCCGTCGGGCCACACGATCGTCACCGGCAGACCTCGCTGACGCGCCGCGTCGACGACGTCGGCGGTCCCTCCGTGGCCACCGGAAGGACCTCCGTCCCAGACCGCGATGATGGCCTCCACCTCCGCCAGCACCCGTTCACTGGCCGCCATGTAGGCCTCGCGGCCGGACTCGGGGAACGGCAGGGTGTCGACGACCGCCGCCCGCCCGAGCAGCTCGTCGAAGTCGGCCGCGTTGTCCGGCTTGACCTTCCTGGCGCGGTAGTCCTGCGCGGGAAGCACGACTTCCACCGAACCGCCGAGGTCGAGCACCACGCGGGCGAAGAGCTGGTCGGCGCCACGGGCCAGGCAAGTCACACCGACGAGCGGCTCGTCCGTCAGAGCGGCGAGCGTCCGGTGAAGAGCATCGGCGACCAACGGCACAGTGGTCGCGGACAGATTCGAGTGCCCGGTGATTCCGATGCGGCGCAACGAAGTTCCTCTCGTCAAGCGGCGGTCATTTCCACGACGGCGGCACGGACGTCCCGCACGGCGGGCACCGTAGCGAACACCGCGGCTTCACGATGGAAGTCCCTCAGGCGCACGCCGACTCTCCCGGACGCCCACGCACCGGCGGCCGGCAGCGCTTCCGCCACCAGCTCCGCGGCCCTGTCGGGCTCCCTGGACAGAAGGTGCGCCCTGGCCAGCCCGATGAGGTCGAAAACCCGGTTGCGCGCCCTGCCCGGATCTCGCAGATCGAGCGCTCGGCTGATGTACTCCTGCGCGGTCACGGCGTACCGCGGTTCGTAGCGGGCGAGATCCCGATAGCGGGCACCGATGACGCCCGCGAGTTCCGCGCTGTCGAGACTCCTCGCCGACGGCGTACGCGCATCGAGCTCACGCACTCCTTCGCCGTGGTAGTCCTCGGCGAGCGCGACCGCGCGCCGGAAAGCTCGTGGTTCGCCTCGAAGCGCGTAGGCCCACGCTTCGCGCGTCGCCAGGACGGCTCGAAGTCTCGGCGTCGCGATGCGTCTCGTGCAGTACTGCGCGAGCTGGACGACTTCGAGCCCGTCATCAGGGCGTCCCATGTCGAAGCACTGACGTGCGAGCGACCCCAAGGCGACCGCGGCCAGCGCGTCGTCGCCCGCGGCGTGGGCGAGTTGTGCGGCAAGCACGAAATAGCGTTGGGCCGTGCTGCTTTCTCCCGTATCCCAAGCCATCGTGGCGGCGATGTCGGCGATCTCCGCCCCCACCCGGAAACCCCGTACGGTCTCCGGTGTGCCCTGCGGCGCGGAGCGCAGCCGTCGAACATGGGCACCGAGCTGGGCGACGACCGCCTGCCGGGAAAGCGCTCCGTGCGCGGAATGCCACGAACGCAGCACTTGGACGAACTGCTCGGCGGCGTCGAGTTCCGGTGGGCTGAAAGCGTTTCCTCCGCGCTCTGCCGCGCCGTCGACCGGTGACAAGAACGGTCGCAATTCGGCGCTGAGCACCTGGCCGAGCAGGGTTCCCCCATGGGCGACCGTTCTCCGCCGATCGGGCGGGAGGAGATCGTGATCGGTCAACGCGATCGCCCGCTCGATCATGGTCCTGGAGTCCCATCGAGGCTCTGAGGAAGCCACCGGGAGCGAGTTACCGTCCACTGCGCGACGAGGGGGCGTGAAACCCAACGCCGCGTCGTCCACGGCTCCCAGCACGTGCCGAAGTCCCGCGCGGTACGCCGCGTTGGGCCACCTCGCGACGCCACGCTCGAGCTTCGCGAGATAGTGCGCGTCCAAGGCGTGTCGCTTGCCCGTGGTCTCCCATAACCAGACGTTGACCGCTTCCGCGACCTCCGCCCGGCTGGCTCGTTCGCCCGGCGCGCCGGGCGAGGGCAGGCGCTCTCTCGCCGCCCGCAACAACCTGTTCGTCTCGGCCATCGGTCCCCCCCCGGCCCCACGAAGTGTAGTCGCCGGGATCCACCTGGTCACCGCGTCGCGAACCTGCCCCAGGATTCCCCGGATCGCCCCGGTCTTCCCCGCCGTCAGGTGTGCCACGGCCGCACTCGGCGCCTCAAAGTGGCGTCGCACGGAACGAATCCGACCTGAAGGAGACCCTGGTGAGCGTCATTCCGACCAAGCCGCGCAGTTGTCGATTCCGGTTCCCCGACAGAGCTTTGGCCAGGCTCAGCGGCGAACGAGCGGATTTGATCGCCGCCGTCGTCCTCGCCTGCGCGGCCGGGTTCGGGCAACCGCCCACCCCGGGCACCTGGGGCGGCCTCGCCTGGCGGGTGATCCTGCTCTGCGCCGCCGCCTCAGCTACTCAACGTGAACGCGCGGTCCGTGGCCGACCAGGCGGCCCCGATGACGCCGGCGGTGTCCCCGAGTTCGGACAGCACGATCGGCAGGTTCCCGGTCGCCAGCGGCAGCGAGCGGCGGTAGACCGAGCTGCGGATCTCGGCGAGCAGCTGATGCCCGAGCTGCGCCACACCGCCGCCGATCACGACCATCCCCGGGTTCACGAAACTCACCAGCGAGGCGACCACCTGGCCGAGCCGCCGCCCGCCGTCGCGGATCAGGTTGACCGCGCCGAAATCGCCCGACGCCGCCGCGCGGCCGACGTCCGCGGCGGTGATCGCGCCCCGGTCCGCGACGACGTCGGCGAGGTACGCCGACCGGCCGCTGCGCGCCAGGGTCAGCCCGTCCCGGGCCAGTGCGGCGCCGCCGAAGTACGCCTCGAGGCAGCCGGTCTCGCCGCAGGCACAGGTCGGGCCGTAGTCGTCGAGGCGGATGTGCCCGATGTCGCCGGCGGTACCCGCGACACCGCGGTACACCTTGCCGCCGAGCACGATCCCGCAGCCGATCCCGGTACCGATCTTGACGAACACCAGATCGTCGATGGACCGGGCGACCCCGGCGTGCCGTTCCCCGAGCGCCATCGAGTTCACGTCGTTGTCGACGGTGACCGGGCAGCGCAACAGCCCGCCGAGATGGTCGCGCACGGAAAACCGGTCCCAGCCGGGCATTATCGGCGGCGCCACCGCCATCCCCTCGGCGAAGCTCACCGGCCCCGGCAGGCCGATCCCGGCGGCGATCAGCTTGCCCGGCGCCTCTTCGCGGATCTTCTCCGCCAGCTCCACGACCCGTTTGAGGACGGCGTGCGGCCCTTGCCGGACGTCGCAGTCCTCGACGGTGTGCACCAGCACCTCGCACGAAGCGTCGGTGAGGGCGACCCCGACCGACGTCGCGCCGACGTCGACGGAGAGCACTCGCAGGTCTCCCGCCAGCCGCACCAGCGTCGACCGCCTGCCACCCCGGCTCGCCGACGGACCCGCCGTCTCGACGAGACCGACCTCGGCGAGGCGGGTCACCTCGGCACCCACCCGGGCACGCGGCAGCTCCAGCCGCTCCCCCAGTTCGACCCTGGACATCGGGCCCTCGTCCCGCAGCAAGGTGAGCAACTGGGTTTGGTGCCGGGTTTCGACCATCGGATGCTCCGTGGTGGATGCCGTGCTCATTCAGCCGAGCCTACGGCGTTGTCCACTTCCTGTCCCGAACGCCCGTGGCCGCCCGGCCGCGCCTGAACATCGCGCGGTAGTCCATCGGCCGATGTCCGGTCAGCCGGGCGAAGACCGCACCGAACGTCCCGGGATCGCGATAGCCGACATCGGCGGCGATACCGGCGACCGTTCGCTCCGTGGTCTCGAGCAGATGCTTCGCCCGGCGCACCCGTGCCTCCTGCAGATAACCGAGCGGAGTCTTGCCGGTCTCGGCGCGAAATCGCCGCAGCAATGTTCGCGTGCTGACGTGGAACGTCGTGGAGAGCAGCCCGAGGTCGTACCGCTCGCGCATGTTCTGGTCCAGCCAGCGCTTGACGCCTTGGGAGAACTCGCTGCCGCCGGCGGGCAACAGATCCGTGTCGACATACGGCGTCTGGCTCGACCGCGCGTCGTCGACGAGCGCGATCCGCGCGGTCGCACGGGCGACCCGGCCGCCGTGGTGTTCCCGGATCAGGCCGAGTGCGAAGTCGTACATCGCGCTGAACGCACCCGTCGTGGTCACCCCGCTGTCGGTGATGACGAGTTTCTCCGGAAGGACTTCGGTGGCAGGGCATCGGCTCGCCAACTGGCCGGCGAAGAGCCACGACGTCGTCGACCGCCGTCCGTCGAGCAAGCCCGCCTCGGCCAGTAAGAACGCGCCGACGCAGATCGAGACCACCGCGACTCCGTCCTCCGCGGCCGTCCTGATGGCTTCGATTTCCGGGCGGAGCGACCTGAGCCTGGTGTCGAGATCGAGTCCTGGCGACAGCTCGAACCCGGGTACCACCAGGACATCGACCGGCCGCACCGGGGAAACCGAGAGCACCGCCCCGCCAGAAGCGACCACCCGCCGTCGCGGCGACAAGATCGAGACCTCGTACGAGGAATCCCCGGCGGCGGCGACATGCGAGGCCATCGTGAGGAGGTCGGGAACCCCGAAGACCTCCGACGCGAAGCATCCCGGATAAGCGAGCACTCCGACGCGCGGCGGGGTCACCATGGTGGCGAGATTACCCGCTCATGTGGCGATCTCGCCCCTGTCCGGACCGGGCGGCGCACCCGACGATGGAGCGATGGACACCCTCGCGGACTTCTCGAAACGGCTCGTCGATGTCGAAGGGGTCGGCAAAACCGTCCATGTCGCCGGTTCCGGGGCGGCGGTGGTGCTGATGCCGGAGATGCCCGGCATCAGCCCGGACGTCGTCCGCTTCGCACGGTGGATCCGGGACGCGGGTTTCACGGTCTACCTCCCGTCGCTTTTCGGTGTCGACGGCGCCTTCCCCACCGCCGCCGACGGGGAGAAGGTCGCCCGTCGCGCCTGCGTCAGCGCCGAGTTCCGGGCCTTCGCAGGCGGCGGCACGAGCCCCGTCGTGAACTGGCTGCGGGGGCTGGCGAGGAAGGCGTTCGAGGAATGCGGCGGACCGGGCGTCGGCGCGATCGGACTCTGCTTCACCGGCAACTTCGCCCTCAGCATGAGCCTCGAACCGGCCGTGATCGCGCCCGTCGTCAACCATCCCTCGTTACCGCTGGACGATCCCGGCGGACTGGAGATCGGTGAGGCGGACGCTGTCGCGATCCGCGAGCGGGTCGAGCGTGACGGGCTGAAGGTGCTCGCCTACCGCTTCGACAACGACCGTTGGTGCACCGGGCAGCGCTTCGCCGCGTACCGGGCACTTCTCGGCGACGCGTTCGACGGTCGCGTCATCCCGGGTGAGGCGGCCAACCCCGAACCGCCGCCGTTCTTCCGCGACGTCGTCGGGTGTCCCCACAGCGTCGTCACCGCTCACCTCGTCGATCAGGAAGGGCATCCGACCGTTCGGGCCAGGGACGAGATCCTGGCCTTTCTCGCCGATCGGCTCAGCTGACCCGGGTTTCGGTCCGGACGAGGATCGCGGCCGGGATCAGCACGATCGCGGTGACACCGACGATCCACCAGTGCGTGTTGGCGATGGCTGTCGCGGACCCGGGCGGAGTGTTCGCCGACTGGACGGCGACGAGCACGGTGAGGAGTGAAGTCCCGAAGGAACCGCCGATCCGTTGGAGCATGGCGAAAAGAGGCATCGCGTGGGAGATCTGGTCCTTCGGCACCATCCTCAGCCCGACGGCCAGTGCCGGTGTCGTGGTCAGGCCGATGCCGGCGCCGCGGACGATCTGCACCGCCGAAAGCCACCAGTAGCCGTCGGTTTCGGTGATCATCGCCAGCGGCACTGTGCCGAGGATGGTGATGATCAGGCCCGCGAAGATCACCCGTGCGCCACCGACCCGGTCGGTCAGCCTGCCGGCCAGTGGCAGCGCCGCCACCGTGCCGAGTGCCAGCGGCGCGGTCAGCAGGCCGGTGTCGACGAGGCTTTCGTGCCGGACGTCCAAGTAGTACAGCGGCAGCACGATCATCGCACCGAACAGCGCGATGCCCATGCCGAAGATGACGAGTGCGGCCGACGAGAACGCTTTGTCGCGGAACAGCCGCAGGTTCAGCAGCGGATGGCTCGACCGCGACGCGGTGAAGACGAACGCCGCGAGCAGGAGCGCGCCGACGATCGCCGGAACGGGGGCGAATTCCGCGACGCCGTACACGAGTAACGGCAGGCCCGACACGGTCAGGACCAGACCGCGGATGTCCAATGGTCGCGTGGCGGCCGGGGTCTGGCGTGGCAGCCACTTCCGCCCCAGCAGCAGGCTGAGCACCGAGATCGGCACGTTCACCGCGAACAGCCACGGCCACCCGAGCCCGTCGGTGAGCATGCTGCCGAACAGCGTGCCGAGCACCGGGGCCAGGTAGATCGGAATGCTCAGCACACTCATCATCCGGCCCAGCCGGTTCGGGCCGGCCGCCACCGCGAACAGGATCTGCCCAGCCGGGACCAACAGTCCGCCCACGGCGCCTTGCAGGACCCGGAAAACGATCAGCGCCTCGATCGACGTCGCCATCGCGCAGCAGGCGGAGAACACCGCGAACAGACCGACGCACCCCAGCCACAGCCTGGTCGCCCCGAAGCGGCGGCTCGCCCAGCCGCTCACCGGCACCATCGCGGCGAGCGCGAGCAGGTAGCCGGTGGCGATCCACTGCACGGTGCCGAGTGGGGCGTGGAGTTCCGCCGCGATCGTGCCGAGCGCGACGTTGACCACTGTCGAAGTGAACATCGACAGGAACCCGCCAAGGGTCAAGATCGAAGCCATGCCCCACAAAGCAGGGGAAATGCGCTCGTCCAGCGGACGCCCGATCATCCTACCAGCCAATCTTATCGCCGTTAAGACCTTAACGATGATAAGATTCGGTCGAGTTGTCAAGTCCACTACGGACCGGCGAAAGTGTGCGCATGGTCGTGCGACGGGATGGATACGTTCGAGCCGCGCTCGAACTCCTCGACGAGGTCGGGCTGGACGGGTTGAGCCTGCGCAAACTCGGGGAGAAGCTCGGTGTGCGTGGTCCCGCGCTCTACACGCACTTCAAGAGCAAGCAGGCGCTGCTCGATCAGATGGCCGAAACCATGCTGGACGACGAACTCGCCCCGCTCGACGATCCCGCGTCGGTGGACGACTGGGCCGCGTGGCTGGCCAAACGAGCCCGCACCATCCGCCGCACACTGCTGTCCTATCGCGACGGTGCCCGCCTGCACGCCGGCTCGCGCCCCACCGAGCGATCGGCGATGACGCCACTGATCAAACCGTTGCTGGACGCCGGTTTCACCGAAGAGGACGCGACGCACGCGATCCTCGCCGTCAGCCGGTACACCCTCGGCTGCGCGATCGACGAGCAGCAGTACATCGAGGGCGAGTCGGCCGACCACGACGAAGACCCGGCCGCTTCCTTCGAATACGGCCTCTCGCTGCTGATCGCGGGCCTCCGCTCCGCCGCCCCCTGACTCCCCCGCATTTAGTCCTCTCAATGCGGGGGAGTCAGGGTCAGGACCAGAGGTAGCGCCGTTCGGGGCGGCCCGTGCCGCCGTACTTGAGGTTCACCTCGGCCTTCCCGGTCGCCACGAAATGCTCCAGGTACCGCCGCGCGCTCACCCGCGCGACGCCGGTCGCCTCGGCGCATTCGCTCGCGGACATCCCGCCCGGCGCACCGCGCAGCGCGGTCTCCACCAGTCGCGCGGTTTCGGCGGTGAGTCCCTTGGGCAGCACGGGTTTCGCGCTCGGCCGGGCACCGAAGACCTGGTCGACGTCGGCCTGCCCGGCCTCGGCAAGCCGGTCCAGCCGCTGGTGCAGGGTGGCGAAATGGGTGAGCTGATCCCGCAGGGACGCGTATTCGAACGGCTTGATCAGATAGTGCAGGACCCCGCCCCGCATCGCCTGCCGCACGGTTTCCACGTCGGTCGCGGCGGTGATCAGGATGACGTCGACGTCCTCGGTGGCGCGCAACTCCCGCAGCACCGAAAGCCCGTCCAGATCGGGGAGATAGACGTCCAGCAGCACCAGGTCCGGTTTCAGTTCCCGCGCCAGCCGGAGCGCGTCCGCGCCGGTGTGCGCGACCCCGACGACGGCGAACCCGTCCGTGCGCGCGACGTATCCACTGTGGACTTTCGCGACCATGAAATCGTCGTCGACGACGAGAACCCTGATCATCGCGGAAGCCTTGCCGTGAACACCGCGCCGCCGGAATTGTGCACCTCGACCGAACCACCCCGCCGGACGCACGCCTGCCGGATCAGCGCCAAGCCGAGACCACGCTGTCCGTGCGCGGCCGCCTTCGTGGTGAAGCCGTGTTCGAACACTTCCTCGGCGATCTCCGGGGCGACACCGGGCCCGGAATCACGGACCTCCACACGCACTTCGTCGTCCTCCTGCCATACGCCGACCTCGATCCAGCCCTGTTCGCCACCCTGCTTATGAGACCCCAGCGCGTCCAGTGCGTTGTCGACGAGATTTCCCAGCACCGTCACCAAATCCGTGGAGAGCCCCTCCTCGGCGCGGTCCAGTTCGCTGTCCGGGGCCATCCGCAGCCCGACCCCGCGTTCCGCGGCGAGCGACGCCTTCGCGATCAGCAGCGCCGCCACCGCCGGGTCGCCGATCCGCGAGCCGACCTCCGCGCGCCACTCCCCCTGCGCCGAACTGATCCGGCTGACGTAGCCGCGAACCTCGTCGTACTCCCCGAGTTCCAGCAGCCCGGAGATGGTGTGCAGCCGGTTGCTGAACTCGTGCGCCTGCGCCCGCAACGTGTCGGTGGCGTGCCTGCTGGCGTCGAGTTCGTCCCGCAGGGTCATCAGATCGGTGCGGTCCCGCAGGGTCACCACGGCGCCGCGCACGTCGATCGGCATCCGGTTCAGCGTCAGCACCTTTCCCTGCCGCAACACGATCTGGTCGGCTCCGGTCGCCCGGCCGGTGAGCAGATCGCGGATCCGCTCGTTGAGGTCGAGATCCTCGACCGACCGGCCGACCGCGTCCTCCGGCAACGCCAGCAGTTCGCGGGCCTGATCGTTCACCAGGGTGATCCGGTGCTGCGGATCCAGGCCGACGACGCCCTCCTTGATGCCGTGCAGGAGCGCCTCCCGGTTTTCCACCAGTGCGGTGATCTCGTGCGGTTCCAGGCCGAGTGTCTGGTTCTTCACGCGCCGCGCCAGCAGCAGCGAACCGCTCACCCCGATCACCAGCGCGACACCCAGCACCCGCAGGGCGTTGTCCGGCGAGTCGAGCACGCCCGCGAAGAAACCGGGCGACTTCGAGCCCGCCGCGACCATGCGGATCACCTTGCCGCCCTTTTCGTCGAGCACCGGGACGTGCGCCACGATCGAACCGTCGAGTTCGCCGACCCAGGACCGTCCACGCAGGACAGTGCTGTCCCCGATGTCGAGCAGCGTCCGCAACTGACCCGGATCCGGTGACGCGAGCACGTAGCGGTCCGCTCCCGCGATCACCACGAAATCCACCCCGGACAGGCTCCGCGCGGTCTCCGCGGGCGCGTTCAGTTCGAACGGGCCGTTCTCGAGATCGCCCACGACACCCTGCGCGGCGACACTCTCCGCCACCGAAAGCGCCCGGCGTCCCTCGGTCGTGCGGAAGTTGCTCCCCGCCTGGACGACGGCCAGCACGCCCACCGCGCACAGTAGGCAGGTGACGACTACAAGTTGCCACACGAGGAGCTGACGGGCCAGCGAACCCCGAGCACCCATCGCCACCTCCGCGTGACCAAAACGAACACAACAACCATTGGGCCCGCAAGCGGGACATCTCTGTTTACACGAGTGCAACATGTCCAACCACGCGGCAGAGAGGCGGGGATCACAGTGAAGCCCAGTAGCTGGTTGGCCATCGCGGCGGCGCTAGTCGCCGTGTTGCTGGTGCCACCGTTGCTCACCCCGGGCGGCGAGGCCGACGAGGGCTCGCAGATCCGGTCGTTGCGGGTACTCGTGCCCAACGCGCCCGGCGGCGGTTACGACATCACGGCCCGCACGGCGACCAAGGCGATGGAGGACGCCGACCTGCTCGGCAACGCGGAGGTGTTCAACCTCCCCGGTGCCGGCGGCACGGTCGGCCTCGGCCGCACGGTGGCCGAACGCGGCAACGGCAAGCTCGTGATGTCCATGGGACTCGGCGTGGTCGGCAGCGTGTTCACGAACAAGTCGCCGTCGTCGCTGCTTGACACCACACCGGTGGCGAAGCTGATCGAAGAGTCGGACATCGTGGTGGTCGGCAAGGATTCGCCGTACAAGACGATCGGCCAGCTGGTCGAGGCGTGGAAGGCCGACCCCGGCGCGGTCCAGGTCGGCGGCGGTTCGTCGCCCGGCGGGCCGGACCATCTGGCGCCGATGCTGATGGCGAAGGCGGTCGGGCTCGCACCCAAGGCGGTCAACTACGTCCAGTTCGACGGCGGCGGTGAACTGCTCGCGTCGGTCCTCGGCGGCAAGGTCGCCTTCGGTGTCTCGGGCGTCGGCGAGTACCGCGACCAGATCCAGGCGGGCACGCTGCGGGTGCTGGCGGTGACCAGCGCGAACCGGATCCCCGGCATCGACGCGCCGACGCTCTCGGAGTCCGGTGTGGACGTCAAGTTCACCAACTGGCGCGGCATCGTCGCGCCGCCCGGCATCACCGACGCGGACCGCGCGAAGCTGGTCGGCCTGTTCGAGCGGCTGCAGAAGACGCCGCAATGGCAGGAAGCCTTGCAGCGCAACGGATGGACCGGGGCTTTCGCGCCCGGGGAGCAGTTCGGTTCGTTTCTCAAAGAGGAGAACACTCGAGTGGCAACGGTGCTGAAAGAGCTGGGTCTGGCATGACCACGTGGCTGAAGGAGCGCTCCGAACTCGGGGTGAGCGTGGTACTTCTGGTGCTCGGGGCGCTGGTGCTCACCGACGCGCTGAGCATTCCGACCGATTTCGCCCAGCGCGGACCGGTGGGACCGAAGGCGGTGCCGATCCTCGTCGGCTCGCTGCTGCTGATCGTCGCCGTCCTGCTGGCCCGCGACGTGCTGCGCGGCGGTAAGGGAGAGGCCGAGGGCGGCGAGGACATCGACCTCACCGCACCCGCCGACCTGCGCACGGTTCTGTTGCTGTGCGGTGCTTTCCTCGCCAACGCGGCCTTGATCGGCCTGGTCGGCTTCCCGATCTCGGGCGCGATCCTGTTCTGGGGCGCGGCTTACGCGCTCGGCAGCCGCAATCTGGTGCGTGACCCGCTGATCGCGGCGGGCATGTCCGTCGCGACCTTCCTGATCTTCAACAACCTGCTCGGTGTCCCGCTCCCCGGTGGCCCGTTGATGGAGGTGTTCTGATGCTTCAGCAACTCATCGACGGCTTCGGCACCGCGCTGACGCCGACCCATATCGCGATGGCGGCGATCGGGGTCCTGCTGGGTACCGCGATCGGCGTGCTGCCGGGGATCGGCCCGGCCATGGCGGTGGCGCTGCTGCTCCCGGTCACCTACGGGCTGGAGCCCACCGGCGCGTTCATCATGTTCGCCGGGATCTACTACGGCGGGATGTTCGGCGGCTCGACGACGTCGATCCTGCTGAACACCCCGGGTGAGAGCGCGGCGGTCGTCGCGGCCATCGACGGCAATCCCATGGCCCGCAAGGGACGCGGGGCGCAAGCGCTTGCCGCGGCTGCCATCGGGCATTTCGTCGGCGGCATCCTCGGCACGATCGCGCTGGTCGTGCTGGCCCCGGTGATCGCGAAGCACGCCGTCGACATCGGCGCGCCGGACCTGTTCGCGATCATGGTGCTGGCGTTCATCGCGGTCACCTCGGTACTCGGCGGTTCCCGGATCCGCGGCGTGGCGTCGCTGCTGATCGGGCTCACCATCGGACTGGTCGGCCTGGACGAGATGACCGGACAGCAGCGGCTGACCTTCGGCTCGCTGCATCTGGCCGACGGCATCGACGTCGTGATCGTCGCGGTCGCCCTGTTCGCGGTCGGCGAGTCACTGTGGGTCGCCGCGCATCTGCGGCGTAACGCGTTCAAGCCCATCCCGGTGGGCAGGCCTTGGCTCTCGCGCACCGACCTGAAGCGGACCTGGAAGCCGTGGCTGCGCGGTCCGCTGATCGGTTTCCCGTTCGGCGCGGTACCCGCCGGTGGCGCGGAGATCCCGACGTTCCTTTCCTACGTAACGGAAAAGCGGCTCTCGAAGCACAAGGACGAGTTCGGCAAGGGCGCCATCGAAGGCGTCGCGGGCCCGGAAGCGACGGCGTCGGCCTCCGCCGCCGGGACGCTGGTCTCGATGCTGACGCTCGGGCTGCCGACCACCGCGGTCGCGGCCGTGATGCTCGCGGCGTTCCAGCAGTACGGCATCCAGCCGGGACCGCTGCTATTCGAACGGGAGTCGTCGCTGGTGTGGGGCCTGATCGCGTCGCTGTTCGTCGGGCTGACCCTGCTGCTGGTGCTGAACCTGCCGCTGGCGCCGCTGTGGGCGAAGCTGCTGCGGATCCCGCGGCCGTACCTCTACGCGGGCATCCTGTTCTTCGCCAGCGTCGGCGCGTACGCGGTCAACGCGGACATCTTCGACCTTCTGGTCATGTTCGTGATCGGCCTGCTCGGCTTCGCGATGCGCCGCTACGGCCTGCCGGTGCTGCCGGCGATCATCGGCGTCATCCTCGGCCCGGCCGCCGAACAGCAGATGCGGCGCGCGCTGCAGCTGAGCGACGGCGATCTGAGCGGGCTGGTCAACACCCCGTTCTCGATCGTGGTCTACGCGATCATCCTGCTGATCGTGTTCTTCCCGCTGATCAAACGTCTCCTGCCCTCCCGGCCGCCCGCGGCCGAGGCGGAACCCAAGGCCAAGGTGGACGTCTGACCTGCGGCTACCCCGATCAAGACCCGGCCTCGACTGCCCCGAGGCCGGGTCTTCTTCTTCGTCACGGTGAACCGTCTCGCGCCGTCGTTCGTGTCCCTCGCAGCACCTCCGCATATATTACGAAAGGATAACAGCGAGATCGCGTTTTGAACCGCCCTCGTACTGCGGCCGTTTCAGCCAACGCGGGGTCAGTGACACCGGTGATGCCGGTGACGCATCCCCCGGGCTCCGCGAAACGACACCGAACGAGGTGAACAATTTCATGCCCCGTAACGAAAGATCAGCCGGCCGCCACCGCATGGCACGCCGGACCAAACTCGCCACCGGCGCCATCGCGCTCTCTCTCGCCGTCGGCGGGATCGTCGTGGCGAACACGACCGGAACCCCCGACGCGGCCAGGGCCGACGGCGCGGACAAGTCGTTCTTCATCGACATCACGAAGGTCCCCCGCGGCAACAACGTCAACCTCGACCTCGCGAAACGAGGCGCACGAGGGACGTTCACCGTCGACTGCGGCCGTAACGAGAACGGCCACTTCAACGGCGACAACTTCATCGCACAGCCCGGTGTCCGCAATGGAGCCGAGCACCTCCACGACTACGTCGGGAACCTTTCGACCAACGCGGACTCGAACAACAAGAGCCTGCTCCGCGCGGGCACCACCTGCAAGAACGGCGACAAATCCGCCTACTTCTGGCCGGTCATCCGGATCAACACCGAGGAAGAGGAAGAAAACCAAGCGGCGAACGAGGAGAAGCTCGCCGCCGACCGCGCGAACGCGGCCAAGGACGAAGCCTCCCCGCAGGCCGACTGCCCCGACGTCGCCAGCGAACTCGAGGACGTCCCCGACCAGGCCATGGACGCGGTCAACGACGGCCTCATCAAGATCGACCAGGACGTCGACAACGCGAACAACCAGCTGGCGCAAGGCAAACAGGCCGCCCAGGTGCTCGACGACCTGAAGAACAAGCGCAAGGCGGCGATCAACAAGATCGCCGACCAGATGAAGCAGGCGGGCAAACCGGTCGCGAAGCCCGAAGACCAGCTCACCGGCTGCGCGGTGAAACGGAACGGCGAAGGAGGCCTCGACAACGGCGGCGAGAACAGCAAGGTCGCCAAGGGCGGTGACGTCGAGAAGAAGAAGGCCGACGGCAAGGCCGCCGAACTTCCCGGGGTCGACGAGAACAACGAGATCGGCGACAACGAAGGCGAGATCCAGCGCCCCGCGAAGGTGGACCTGACCTTCACCAGCGGCGGCGCCCGCCGCGTCGTCGCGATGCCGAAATTCCTGCGGGTGCTCTACGGCGACGCCAAGCAGTCCACCAACGGTCCTGCCAACGCCCGGCCCAGCTGGACCTGCAGCGGCTTCGAAGACCGGCTCACCGAGCTGTACCCGATCTGCCCGCAGGGCAGCAAGGTCACCCGTGTCCACGCCTTCCCGAACTGCTGGGACGGGAAGAACACCGACAGCGCGAACCACCGCACGCATATCGTGTTCTCCGACCGCAACGGGAAATGCCCGCGCGGCTTCAAGAACGTGCCGCAGCTGCGGATCACGCTGACCTACGACATCCCCCCGGCCGTCCAGCTCGCCGGGCAGTACGCGGTCGACGCGTTCGCGCAGGAGAAGCACAATCCGCGCTCCGACCACGACGACTTCGCGAACGTGATGTCGCAGTGCCTGATGAACCAGCTGGTGAAGTGCATCAACAGCGGGAAGAGCTGCCGCCAGTAGACGTGCCGCGCAGGGTGGGGGCGCGGTGGGGATGACCCGCGCCCCCACCCCCCCGCGCCGGGGTCCGATTCCTGGCCCGGCGTAGGGGTACCGGGCCAGGAACCGGCGAGCGATACGGCTTTCCCTCCCTGGAAGCCGGACCGCCCGGTCTGGGGCTAGGCCGTCGTCGACAACCGGCTCACCCGGTCGAACACGAGCGGCGCGGGCACCGCCGGATCGACCTCGGCCAGCACGGCGTCGGCGTCGAGGCCGGGCAGGTGGATCCACGCGCTGTCGGCGAAATCCGGTGTGGTGACACTGATCCGGCCGCAGCGCGCCGGCGGGACCAGCGCGACACCGAAGGGCTCGACCACGTTGCGCCACACCGATTGCGAGACGATCATCCCGGCGCCGAACTTGTCGCCCGTCGGGTCGAGACGGCACCAGTAGCCGACAGCGTCGTTGAAGGTCGACGCGCACAGCAGCCGGGTCAGCGTGATGTACGTGCGGTGGTAGCGGTGGTTGTCCGCCATCGGTCCCATATGGACGGCCACCCGCGCTCGCATCGGGACGCGGGCGTAGCGGTTGCGGGACCGCAGCAGATGGTCCAGATGGAACACGACCTCGCAGAGCTGCCCGACAGCCCGATCCGGATACGCGACCATCAGCCCGTCGCCGGTCTCCCGGAAATGACGTGCTTCCCCCGGCGCGAGCCCGACCGCGTTGAAGGAGCGGGAAACCAGCGTTTCCATCTCGGTCTTCATCGGATCCAGCAGGTCATCGCTGGCCTTGGACGAACCGACGATGTCGACGGCGAGCACGGCATGGGTGTGCGCGTTGTATTGGCCTGAGGTCAGCACCTGCATCTCTGCGACCCCTCCCCTGATCGGTGAAAACTGGCGGCACGAAGCAGTGTTCCCACTCCTCACCGGAAGTTCTGTTCGGAACCGAACAGAACCTGACCCCGCCGTGGTCAACGCCAGTGAGCTAAGTCACACCTTTTTCCGTGATCACCCGCAATGCTTCGCGATCGACGACGGTGATCGCACGGCGCGAACTGGCCACAACTCCCGCCTTCCGGAGCTTGTCCAGTGCCTGCGCGACCATGGTCCGGCCCATCGGGATGAACTGCGCGAGTTCGTCCTGGCTCAACGGGATCCCGATCCGCCAGCCGGCGGGCGTCCGGATCCCGCAGACGTCGACCAGGTAGTCCAGCCGCGTCGCGACCCGCGCCACCGCCTGCGGTTTCCACGACTGCGTCCGCTGCCGCTGCGCGAGCACGAACCGGCGGGCGACGCTGACGAGCACCTCACGCATCGCCGACGGATGGTCCAGCAGGAAGCGGTTGAACTCGCTCGCCGCGATCCGCCGGACGTGGACCTCCTCGATGGCGACGACGTCGGCCATCCGGATGCCGCCCGCGATCACCGCGATCTCGCCGTGCAGATCGCCGGGCACCCCGACGTCGAGGATGACCGTCGCCCCCATCCGGTCGGCGCTGGTCACCTTCACGTAGCCGTGCCGCAGCAGCATGACGAAGTCGCCGGGCTCGCCCGCGCGCATCAGCGCCTGTCTGCCCTCGTAGGTCTGCGGGGTGCCCATCTCCAGCAACCGGGCACGGACGGGTTCGTCCAGCCGCTCCAGGAACGGACGTTCTCTTTCTTCGGCGGCCTCCGGGCCCAAACCCACGAAACACCCTCCCAGGCAGTCGTGAACACCTATCGCGGAGAGTAACCGAATCGGCCACCCGATCCGGCGGCGGAACCGTCGTGCGTGGTGAAGATGCCCAGCCGGACCAGCTCCGATCTGATCCACTCGGCCAGCCGGTGCAACGGTCCGTCTTCGGCCTCGACGAAATAGCTGTCCACGATCTGGTGTCGTCTGTCGGCGTGTTTCGCCGCGTAGAGCAGCGCTGACCGTACCTCTGACACCTTCAACGGAGCGACCTTGATCCCGGGGGCGGGCCGCACGGTGCTCTTGGCGGCCATCACCGCCAGCACGGCCTCCTCCAGGCTGAACCGGTGCTCCACCGGTACGACCACATGTTCCACACCCTCGACAACCCGGCGCCCGATCAACGGCATACTGTCAGATCAGCATGACGCACGGCCGTAGTCTGTTCGGCAGCGAACACTCGCCACCGATCAGCCCCGTTCGACCGCCGCGATCGCTTCCTCCAGCGCTTCCCGGTACAGCGTGAGCCGGTAGCCGAGCATGATCGGATCGGGGTTCTCGTCCCGCGCGTGCCGCTCCAGCTTCTCGGTGGTCTGCTTGACCGTCACCCGCAGTTCGACCACCGCGGGCGTGTTGTCCCCGGCCCGTTCTTCGAGTCTCGCCACCGCCTGCCGGATGACCCTCGAAAGCTCCGTCTCCCCAGGCTGCGCCGCTTCGACAGCGGTCAGCGCGCGGCCCAGCAGGCTATAGTGGTCGTAGCCGGCGGCAGGCTCGGGCGTGCGGAATTCCGGCCTCTTCGCCGGTCGCCTGCCGCTCAGCACGAAGAACGCGACCTCGGCGGGGATCAGCACGGCGAACGCGGCGACGGCACCGAAAAGCCAGGCCTGTGGATGCGGCAAGGTCACCGAGTGACCGAGCAGGCCCGCGATGACCGTGAGCACGCCGGTGACGACGTGGAACGGGCGGTTGTCGGGATCGGCCATGTCAGAAGTTGCTGAAGACGTTGACGAACATCTTGTCGATGCCGTGCGGGTCGACGGCCTGGTAGCTGCGGGCCTTGGACTTCTGCGCGATCTCGTCCAGGACCCGGCTGTCGGCTTGCGCGCCGTAGGCCATGGTGAAGATGCGAACGGAGTTGTCCAGCCTCTCTGCGTCGACGTTCTGCAGCACCTGTTCCTTGGTGACCCCGCCCTCGGTGTCCTCGCCGTCGGTCAGCACCACGACGGCGTTGATGACGTTCGGGTCGAACTCCCGCCGCATCTTGGCGTTGGCTTCCACCACGGACTTGTACAGCGCCGTATCGCCTTTCGGGGTCAGGTTTTCGACCAGGTCGTTCATCGGGCCCCGGACGTCCTTCACCTTGCCGATCGGCATCTTTTCCTCGGGTCCGTCGGTCGAAAACGTCCACAGCCCGACCTCGTCTTCGGGATGCAGGTATTCGAGCTGTTTCCGGATCGCGGGTTTCAGCAGGTCGATCCGGCGGTCGGAATACGGTTTGTCCTTGCGGTTCTTGTCGAACGGTTCGGTCATCGATCCGGACAGGTCCAGCACCAGCAGGATCCGGCCGCGTCGCTGCGTGTACTCCCAGCCGTCCAGCATCTTCTGGATCTGCTCACCGGTGGGGAGCGGGATGAGCCGGGAGTCTCCGGTTTCCGCGGTGTGCGCGCCTTCGGCCAGCTTCGCATCGCCCCGGCCCGCCGGGTCGCGGAACCCGAGATCGCGGAAGCGCTCCTGCTGCCCGGGTTCCCGCAGGAAATCGGCGAAGTCCTTGGCCGCCGCGTGTTGTTCCGGTGACGCCTTGGCCGTGATCAGGAAGGGATGATCGATCAGCATCGTCCCTTCACTCGGGTGCACGGCGACGAGCGGCCGGTTCAGCGGTTCGGGTTTGTCCTTCAGCTGCTTCGGATCCCCTGTCGGCGCGCCGCGGTTGTAGAGGTAGACCATCTGCTCCTGCATCGCCATCGCACTGATGTAGGGCGTCGGCTTCTTCTGGTCCTCTTCGTACAGCGTCTTCAAGAACGCGACCGAGTCGTCGCTGTAGTAGGCGACCGACGCCTCGATGCCGCGGACGAACCGTACGGCCTCCGTCGTGTCGATCTTGCCGTAGTCCCCACCGGTCGCCGCGAAGTAGGTGGCGATGGTCGCGGCGAGCCCCGAGGTCGACCGGCGCGGATTGTCCTTGCCCAGCGTGAAGTTCCCCCATTGCGCGTTCGCCGCGCTGGTGGAGGCCCAGCCGCCCTTCTGATTCATCTGGAGGACGTCGTTCCAGCCGATGGTCTTCTGCGGCCAGCCCATCGCCGTGGCCATCGGCTTCGGCATCGCGATGACCATCGGGCTCGTCGCGAGCGAGGTGCTCGGGCCGCTGTCGATCAAGCCGCCTTTGCCGCGCTGGCGCAGCAGATCGAGCCACAGCGACGAACTCGGCAGCCAGACCTGGGGTTCCGGTTGCTGCTCGTCGATGTCGTTCCAGCCGTCGGCGATGAGGTCGAGCGCGGCGCCCGAGGTCTTCTTGAACGCCTCGACCTTCGCGCACCGGCCGCCGTCGAACGTCCGGCCGGTGTTGTTGTACCGCTCGGCGAGTTCGCGGATCAGGTCGCCCTTCTCCGTCGAGGAACTCGTGACCAGGCGGACGCAATCGGTCCGGAGCGCGTTCGAGGGCGCGGTGACCACGGTCGCCAGCAGGACGATCACGAGTGTCCCGACCAGCGCGCCGAAGGCGAGCGAAAGCCAGCCTGATCTCCGCATGCGCGCCCCCTCGACGTCGTAGCGGGCAAGTGTAGCTACAACGTGGTTCCCGGTTCTGTTTCCTCGGTCACCAGATCGTAGGTTTCGAAACTGAAGCGGGCGAGGGTGCCCACCCAATTCCGATAGACCTGTAGATCATCGAAGGATTCGACGTCTAGCCGCCATTCAGGTGGAAAGGCTTCGGACAACGATTCCCCATCGGACAGCGCGATGAAGGTCGAGCGCGCGGAGTCCGGATCGGCGACCAGTAGGGTCAGCAGCACCAGCACCGCGCGGTAGGGACCACTGACGAACCGCGCCAGTTCCGCGTCGGGGATACCGATGCGCACCAGCCGGTAGAGGTTGACCAGTTTCCGGATCTCCCGTGGCGTGTTCAGCCGTTTCCGCAGCACGTGGACGAAATCGCGTTCGACTTCGGTGAGCCGCAACCGGTCCGGCCGCATGTTGTAGAACGTGGGCGGGGCCGTGTCCTTGACGATGACCTCCCTCGGCTCACCGCTTTCGCCATGCTGGAGGGTTTCCCCGTCGTCGGACCATTCCTCGTGCTCGTGAACCGCCGGTTCCGTGCCTTCGATCGGCATCAGGACGTCGATCAGCTCGTCGGCCGCGGTTCCCATGGGGCGCAACGCGAACACGATCTGGAAGATCTTGTCGAGATACTCCGACCGGCGCTCTTCCCCGGCGCCGAACAACTCCTCGTGGTGCTGATCGAGGCATCGCCGCAGCCAGCGGGGATCGACGGCCACCACCACGACGAACGCGGGCAGGGCCAGCAGCAGGTGCACCGCGGCGAGCACTTCGATCACCTTCGACGGCGGGCAGCGGTCGAGGTCGTCGATGTAGAGCACGATCCGTTCCAGTGGTGGATCGCCCTTGCCGCCCGCCAGCTGCCAGTCCTTGCGCGCGTCCACCAGATCCGCGCTCAGCCGCGCGAGATCCTCCCGAAGGCGGGCGAAAACCCCTTGGTAGTCCCCGTATCTGCCGCTCTTCGCCTCTTCGATCAGCTCGCCGAGCCGCGTGGCCGCGTCCAGCCGCCGGAGCCGCTCCTCGGCTTCGCGGACCTCGGTCTCGAACCGTTCCACCCGTTTGTCGACGTCGTACCGCAGTTTGTCCAATGTGGACTTCACGGGAGCGAGGGCGGCTCTCGCGGTGGTGAGCGCCGGGGTCAGCACGGCGCCGAGCGCGACGACGGCGCCTGCCGCGGCGAGGATCGCGTTGTGCCACAAGGCCCATCCGGTGATCGCCGCGGCGACGCCGAGCACACCGAGTACCGCGTACCCGGCGACGGCGAACCGCCGCCGTCGGCGCTCGGCCCGGTCCACCCCGGACACCAGCAGGCGCCAGCGCCAGGTGAGCGGCGAATCCGCCTTGACGGCCCGCAGCCCGGCGAGCCGGGTCCGCAGCTCCTCGCGTTCGGCACGGACCTCGTCGGCGTCCGCGTGCGTCTCGGGCGCGCCGAGGTTCCGGAACAGGTGATCCACCAGGCCGACCCACAGATGGTCGTCGTGGTACTGCCAGGCGTTGAACCGGATCTGCCGGATCTCACCGGCGAACACGCTGTTGGCGGCGTCGCCCCGGGATCGCCGGGCCAGTTCGGCGACACGATCGGCCACCTGCCGCACGAAACTCGATTTGCCGGAGCCCCAGGGGCCCAGCAGCGCGACGCACAACGGCGGGCTGGTCTCACGGTCGGCGATGACCGCGGCGAGCGTGCGCACGTCGTCCTGGAAGCCGATCAGATCGATCGCGCTCTCGACGTCCGGCGTGATCCGCGGCCGGGCTCGCCCCGGTTTGGGTTCGACGAAACCGGTGCCGTCGATCTGATTGCCGAAGCGGTCCCACACCCGGATCGTGCGGTCGTCGCCGACCGAGATGATCTTCTCGTTGCCCGCGGTGCAGGCGATCGCGCGGACGTTGCCCTCGTGTCCGGTGAGGAGGGTGTACTCGGCGGGGTTCTCGATGTCACGGACGTAGACCTCGCCGCCGGAACCGCCGGAGAGCACCAGCTTCCCGTCCGGGCTGAAGGCCAGCGCCCGCACCACCCCGGCGTGTCCGGGGAAGACCAGGGCGGGATCGCCTTTCCGTCCCCACAACCGGACCGTCTCGCCCTCGCCGGACAGCACCCGCGCGCCGTCGGCGGAGACCGCGACCACGTGTACCGCGCCCGCGCCGCCGAACCGGTAGTGGGAAACGACTTCGCGGTCCCACAGCCGCACGCCGCCGGTGTCGTCACCGGCGACCACGACCCGGCCGTCCGGGGTCACCGCGACCGATTCGATCTCCGGGCCACCGGTACGGAAACCGCGCTCCGTCACGCCGTCCAGCCGCCGGACCTCGACGGTGCTTCCCGCGCCGGAAACGACGAACTCCTTCGCCACCGCGACCGCGAGTGCCCGTTTGGTCGTCTGGACCTCCGGGGACCGCGCCTCACGACCGGAGAGCCGCCAGCGCCGCACCGTCGCGCCATCGCATCCCACCACGTACTGACCCGAGATACCCACCGCGAGCACCGGCCGCTCGTGGCCGCTCAAGGCGAACCGCTGCGCGCCGGTCTCCAGGTCCCATACCCGCACCGTCTTGTCCGTACCACCGGTGACCAGCCGGTTTCCGTGCACCGCGACGGCGAGGATGGGTTCTTCGTGTCCGGTGAAACGTGCCGTCGTCATAGCCGGACAGTCTTCCGGTCGCGTCAAGATCATGGTTAACGACAGGCGACTATCGGCGGGTTCCGCGACGACCTCGACAGGTCCTAACATCACGCGGAGGCAACGGAGGACTACTCAGAGGTCCCTCTCGCCCGATCCAAAAAGTGTCGACACTGCTCCGCAATTCCAGCACGCCTTAACGCGAGGAGTAAAACGTGCTTCGACGTACCTTCGCCGCGGTGCTCACCGGCGCCGCGCTTTCCCTTTCGCTGCTTTCGGCGCCCTCCGCCGGGGCCGCCGAGATCATGGCGACCACCCTGACCTACGACGACAGCCAGGCCGCGGAGTTCAAGGACGTGGTGGCCGCCGGCGTCAACGTCTGGAACACCAACGTCACCAACGTCCGCATCGTCAAGGCGACGCCGGGGCAGCGAGTCAACATCCGGATCATCGCCGACGACGGCTGGCCGCGTGCCACCCTCGGACCGGTTCGCCCGAGCGGCACGGTCACCGTCTGGTACGGCAGGCAGGCCGTCCAGCAGGGCTACAACAAGGTCCGGATCGCGTCCCACGAGCTCGGCCACAGCCTCGGCCTCCCCGACGTGAAGCCCGGGCCGTGTTCGTCGCTGATGTCCGGATCGACCGGCGGGGTCAGCTGCGCCAACGTGAACCCCAACGCCCAGGAGAAGGCCAGGGTTCAGCAGAACTACGCCGGTACCGCCGTGCGGAACGCCGACAGCGGCAAGGTTCTCGCGGAAGTCGGCTGATCCCGTGCCAGGGGGTGCCCGCCCGGCACCCCCTGGCCGCCTCAGCCGTCCGCCGTGATCGCCGCGGCGGGACACGACACCACCGCGTCCCCCGCGTCGGCCGGTTCCGGATCCAGCAACCGGACCCGGCCGTCTTCCTCGTCCTGATCGAATACCGTGGGTGCGGTCAGCACGCACATTCCCGCGCCGACACACCGTTCCCGATCCACTTGGATCCTCATCGCGATCAGCCCCAGGCCACCGGGAGCGCGTACACCCCGTAGATGTCGGAGTCCGTCCGCAGCGGGACCTCCTCGGCCGGTACCGCGAGCCGCAGGGACGGGAACCTGGCCAGCAACCCGGCGAAAGCGACCTTCATCTGGACGCGCGCGAGCTGCTGACCGAGGCACTGGTGGACACCGTGCCCGAACGACGCGTGCCCGGCGGCGTTACGGCGGAGGTCGAGCCGGTCGGGTTCCGGGAACTTCAGCGGATCGCGGTTGGCGGCCGCCGCCGAAAGCGCGACCACTTGCCCCGCCTTGATGAGCTGCCCGCCGACCTCGACGTCTTCGAGCGCGGTGCGGGCGCCGGTATGCGCGATGGTCAGGTAGCGCAGCAGTTCCTCGATCGCGCCGTCGAGGCTCTCCGGGTCCTCGCGCAGGGCCCGCAACTGATCGGGATGCCGCAGCAGCGCGAAAGTGCCCAGCGCCAGCATGTTGGCCGTGGTGTCCAAACCGGCCCCCAGCAAGAGGAACGCGATACTGGTGAGTTCCTCGTCCGTGAGTTCCGTGGCGACCAGTTCGCCGAGGATGTCGTCGGTCGGCTCGGCCCGTTTCGCCACGATGAGCCGGTAGAGATACTCCCCCAGCGCGGTGATGGCCGCGTCCTGTTCGGCCAGCGGGGCGTCCGGTTTGTTCAGCGGCGCGACGTTGCGCCGGAAGAATTCGTGGTCGGCATAGGGAACGCCGAGCAGTTCGCAGATCATCAGCGCCGGGATGGGCTGCGCGAAGGCAGGCACCAGGTCGACGGGTGAGCCTTGCCGCTCCATGGCGTCGAGATGTTCGGTGACCACCTGCTCCACCCGTTCGGTGAGCAGCCGCATCCGGCGCACGGTGAACTTGCCGGTGAGCAGCTTGCGATAGCGGCCGTGTTCGGGATCGTCCATCTTGATGAACATCCCCGGCTGCGCGGGCGGCGGCGTCACCATCGCGGCGGGCCCCGGCAGCGGTGAGTGCATCAGCTCCTGCCGGGCACTGAAACGCGGATCCGCGATGATGGACCGGACGATCGCGTGCCCCGTCGCGAGCCAGCCTTCGTGGCCGTCGGGGAAGGTCAGGCGGACGAGCGGATGCTCGTCCCGCAGCGAGGCAAGTTCCGCGGGCGGGTCGAACGGGCACCCCCGTGGCCGTTCGAGGGGCAGTTCCGCGAGATGGGGTACTGACTTGGTCACAGCTGTTCCTCCCAGATCTTCAGCTATGTCTGAAGGCTACGTTGCATTCAGCCATCGCTCAAAGTTGCGGATGATGCTTTTCGGGGTAACTGCTGGTAGATTCTGGAAATCGTTGCAACGATGCTGTCGATGAACGCAACGATTCATTGCATTGACCTGCGAGTGAACGCACAGGAGGCGCCCATGCCGGGCGGCAGGCTGACCCTGGAGGACCGCCGGCTGATCGCGACCTGGCTCAAGGACGGCCTCGGATACGCCGAGATCGCCCGCCGCCTCGGCCGCCCGACGTCGACGATCAGCCGCGAGGTCGCGCGCAACAGCGGCCATTCCGGCTACCGCGCCGACGAAGCGAGCCGGGTCACCGGCGAACGGGCGCGGCGCCGCAAGCAACACCCCCGCGCCGCCCCCGTCGTCACGAACGACTACGGGCGCGATCCGGAAGCCGTGCGCCGCTTCGAAGCGGACTTCACCGAGATGATGGTGGCCACCGGACTGCCCAGGATGATGTCGCGAGTGCTCGCGTGCCTGTCCGTCAGCGACGAAGGCGTCCACACCGCGGCCGAACTCGCCCAGCGGCTCCAGGTGAGTCCGGCGTCGATCTCGAACGCCGTCCGCTACCTCGAAACGCAGGCCCTGCTCAAACGGGAACGCACCGGACGGCGCGAGCAGTACGTCATCGACGAGGAGATGCCGCAGCGAGTCTGGGCCGAAAGCGTCCGCTCGAACCAGGAATGGATCAAAATCGCTCGCCAGGGCGCCGAAGTCCTCGGCACCGCCACCCCCGCCGGCGCACGCATGGACGATCTCTCCCGATTCCATGCGCGCATCAACGAAGTCATGCTGGACGACCGCGTCGCGGTCTACGTCGGCGACGCCCTGACCGCGCTGGCCGCCCTACTGCACGCTCGACGCGCGATGTCTGTTCCGGCTCTCGCGGCGGCACTGGGATGGCCTGCTGAGCGGGTTTCGGCCGCTTTACGGGTGGCGGAGGAGCATCCGCATGTCGCCGGGCCGGTGCGGGTGGTTTCTTCTGATGGTGGGTATCGGGCGGTTGCTTTGGTGGAACGGCTCACGGATGAGCAGTTGACGGCTTTGGGGTCGTGAGGGGGATGTGGGTTTGGCTGATGGGGTGTGGCTGATGGAGTGTTGCCGGTTTTCGGGGCGTGTCATGCCAACTGTGTAAGTCGGAGGTGCACCAAGATCGACTCGCCTGGTAGGCGGTCGGAGGGGACACCGAGTGACACAGAACACATCGTCTCGTCGCGGTGACGAGACGGCGGCGCGGCAGCTGGCGGAGGCCTTCTCTCCGGAGACGATTGACGCGTTGCTGAGGGACGCCAAAGCGGCGGGGACGCCGATCGATGGCGTGGATGGCCTGTTGAATCAGATGACCAAGGCTGTGCTCGAGCGGGCGCTGCAGGCGGAGATGACCGACCATTTAGGTTATGACGCCGGCGACCCGGCGGGCCGGGGGTCCGGGAATTCGCGGAACGGTAAATCGACCAAGACGGTGTCGACAAGGAACGACCCTGTCGATATCGAGGTGCCACGTGATCGGAACGGGTCGTTCGAGCCGGCGATCGTGCCGAAACGGGCGCGGCGGATCGGCAATATTGACGATATGATCCTGTCGTTGTACTCGCGCGGCATGACGACCCGTGACATCGAAGCGCACCTACGGGAAGTTTACGGGGTGAACGCTTCACGGGAATTGATCTCTAATATCACCGAGGTCGTAGTCGACGAGATCAAGGCGTGGCAATCGCGTCCGCTCGACGAGGTCTACCCGATTCTCTATGTCGATGGAATCCGGATCCGGGTCAAGGACAACGGCGTGGTGACCACCAAGGTCGCTTACCTGGCCATCGGGGTCGACGTCGACGGCCGCAAGCACGCCCTCGGCTGCTGGATCTCCGACACCGAGGCCGCGAAGTTCTGGCTGAAGGTCGTCACCGACCTGCGTAATCGTGGCGTGAAAGACATCTTGATCGCCTGCTGCGACGGTTTGACCGGCCTGCCCGACGCGATCAAGACAGTCTTCCCCGACACTGTTGTCCAGACATGCGTGGTCCACGTGATCCGCAACGCCTCGAAATTCGTGTCCTACAGCGACCGCAAGAAGATCGCCGCATCGATGCGTGAAATCTACTGTGCACCCACACTCGACGGCGCCGAACTCGCACTCGCCGAATTCGACAAGTCATGGGGAACTCAATACCCTGGCGCCATCGACGTGTGGCGCAACGCCTGGAACGACTTCATTCCTTTCCTCGACTACCCGGCCGAACTCCGCAAAATCGTCTATACAACCAACGCCATCGAATCCATCAACTTCCAACTACGCAAGATCACAAAAAATCGCGGACACTTCCCCGACAAAGACGCGGCCATGAAACTGCTATACCTCGGACTCCGAAACATCTCCAGCCAACGCGGAGGCACATCAGGAACCGGAACACACGGCTGGAAGGTGGCACTCAACACGCTCGCCCGACTCTTCCCAGGAAGACTCCCGTTCTGATAACCTAAAAACGTAAGTAAATCACCTCTGACTTACACGAAAATCGTGACAGGCTCGGTTTTCGGCGACGGGATTCTCTCCCGGCAGCGCAGAAAAGGACTGTCCGGCAAGGAACCGGCACCGCTCAACCACCCAAGCCACGCCCACCACCGCAGGGAAAACGCCCCTGGCGGCAGCAGCTTGAGCTGTCGCCGGTTCTCGGCGACGGAGCACGCCTGTCGGTCAGTAACCGGCGCAACTTCAACCGTCAGGACCAGATCGGCCGTACTGGCGCTGCCACGAACACGGCTAAAGAGATTCACTTCGACTCAAGAGCGCAAAAGCGTGCCTAGACTGTCGCCGTTTTCCGGCGACGGGCTGCCGCACCGGCAGCGCGGAAAAGGCCTGTCCGGCAAGGAACCAACCCCTCTCCAGCCACCCAAGCCACACCAGTCACTTCCGGGAACGTGCCCAAGAGGTTCTCACCGTTCACAGGAGGCGTCTGCCGGTCAGACCACCAGGCACGAAAGCACAGCGGAGCTGTCGCCGTTTTCCGGCGACGGGCTCAGAACGGTGGTGGTTCGTCGTCCAGCGGGCTTTCGGTCCGGGGTTCGTGGAGTGGTGGCGGTGTGCTGTCGTAGCTGTGCCCGGTCGGGGTGGTGACGGTCAGTGTCCCGTCCGCCGCGAGACGGTAGCTCCAGCCGGGTTCGTCTTTGAGGCGGTGGTCGCGGCGGCAGAGGTCGACCAACTCATCAGCGTTGGTGTGGCCGCCGAACTGCCACGGCACCACATGATCCAGATCGCAGGCCTGCGCCGGACGACCGCACCCCGGTCTTCGGCACTCACGATCCCGCACCCGCACAAACTCACCCAGACCTGCGGTAGGCCGGTACCGATCCCGCCCCAGATCCAGCACCTGCCCGGAGAGCGGATCGGTGACGATCCGGCGCAACACCGTGTCCGGCCCGGTCGCGATGTGCCGCGCCAGCCCCGCCGGAATATGGCCATGCCCGGCCAGCTCAGCCGGATCATTGTTCACCCCGAGATAGGTGAACAAGTCCATGTACAGGAACACTTCGGTGCGTTCACTCGTGCCGCCCTGCCCACCGAGCAGCAGATCGAGCGCGATATCCGCACGCAACTGATCCAGCGTCCGGGTCTCCCCATCCTTCCGCAGGGCGCGGGCTTCACGGTCGATCCGCCGGTACGCGGCCGTGACCTTCTCCACCGGCCCGTCCTCGACCTCGATCGACGCCACCCCGGTCTCCCCCTGCCGCAGAGTGAGTCGCCGTCCTTCGCGGTGGTGCGCGGCGCGTTTGTCGGCGCCGTCACGGTCGACGGTGCCCGCCGCGTGATTCGCCGCTTTCCGGATCTGGCCGGCATTCCTGCCCGGCAACCGATCCTCCAACAACGCATCCGCGGCACGCGCGTTCTCCTCCGAGAGCCACGCGGTGGCGGCGGCGACCTTCATCGCACCGAAACCACACAACTTCCCCTGATCCATCAACCCCAGAGTCCGCGGCAGACGCGTCGTCAACGCCTCAGCCGTCGAGACCATCGAGCCCGCGTGAGTGTCCACCAGAGACAACTCGACCGCGACCTCCTGCACCACACTCCGCGCACCCTGCCGGTGCCGGCTCAGCTGAGCCAACGCCCGGAACCGGACCGCCTCCAACCGCGCGATCCCCGCCGACGCCGCCCGCGCCACAGCCACGGAATCCTTGTCATCCAACGAAACTATCGAAGCATTGACCAACTCCAAAACGTTCGGATCAGTAAGTTCTTCGAGAAGCGCCACCGGCGCTTTGAAAGTATCCACCCGACGAACATACGATCGACCACCGACAGTTTCCGACCATGCCACCACCGTGACGCGTCGCCGATTTCCGGCAATGAGGAATGGCACTTCAGGTTAGAGCTGGACCTGTGCGCGTGAAGGCCCCCTTCCCTCGGCAGAGTCGAGGGAAGGGGGCCTTCACGCGCCAACACGAATCGTCCTGTCGCGAAAAACCCTCACATCACATCCCGCACAACCATCCGCTCCGAAGCCCGCTCGATAGCCGCTTCCACCGCACCGACCCGGTCCGCCAGCAGGCCCACCGCGCCGACCGCGCGGCTCATCGGGTCCTCCTCGTCGCCACCGAGCGCCTGTGCCCGCAGGTAACCCGCCTTGACCTCCGCCCACCGCTGCGCCTCCGAGGCGCTCAGGCGTCCGCGTAGTTCCGCCAGCTTGAGCAAGTTGGCCTCGGCTCCCGAGGTCAGCGTCTGCGCTTCGCCGGCGTAGTGGTCGTCGATGAGCGCTTCGAGTTCGGCGTCGTTCATCGCGGGCACGATCCGGCCTGCCAGCTTGTTCATGTTCCGGTAGGAACCCTGCAGCTGGAACGGCGGTTCGACGCGGGACGCGTCCGCCTGCGCCGCCGAAGCGATATAGGCCTGATTGTTCTTCAGCACGATCTGCTGCACCCGGATCAGTTTCCGCAGCACGGCGAGGATCTGCTTCAGCTCTGTCGCCGAATACGCGTGCTTCAGCTGATCCGCCCGGACGCCGCCGTCGCCTCGGGCCAGCCGGACCAGAACGTCCACATCGGACCGTTCCCGGGAGACGAGTGGTGCGAGCACGGTGTTCGCGGTGAGCGCGTTCTCGATGTAGCTCAGCGCGAACAGCTCTTCCTTGCCCGACAACACATCGCCGAGGTTCCACACGTCCGCGCGGTTGGCGAGCATGTCCGGGATCCGGAACCGTTTGCCCTGCTCGGTGTACGGGTTACCGGCCATGCAGACCGCGAACCGCTTCCCGCGCAGGTCGTAGGTCCGCGTCCGGCCTTCCCAGACACCTTCCATCCGCCGCTGCGCGTCGCACAGCGAAATGAACTTCTGCAACAGTTCCGGCGAGGTGTGCTGGATGTCGTCGAGATACAACAGCACGTTGTTGCCCTGCTCCAGCGCGAACGAGATCTTCTCGACCTCCTGGCGCGCGGTCGCGTTGGGCGCGTCCGCCGGGTCGACCGAGGTGACCTCGTGTCCGAGCGCGGGCCCGTTCACCTTGACGAACACCAGACCGAGGCGGCTCGCGACGTACTCCATCAAGGTCGTCTTGCCATATCCCGGCGGCGAGATGAGCAGCAGCAGACCGGATTGGTCGGTGCGGCGGGCATCGCCGGTCGCACCGAGCTGCTTGGCGAGGTTGTCGCCGATCAGCGGCAAATAGACCTCGTCGAGCAGCCGGTTGCGCACGAAGGCGCTCATCACCTTCGGCTTGTACTCGCTCAACCGTAGCCTGTCCCGCTCGGCCGCCACCAGTTCGTTGCGCTGCCGCTGATACGCGCGGAAACCCGGGACACGATCGCGTCGGAACCGCTGCGTCCGCGCCAGCGTTTCGTCGAGCCGGAAGGTCATGGACCGGTTGACGATCCGCGGATGTGAACCGAGCAGACCGTCCACAGTGGCCGAGAGTTCCGCCGACGAATCGTAGCGTGGCAGGTCGGCCAGTTCGATCGCGACGGCCTCCGCCAGTTCGTCACCGGGCAACCCAGCGGAGTCCACAAAGGACGTCAGCCAGGCTTCGGCGAGCTGGTGGCGATCGGCGAGGTCGTCGAGCGCGCGCAGGTCTTCGGCGAAACTGCGCCTGTCGAGCCGGAACTTGTCGAGCAGCGCCCGCGCGCCGCCGCTGGTGACGAATCCCGGTGACGCGTCGGCCAGTTCCTCGAACAGGTACTCGCCGGCGAATTCGAGGTCGAGCGTCAGACCGGAGTTCTCGGCGAACGTGGCCATCGCCTCGGTGAACTCCGCCGACAGCGCGTCGATCGCCGTGGTGTGCCCGAAGGCCTCCCGGACCCGCGAGAGCGACGCAGCACGCGTCGTCCAGGAGGACTTCGCCGCTTCTTCGGCACCGAACGCCCAGAACAGCTGTGCGGCCGCCCTCGACGCGGGCGGATAACGCAGCAGTCCCGCGGCGGAACGCAGCCGCAGCAACGCCGACAGGATCGCGGCGGCGTCGTGGTCGTGCACACCGCGCGCGTAGCCCTCGTCGTACCGGTTGCCCGCCACGCGCCGGACGACGTCGAGCAGGTCGGCCTCGATCAAGTCCGGCTCTTCGTGCAGGATCGACGTCGCGAGATACTCGGCGCGATAGACCTCGGGCGATTCCGAGACCAGCAACTGATCCCAGTACGGCCTCGTCGCCTCGAACGAGGCGTCCCGCACGGGAGCGCGGTAGTCGGTCCCGGTGATCGCGAACTTCATCCCGCCCTCGTGCGGGACCAGGGTGAGGTCGATGTCCTGGGTGTTGACCGCGAAGGTGTTGCGGCCGAGGCGGATCGTCTCCCCGCCCTCGCCGTAGAGGTCGAGCCGGTCGCGCAGCGCGCGGCCCGCTTCCTGGCGAGCGGCCTTGACCCGGCCTTCGAGTTCTTCGGCGCGCACCTGGTCGCCGAGTTCGCGCAGTTCGGCGACCACACTCCGCAGCTTCGCCACCATCGGGTCCGAAGCGAAATAGGTGTTGATCTCCTCGACCGAACCGAGCGTGCCGACCCGCCTGGTCACACTCGTGAGGATCCGCTCGGCCGAATCGACCAGCCGGTCCGCGCGGCGCGCCCGCTCGTCGAGCAGCGCCTGCTTGCGTGAGGAGAACGCCTCGTAGACGTCGGTGCGCTTCTCCCCCAGCGACACCAGGAAGTCGTCGAATTCGCCGAATCGCGATTCGAGGTTTTCCAGCTGCAGCAACAGTCTGCCGAGCTGCTCGTCGCAGCGGTCCGGGGTGTCCGCGACCGCGAGACCGCCGGTGATGGCCTGCGCGAGCAGGGCGAACTCGGCGGCGAACTCCGCCCGGCCCTCGGTCTCCAGCAGTTCCTTGCGCCGCGCTTCGAGCGTCGCCCTCGCGCGGTTGACCCCGCCGATGACCTCGCCGACGCGCTCCAGGATCCGCGTCCGCACCACGGCGTCCGCGATCTCCAGCCCGCCGACGACGTCGGTGAGGACTTCGAGCCCGCCGGACTGCTCGTCGAGCCGCTCGGCGACCGGGACCGCCTCGGCGACGGTGGCGATCGCGCCCGCGGCGGCGATCAGCCCGTCCACCTCGGCGTGATAGCTGGTGAACGCGTCCTCGCCCTGCAGGAACCGCACGGCCCGCTGCGCGGCCTCGCCGAACTCCGTGTCCAGATCAGCGATCAGCTTGTCCACGCGCTCGGTGTCGACGTACCGCAGTTCCCGCACGGTGACCAGATGTCCCCGCGCGCGGTGCATTTCGGCGAGCCGTCGCACCCACGCGTCGGCCGCGTTCAACGTCTCGCCGCGTACCTTGCGCACGAGCGAGGCGGTTTGCGCGGCCGCTTCGTCGACCGCTTCGGCCGCCTGCGTGGTGAGCGCGGTGACCGTCTCGAACTCGTCGAGCACCTGCTCCGCGGTGACCCGGACCTCCGACAGCGGCGACCGCAGATCACCGAGTTCGGCCTCGCCGAGCCAGTGGTAGTGGTCGAAGATCCGCGCGCACGCGGCGATCAGGGCCTCGAACACCGCCGCCGACGGCGCCATCTCGTCGACCATCCGGCCGATCGAGAGGCAGTCGGAGATCCCGCGGACCAGATCGGCGTTGCCGACCCGTTCCAGCGGCCCGGTCCCGGTCGGCTGCGACGCGGCGTAGGTGTCCGATTGGAACGGCGTCCGCCACACCTGCATCGGATGCACGCGGCTCGGCTCGTCGGACAACGCCCGGAACAGCACCATCGTGCCGTCGTCGAACAGCGAATACCCGTGGCACGGGATCGGGTTCGAGACCTCTTTGCGGATCACGTTGTACGGCAGGAGAAGCGTGCGTCCCTCGGCCCTCGCGTGGAAGACGTAGAGCACGTCCTCGCCGTTGGGCGAACGGATCACCCGTTCGAATTCGAGACCGTCCACAGTGGTGTCGAAAGTCTTGCTGACACCCGTGTCGAGGTAGTAACCGCCGGGGAAGATGATCCCGTGGTCCTCCGGCAGCCGCTGGCAGGCCTGCCCGATGCCGTCGAGGCGGACCACGTCCCGGGTGCGGATGTTGAACACCAGGTAGCGGTACTCGATCTCCTTGTACGGCAGCATCCGTACCAGGATCAGCGGGCCGATCCTGGCGTAGGAGACCTCGGCGTCGGCGAGGCTCTGCAGCGGCTCGTCGACCGGTTCGGAGTAGATCCCCTCGCCGGTCTCGGTGTTGTTCTCGACCTTGATCGTCAGGTTGCCGCCGACGGTCTCGACGAACACCTCGTCCTCGATCGAGATATGCGGATGCCGTCCGAGCACATGCTGCTCGCGGGTGGTCTCGATCCATTCGAAGTCGTGTGACGGCGGGAAGACGTGATCGCGCTCGCCCCGACTGTCTACATAGGACACCTTGCCGTCGGCGGTGATCCCCCAGCGCAGCACCCGGATGTCCTCGGTCCGCGGCCCGATCTGGAAGATCGCGAGCAGCTTGCCCTCGACCCGCCGCAGCTGCAGCAGTTTCGCCTGCCGGTAATACCGGTACAGCTCGGCGAAGTCTCGGACGAACTGATCGTCGCGCAACAGCTCCGGCAGTTCTTCGGCGGGCACGTCGTCGAAGCGGAAGGCTTCTTCGTCATGACTGAAGCCGTGCAGCGAGAAGACGTCGTCGACCGTCGTCTCGGGTTTGAGCCCGATGAAGACGTTGTAGCCGAACAACATCCGCCCGCCGACCGACACGACGTCGCGCGGCACGCAGTTGTTCGCGGTCCGGATCCGTTCCGTGCCGATCAGCGCGAGTTGCGCGCTGCCGAAGACACCCAGCCGGGCCTTGTTGAGCTCGTCCGCGCGTTTCGCCAGTTCGGCGGCCTGTGCGGCGAGCCGGGCGCGGAGCACCTCATAGGTGCCCGCGTCCAGCTCGGTTCCGACCGCCGGTTCGGTCGCCGTCACTGCTTCGCGGCGGCGAGGGTGGCGACCGACGTCTCGGCGAGGCCGAGACGTTGCGCCATGGTCAGCAGCTCACGCAGCTTGTCGCTGTCCGGGCCGCCCGCCTTCAGCTGCTGCGCCAGGAAGGCCGACAGCGTCAGGTTCTTCACGTCCTCCGTGCTCACCGAGCCAACCAGTTTCGTGAGGTCGTCGGTGAAGCTGCCCGAACCGTCGAGCCACGGCTTCGCGAGCGTCTGGACGACGTCCGAGTGCTCGACGAATCCGTCGACGCTCTTGCCGAGGCCGATCGAGCCGATGATCTTCTCGAAGAACATCGTCTCGCCGCCGACGATGTCGATGTCGGCCTTCTCCAGCCCGATGCCGAGCACCGTGGCCTGCGCCTCGGCGACCTCGCGCTGCACGTTGAGCGCGGCGAGCCGGATCTCCTTCTCCGCCTCCAGCCGCAGGCGGTACTCCTCGTGCTGGCGGCTGGCGCTGTCGAGCGCGGCCATCGCGGCGGCCTTCTCGGTGAGACCTTCGGCCTCGCCCTTGAGCTTGTCGCGCATCCCGTCGGCGAGCACGATCGCCTTCTCGCGGGCGACGATCGCCTCGGCCCGGCCGACCTTCTCCAGCGCGTCGGCGTCGCGTTCCTTGACCTGGGCCGCGGCCAGCCCACTGGCCGCCTCTTCGGCCTGGATCCCTTCCGCCAGGCGGATCTTCGCGCGGGTCTCCAGTTCGGCGGTCTGCTGGCGTGCCTCGGCCAGCGTCAGTTCCTCGCGGGCCTTGTGCTTCGAGGCGGCCTCGGCGGCTTCCGCGGCCTTGATGTCCTTGACGAGGCTTTCCTGCGCCTCCGCCTCGGCCCGGATGATGATGGCCTCGCGCTGGCGCTCCGCCTCCTCGACGACACGGAGCTTCTTGATGATCTCTTCCTGCTCCGCCACCGTCTTCTCGACCGCGATCCGCTCGCGGATCACCTCGGCGATCGAGCGCTTCTCGGTCTCGACCTCCTTGTCCTTGGCGATCCGGGACAATTCGGTCTCGCGTTCGCGGCCGATGACCTCCAGCAGGCGGTCCTTCTCGATGCGCTCACTCTCGATGGCGATGACGCGCTCGCGGTTCTTGCCCGCGACCTCGATCTCGCGCTGCTGGTTCTGGTGCTGGATACCGAGCTGCTCGTCGGTGCGCAGCCCCGCGGCCTGCGACTTGAGCCGCTCCTCCGCCTGGACCTTGGCGATCTCGGCCTCTTCGCGCGCCCGCATGGTCTCGACCTCGCGGCGCTGCTTGATCTCCGCGTCGGCCTGGCGCCGCTCCAGTTCGAGGATGGCCTCGCGCGCGTCCACGTTCTGGCGGGTGATCTCTTTTTCCTCGCCGCGGCGGAACTCGTTGGTGCGTACGTGCTCGATCGCGGTCAGCTCGGTGATCTTGCGGATACCCTGCGCGTCGAGGATGTTCGCGGAATCGAGCTGCGCCATCGGCGTCTGCTCGAGATAGTCGATGGCCGCGTCTTCGAGGCTGTACCCGTTGAGGTCGGTGCCGATGACGCGGATGATCTGGTCACGGAACTCGTGCCGCTTCGTGTAGAGATCCACGAAGTCGAGCTGCTTGCCGACGGTCTTCAACGCTTCGGAGAACTTGGCGTTGAACAGTTCCTGCAGGGTCGCCTCGTGGCTAGCCCGTTCGGTGCCGATCGCCTGCGCGACCTTGATGACGTCCTCGGTGGTCTTGTTGACCCGCACGAAGAACGAGATCCGGATGTCGGCGCGGATGTTGTCCCGGCAGATCAGGCCTTCCCGGCCGGTGCGGGTGATCTCCATCGCCTTGACCGAGGTGTCCATGATCTCGGCCTTGTGCAGCACGGGGAGGACGATCGCGCCGGTGAACGTCACGTCGACCCGGCGGACCTTCGAAATGATCAGCGCCTTCCCCTGCGGCACCTTCTTGAACAACCTGGTGATCGTGAAGAGCAAAACCAGGAGGATGACAACTATCACGGCGATCAGAACGCCGGCCCCCACGCTGATGGCACCCATACTGTTCCTTTTCTGCTTCAGATGTCCAAGGACTCGACCCAGAAGAACTCGCCTTCGGAGTCGTAGTCATAGAGAACTACGCGGCTGCCCGCCGTGAGGTTGCCTTGACCCGCTTGACGGACGTCCACAATGGCCGTCGACCCGTCGGCGGCGGCGACTTCGGCCTGCCCGAAGTCGTGGGTCACCGACGAAGTGCGGATGACCGCGGCACGACCGACGAAGTCCATCCTGCTCGGTTCCTTCGCGGGACCGAATACCCGGCGCAGCGGCACCACGATCACCCTCGTCCCGAGTGTGCCGAGGACGAGCGCGACGACGAGCACGCCCGTCCCGATGCCGATCCTCGAAGGTGTCGAAAGCTCCAAGTCATCGAGAAGAACCGTCCCTGCCAGACTGACGAACCAGGTGAACGCGATCAGCAAAGAGAGCGAAATCGACAGCGGGACCCCACCGAAACCCGCCAGGAGCCCGTCGCCGCCGTCGAAGTCGTCGGTGTCGACGGCGCCGAGCAGTGCCAGCAGCCAATAGCCGATCACCACGATCAGCAGGAAGCTGAAAAGCACGGCCGGGAACCCCAGAGCCGCGGTGACGAACCCGCCCATCGCCGTCGTTCCCTCCCCCATTACCCCGAGTCAGGACTATAACCAGGGCGTGATGCCGGGAGGAGGGTTTTCGGCTACGAGTGGGTCACGGTGTGCGCAAGCGTGCGGCGGTCCTCCTGACGCGGAGCGTTACGCCGACCGGCCGCTCCGACGCCATCCGGTTGGACCTGTCGCGCCACCGGGAGCGAGCCCTACTCTCCAGTATTGAGAGTGACACAGGACACACCACGGTCTTGGGAGGCTCCATGGGGTGGCACGTTCGCGAGGTGATCGACGGGGATCAGCGCGAACGGCGGATCCGCCACGTCACCCGATGTCTGAGCTGCACGCTCACCTGCGTCCACTGTGGACTTCCCGCCGGATTCTCCCTTCCCGCAGGGCATCCAGGGCTCGGCGTCGTCGAGCATCTCCCCGGCGTCGCCACCCCCGGCCTGCCGGACCTCGCCCTCCTGCACCGGTTCTGCCGGGACAACCCCTCGCCGGACACCGGTATCGCGCTCAGGCGCGCCTACCTCGGGCTGGCGACCGAACTCTTCGAAACGGGGCGGCGGATCCGCTGCCACCAAAGGCGGAGTCACCAAAGACTCGGCGTGCGCCCGCCCCGGCCGGGCCGTCTCGAGGTCTATCGAAAACGGTGGCGAGTGGCCAAAATGCGGTACGCCTGCAAGGCGTGCCGGTACTACACCGGCTCTCACTGAGCCGATTCTCCCCCGGAGGACTCGTGCTCGTTCGTCTCATCCTCGGTCTGCTCATCACGGTCGCCGGCCTCGCTTTCGCCGCCCGCCGCGCCGCCTGGCTCGCGAAACTGATCCGGTCCGGCCAGCCGGACGAGAAGCGCTCGGACGTCATGGCCGTCCGCGCGAAAACGCATCTGGCCGAGGTCTTCGGACAGCGCAAACTGCTGAAGTGGTCCGTTCCCGGGATCGCGCATCTGTTCACGTTCTGGGGTTTCGTGATCCTCGGCTCGGTCTACGTCGAGGCGTACGGCGCCTTGTTCGACCACGATTTCCACATCCCGCTCATCGGGCACTGGGCGGTGCTGGGATTCCTGCAGGATTTCATCGCGGTCGCGGTGCTCGTCTCGCTCGGGGTGTTCGCGGTCATCCGGATCCGCCAGGCACCCGAAAGGAAAGAGCGCGCGTCACGCTTCTTCGGCTCGCACACCGGCGGCGCCTGGCTGATCCTGTTCATGATCTTCAACGTGATCTGGACGATGTTCCTCTTCCGCGGCGCGTCGGCGGCGGTCGGCGTCTTCCCGTACGAGTCGGGCGCGTGGGTTTCCCTCGGCGTCGGGGAACTCCTGGAACCGCTGGGGCCCGCGGTCACCGAACCGCTGGAGACCGTGGGGCTGCTGCTGCACATCGGCGTGATGCTGGCGTTCCTGTCGATCGTGCTCTACTCCAAGCACCTGCACATCTTCCTGGCGCCGGTCAACGTCACCGCCAAACGGCTTCCGGACGCACTCGGCCCGCTGCTGCCGATGGAATCGGCGGGCAAGCCGATCGACTTCGAGGATCCCGGCGAGGACGACACCTTCGGCCGAGGCAAGATCGAGGACTTCACCTGGAAGGGCATGCTCGACTTCGCCACCTGCACCGAATGCGGCCGCTGCCAGTCGCAGTGCCCGGCGTGGAACACCGGGAAACCGTTGTCCCCCAAGCTGGTGATCATGGATCTGCGGGACCATCTCTTCGAGAAGGCGCCGTACATCCTCGACGGCAAGGAACCCCCCGAGGAACGCCCGCTCGTCGGCACCAAGGAGGACTTCGGGGTCATCGACCCGGACGTCCTCTGGTCCTGCACCACCTGCGGCGCCTGCGTCGAGCAGTGCCCGGTGGACATCGAGCACGTCGATCACATCGTCGACATGCGCCGTTACCAGGTGATGATCGAGTCCGCGTTCCCCAGCGAGCTCGGTGTGCTGTTCAAGAACCTGGAGACCAAGGGAAACCCTTGGGGCCAGAACAATTCCGACCGCCTCGCGTGGACGAAGGGCCTCGATTTCGAGGTGCCGATCTTTGACGGCGAACTCGCCGAGGACGTCGAGTACGTCTATTGGGTGGGCTGCGCCGGCGCTTTCGACGACAACGCGCGCAAGACCGTCCGCGCCACCGCGGAGCTGCTGCATCTGGCCGGGGTCAAGTACACGATCCTCGGCACCGACGAATCCTGCACCGGCGACCCGGCACGACGCTCCGGCAACGAGTTCCTCTTCCAGATGCTCGCGCAGCAGACCGTCGAAACCCTGAACGCGGTGTTCGAAGGCCGCGAGCCGGGCACGCGCAAGATCGTCACGACCTGTCCGCACTGCCTGAACACGCTCGGCCGCGAGTACCCGCAACTGGACGGGCACTACGAGGTCCTCCATCACACACAGCTGCTGAACCGGCTCGTGCGCGCGGGCAAGCTGACCCCGGTCAAACCGGTCGACGCCGGACCGGTGACCTATCACGACCCCTGCTACCTCGGCCGCCACAACAAGGTCTACGAGCCGCCGCGCGAACTCGTCGGCGCGACCGGCGCGACGCTGAGCGAGATGCCCCGGCACGCCGACCGCTCGCTGTGCTGCGGCGCCGGTGGCGCGCGGATGTGGATGGAGGAGCAGATCGGCAAACGCATCAACCTCGAACGCGTCGACGAGGCGCTCGGCACGGACGCCGAGACCATCGTCACCGGCTGCCCGTTCTGCCGCGTGATGCTGAACGACGGTCTCGTCCAGCGGCAGAGCGAGCAGCGTGGTCAGAACGTCACCGTGCGCGACGTCTCCCAGCTGCTGCTGGAAACCGTGAAGGAGCGGGATAGGACCACGACGGAGATTTAAGGCACACGTGAGTTGGAAGTTCGGCGTGCCGAACTCTAGACTCACGGCATGGCGAATCTGCGCAAGGCCGTATGCGCGCTGGCGGCGTCCACGCTCGTCCTCACCGCGTGCGGCGGTCCCAGCGCGGGTGAGAGCGACCACCGGCCGGTGGTGCTGACCACGTTCACGGTCCTCGCCGACATCGCGTCGAACGTCGCGGGCGACAAGCTCCGGGTCGAGTCGATCACCAAGCCCGGCGCGGAGATCCACGGCTACGAGCCCACCCCGGACGACATCAAGAAGGCCGCGAAGGCCGACCTGATCCTCGACAACGGCCTGAACCTGGAGGCCTGGTTCGCCCGCTTCGTCAAGGAGAGCGACGCGCCGCACAAGGTGATCAGCGAAGGTGTCCAGCCCATCGCCATCGGCGAAGACGCCTATCAGGGAAAGCCGAACCCGCACGCGTGGATGTCCCCGACGAATGTGGGTATCTACGTGGACAACATGGTGAAGGCGTTCAGCGAGCTCTCCTCCGGTGACGCCGCCGTGTTCAAGGCCAACGGCGACGCCTACAAGGCGAAACTGAAGGGGGTGCGGGACGAGATGACGGGTGCGCTGAGCGGCCTGCCGCAGAACGAACGCGCGCTCGTCAGCTGCGAGGGCGCCTTCTCCTACCTGGCGCGCGACGCCGGCCTGACCGAGCGGTACATCTGGGCGGTCAACGCCGAACAGCAGGCGACGCCGCAGCAGATCACCCGCGCCATCGAATTCGTCAAGCAGAACAAGGTGCCCGCGGTGTTCTGCGAATCGACCGTCTCCGACGCCCCGATGCGCCAGGTCGTCTCCGCGACCGGTGCCGCGTTCGGCGGTGTCCTCTACGTCGACTCGCTGTCCACCCCCGAAGGCCCGGTGCCGACGTACCTCGATCTCATCCGCCACGACTCGAAGACGATCGTGGCCGGCCTCACCGGAGCGAAGCCGTGACCGCCGCGATCCGCGTCGAAGACGTCACCGTTCACTACGGCGACGTCCTCGCCCTCGACGGTGTCGACGTCACCCTCGAACACGGTCACGTCTGCGGCCTGGTCGGGATGAACGGCTCCGGGAAGTCGACGCTGTTCAAGACGATCATGGGCATGGTCCGGCCGGACACCGGCACCGTCTCGGTCGACGGCGGCCCGCCCGCCCGCGCCCGCAAGACCGGCGTGATCGGCTATGTGCCGCAGAGCGAGGACGTCGACTGGTCGTTCCCGCTGTCGGTGCGCGACGTGGTCATGACCGGCCGTTACGGGCGTCTCGGGTTCACCCGGCGGCCGCGCCGCGCGGACCACGAAGCCGTCGATCAGGCGCTGGAACGGGTCGAGCTGACCGAACTCGCCGAGCGCCAGATCGGGCAGTTGTCCGGCGGCCAGCGCAAACGCGCGTTCGTCGCCCGCGGCATCGCGCAGGGCGCGCGCGTCCTGCTCCTCGACGAGCCGTTCGCCGGCGTGGACAAACGGTCCGAGGCCACGATCACCCGGCTGCTCAAGGAACTCGCGGCCGACGGCGCCGCCGTCCTGATCTCCACCCACGATCTGCACGCGCTGCCCGGTCTGGCCGACGAAGCGATCCTGCTCATGCGCAAGGTGCTCGCGCACGGCTCCCCCGACGAGGTGCTCCGGCCGGAGAACCTCGCGCTGGCCTTCGGGCTCGATGTCCTGCAACGGGAAGAAGAACCGGCGTGAACCTCTACGATCTCCTTCTCGAGCCGCTGAACTACGGCTTCATGGTGCGGGCACTGGCCTCCACGGTCGTCGCGTCCCTGGTCTGCGCGGTGCTGTCCTGCTGGCTGGTGCTGATCGGCTGGTCGCTGATGGGCGACGCGGTCTCGCACGCGGTGCTGCCCGGCGTCGTGCTCGCCTACATCCTCGGCGCGCCCTTCGCGCTGGGTGCCGTCGTCTTCGGTTTCCTCGCCGTGGCGCTGATCGGGGTCGTCCGCGACACCAGCCGGGTCAAGGAGGACGCCGCGATCGGCATCGTGTTCACCACGCTGTTCGCGCTCGGCCTGGTGCTGATCTCGGTGACGCCGAGCCAGACCGACCTGAACCACATCATCTTCGGCAACCTGCTCGGCGTCGACGTCTCGGATCTGATCCAGATCGGCGTGCTCGGCGCGATCACCCTCGCCCTGCTGGTGCTCAAACGCCGCGACTTCACCTTGTACGCCTTCGATCCCACGCACGCGCACGCCATCGGCCTCAACCCGCGGCTGCTCGGCGCCGCGCTGCTGGGGCTGCTCGCGCTGACCTCGGTGGTGGCGCTGCAGGTGGTCGGCGTGATCCTCGTGGTGGCCATGCTGATCATCCCCGGCGCGACGGCGTATCTGCTGACCGACCGGTTCGGCCGCATGCTCGTGATCGCGCCGTCGTTCTCGGTGCTCGCGGCGGTGACCGGGCTGTACCTGAGCTACCACCTCGACACCGCGTCCGGCGGGATGATCGTGCTGGTGCAGGGCGCGGGGTTCACGCTCGTGTACCTGTTCGGGCCGCGGCACGGGATCGTGGGGAAGCGGCTGGCCAAGCGGCGGCGGGAGCTCGCGCGAGCGGCGTGACCGGGCAATCACCCCGCGCTCTGTGTCACTCGCGACATCCGCCTGAACACCCCCTTAGGTTAGGCTCCCCTCATGTCGACGGAAGACGCGCTGCTCACCGGCCATGATCTGGTGCTCGCGCACCATGAGCGGGCCGTGGTGGACGGCGTGTCGCTGTCGCTGCGCGCGGGTACGGTGACCGCGCTGGTCGGGCCGAACGGCTCCGGCAAGTCGACGCTGTTGCGTTCCCTGGCGCGCCTGCACCGTCCTCGCGCGGGCGACGTCCGGCTCGGCGAGCGTTCCGTCTGGGGTCCGAACGCGTTGTCCGGCAAGGAGTTCGCGCGTCAGGTCACGTTGCTGACCCAGCACCGGCCCACGCCGAGCGGGGTCTCCGTCCGCGACGTCGTCTCCTATGGCCGCTACCCCTACCGCTCGGGTTGGCGAGGGGTCGACACCGACGGCGCCGCCGCGATCCGCCGCGCGATGGAACTGACCGGTGTGACGCCGATGGCCGAACGCGGCGTCGACGAGCTGTCCGGCGGCGAACTCCAGCGTGTCTGGCTCGCGTCCTGCCTCGCGCAGCAGACCTCGGTGCTGCTGCTCGACGAGCCCACGAACCATCTCGACCTGCGCTACCAGGTCGAAATCCTCGATGTCGTCCGCGATCTCGCCGGAGAAGGCGTCGCGGTCGGCGTGGTGCTGCACGACCTCGACCACGCGGCGATCATCGCCGACGAGGTCGTGCTGCTGAGCGAGGGAACCATCGTGGCCACGGGTGAAATCGGGCGGGTGCTCACCACCGAGCATCTGTCCCAGGCCTACGGGGTCACCGTCCACGTCGCGAACGACCCGGTCACGGGCGCGATCCACTGCAGGCCACTCGGGCGCTATTCGCCCAGGCCCGCCTGAGAAAATCCAGGAAGAACCATGCGAGTGCTGACCCCTGCCCTGCTCACGGCGGCGGCGTTGCTGTTGTCCGCCTGCGGCACCACCGAGCCCTCCGGGTCCGCGCCGGACGCGCCGGCCGCCGCGAGCGGTCCGGTCACGGTGACCGACGCGCGCGGCAAGGCCGTCACCCTCAAGGCTCCGGCGAAGCGCGTGGTCGTGCTGGAGTGGGGCGAGGCCGAGATGGTCGCCTCGCTCGGGGTCACGCCGGTCGGCGCCGCGGACGTCGCGGGCTACAACGTCTGGGACAAGGCCGTTCCGCTGCCCGCCGAGGTCAAGGACGTCGGCAAACGCAACGAACCCAGCGTCGACGCTATCGTCGGGCTGAACCCCGAGGTCGTCATCATGGCCGAGGAACGCGACTCGACACTGGTGCCGCAGATCGAGAAGTACGTGCCCGTCGTGGTCACCAAATCCAGCGACGCGAGCCGGAACTTCGACCGGCTGCGCGAGGACTTCAAGCTGATCGCCAAAACGGTCGGCAAGGAGGCCGAAGCGGACAAGCAACTGTCCGAAATGGACGCCAAACTCGCCGAGGGCAAGAAGGCCGTCGAGGCCAAGGGCGCCGCGGGCACGCCGTTCCTGATGGCCGACGGCTACCTCGAAGGCAGCACCGTCAGCATCCGCCCGTTCGGCAAGGGCTCCCTGGTCTCCGACACCGCCGAGGCCGTCGGCCTGAAGAACGTGTGGACCGGGCAGGTCGATCCGCAATGGGGCCTCGGCCAGACCGACGTCGAAGGCCTGACCGCGATCACCGACCCGAAGACCGTGCTGTTCTACAGCGCGTCCGAAGAGGACGTCTTCACCACCGGCCTCGCGCAGAACGCCGTCTACCAGCGGCTGCCGTTCGTGGTGTCGAAGAAGATCCACAAGCTGGAGGCGGGAACGTGGACCTTCGGCGGGCCGAAGTCGATCATCTTCACCGCCGACCAGATCGTGAAGGCCATCACCGCCTGATGAGCGAGGACCTGCGGTCGCCGCAAGCCGTGCGGACCGCCGTGGTGTCGGCGGGGCTGGTGGTGCTGATCGCCGTCCTCGCCGGTGTCCACCTGACACAGGGCACCTCGACGTCCGGTCCGCTGGACGTGCTGAAGGCGCTCTTCGGCCAGGGCGACGCGCAAACCCTCGCGGTACTGGAGGGTTCGCGCGTCCCCCGGCTGCTCGCCGCGTTGCTGCTCGGGGTCGCCCTCGGCGTCGCGGGCGCGGGGATGCAGTCCGTGGCACGGAATCCGCTCGCCTCGCCCGACACGCTCGCGGTGAACGCGGGCGCGCATTTCGCCGTCGTGGCCATTTCCGCGCTCGGGCTTTCACTGCCGCTCGTGCCGGTGGGCGGGGCGGCGTTCGCGGGCGGGCTCGCCGCGGCGGTGATCGTGCTGGGACTGGCGGGCGGCGGTTCGGCGAGTCCACGGCTGGTGCTCGTCGGTTCGGCGGTGATGCTGGCGCTCCAGTCGGTGACCATCCTGCTGCTGCTCATGTTCGAGCAAGAGACGTCCGGGCTCTTCGCCTGGGGCAGCGGGTCGCTGACAGTGTCGGATCTGCGCGCGACGGGGCAGATGACGCCGATCGTGGTGCTCGCCGTCGTGGCGCTCGTCGTGATGGGCCGCAAACTCGACATCCTCGCCCTCGGTGACGACAACGCGACCGTGCTCGGCCTGCGGGTACGGCGGACGAGGATCGGCGCGGTCCTGCTGACCGTCGCGCTGACCGCGGCGGCGGTGACCGTCGCCGGACCGGTCGGCTTCGTCGGGCTGAGCGCGCCGGTGATCACGCGGCTGCTGCTGCCGATCGCGAAGCACCGCGTGCTGCTGCCGGTGTCCGGCCTGGTCGGGGTGGTGACGGTGCTCGGCGCCGACGTCGTCCTGCGGGCGATCATGGGCTCGGCCGCCGCGGTGCGGGTGCCGACCGGCGTCGTGACGACGCTCGTCGGCGCCGCCGTGATGGTGTGGCTGGCGCGGCGCGGCCGGGCCAGTGGCTCGCGGCGTCCGTCCCCGGCGGGGCGGGTCGGCGTCGCCGGATCGAAGCGACGGCTCGTGACCATCACCGCCGCGCTGGTGGTGCTGCTGGCCGGCGTGCCCCTCGTGGGCTTGATGCTGGGTGACCGCGTCGTCCTGCTCGGCGACCTCGCGAACTGGGTCACCGGGAACACCGGGACCGCGCTCACTTTCGTGCTGGACCAGCGGCTTCCTCGGGTGCTGGCCGCGCTGCTCGCCGGTGCCGCGCTGGCCGTGTCCGGCTGCGGGATCCAGTCGGTCAGCCGCAACCCGCTCGCCGAACCCGGCCTGCTCGGCATCACCGCGGGCGCCGGGCTGGGCGCGATCACACTGATCACCATCGTCCCGACGGTCGGCGCGTGGGCCATCGCCGGTGCCGCCGGCGCGGGGGCGGCCGTGGTGTTCGTGCTGGTCTACGGGCTGGCGTGGCGATCGGGGCTGGATTCGGACCGGCTGGTGATCATCGGCATCGCGGTCTGGTCGGCCGGGATGGCGCTGATCACCCTGCTGATCGTCGTCTCCGACCCGTGGAACTCGGCCAAGGCGCTGACCTGGCTTTCGGGGTCGACCTACGGCCGGACACTGGAGCAGGTGGCGCCGGTGGCGTTGTCGCTGCTCGCGCTGACGCCGTTGTTGTGGCTCAAGCACCGCGAACTCGACCTGCACGCCCTCGACGAGGACACCCCTCGGGTACTCGGGATGCGCATCGAACGGTCGCGGCTGGTGGTGCTGACGGCGTCCGGGATCCTGGCGGCCACCGCGGTGTCCGCGATCGGCGTGGTCGCCTTCGTCGGACTGGTCGCGCCGCATCTGGCGCGATCGCTGGTCGGCGGACGGCATGGCCGGGTGATCCCGGTGGCGGCGGCGCTCGGGGCGCTGCTGGTGAGCGTCGCGGACACACTCGGGCGGACGGTCATCGCGCCGGCCCAGATCCCCGCCGGCCTGGTCATCGCGCTGGTCGGGACGCCGTATTTCGTCCTGGTGCTCTGGCGGACCCGGCCGTAGAGCTGAAAGGGCCCTTCACCGCATGCGATGCGGTGAAGGGCCCTTTCGTGGCGTCTTATGCGGGGAAAGTCCCCTTCAGCTCCCGGCTACAGGGTTTTCTGGAGGTGCGTGGCGAGGAGCTTCGTGAAGCGTGAGGGGTCGGCGAGTTCGCCGCCCTCGGCCAGCAGCGCCATGCCGTAGAGCAGTTCGGCGGTCTCGGCGAGACCCTCGTTCTCGCCCTGCTTCGCGAAGGCGTCCCGCAGCCCGGAGACCAGCGGGTGGCCCGGGTTGAGTTCCAGGATCCGCTTGATCTGCGGCATTTCCTGGCCCATCGCGCGGTACATCTTCTCCAGCGTCGGGGTGACGTCGTTCGTGTCACCGACGATGCAGGCGGGCGACGTCGTCAGCCGCGACGACAGCCGGACCTCCTTGACCTGCTCGCCGAGCGCCGTCGTCAGCCAGGTCAGGAGCCCGGAGAACTCCTCCTTCTGCTCGTCGGTGGTGTCGGAGTCGAGTTCGACCTCACCCTTCGCGACCGACTGGAACTGCTTCTCCTCGAACCCGGGGACCGCGTCGACCCACATCTCGTCGATCGGGTCGGTGAGCACGAGGACCTCGTAGCCCTTGGCCTTGAAGGCTTCCAGATGCGGGGAGTTCTCGATGCTCTGCCGCGATTCGCCGGTCAGGTAGTAGATGTGCTCCTGGCCGTCCTTCATCCGCTCGACGTACTCGCGCAGCGTGGTCGGCTTCTCCGGGTCGTTCGTCGACGCGAAGGAGCAGATGTCGAGGATCGCGGTGCGGTTCTCGAAGTCGTCCAGCAGGCCTTCCTTGACGGCGCGGCCGAACTCCTTCCAGAACGTCTCGTACTTGTAGGTGTTCTCGCCGGTCATCAGGCCCTTGACCGTCGAGAGGACCTTCTTGACCAGCCGACGGCGGATCAGCTGGATCTGCCTGTCCTGCTGCAGGATCTCGCGCGAGACGTTGAGCGAGAGGTCCTGCGCGTCGACGACGCCCTTCACGAAGCGCAGGTACTCCGGCATCAGCGCTTCGCAGTCGTCCATGATGAAGACGCGCTTCACGTACAGCTGGACGCCGCGTTTGCGTTCCCGCATGAACAGGTCGAGTGGCGCGTGCCCCGGCAGGAACAGCAGCGCCTGGTACTCGAAGGTGCCCTCGGCCTGGAGCCGGATGGTCTCCAGCGGGTCGTTCCAGTCGTGCGCGACGTGCTTGTAGAACTCGTTGTACTCGTCTTCGCTGACGTCGCTGGAGGAGCGGGCCCACAGCGCCTTCATCGAGTTGACCGTGACGACCTCTTCGCCCTCGGTCATCCGGATGGGCCAGGTGATGAAGTCCGAGTACTTCTTGACGATCTGCTTGATCTTGGTGGCCGAGGTGTAGTCGAAGAGCTGGTCTTCGGTGTCCTCGGGCTTGAGGTGCAGGGTGACCGAGGTGCCCTGGGGCAGGTCCGGGACCGTCTCGATGGTGTACGTGCCTTCGCCCTCGGACTCCCAGCGGACGCCTTCGTCCGATCCGGCGCGGCGGGTCAGCAGGGTGACCTTGTCGGCCACCATGAAGCTGGCGTAGAAACCGATACCGAATTGGCCGATCAGATCCTGCGAGGCCGCGGAATCCTTGGTCTCCTTGAGCTTTTTCAGGAATTCGGCGGTGCCGGATTTCGCGATCGTGCCGATCAGCGCCACGACGTCGTCCCGGCTCATCCCGATTCCGTTGTCCCGCACGGTCAGGGTGCGGTTTTCGGGGTCGGTCTCGATCTCGATGTGGAGATCGTCGGTGTCCGCCTGGAGGTCCTTGTCACGGAACGCTTCGAGGCGGAGCTTGTCCAGTGCGTCGGAGGCGTTGGACACCAGTTCCCGCAGGAAGGTGTCCTTGTTCGAGTAGATCGAGTGGATCATCAGCTGCAGGAGCTGACGTGCCTCCGACTGGAACTCGAGTGTTTCGGCAGAGGTTGTCACGCGGCGATATTACCGAGCGCGGGACCGCGTCAAGCCAGCCTCCGCCTGGCCACCTCGGTCAGCCCGTCGCCGGTGGCCTGTTCGATCGTCGTGACCGCGGAACGGCCGGTCGTCTCGACCGTGGCGATCACGTTGCCGAAATGCGGGCCGGACACCTTGGCCCAGGTCAGCGGATCGGGTGCGACGCCGCCTCGGCGGGCCCAGCGGCGCGCGAGCGACGCCACCGGGGCCGACCAGGTCGCGGCGAACGCCGACCGGAGCGGCCGCGGCATCGCGTTGTGCACCGGCGAGCAGGTGAGCTGGTACACCGTCGACGTCACCGGTTCGGGGTACCGCGCCTCGGCGATGTAGGCGTGATGGACGTCGCCGGAGAGCACCGCGATGGTGGCGGGCGGCTCCTCCCGGCGCCCCTCGCGCGCGATCATCGCGGCGAGCCGGTCGAACGACGCGCGGAACGCCGCCCAGTGTTCGAGGTCGCCCGCCTGCCGGATCTTCTCCGCGAGCCGTCCCCGCCACCCGGGACGGTCGCAGGCTCGTTCGTTGAGGGACTGCAGGTGGGAGATCACCGGCGGCAGCAGCCACGGCAGCGAAGACCCGATGAGCAGGTGGTCGCAGGCTTCGGCGGCGTTCTCCTCGACCCAGTCGAACTCGTCGTCGTCGACCATCGCCCGGTGGCCGGGTTCCAGGATCCGCCCCGCCCGGCTGTCGATGACCAACAGCCGCACCTTGCCGAAGTCGCGCCGATAACTCCATCGCGCGCCTTTGGTGCCGTCGCGTTCGTTGTCGGCTTCGTCGGCGTAGGCGGTGAGCAGGTCGGCGTTGTCCCTGCCGGAGATGAGGGCCTTCTGGTAGGTCGGGTCCTCCGCGAGTTCGGCGAGGCCGAGGTTCCCGAGGTGCTGGTAGACCCAGTAGGACATGATCGCCCCGCGCAGGCGCTCCTGCCACCACGGCTGCGCGCGCATCCCCTGCCGCCACGTGTGGGAGGTGTTCCAGTCGTCGCGCACGTCGTGGTCGTCGAAGATCATCGACGTCGGCACGGTGGAGAGCAGCCAGCGGATCGTCGGCTCACCCCAGGCTTCGAGGTAGAGGTGGGTGTACTCCTCGAAGTCCGTCACCTCGGTTCCGGGCGGCTTCGAGGTGTCGCGACGCCGCTTCAGCCATTCCTGCGTCTCGTCGGTGGTTTCGTCGGCGTAGACCTGGTCGCCCAGCATCAGCAGCGCCTGCGGCCACTCGGCCTCGTCGCCCTCGGCCATCCGGCGGGCGTACGCGGCCAGCGCGTCCGGGCCGAAGCTGTCCCCGTCGTGCGGTTTGCGGCAGGAGCCGAACACCAGCCGGACCCCCGACTCCTTCGCGGGCAGTGTCCTGATGCGACTGGGCGGGAAGCCGGAATCCTGCAGCGGCCACACCTTTTCGCCGTCCACGCGCACCTCGTACTCGGTGCTGGTGCCGGGTTCGAGCCCGGTCAGCACGAGCAGGGCGTAATGGTGCCCCCGGATTTCGAACGTCCTCGCGGTCGTGCCGAGGACTTCGACCTCACTGGCGGTGGTGGTCTCGACCCACACCGTCGCCGACGTCTCGTCGACGTGGCGCAGCAACGGCCCCAGGAGCAGACTCATTCCTGAAACGGTGCCACAGCGGAGCCAAGATCGTGCGGTGAGCGGGACGCCTCAGCCGAGCCGCGCGAAGATCTCCCGGATCTCGGCCAGCGCCTTCTCGCGTTCCGCGTCGTCGTCTTCGTACCAGCCGTCGGCGGCCCGATCCTCGACGATCGCCTCCGGGGTGAATTCCTCGCCGAACCGGTAGGGGCCGACGCAGTAGGCGAACCCCGACTCGCCCAGCGGGTCCAGGCCTTCCCGGCGGCAGTGCTCCAGGAAACCTTCGGCCTGTCGCCACTGCTTTCCGTCGAACCAGAAGACGCCACCGGCGTAGTGGATCGCCGCCCCCGTCTCCGGATCGACGAGGTTCAGGGATTCGTAGTTTTCGGGGCGGTTCCGCACCAGCGCGACAAGGCTTTCGGGGACGCCGCCGTAAAGCGCCTCCTGCGCCCGATAGTCACCTTCGGCGTACAGGTTCAAATCCAGCTCGTGGTCGAAGGTCAGCAGCAGCGCCCGCCCGTCCGGCGTGAAGTACCAGACGGCCGACTGCCCGCCACTGTCGTTCCAGGCGAACCGCTCCGCGCCGTCCACCGCGATCGGCGTGATGTCGGTGATCGCGTCGATCACCGCCGCACGGCGTCGCACCTCATGGAGGGACGTCGCGCCGAGGGCCGCCCAGATCTCTTCGCTCACCGGCGCAGGCTACCGGCCCGCGGGCCCCGTCCAGCCGTCGGGCACGTAGCCGATCCGGATCCGCTGCGGGTGGTCGCCGACCGGGACGGACTTCACCTTCGCACCGGTCGCGAAGTCGATCGCGGTCACCTGGTCGGCACCGCTTTCCGAGATGACGCAATGCTTTCCGTCGCCGTTCACCGTCGCCCAGTACGGCTTCGCGGCCGTCACGAGCCGGGCCTCCTGCAGGCTCGCGCGGTCCACAATGGTCGCGTAGTCGTCCATCGTCCCGGCGACGCACAGCTTGTCGCCCGCCGGACTCATCGACAGCCCGTGGTGCCGCGAGTCGTTGACCCAGGTCGTCCGGTCCTCACTGGTGTTCGGGTTCTTCGGCAGCGTCTTCGACCGGGTGATGCGGTCGGTGGCGACGTCGTACTCCAGGAGGCCGTTGAAGAACGACACCTGGAAGTACAGCTTCGACTCGTCGGGCGTGAACGCCATCGGGCGGATCGCGTCAGACAGATCGGTGCGGCCGAAGGCGTCCAGCCGCTGGCGCATGTCGATGACCTTGACCTGCTGGAAGGTCTTCGTGTCGGCGACGGTGAGCTTCCGGTCGCCCTTGGTGAAGTCCTGCCACGGCGCGTCGAGTGCGGTGTTCACGTCGCCGATCGAGCTGTTCCAGAGGTAGCGGCCACCGTCGGTGTAGGTGTTCTCGTGCGGTTTGTCGCCGGTCTTGAACGAGCCCAGCTGCTGCCCGGTCTCGATGTTCAGCACGTGGACGGTGTTCGACGTCGAAGCGGACACCGCGATGCTGCGCCCGTCCGGCGAGACGGCCATGTGGTCGGACCGGAACCCCGACACCGGGAAACGCCAGTTGACACGGCCGGTGGCGAGGTCGATCGAGACGACGTCGGCGAAACTCGGGCGCGACGCGACGACGGAACGGCCGTCCGGGGTCGTGTAGAGATCGTCGACGAGCTGGTCGTGGCCCTCGCCGACGCCGTTGCGGATACCGAGGAAGAACGCGAGTTTGATCGGGTTCAGATAGATCTCGGCGAGCCGCTCGTCCTTGTCCGGCACCATGTCGACGCGCGCGATCTTCGCGTAATCGCCGGAGGGCCGGATGACGTCCGCCGTCCCCTCCCAGTTGTTGCCCACGAACAGGACCTGCCGCAGGGCGGCGCTCGCAGCCGTGGTCCCTGACACCGAGCCCAGTGCCGTGACGACAAGGCAGGCCACGAGGGCGAAGTTCAGCAATCGGCGTTTCCGCATCACGCGCACCCTTCGGCGAAGTCCTGTTACCTTTCGGTAGCTCACAGGAAACCAACCGATCGGACACCCTCGGTAGGGGCCGGTCGCCAAGGACCGCGTCGTTCGTTGTGGACAGCTCACAACCACCCGTGGGAAGGCGGTGGCGATGGCGCACCGGTTGCTCCACGAGGTGCTGCGGGCGATGGCGGCCGACGCCGACGTCGTCGACGAGGTCGTCCTTGCCGCCCGCACGGAGTCGCCGGAAGTGGCGGGCCTGCCGGTGCACGAGAACCGGCGGCACGTCGCGATCGTGCTCGCCGCCGGGCTCGCGTCGTTCGAACGGCCGGGCGGGACCAGTGAGCAGGACTACGCGGCGGCCGCCGTCCTCGGCGCCGACCGGGCGACCCAGGGGGTACCGCTGGCCGCGCTGCTGCGCGGGGTGCAGGCCGGGCGCAGCCGCGCGGTCGAGATCGCCGTCGAACGCGGCAAGGCGGCCGGGGTTCCCGACGACGTCATGCTGGCGGCGCTGGTCGACTTCGACCGGAACACCCGCGCGCTGGAACGGCAGGTGATCGCCGGCTACCACGAAGCCGAACTCGAACTCTCCCGCACGGTCCACGACAGCCGGGTCCGGTTGCTGCGGCGGTTGCTGGGTGACGACACGGCGGTGCCGTCGGCCGAGGAGGTCGCGCACGCCGGGCTGAACCCGGACGGCCGCTACCACTGCCTGCACTCCGACATCGGCGATCCGTACCAGGCGCGGGTCGTCGAGCGGCGGCTCGGCGGCACGGGCGGGATCTTCGGGCTGGTGGAAGGACGGCTGACCGGGCTGGCGCCGCGGCTGCCGACGCCGTCGGCGCTGGGGGACGACGTCCTCATCGTGGTCTCCCCAGCCGTTCCGCTCACCGAGGTCCGCGGGATGCACGCCCTGTGCGCGATGGCCTTGCCGACGGCCGCGCGGGAGCGGGCCCGCGGCCTGCACGAGGTGGCCGAGCTGGCCGTGGAGACCGCGCTCGACGCCCAACCCGGGCTCGCCGCGCTGCTCGGCGAGACCCTGCTGGGCGCGCTGACTCCGGGTGACGCCTTCCACGAACAGCTCGTCTCGACCGCCTTGGCCTATCTCGACCACGGGCGGCGGCTCGATCAGACCGCCGCGGCACTGCACGTCCACGCGAACACCGTCAGATACCGGCTCTCCAGGCTCGGCGAGATCACCGGAGCGTCGCTCGACCTGCCGGAAGACGACGGCGGATCGCAGGTGCGGCACACCGTCGGCTGGTGGTGGGCGCTGCGCACCTGGCGATCGGGCTGAACCACCGACCCCCGTCGTCCGTGTAACCCGATGAAGGCTCCTGCACCCTGGAAGGAACCCGCCTTGTCGGTTTTCACGCGCCCCGCCCTGGTCGGCCTGCCGGGGGACCGGACGGCCGCCCGCGAAATCGCGTCCAGCGCGGTGACGACCCTGTCCGGCGTCCTCGTGCTGTTCGCCCTGCTCGCGCCGAACGACCTCGACCGGCTGACGCCGGAGGCGTTCGTGCGGCTGCCGGTGGAAGCGCTGCTCGGGGTGGCGGTCGTGCTCATGCTGCGCGACGGCGCCCGGCGGATCGTCGCGATGTCCGCCGGCGCCGTCCTCGGGCTGCTGACCGTCGTCAAGGCCATCGACATCGGCTTCGGGCTCGCACTGAACCGGCGGTTCAACCCGGTGTTCGACTGGGGCGTCGTCGGCAACGGCGTCGACCTGCTCGGCACCTCGATCGGCCGGAGTGCCGCGACCGCGTCGGCCGTCGGGCTGGTGCTGCTGGCCGTGGCCGTGATCGTGCTCATGGCGCTGTCGATGGTGCGGTTGAGCCGGGTGGTGGCCGGACGCCGCACCGCGTCGACCCGGGTGGTCGCCGTGCTCAGCGTGATCTGGATCGGCTGCGCGGTGTTCGGCGTGCAGCTCGCGCCGGGGCAGCCGCTCGCGTCACGCAGTGCCGCCGCCTACGCCTACGACGACCTCCGGCAGGTGCGGGCCGGCATCCGGGACCGGGAGGCCTTCGCGTCGGAGGTCGCCGTCGACGCCTTCCGTGACACACCGCCGTCCGGGCTGTTGAACGCGTTGCGCGGCAAGGACGTCCTGTTCACCTTCGTCGAGAGCTACGGTCGGGTGGCCGTCCAGGATTCCGACATCGCGCCCAAGGTCGACGCGGTACTCGACGCCGGGACCGCGCGGCTGAAGAACGCCGGGTACGGCTCGCGCAGCGCGTTCCTGACGTCGCCGACGACGAGCGCGGGCAGCTGGCTCGCGCACTCGACGTTCCAGTCCGGCGTCTGGGTCGACAGCCAGCACCGCTACGACGACTTCGTGAAGACCGACCGGTTCACCCTCGGCGGGGCGTTCAAACGAGCGGGCTGGGAGACCGTCGGCGTCGTCCCCGCGCACACCGAGGAGTGGCCGGAGGGCAAGGTCTACGGCTACGACCGCTACTACGACTCACGCGGGATCGGCTACCACGGCCCGCCGTTCTCCTACGCCACGATGCCGGATCAGTTCACGCTTTCGGCTTTCCAGCGCGCCGAACGCGCGAAGCGGGACCACCCGCCGCTGATGGCGGAAATCGACCTCGTCACCAGTCACTGGCCGTGGACACCGCTCCCCCGTATGGTCGACTGGAACGCCGTCGGCGACGGATCGGTCTACCACCCGATGCCCGCGCAGGGAAAGACACCCGAAGAGGTCTTCACCGACCCAGCCAAGGTGCGGGCCGCGTACGGCGACTCGATCGCCTATTCGTTGAACTCGCTGATCTCGTACGTGGAGACGTACGGGGACGACGATCTGGTGCTCGTGTTCCTCGGCGACCATCAGCCGAACCCGATCGTCGCCGGGGCGGGCGCCGACCGCGACGTCCCGATCACCGTCGTCACACGGGACAAGGCCGTGCTGGACAAGATCGCCGGGTGGAACTGGCAGGACGGGCTGAACCCGGACCGGAACGCGCCGAGCTGGCCGATGAACGCGTTCCGGGACCGGTTCCTGAGCACCTTCGCCCACTGAACCCGCTTTTTGCGGTGGGTAAGCCAAAAATGGCGTGCCCCGGCGCGGGTCCGGACTGGCTACCGGAAGCCGGGACGAGGACAGAGTGTCCACAAAGGACTCTTTTGGGCAGGGCAGGTGTCCGACTTGGGCGACTTGCGTGGTTTGGGCACGGGGGTCGTGAGTGGCAATGAGGGTTCTAACCCGAATCGCCACTCACGACCCCAGGCGAAACCGCACATAGCGTCAGCAACAGGACACCTAGTCCCCCAAAGGTGTCCCTTGTGGACAGTCGCCCTCGCCTCAACGGGGAGCCTCTCGCCTGCCCCCGGGCAACGAGCCGATCACGCCACATTTGCCGTACCCCTCAATAACCGTGGGTCGCGTCGCGATACCGGTCGGCCAACGTGCGCAAGTAGTCGACCAACTGCGGCGGTTCGGTGACCCGGAAAGGGACATTGAGCAGTCCTAAGTGGACGGCCAGCGTCTCGATACTGTCGGCGCCGGTGTGCAGCACGCAGGTGTCCGCGTCGACGGCCTCCACCGTCCCGACGGCCGGGTTGATCCGCGCGGTCACCTCTTCGGCGGACGCGTGCACGGTGACGTCGGCCCGGTACCGCCAAGCCGCGGACGAGACACCGCGCCGCACCCGGTCCGTGACGTCCTCGGACAGGTCACGCGCGGTGAACCGCGGGCCGGTCGGGACGCGCGGGGTCAGCCTGTCGACGCGGAAGGTGCGCCAGTCGCCGCGGTCGAGGTCCCACGCGACCAGGTACCAGCGGCGGCCCCAGTTCACCAGCCGGTACGGCTCGGCCTTCCGGAGGCTTTCCGACCCGTCGTGGGCCCGGTAGCCGAAGCGCAGCACCTCGTGGTCGCGGCAGGCGGCGGTCAGCACGGTCAGCGTCCCGGCGTCGACGCGCGGTCCAGGCTCGTCGCGGGGCACCGGGATCGTGTACGCCTGCAGAGCGTTCACCCGGCGCCGTAACCGCGACGGAAGCACCTGCTCCAGCTTCGCGAGCGCGCGCAACGACGTCTCCTCCACCCCCGCGATGGTGCCGCCCGCCGCGGTGCGCAGGCCGATCGCGACGGCGACGGCCTCCTCGTCGTCGAGCAGCAACGGCGGCAGATCGGCGCCGGCACCGAGGCGATAGCCGCCGACGGAACCTCGCGTCGCGTTCACCGGGTAGCCGAGCGCGCGCAGCCGCTCGACGTCGTTGCGGATCGTCCGCGCGCTCACCTCCAGGCGTTCGGCCAGTTCGGTACCGGTCCAGTCACGGGGAGTCTGCAGAAGGGAGAGCAAACGGAGCAATCTTGCCGAAGTTTCCAACATTCTTCGAGACTCCCTCCTCATTAGGAACGTAGTGTTCCTAATGGAACTCTATCTTGGTCTCATGAACGAGAACACCGAGATCAAGCCCTTCCGCGTCGACATCCCTCAGGCCGAACTCGACGACCTGGCCGACCGCCTCGCCCGGGTCCGCTGGGCGAACGAACTACCCGCCGATCAGGTCACCGACGGCGTACAGCGAGGACCCGTCACGCCGGGCTGGGAGTACGGCGTGCCGCTCGAGTACGTGCAGCGGCTGGTCGCGTACTGGCGCGACGGTTACGACTGGCGTGAGTGGGAGGCGAAGCTCAACGCGTACCCGCAGTTCACCACGGTCATCGATGGACAGCGGATTCATTTCCTCCACGTCCGCTCGCCGGAACCGGACGCGACGCCGCTGATCCTCACCCACGGCTGGCCGAACTCGGTCTTCGAATACCTCGGCCTGATCGACCGGCTGACCGACCCGCGCTCGCACGGCGACGCCGAGGCGAAGGCCTTCCACGTCGTGATCCCGTCACTGCCGGGATTCGGCTTCTCCGGTCCCACACACGAAAGGGGCTGGAACCGCTACCGCACGGCTCGCGCCTGGGCCGAGCTGATGCGGCGGCTGGGGTACGAACGCTATGGCACGCACGGGAACGACGCCGGTTCGTTCGTCGCCCCCGAGGTCGGCCGCGTCGATCAGGAACACGTCATCGGCGTGCACGTCACGCAGCTGTTCTCGTTCCCGACCGGTGACCCCGCCGAGTTCGAGGGCATGACGGAGCAGGAGCTGGAGTACGTGCGGTTCCTGCAGCACTTCAACGACAACATGTCCGGCTACGCGAAACTGCAGGAGAGCGCGCCGCAGAACCTCGCGCACGCGCTGGCCGATTCACCGGCCGGGCAGCTGGCCTGGAGCGCGCAGCTGCTGGCGGGCACGAACGACGACCACGTCCTCACCAACGCCACACTGTACTGGCTCACCAACACCGCCGCGTCGGCCGCGCGGTTCTACTACGAGGACAAGCACGCCGAGCATCCGGCCGAGCCGACGACCGCGCCGACCGGGCTGGCGAGTTTCGCCTACGACTTCCGTCCCCTGCGGCGCTTCGCCGAACGCGACCACGCGAACATCGTGTCGTGGGAGGAATTCGACCGCGGCAGCCACTGGGCGACGCAGGACGCGCCGGACCTCCTGCTGGGAAGCATCCGGGACTTCTTCCACAAGCTCGGCTGAACCAGGCGGCTGCGCGTGAAGGCCCCCTTCCCTCGGCTGAGCCGAGGGAAGGGGGCCTTCACGCGCGGTCAGCGAGGCTGTGCAGCAGGAAGATCCCGCTCAGCAGCGGCCGGTCGAGCCGCTCGTGGTCGGTGGCCACGTACTCGTCGAGGATGTCGAGGATGCGGTTGTCGAGTTCGGTGACCTCCTCCGGTGAAAGGTGCAACGCGAAGCGCTCGACCACCCGCACCGAACCGGGGCCCGCCTCGCGGAGTTCGTCCTGGAACGCCTCGATCGGGCCGAACCGGGTCTCTTCGTCCTCGCCGTTCAGCGGCCCGTCGAGCCACCAGCTCTTGCCAGTACTGCGGTAGGGCTTTTCGAGCGCGCCGCTCGCGCCGGTCCGCACCGGCGCCTGCTCCAGCAGACCGGCCTCGACGAGCTGCCGCACGTGGTAGAGCACCGTGCCGGGATCCTTGCCGAGCCGGTCGGCGAGTTCCTTGTTGGTCAGTTCCCGCTCACCGCAGAGCCGCAGGACGCGCAGCCGCACCGGATGGCCGAGCGCCTTGGCCTCACGCGCCGTCGCCTCACGCCGCCGGTCCGCGACCCTCGCGGCGAGCTGATCGTCCATCCCTCCAGCCTAAACCGAGGGAGACAACATCGATGGAGTTTTCTCAATCGATGTGCGATTCTCGATCGATGAGCTCACTGGGGGCCGCCTACCGGCGGTTGTGGACTTCGTCGGGCTTGTCGAATCTGGCCGACGGCATCGTCAAGGTCGCGCTCGGTCTGGTGGCCGTCCAGTTCACCCGATCGCCCGCGCTCATCGCGGGACTGGCGTTCGCCCTGTCCTTGCCGTGGCTGGTGGCCGCGCTGCATGCCGGAGTGCTCGTCGACCGCGTCGACCGTCGTCGCGCGATGCTCACCGCGAACGTGTTCCGCGCGGGCCTGCTCGCCGCGCTCGCGGTGGCGATCGCGCTGGGCTCCGGGTCGATCTGGCTGCTCTACGCGATCGCACTGGGCCTCGGGTTCGCCGAAACGGTGCACGACACGGCCGCGCAGGCGATCCTGCCCCAGGTCGTCGGCCGCGACAGGCTGACCCGGGCCAACAGCCGCCTCTACGCCGCGGAACTCACGGCCAACGAATTCGTCGGTCCGCCGGTGGGCGGTTTCCTCGTCGCCGCAGGGGCGTTCGCCGCGTTCATGGTTCCGTCCGCGCTCTGGGTCGTCGCGGTCCTCGCGCTCTTCTTCGTCCAGGGATCGTTCCGCGTCGAAAGGACACAGCAGACCAGCGTGCGCGAAGATCTCGCCGAAGGCCTGCGTTTCCTTTGGGCGAACCGGTTTCTCCGGGTCACGGCGATCATGATCGGCGGGTTCAACTTCGCCACGAGCGCGATGCTCACCCTCTTCGTGCTTTACGCGGTGGGCCCGTCCTCGGCGATGGGCCTGCCGGAACAGGCCTACGGTTTCCTGCTGGCCGTCATCGCCGCGGGCAGCTTCGTGGCCTCGTTCGCGGCCGAGCGGATAGAGCGCGTACTCGGCCGCACCCGCGCACTGGCCCTCAGCCTGCTCACCGGCGCCGCACTCGTCGGAATCCCTTCGGTGACCACGAATCCGTACGTGATCGGCGTGGCGTTCTTCCTCGGCGGGGCGGGGGTCGTCGTATGGAACGTCATCGTCGTCTCGCTGCGGCAGCGGATCATCCCGGACCACCTGCTGGGCCGCGGAACCAGCGCGCACCGGCTCGTCGCGTGGGGCACCAAGCCGCTGGGAAGCGCGGCGGGCGGGCTGCTCGCCGAGGCAGTGGGGCTGCGGCCGGTGTTCGCGCTGATGGCGGCGGTGATCCTGGCGCTGCTGCCCGGCCTGCGTGCCCTCCATGATTCATCCCGCACCTGACGGGTACTCGAAGATCGACAGTGAACCAACGAGCCGGGAGGGAAGCGTGAACGTCACAACGCTTCGGGAAGTGACCGCTCGCGAAGGGCCGTTCGCCTCGGTGTACTTCGACAGCTCGCACGACACCGAGGACGCCGCGGCCCAGCAGGAGCTGCGCTGGCGGGCGATCCGGAAACAACTCGCCGAAGAAGGAGCGCGGGAACCGGCGCTGGCGGCGCTCGACGAGGCGATCGGCCGGGAGCCGCCACCGGAGGGCAAGGCCGGCCGGGTACTCGTGGCCGGCGGGGACGAGGTCGTACTCGACGAGCGACTGCCCGAGCCGCCGCCCCGCGAGATCGCGCGGGTCGCGCCGCAGCCGTATCTTCTCCCGCTCCTCGAACTCGCGCCGCCGGCCATACCGCACGTCGTGGTAGTGGCGGACAAGACCGGGGCCGATCTGCTCGCGGTCGGCGAGCACGGCACCGAACAGCGCACCGTCCACGGCGAAGACCACCCCGTGCACAAGGTCCGGGGTGGCGGTTCGGCGTACTGGAACATCCAGCACCGCGTCGAGGCCGTCGTCGACCGCAACGCCGCGGAAATCGCGCGGGAGGCGACCAAACTCGCCGACTCCGTCGGTACCGAAGTGCTGATCCTCGCCGGCGAGGTACAGGCGCGGACGGCGGTGCGCACCCAATTCCCGCCGCGCGCCAGGGAAAAACTGATCGAGATCGAGGCGGGCGCCCGAGCCGAGGGCGGCGATCCGGGAGCGCTGGAGGCCGAAGTCCGGCGTGTGCTCGCCGAACACGCCGAACACCATCGCCGGGACGTCCTCGACCGCTATCGGATCGAGGAAGGCCGCGACGGCGGTCTGGCCGCGCGCGGCCTCGCCGAGACCACCGCGGCGTTGCGCTCGGGCGCCGTCGAAAGCCTGCTGATCGACGTGGCTTCGCTGGCCGATCGCACCGTGTGGACCGCGGCGGACCCGACTCAGGTCGCCACCGCCAGGGAACACTTGAAGCTGTCGGGGACCGGCGCCGACGGGGCCGTGGACGACCGCCGTGCGGACGAGGCCCTGCCGGCCGCCGCGCTGGCCGAAGGAGCGGACATCGTCACCGTCAGCGGTGAGGGCCTGCCCGACGGCGTCGGCGCCATCCTGCGGTTCGCGCCCTAGCGGCTCATCCGGGCAGAACGGACTGGACGGCTTCGGGGGTGCGCGCGACGACCGTCGTGCCGTCGTCGGCGGTGATGATCGGCCGCTGGATCAGCTTCGGATGCGTGACCAGCGCTTCGATCCACTTGTCGCGGTCGGCGGGCGTGCGCCCCCAGGCCTTCAGCCCGAGTTCTTTCGCGATCGGCTCGGCGGTGCGGGTGATGTCCCACGGCTCGAGCCCGAGCCGCTTGAGGACGGCCTTCAGTTCCTTCGCCGTCGGCGGTTCCTCCAGATACTTCCGCACGGTGTACTCGGCACCAGCTTCCTCCAGCATCGCCACCGCCGACCGGCATTTGCCGCACGCCGGGTTCACCCAGATCTCCATGTCGGACCACCTCTGTTCTGAAAGTGCTCAGTCGATGAGCACTTTGCCTCCGATGATGGTCCCAGACGTTACGAGAGAGGACCCGGCCATGGACGAGCCCACCTTCACCGCCGCCACCGCCGCCGAGTGGCGTGCCTGGCTGAGCGAAAACGCCGACACCGGGAAGGCGGTCTGGCTGGTCATCCAGCACCAGGACAGCGGCGTCCCCGGCGTGGCCATCCACGAGGCGATGGAGCAGGCACTGTGCTTCGGCTGGATCGACGGACTGCACCGCAAGAACGACGCCGTCAGTTCCCGGCTGCGGTTCACGCCGCGCAATCCACGGAGTTCGTGGAGCCGGGTCAACCGCGAGCGGGCCGTCCGCCTCACCGCGGCGGGCCTGATGACCGCGCGGGGTCAGGCGATGATCGACCTGGCCAAGGAGAAGGGCCGCTGGCAGGTCGTACCCGACGGCGCGGGCGTCCCCGAGGATCTGCGTGCCCGGCTCGACGAGGACGAGGCCGCCCGCACCCACTTCGAGAAGTTCCCGCCGTCGTCGAAAAGGCTGATCCTGGAATGGATCCTGACCGCGAAGAAACCGGAGACCCGGGAGCGGCGGATCGCCAAGACCGTCGAACTCGCGGCCGTGAACCGCCGCGCCAATCACCCGGTCCGGTGATCAGTTCAGGTCACGCCGCGCCACGAGGAGGGCGATGTCGTCCTGCGCGGGCGTCGATCCGACGAGCGCGGCCATCACCCGCGCGCACACCACGCCGGGCGGCTCGGCGGTGATCACGTCGGCGAGCCGCCGCAACCCGACGTCGATCAGGTGATCCCGGCGCTCCACGAGACCGTCGGTGTACAGAGCGAGCACACTGCCGGGCGGCAGGTCGATATCCGTTCGACGGCGTTTCACCCCGGTGACCCCGATGGGCGGGTCGACCGGGGCGTCGACGAACACCGAGGGGCGGTCACGCGTCGCGAGCACCGGGGGCAGATGCCCCGCCAGTGAAATCGCCACGCTGTCCCGTGAAGCGGGCATCAACCCGTACACGACGGTGGCCAGCGCACCCGGCTCGAAATGGTGGACCTTCCGGTCCAGTTTGGACAGCACCTCCGCCGGGTCGTCCGATTCGAGGGCGTAGGCGCGCAGCGCGCTGCGTATCCGCCCCATGATCACGGCGGCGTTGAGGCCGTGCCCGGCGACATCGCCCATCACGATGCCGAAGCGGTCATCCGGCAGGGGGAACAGGTCGTACCAGTCACCGCCGACCCCCGGTTCGGTACCCGGCACGTACCGCGCGGCGAACTGCATTCCGGCGACGGTGGGCAGCCGTCCCGGCAGCAGGCTCCGCTGCAGCGCCGACGCGGCCGCGCGATCGGCGGTGGAGATGTCGATCTGGACCGCCAGCGCGAGCCTCGCGGCCACCAGCCGCAGCAGGTCCACGTCGGCCTCGGTGAACTCGCGCGGCGTGACCGCGCCGACGTGCAGGACACCGACCAGATCGTCACCCGACACCATCGGCACGCCGAGCAGGGTACGGAGGCCGCGCTCCCACAGCAGCGCGTTGACCACGGTGGTCTCGTCGACGTGGTCGAGGATCACCGGACGCCGTTCCGCGGCCACCCGGCCGGCGAAGCCCGCGCCGACGGTGACCTGGACGTCCTGGAAGACCTCTTCCTCGATCCCCGAAGCGGCGATGGCGCGCAGCAGCTGTGCCTCCGGGTCGAACCGGAGCACCGTGGCCGTGTCCACCCCGAGTACCTCGCGCACCCTGTCGAGAATCGTCGCCATCACCTTGCCCGGACCGAGGTGCCCCAGTGCGGTGTCGGTGATGGCTTCGAGCACCTGGATGCGCTCATCGGCCGTCGAAGTCTCGGACATGCGCTGAGCCTAACCAGTCCGGTCACGCGCTGTCGCCCAGCACGCCACCGATACGGCGTAACCCGCCCTCGTGAACCATCCGAAAGCAGGGTCACGACGGAACCACGGGAGTTAAGATCCGGCGTCGACGTCATGTTCTGGGGGCAGAACCATGGAAGTGGAACCACGCCGCGCGGACGGCTCCGGCTCTGGCTCCGGCGAGGCCGAGATCACCCGGCTCTGCCGGACGCTGGTCCCACTGGCGGCCGCCGGTGCACACGCCGAGGCGGCGTCGACCTACCGGTGGGTGACCAGGGCCTCGACCGGTCCCCCGCACCGGTACGGCGACCACGCCCTGCGGCTGGAATTCTGCGCGCTCACCGGCAACGAGCACACCGGTATCGGACTTCTGTCGCTTTTGGACGGTGTGGGCGACCACGCGGACGCCGTGGACAGGCTGGAGTTCTTCACCGCGGCGGCCCTGCTCACCCGGCGGCTGACCGAAACCGGGTACGGCGAGATCCGGTTCACCCTCGACGGCCCGTACGACGGGCTTCTCCTGCACCGGCTGCACCAGCGGATGCGGGCGGCGGCGTTCGTCGAGGCCGAGGAACTCGACGAACGCGATCACACCACTCACTTCACCGAACACGCCCGGCGGAAGATGGCCGCGAAACCGGTCACGGAGTTCGTCCCGCTCCTTCCTTCCGCGCTCCCCCGGGTCCCGATCCTGCCGCCCGCGGATCTGACGGCGGAGGAACTGCTCGTCCGGGCCGAAATCCACAATCACCGGTGCGAACCGGAGGAGGCTCGGGCCTGTCTCGCCGCGATCGGCACCGTCCCGGACGAGCTCGCCCCGCGACTGACCGAACTGCGCGCGATCTTCTTCCAGGGCGGCGACACCGAGGAGCGGCTGCGCCGCGCGGCCGCCGGGTTCCGGCGCCAGGGCGACGAGGTCCGGTTCCTGCTCAACCAGTGCTGGCTCGGCCTCTGGCTGGTCTTCGACGATCAGGTCGAGACCGGCGTCGCGCTGACGACGGTGGCCGCGGCGCGGTTGCGCGCCGGGACCGACGACGGCGCCGCCTGCTGGGCCGAATACTGGCTGGCGCACGCGCTTTCCGGGCAGGGCCGCACTCCCGAGGCGTACGAAGCCTTGCGGCGCGGGGCGGACCGGGCCCGCGAAGCGGGGGACCCCTTGCTCCTCGGCACTCTTCTGTGCCTGGAAGCGTCACTGCGGAACGGCGACGGCGAGGATCCGGTGGCCACAGTGGAACTCGCGCGGGCCGCGACCGACGCCTTCATCGTCGGGAACGTCGGCGAGAAGGCCGTCGAAGCCGTCGAGCAGGTCCGGGTCGCCTACGAGCGCACAGGATCGCTCGACGAACTCGACGTTTTCGTGGAGCACCTGCTGTCGACACTGCCCGTCGGCGGCCCGGAGCGGTTGCGCGGGCACCTCCGTCAGCTTCGGGCGATGTCCCTGATCGGCACCGGCCGGTTCGCCGAAGCCGTCGACGACGCCTACGCGTCCCTCGGTGTCGCCGCGTCGAGGGGCAAGGACACGGTGGAACACTGGTACGTCCTCGTCACCGCGCTGCACGGCGCCGGTCGCTACGACGAGGTGCTCGACGTCGCACCCCGCACCATCGACCTGCTCACCGGGCTCCCGGACTGGGATCAGCGCTGCCGGTGGATGTACGCCGACGCCTACCGCGCGCTCGGCGAATCGGCGCGGGCGTTCGACGAATACGCCGTCCTCGCCGAAATCCTCCAGGAGGCGGGCGACACCGGGCATTCCTACATCTCGGCGAGTATGGCCGCCGCGGAACAACTCGACCTGCTCGGCTACGGCGCGAACGCCGCCGACTTCTACGCGCGGGCCGCCGAGGCGGCGCTGGCGATCGGCGGCGAGTACGTGGCCGCCACTTGCCGTAACGCCGCGACACTTTCCCGGCTGCGGTCCGGCGACCTCGACGCCGCGCTGGTCGCGCTCGCCGCCGCGGAAACCGCCGTGCACGCGCTGAAAACCGAAACCGCGCCGGCCAGGGAGCATCTCGTCGCCCAGCTCGACCACGTCGCCGCGCACGTGCTCAGCGCGGCGGGCCGCGTCCGGGAAGCCGCCCGCCGCGCGCTCCGCGCCGCCGAAACATTCCACCGGATAGGCGAAGCCGAGTCCGCCCGCGACGTCGACCTGCTGCTCGAACAGATCCTCCTCGGTGAACAGAAGTGACGGGTGTCCTGTTCTGTCGGAGGTAAAGGCGGTTCGGCATGACCAGAAGCCGAAGCTGAAGGGGACTTTCCCCGCATGTGACGCAGCGAAGGGAGCTTTCCCCTCGTGGCATGCGGGGAAAGTCCCCTTCAGCGCCTTGCCACCCATCGCGCCCTGGAGAAAGATCCCCGGCATGCCCGAAGGAGCCAGCGGTACCCGGAAGCCGCCGATCGGCTCGATCGCGCTGTGGATCGTGCGCGTCGCGCTCGCCGCCGAGTTCCTCTACAGCGGCTACCTGCTGTTCGCGGGCGGCCACACCGAACAGACCTTCGCCGAAATCGGGCTCGGGCAGTGGCTTCGGTACGTCACGGGCGTCCTTGAGGTCGGCGGCGCCATCGGCCTGCTCGTCCCCCGCCTCGGCGGCCCGGCGGCGCTCCTGCTCGCCGGCGTCATGGTGGGCGCGAGCGTCACCGAACTGTTCATCCTCACCAATGGCGGCCCGGTCCTCCCGCTGATTCTGCTGATCGTCTGCGCGACGCTGGCGTGGTTCCTTCAGGATCAGACCAGGGCGCTCTTCGGCATCGAGCCACCGCTCGACGACGAGGACTACTGACCCGCGCTGAGCTGAAGGGGACTTTCCCCGCGTGCGACGCGGGGAAAGCGCCCTTCGCCGCGTGAGATGAGGGGAAGGGGCCCTTCAGCCCGGCGCGCGGCGAACGCGAGCCCGGTCTACCGCCGAACAGCCCTGAGCGTTCCGCCGAATGCTCCGCTCACCGGAACAGTCAACGAAAAACCGCATGTCAGCGCGCCTGGCGACAACTTGTCGAGTGCCGCCCGAAACCGCGTTCGAGCGTGATCATGCGCTCACGCAAGGTGAAAGATTGCGGCTCGTTTACAACGACTCGGCCACCTGCTTGACAGTCGGAGTGGTACGTACCACGCTGCCCGCATTGGTCTACACCATTTTGTGGGAGCCCGGCATCGTGGTCGGGCATCGAAAGGACGGCACGAGTGAAGCGCTGGCTCAAGATGACTGCGGGCGCCGCGGCCATCACCCTCGCGACGGCGGGCTGCGCCGGTTCCGGCAGTGGCGACAGCACGAATTCGAGCGCTCCGGCATCGAACGGCACGCTCACGGTCTGGCTCATGACCGGGACCGCCCCCGAATCTCTGACGAACTCGCTCCACAAGGAATTCGAAGACGCGCACCCCGGCGTCAAGGTCAAGTACGAGATCCAGCAGTGGAACGGCATCCAGCAGAAGCTGACCACCGCACTGGCCAGTGACAACCCGCCGGACGTGATCGAGCTGGGCAACACCCAGACCCCCGCGTTCGCCAACCAGGGCGTGCTCGCCGACCTCACCTCGAGCGTCGCCGACTTCAACGGCGCCCAGTGGCTCCAGGGGCTCAAGGCCTCGGGTGAGTTCGACGGCAAGACCTACGGCGTCCCGTTCTACGCGGCCAACCGCGAGGTCATCTACCGCAAGGACATGTTCGAGCAGGCGGGCATCACCGCGACCCCGAAGACCCGCGCGGAATGGCTCGACGCGATCACCAAGCTCAAGGCCAAGTTCGGCAGCGACCCCGAGTTCCAGGCCCTCTACCAGCCTGGCCAGAACTGGTACGAACTGCTGTCGTTCATCTGGGACGAGGGCGGCGACATCGCGCAGGCCAACGGAAAGTCCTTCAAGGCCACGCTGAACACCCCGCAGGCCAAGGCCGGGCTGGAGTTCTACAAGCAGCTCACCGACGCTTCGGGCACCAAGGCGCCGAAGGACGCCGACGAGGCCACCCCGCAGCAGGCCGGTATCTACGGCGCGGGCAAGGTCGCGATGATGATCGGTGTCCCGGGTGAGGCCGACACCGCGGCGAAGACCGACCCGTCGATCAAGGAGAAGTCGGGCGCCTTCCCGATCCCGGGCAAGACCGCCGACAAGTCGGCCCCGGTCTTCCTCGGCGGCTCGAACCTGGTCATCCCGGCCAACAGCAAGAACGCGGCCGCGGCCAAGGACTACGTCAAGCTGTTCTCCACCCCGAAGTACCAGACCGAGCTGGCCAAGGCCGGTTACGTCCCCGGTACCTCGACCGACGTGTCCGCGCTCGACGCGAACCCGCTCACCAAGGTCATGGCCGAGGCGTCCAAGAACGGCCGCGCCGTGCCGACCAGCCCCAAGTGGGGTGACGTCGAGTCCGGCCAGAACCCGATCAAGGACATGCTGACCGCCTACCTGACCGGAACGAAATCGCTCGACCAGGCGACCGCCGACGCCAACGCAGCGCTCGACAAGCTCATCGGCGGATGACCACGACAAAAGATGTGACGACGCCGGCGGGGTCCTCCCCGCCGGCTTCGCCGCGCATCAAGCCGCCGAAGTCGAATCGGCGCCTCCGTCTCGGCGAACGGACGGCGCCGTACCTGCTGATCCTCCCCGCGCTGATCGCGATCCTGGTCCTGCTGGGCTGGCCGACGCTGCAGCTGGTCGGGATCAGTCTCCGCAAGCTCGACCTCCGTGAGCTGGTCTCCGGAGACATGGTCTGGGTCGGGTTCGAGAACTTCTCCGCGATCCTGTCCGACCCCGAATTCTGGGAGATCACGGTCCGCACGCTGGTGTTCACCGCCGCGGTCGTGATCACCACCCTGCTGCTCGCGCTGTTCATGGCGCTGCTGATGCGGCATCTCAACCCGGTGGTCCGGGTGATCCTGCAGGTCGCGCTGATCCTCGCGTGGGCGACCCCGGTGGTCGCGACGACCACGATCTTCCAATGGATCTTCGACCAGCAGTACGGGATCCTGAACAAGACGCTCGCGAAACTCGGTTTCGAGGGCTTCATCGGGCATTCCTGGTTCTCCACCGGACCGAGCACACTGACCGTCATCGGCCTGCTGGTCGTCTGGCAGGCCGTGCCGTTCGTGGCGTTCACGTTGTACGCCGGGCTTCTCGGCGTCCCGAAGGAGCAGTACGAGGCCGCGGGCATCGACGGCGCCAACGCCTGGCAGGCTTTCTGGGCCGTCAGCTGGCCGGCGATCCGGCCGATCCTGACCATGGTCACGTTCCTGTCGGTCCTGTGGGACTTCAAGGTGTTCGCCCAGGTGTGGGCGATCCGCCAGGGCGGACCGGACGGCGCCAGCACGACACTGCCGGTCTACATGTACCTCAAGGGCCTCGCGGGCAACCACTTCGGCCTGGCGGCGACCGCCGCCCTGCTGATGATGCTCGTGCTGATCCTGCTCACCGCCCGGTACGTCCAGCTGCTGGTGCGCACGAAGGAGGCCGACCTGTCATGAGGAAGTCCCTGACCCAGCGGATCGGCCTCGGCACGCTCGGCGTGGTCGTGGCCGTCCTGTTCGTCTTCCCGACGTACTGGATGATCACGTCCTCGCTCAAGACGCCGGGCGAAGTCCTGTCGCCGAGTTACGACCTGGTCCCGCTTTCGGTGACGTTCGACAACTTCGTCTCGGCACTGACGAAACCCGGCTTCACCACCTACCTCGCCAACAGCCTGATCGTCACGATCGGCGCGGTGCTGTGCTCGCTCGTCGCGGGTGTGCTGGCCGCGGTTCCGTTGTCCCGCATGCGGTTCCGCGGGCGCAAGGGTTTCCTGCTGCTGGTGCTGGTCGCGCAGCTCGCGCCGTTCGAGGCGCTGCTGATCCCGATGTACCTGCTGATGCGGGACGCCGGGCTGCTCAACCAGCTGCCTTCGCTGCTGCTGGTGTACTTCGCGGCGACGCTGCCCTTCACGTGCTGGATGCTCTACGGCTTCGTCAACGGCATCCCGTACGACCTCGAAGAGGCCGCGATGATCGACGGCTGCAGCCGGGCGGGCGCGTTCCGCCGGGTGACGCTGCCACTGCTCGCCCCGGGACTGGTGACCACCTCGGTGTTCAGCTTCATCACCGCGTGGAACGAGTTCCTGTTCGCCTTCGTGTTCATGCGCGACCAGAACATGCAGACCCTGCCGGTGTGGCTTTCGTCGTTCCGGACGGCGTTTTCCGTGGACTGGGGCGGCATCATGGCGGCGTCGGTCATCTACGCCGTGCCCGCGCTGGTGTTCTTCATCATCGTCCAGCGCAAGCTCGTGTCCAACCTGACCGCAGGCGCAGTGAAGGGATAATCCTTGTCTTCACCGGAAAAGCTCGCCGGATCCGTTCTCGTGTCGGGCTTCGACGGCACGACCGCGCCGGACTGGCTGCGGCGCAAGGTGGCCGACGGCCTCGGCGGCGCGATCCTGTTCGGCCGCAACGTGGTCGACGACGAGCAGGTGGCCGCGCTGAGCGCTCAGCTGCGGGCGGAACGGCCCGACGTGCTCATCGGCATCGACGAAGAGGGCGGTGACGTCACGCGCCTCGACGTCGCCACCGGCTCGTTCGTCCCGGGACCACTCGCGCTCGGCGCCGCGGACGACGTCGAGCTGACGGCGTCGGTCGCCGCGGCGCTCGGCGAACGGCTGGCGGCGTGCGGAGTCACGATCAACTTCGCCCCGTGCGCGGATCTGACCCTGGCGGCGGAGGATCCCTCCATCGGGGTACGGGCGTTCGGTTCGGATCCGGTGAAGGCGTCGCCGCACGTCGCGGCGTACATCACCGGTCTGCAGAAGTACGGCGTCGCCGCGTCGGCCAAGCATTTCCCCGGCCACGGGGCGGCGACCGACGATTCACACCACTCGCTGCCGGTGCTGCCCAGGACCGAGGCGGAACTGCACGAGATCGAACTGGTCCCGTTCAAGGCGGCGATCGCGGCGGGGGTGCGGGCGGTGATGACCGGGCACCTCGTCGTGCCCGCGTGGGGCGACCTGCCCGCGACGCTCAACCCGAAGGCGCTCACCGACGTCCTGCGTGGCGAACTCGGCTTCACCGGCGCGGTGGTCACCGACGCGCTCGACATGGGCGCCATCGCCGGTGAACTGGGCAAGACCGAAGGCGTCGGCCGGGCGGCGGTGCGGGCGCTGATCGCCGGCGCCGACGCGCTCTGCCTGGGCGGGGTGTCGTTCGAAGAGGACGAGCTGAACCGGATCGCGGCGGTCATCGCGGCCGCGGTCGAAGCCGGTGAACTGCCGCTGGAGCGGCTGGTGGAGGCGTCGGAGCGGGTCGCCGCACTCGGCGCTCCGCCGGTGTCGACGCCGATTTCGGCGGTCGATCACCGGCTCGGGCTGGAGGCGGCGCGGAAGGCGTTGCGGATCCAGGGTTCGCCGAAACTGGACGGACCGCCGCTGGTGATCGACGTCGAGACCGAGCCGATCGTCGCGGCCGGGCCGATGCCGTGGGGACTCGGCGCGCATCTGACCGAACTCGTCCCCGGCACGCGGGCGCTCAAGGTCACCGGGGACGGGATCGCGACCGCGATCGACGCCGTCCGCGGCGCGCGCGACCTCGTCGTGGTGACCCGCGAGGCACACCGCCACCCTGAGGTCCGCGAGTTCCTCGCCTGGCTTCGGGAGACGGGCGTGGACTACATCCGCGTCGAGACGGGCGCACCCGGCCCCGGCACCGACGGCCCGCGGATCGACACGTTCAGCGGGTCCTACGTCAGTCTCCGCGCCGCGGCGGAATACCTGGCCTGAGATAGCGCGTGAAGGCCCCCTTCCCTCGGCTGAGCCGAGGGAAGGGGGCCTTCACGCGCTAAAAAGGGTTGCGGGAGCGAAGCGGGGGTGTTGTAGTCGGCAAGATCGGTTCCCGGCCTAGGAGATGATCGTCTTGCCCGTGTCCATGTCCTTCCACCAGGTAATTTCCGCCTACCTCAAGGACAAGACACCTCGTGAAGACCCTCAATCTGGGGATTTTGGCGCATGTTGACGCCGGGAAGACGAGCCTGACCGAACGGCTGTTGCATACGGCCGGGATCATCGGCGAGCTGGGCAGTGTCGATGACGGCAGTACGCAGACCGACACGCTGGCACTGGAACGCGCCCGCGGGATCACGATCAAGGCGGCCGTGGTGTCGTTCGCCGTCGGCGACGTCACCGTCAACCTGATCGACACCCCCGGCCATCCCGATTTCATCGCCGAGGTCGAACGCGCCCTCGGCGTCCTCGACGGCGCCGTCCTGGTGCTGTCGGCGGTCGAAGGCGTCCAGGCACAGACCCGGGTGCTGATGCGGACGTTGCGACGGCTGGGCATCCCGGCGCTGCTGTTCGTGAACAAACTCGATCGGCGCGGCGCCGATCCCGACCGCGTGTTCCGGGAAATCGCCGGGAAACTCACGCCTTCGGTCGTCGCGATGGACCCCGTCGAACCCGATCGGGTGATCGATCTGCTGGCTGCCCTCGACGAAGACTTCCTGACCGGCTACCTCACCGATCCGGACGCGTTCACGTCGTCGCGGCTCCGTGCCGAACTCACCGCGAAAGTGTCCGAAGGGCGCGCGTATCCGGTCTACTTCGGATCGGCGATCACCGGCGCGGGGATCGACGCGCTCCGCGACGGCATCGCGAATCTGTTGCCCACCAAGGAGAGTGCGGCCGACGGCCCACTTTCCGGCACGGTGTTCAAGGTCGAACGCGGTCCCGGCGGCGAGAAGATCGCCTATGTACGGCTGTTCTCCGGCAGTCTCGCCGTCCGCGACAAGGTCCCGCTCGGTGACGGCGAGGGCAAGGTCACCGCGATCAGCGTCTTCGACAACGGCTCCGCCGTTTCGGCGGGATCGGTCGAGGCCGGCCGGATCGCGAAACTGTCGGGACTCGACGTCCGGATCGGTGACGTGCTCGGGACCAGGCCGGGACACGCGCGAGAGGCGCTGTTCTCGCCGCCGACGCTGGAAACCGTCGTCTCACCGGTACGCCCGGCCGATCGCGGGCCGCTGCACCAGGCGCTGACCCAGCTGACCGAACAGGATCCGCTGATCGGTCTGCGGCAGGACGAAATCCGTCACGAGACCTCCGTTTCGCTCTACGGCGAAGTGCAGAAGGAGGTCATCCAGGCGACCCTCGCGGACGAGTACGGCATCGGCGTCACCTTCAGCGAGACGACCACGATCTGCGTCGAGCGCGTCTCCGGCGTCGGGTCGGCCGTCGAACTCATCGGCAAGGCATCGAATCCCTTTCTGGCCACGGTCGGGCTGCGCGTCGAGCCCGGTCCGCCGGGGAGCGGGATCTCGTTCCGGCTGGAGGTCGAACTCGGCTCGATGCCGTACTCCTTCATCAAAGCCGTCGAGGACACGGTGAAGGAGACACTGCGCGAGGGCGTCCACGGCTGGGAGGTGCTCGATTGCGTGGCCACGATGACGCATTCGGGCTATTACGCCAGGCAAAGCCACGCGCACGGCACCTTCGACAAGAGTATGTCCAGCACCGCGGGTGACTTCCGCGACCTGACGCCGCTGGTGCTGATGGCGGCCTTGCGCGAAGCCGGGACGACCGTGCACGAACCGATGCACCGGTTCACCCTCCAGACCCCGGCCGACACGCTCGGCCCGGTCACCGCGCTGCTGGCGCAGGCACGCGCAGTCCCGCGCACGACGCTCACCCGCGGGGACACGGCCGAGCTGGACGGTGAGATCCCGGCGGCGAAAACCCATGAGGTGTACCAGCTTCTGCCCTCGGCGACCCGAGGGGAAGCCACGATGGAGACCGCCTTCCACGGCTACCGGCCGATCCGGGGAGCCGCACCGTCACGGTCGAGGACCGACCACAACCCGTTGGACCGCAAGGAATATCTGCTTCGCGTGCTGCGGCGCGTCTGAGGATGGGAGAACGGCATGGTTTCACGGCTCGGAGTCAGGATCCCGCGCGAACTGCCCGCCGCCCGGTTGACCGGCCTCGCCCGGCGCGCGGAGCAAGAAGGCTTGGACGAGGTCTGGATCGTCGAGGACTGTTTCTACGCGGCTGGGATCGCCACGGCGTCGGCGGTGCTGGCGTCGACCGAGAAGATCACCCTCGGCATCGGCGTCATGCCCACCGTCGCCAGGAACCCGGCGATCGCGGCGATGGAGATCGCGGCACTGGCGAATCTGTACCCGGGACGGCTGATCGCCGGTTTCGGGCACGGCGTGCCAAGTTGGATGCGGCAGATCAACGCGTGGCCGAAGTCCGCGCTCGCCGCGTTCGAGGAGACGCTGACGGTCATCCGGCGGTTGCTGGCGGGTGAGCGGGTTTCCTTCGAGGGTGAGCACGTCCGGCTGGACGAGGTCGAACTGGAGTTCCCGCCCGCACTCCCGCCGAAGCTGATCGCCGGCGTCCGCGGCCCGAAGTCGCTCGCCGCCGCCGGCCGGGTGGCCGACGGGACGCTCCTCGCCGAACCGGCGACCCCGGAGTACGTCCGCGCGACACGGGACCTCGTCGGCGTCGAGGGTCATTCGATCGCCACCTACAACTGGCTGGCCCTCGACGACGATCCGGAGCGGGCCCGCGAACGGGCGCGAGCCGATGTCGCGTCCGCGATCGGGCCGAACTCGGGGCCGGCGCTGGAGCCGCTGGACTTCGGTGCCGAACTGCTGGCCGAGGTCAAGGCCTCGACCGACCGGACGGACCTGGCCCGGCGGTTGCGTCCGGAGTGGATCGACAGGCTGAGCATCAGCGGCCCGCTCGACCGTTGTGTCGAGCAGATCCGCGCGCTGCACGCGGCCGGGAACGAATCCGTCATCCTGCTCCCCTTGCTCGGTGAGCCGGAAGAGGAGTCGTTCGCCGCAGCGGGCCGGATCGCCGCCGCCCTGCGCGGCTGACCTCCCACCGCGTTCAGAGGACGAAACGCGTTTCACCCACGCGTTTCGTCCTCTGGATGCGTTTCAAGGGCCTTGACGACGGCGACCATGTCCGCCTCGCCGAAGCCGAGTCGCGCGGTCTCGGCGTAGAGGACGCGGGCGGCTTCGAGCAGCGGCAGCGTGAGTCCCGCTTCCCTGGCCGACGCCGCGATCAGCTCGACGTTGGCCAGGACGTTCGCGATCGAGGCCTGCGGCGCGAAATCCTCCTCGGCCAGTTTGGGCGCCTTGACCCGCAGGATCGGGCTGGCCAGCTGCCCCGCGCCGAGGACACCCGCGAGCAGGCCGAGATCGAGCCCGTGCGCACGGGCGAAGTGAACGGTCTCGGCCAGGCTCGTCACCACGGCGGTCAGGTGCACGTTGACCGCCAGCTTCATCAGGAGCGCGTTCGGTACCGGCCCGCAGTGCACGGTTTCCCGGCACAGCGGTCCGAACAGCTCCCGGACCTCCTCGATCGCGCCGGGGTCACCCGCGAGCATGGCGACCAGCTCACCCGCCTCGGCGGGGACCCGGGAGCCGGAAACCGGTGCCTCCACGTACCGTGCCCCAGCGGCGAGGAGGTCGGTCTCGAGTGCGCGGGAATGCTCCGGTGCCGTCGTTCCCATGTGGACGATCGTGCGGCCGGCCACCCGTGCGGCGAACGCGGGTCCTCCGCGGTCGAGCACGGCGTCGACGGCGTCCGCGTCCTTCAGCATCAGGATCACGACGTCGCATCGCGTGAAGAGTTCGGCCACGTCTTCGACGGCCTCGGCCACCTGGTCCGCTTTACCCGGGGTGCGATTCCACACGAGCAACGGGATTCCCGCCCGCGCCAGGTTCCGTGCCATCGGCCCGCCCATACTGCCCAGTCCGGCGAAACCGACTCGTGAGATACCCATGGACCCACTGTGCGGCACGGCCGGGAGCCGTCGCGGCCGATGCGACGTTCCTGCCGGAAATCGCGAGGAATGCCCCGTACTCACGAGGCGGTCAGAACGGGTGCTCCATCCACACGTTCGCCTCCACGTAGACCCCGCAGTCGCGCTCGAGGTTCGCGTGCACCGGCGCGATGCCGCCGGGGATCACGTTGTCGCCGTCGGCGAGTTCGACGCCCGCCCACTTCCGCCAGTCCGCGACGGAACCGGAGACGGTCACGGCGAACGGGCAGACCTTGATCATCCGCGCGCCCAGCCGTTCGTGCGTGCGCAGCCAGCGATCGGCGAACAGCCCGTCCTCGCGCCGCCGGACGGCGTATTCGCCCATCGGGACGTCGGGCTCGTCCTCCTTGCCGATCGGCCGCACGGAGACGATCAACCGTTTCAACCCGGTCTCGGCCGCACGCGCCTTGAGCGCCTTCAGCATCGGCGTGGACAGCCCGGTCCCGCGCAGCCGCGGCGCGACGACGACTTCGAGTGCGCACAGGGTGTCCGGCGCGCGGCCGTCCATGAGGTCTTGCGCGGCCCACTGGATCGCCTCGTCCCAGCCGTGATCCGGCAGTTCGGTGCGGTCTTCGGCGGGATAGGTCAGCGGGACCGACAGCGCCCGCGCGATCGGCACGCCGTCGTCGTCCAGCGCGATCAGGAAGTACCGGGCCCAGTGCCGGAGGAGGCGTTCCGGAGTGATCATCTTGCCGCTGAACCCGGCGTAGATGAATTCACCGCCCACATCACCGAGATTCAGCGCTGGCTCGAGGAGATCGGGACGGGACGCAAGATCGACGATTCGCATGCCGCCAAGTCAACCGAGCCGGTGATCGGACCGATAGCTGCTTCCGGGCGATGATCACGCCAGCTGACGCGGCGTGGCCTGCAACCGGGAAAGGACGTCGGTGAGCCTTCCCGCGGCGACGTCCCATTCTTCGAGGACGCTGCTCCGCGCGAGCGCCGACGTCCGCAGGGAATGCCGGAGTTCGGCGTCGAGCGACCAGCGCAGCAACGCGGTCGCGAGCGCCGACGGATTGTTCGGCGGCACCAGCAGTCCGGGAACCCCGCCGCCGGGCGCCATGCCGAGCGCGTCGTGCGCGCCCGCGGTTTCGGTGGTCACCACCGGGATCCCGCGCGCCAGCGCCTCGGCGACGACCATCCCGGACGGCCCTCCTCTCGACGGCAGCACGAGCAGATCCGCGCCGTCGTAGACGAGATCGAGGTCTTCCGGCGGCTGGATGAGGCTGATCCGGGAACCGAGCCCGAGCCGTTCGACCGTCCAGCGCAGTTCGTCGACGTAGCCGGGGTCGTGATGCATCGCTCCGGCGAACACGCATTTGAACGCCAGTTCGTCGACCGTCGAAAGCGCCTGGATGAGCACGTCCTGGCCGTGGCGCGCGGTCATCGGGGCGAGACACAGCAGCCGGGAGACACCGTCGGCGCCGGCGGCGAGCGGTGCCGCGTCCGTGCCCGGCGTCGCGACGTACACGCGGGTGGGGTCGAGGTCGTGATGGTCGATCAGCTGCCGCGCGAGCCACGGCCCGGTCGCGATGACCATACCCGCCAGCCGCAGGGTCTCCCGTTCGCACGCGTCGAGTTCGGCGGCCTGCGCCGGGTCGAGCGCGGGGTCGTCGGCGAGCGGCCGGTGCACCAGTACGGCCAGCCGCAGCCGCCGGGCGTGCGGGATCACGATCTCCGGGACCCCGCACGCGACCGTGCCGTCGATCAGGACGACGGTGTCGTCGGGCAGCGCGGTGAGCGAACGGGCCAGCCGCGAGCGGGACAGCGGCCCCGGCATCGGCCATTCGCCGGCGATCGGCAGTTCCAGCAGCGGAAGGCCGGTGGCCGGGAGGTTCTGGCACATGCGGCGGTCGTACTCGCCGGTGCTTTCCTCGGCGTCCCCTGGCAGCACGAACACCACCGGCTCGGTGCCGCGAACATTCGAGGTGTACACGGAAAACCTCCAGGTGCGGACGGCGAACCGGCGGACGGCCTTACTAGGGGACACGGATGCGGCGCCGGAACGGTTCACCCCTGGAGCGAGAAAAAATTCAGCCGTTCACGCGGGCGATCGCGGCCACGAGGTCGTCGCGCAGTCCGGCTCCGACCGCGATGGTGGCCGCCGAGCGCACCGTGTGCTCGCCGCCGTCGGTGTCGACGACCACTCCCCCGGCCTCTCGGACCAGCAGCACACCCGCCATCGTGTCCCACGGCTGGTTCGCGAGGATGACGGTCGCGTCGAGTTTGCCGTGCGCGACCCAGGCCAGGTCGATCGCCGCGGAGCCGAGGAACCGGACCCGCTGGACCCGGCCGCCGAGTTCGGCCAGCAACGCCATCCGGACGCGGTTCTTGACCTCCGCGCCCTCACCGACCGCGAAGTCGCCGATGGAGACGATCGCGTCGGACAGCTTCGTCGCTTTGGACGCTTCGAGACGCTCTTCTCCCACGTACGCGCCCTGACCTTCGGCGGCGGTGTAAGTGACGTCGAGGAACGGCAGGGAGATCGCCGCGACCGTGCTTTTCAGCCCGTCGACGAGCCCGAGCGAAACGCCGCACAACGGGATGCCGCGCGCGAAGTTGGCCGTGCCGTCGACCGGGTCGAGCGCCCACCACAGGTCCTTGTTCCCCTCGTGCCCGCGTTCTTCGCCGAGGATGCCGATTTCCGGGGTCTCGCGCGCGAGGAATTCGCGCACGGCGTCCTCGACGGCCAGGTCGACATCGGTCACCATGTCGCGATCACCTTTGGCGGCAACGGAAAACGTGGTCATCGAGCGGATGATCCCGGTCGCCTTGGCGACGGCCTCGCTGGCGACGGACAACAATGCGGCGTGGTCGGTCATAGGGTTACCGTAGCCCGGTGAACCTGTTCCCGACGGCCACGACGGCCGACGAACGCGCCAGGGGTGCCGACGTCGCGGTGCTGCCGATCGGCAGCTTCGAACAGCACGGCGCGTACCTCCCGCTCGCCACCGACGCGGTGATCGCGACGACGATCGCCGACGCCCTCGCCGCCGCGTACCCGGTGTTGCGGCTCCCGCCGATCACGATCGGGTGCTCGCACGAACACGCGGACTGGCCGGGGACCGTGAGCATTTCGGCCGCGACGCTGTACGCCGTGGTGAACGACGTCGCCGCTTCGCTGCGCCGGTCCGGAGTCGGAAAGCTGGTGCTGGTGAACGCGCACGGCGGCAACTACGTCCTGTCCAATGTGGTCCAGGAGTCGACGTCGCCGATGGCGCTCTTCCCCGGTGTCGAAGGCTGGCAGGCGGCACACGACGCGGCCGGGCTGGAGACGTCGCTGGACAGCGACATGCACGCCGGGGAGCTGGAGACTTCCCTTCTGCTGCACGCCCATCCTTCGCTGGTCCGGCCCGGTTTCGCGGAGGCGGATCACCTCGCCGACGACAGGCGGCATCTGCTGACGGTGGGGCTGCGGCCGTACTCGGAGTCCGGTGTGGTGGGACGGCCTTCGCTGGGCACGGCGGAGAAGGGGCGGCTGGTGCTGGAGTCACTCGTGCGGAGCTTCGAGGCGACCTTGGCCGCGGTGCGAGGAAAGCACCCGTGACGTACTGCGGGGGCTGAAGGACGCTTTCGTCGCATCTCATGCGAGGAAAGCGTCCTTCACCGCATGAGATGCGGCGAAGGGCCCCTTCAGCCCACCGGGCCGACGGCGTCCAGATGCGGCAGGAAATGGTGCATCCGCTCCTGTTTCGTCCGCAGGTACCGCAGGTTCTCGTCGTTCGGCGTCACCAGCAGCGGCACCCGCTCGCTGATCCGCAGCCCATGCCGCTTCAGCTGGTCGACCTTCGCCGGGTTGTTGGACAGCAGCCGCACCGACCGCACCCCGAGGTCGGCCAGGATCTCCGCCGCCGCGCGGTAGTCGCGCGCGTCCACCGGCAGCCCCAGCGCGATGTTCGCCTCGACGGTGTCGAGGCCTTCCTCCTGCAGCCGCATGGCCTTCAGCTTCGCGAGCAGGCCGATGCCGCGCCCTTCGTGCCCCTGGGCGTACACGAGGACTCCGGCGCCTTCCTCGACGATCGCCCGCAGCGCGGCGGACAGCTGGTCGCCGCATTCGCAGTGCATCGAGCTGAACACGTCGCCGGTGAGGCATTCCGAATGGACCCGTGCCAGTGTGTCGAAACCCGCGACGTCGCCGTGCACCAGCGCCATCTGCTCGGTCCCGCCGTCGTCCAAGTACCCGTACGCGCGGAAAATCCCGTAATGAGTCGGCAGTCTGGTCTCTACGACCCTCTCCACAGTCATCGCGTTTCTCCTGTCTGTACGGGTGTCCTGACGACGCCGGCCGCGATGCGCGGTGCGGCAGACGTGTCGGTGCGGTGAACTTCGAAAGAGCGCGCGAGCAGCACGGCCGCGCCGGGAAGACTGGCGACGAGTGCGAGCACGCCGTAGACGACGGCCACGGTGACGCCCTGCGCCGAACCGAGTCCGGCCGCGCCGAAAAGCAGCGCGCAGACGCCTTCACGCGGGCCCCAGCCGCCGATGTTGAGCGGTAGCCCCATCGCGAGCAGGGCGAGGATCATCAGGGGAAGCAGGTCCCCGATCGGCGCGGTCACCCCGGCCGCTCGTGCGGCGACGACGAACAGCGCGAGATGTCCGGCCAGCGTGGCCACCGAAAGCAGGCTCACGCCGGGCCAGGTCTCCTTGGTCAGCAGGCCCAGCCGGACGTCGGCCAGGCCGACGGCGAACCCGCGCCGCCACTTCGATCCACTGTGGATCCAGCGTTTCCCCGCGGTCATCCCGGTGACGACGGCCGCGAGGGCGAGCACGACGACCACGATCCCGGCGACCATGACGATCTCGTCGATCGGCCGCGGCACCACGGAAGGCGTACTGAGCACGACCGCGACCGAAGCGCCGATCAGCACGATCTGCCCGGCCGTCCGCTCCAGCACCACCGCGCGGACGCCACGCGGGACGTCGCCGGATTCGCGGCCGTGCTGCACGGCCCGGTCGACGTCGCCGAGCACGCCGGCGGGCAGGACACCGTTGAGGAACAGCGCGCGGTAGTACTCGCCGACGGCGCTCCACACCGGCAGCTTCAGGCTGAGCCGCCGCGCGACCAGGCACCAGCGCCAGGCGCTGAACACGGTGGTGGCGAAGCCGATTCCGAGCGCGGCGGCGACACCGGCCACGTCGACCTCGCGCAGTCCGTCCAGGAACGCGTTCGTCCCCAGCCGCCAGACGAGTACGGCGAGGATGCCGAGCGCGCCGAGGATCCGCAGCCACGGCCAAAGCCGCTTCACGACGGCACCACCAGCAGGTCCTCGTGCCCGATCATCGCGTTCAGCTCGCCCGCCGCGCATTGCGCGAGCCGCCACTGCAGGTAGGCGTCGGCGTCGGGGCGCAGCTCCGGCCGTTGCTCACACGCGGCGCCGACCCAGCCGGTGAGCCATTCCGCGGTCAGCGCGGCCTGATCCGCCCCGAGCCGCCACGGGCTCGGCGCGCGCCGCACGGTGGCACCGAGCCGTTCGAACACCCCGAACGCGACGTCCACCGCGTCCGGGCCGAGCAGCCACCGGCCCTCGGTCACCCGGCGCTGATGCGCGTTGAAGGCGTCGGAGATCTCGATGTCGAACTTCTCCTTGGGCGACAGCACGACCCGGCCCGAAACGCTCAAGGTGAACAGGACCGCGCAGCCGGCCTCGACGCATGCCTGCGCCAGCCGGGTCATCTCCTCGGCGGTGAGCAGATCGAGCAGCGCCGACGCCGCCACCAGCGACGTTCCGGCGAGGTCGGCCGCTCGAAGCTCGGTGATGTCACGCTGTTCGGTGACGACCTCGACGTCACTTCCGTCCAGCGAGTGATCGGGACGGCTGGTGCGCGCCAGCGCGTGCGTGAGCAGATCCGGGTCGCGGTCGTGCAGGATCCAGCGCTGGCGGCCGGGCAACCGCCTGGCCAGCCAGCGGCCGAGCGATCCGGTGCCGCAGCCGAGGTCACGGATGACGACCTCGTCCTGCGTCCGGAGGAAGGAACGCACCGGCTCCAGCAGTTCGGTCGCGCGGGCCGCGGCGTCGGCGTCCTCACGCAGCCGCAGCCAGCCGGGGGCGTACTTGGTCATGCCGCCGTCCTTTCGTTCAGCAGCACGGCGGCGACGCCGCGGGCCGTCGCGTCCCAGCCGGTCAGCGTCTCGCGGCGAAGGCGAGCGGAGGCGCGAAGCCGGTCACGCAGTTCGGGTTCGGTGAGCCAGCGGCGAAGGGCCGCGCTCAGCGCGTCGACGTCCTCACCGGGAACGAGCATCCCGGGCACGCTGCCGTCGGGTGCCTGGCCGAGGGTGTCCGGCAGGGCGTCGACAGCGGTCGCCAGCACGGGAATGCCGTGCGCGAGCGCCTCGGTGACGACCATGCCGTAGGTCTCCGCGCGCGAAGGCAACACGAGGAGGTCTGCGGCGGCGTACGTCGCTTCGAGCTCTTCGCCGGACCGGGGGCCGGTAAGGGTGAACCGGTCGCCCAGAGTGTGTCGCCGCAGGCGCTCGACGTAGCGCGTCTCGCGGCGGATCGCGCCGACGCATTCACAGCTCCACGGAAGGTCCGAAAGCGCTTTGAGCGCGTCGGCGAGCAGGCCCTGCCCCTTGCGCGGCGTCACATTGGCGACACAGACCAGCCTGGTCCCGTCCAGGCTCCCGAACGAGACTTCGGCCTTGTCGACGCCCGGTGGCACCACGTGCACGCGATGCGGGGCGAGCCCGTGATGCTCGATCAGCCGTCGCGCCGCCCAGCCGCTGGTCGCGACCACGGCCTCGACCGCGCCGAGCGTCTCGCGCTCCAGCCGGTCCAGCTCGGCCGCGAGTGACGGCGACAGCCCCGTCTCGTCGGCCAGCGGCAGATGCACCAGCACCGCGATCGACAGCCGCTGCGCCGACGGCACGATCACCTCGGGCACCCCGCAGGCGACCAGGCCGTCGAGCAGGACGGCCGAGCCGTCGGGAAGCTCGGCGAGCTTGCGTGCGAGGACGTTGCGGGACTCGGTGTCGGGCCTCGGCCAGCTCCCGCGCACGGCGATCTCGTGGACGTCCACGCCCGTGGCGGCGAGGCCGTCGCACAGGCGGCGGTCGTAGACGTTGCCGCCGCTCGGCGCGCCGGCGTCGTCGATGTCGTTGGGCAGGACCACGTGGAGTCCGGTCACAGCGCACGCTCGTAACTGGCCCACGCGACGTGGGATTCGTGCAGTGCGACGGTGATCCCTTCGAGGCCGCGGGCGCCCTCGCCGAGCGCGCCCGCGTGGACCCGGCCGGCGAGCCGGTCGGCGATGACCTTGGCCAGGAACTCGGTCGAGGTGTTGATCCCGGCGAACTCGGGCACGTCGTCGAGGTTCCGGTAGTTCAGGTCGGCGAGTACCGCTTTGAGCTCTTCGGTGGCCTTGCCGATGTCGACGACGATGTTGTCGGCGTCCAGTTCGGACCGGCGGAACGTCGCGTCCACCACGAAGGTGGCGCCGTGCAGTTTCTGCGCGGGTCCGAAGACCTCGCCGCGGAAGCTGTGGGCCACCATGACGTGGTCGCGGACGGTGATACTGAACAACGGACCTCCCAGATCGTGCCCTTAACGCGTGTCCTCCACCTGATAGGTGACACGGAGGCAGAGCGTTCCCGGTTCATTCGCGGCCAGACGCGGCAGCACGTCCGGCAGGTCATGGAATGCACATTCCCCGCTGACCAGCACCTCAAAGACCGGATCCGCCAGAAGACGCAAAGAGATCGCCAAGCGGTCGGCGTAGCTCCGGTTCGCGCGGCGCGCCGGGGAGACCATGCCGACCTGGCTGGAGCGGATCGTCAGCCGCCGGGAGTGGAAGTTCTCGCCGAGCGGGACGCTGATCCGGCGGTCGCCGTACCAGCTCAGCTCGATGACCTCGCCCTCCGGCGCGAGCAGCTCCAATGACCGCGTCAGCCCGGACTCGCTCGCGCTGGCGTGCACGACGAGGTCGCAGTCGCCCAGGGCGTCCTCCGGTGTCGAGAAGTCGACACCGAGCGCTTCGGCGATCTTCGCGCGCTCCGGATCGACGTCGATCAGCTGCACCCGGGTCGCCGGGAAACCGGACAGCAGCTTCGCGACGCTTCCGCCGACCATTCCGGCGCCGACCACGGCGATCCGGTCGCCGAGTTTCGGCGCCGCGTCCCAGACGGCGTTGACCGCGGTCTCGACCGTCCCGGCGAGGATCGCGCGCTCCGGCGGCACCCCGTGCGGCACCGGCGTGACGGCCGACGCGGGGACGACGTAGCGCGTCTGATGCGGGTAGAGACAGAACACCACCTGGCCCACGAGTTCGGCCGGACCTTGTTCGACGACGCCCACATTGAGGTAGCCGTACTTCACGGGGCCGGGGAAGTCGCCTTCCTGGAACGGCGCGCGCATCGCCTCGCGCTGGCTCGCCGGGACCTCGCCGCGGAAGACGAGCGTTTCGGTGCCCCGGCTCACGCCGCTGCACAACGTGCGGACCAGCACCTCGCCGTCGCCGACCGGAGGGAGCGTGACCGGCCTGAGCTCGCCGTCGCCGGTACCACTGAACCAGAAGGCGCGTTCCATCGTGTCCTCTCATATCGGACCCTGGAGACGGGGTCAGTCGTCACCATAACGAGGAGGCCTCGTGATCAACCCCGGAGTTTTCCTGGGGGTCCTCGTCCAGCTGGCCCTTCTCGGCGCACTGGACGCCTCCGTCGGACTCGGCCCGCTGGGCTGGCTCGCCGGAGCGGCCTACGGCGTCGCCGTAGGCGGATTCCTGACCTACGGCGTGAACCGGAGCGCCGCGCGCTCCCTCGGCCCGGCCGACGCCGTCACGCTCGGCCGCTCGGCGCTCGTCGGCTGCGTGACCGCGCTCGTCGTCGACACCGCGGCCCGGGAGATCGGCGTCATGGTCGTCCTCGCCTCGGTGGCGCTGGTACTGGACGCCGTCGACGGCCAGGTCGCGCGCCGCACGGGCACGGCGTCGCCGCTCGGCGCGCGCTTCGACATGGAGGTCGACGCGTATCTGATCCTCGTCCTGAGCGTCGTCGTCGCGCAGTCGCTGGGGCCGTGGGTCCTCACGATCGGCGCGATGCGGTACGCCTTCGTCGCCGCGGGCAGGCTGTGGCCGTGGCTGAACGCCCCGCTGCCGTCGAGCATGGCGCGGAAGACGGTCGCGGCCGTGCAGGGCATCGTGCTGGTCACCGCGGCTTCGACGGTCTTGCCGCTGTGGGCCGGTTTCGTGCTCACGCTCGGCGCGCTGGGCCTGCTGACCTGGTCTTTCGGGCGGGACACGTGGTGGCTGCTGGAGCAGCACGCCTTCGGCACCGCTCCGGTCGAACCCCGCCCCCGGGTCACCGCCGACGTCGCGTGAAGGACTCCTTCCTTACGCCTAGCGCCAGGATCGCGGCAAAGTCGAGATCTTGCAGGTCAGGTGACTATTCCTGGCCGTGGCGGGGCCGCATGCGCCGGTGGCGGAGCTTGATCAAGGTGGGGTAGCCCTGATCGTGGACCCCAGCGGGGGTCGTGAGTGGCGATTCGGGTTATTGAGGGGTAAGGCAAACGCGGCGTGCCCCGGCGCGGGACCGGGCTGGCTGACGGAAGCCGGGCCGCGGCCCAACGTCCACAAAGGACACTTTTCTGAAGAAAAATGTCTGACTTGGTCGGTTTGTGCAGTTTCGCGCGTGGGGTCGTGAGTGGCAATGAGGGTTCTAACCCTATTCGCCACTCACGACCCCACGCGGAACCGCACATAGCGCCATCAATCGGACACCGATCCTTCAAAAGGTGTCCCTTGTGGACAGTCAAGCGCCGGGTGAGATCCCTTGCGTGGGCCCGCTCCCTCCGGGACCACCACGACACGTCCGCCTTGTCCCGCTCTAGCGGCGGACCGACCAGCGGTTATGCGCCCTTGCCGGAACCTTCGGCTGAGCCGAGGGAAGGAGTCCTTCACGCGGGATCAGGCGTACTGCGCTTCGCCGTTCCCGATCGACCAGTTGACCGGATCGGTCTCGTTGATCACGACGAGCACGTTCCGCGGCTCGGTCCCCGAGTACTCCTCGGCGAGCTCCGCGATCCGCCGGTACAGCGACTTCTTCTGCTCGTCGGTGCGCCCCCGCCGCATGGTGATCTCGACGAATACGACCCCTTCGTCGCGGTGGATACCCAGGTAGTCGTCGTATTTCAGGGTGCTCCGGCCGTTGAGGACCTGGAAGCGGTCGTCGGCCGGGATGCCGAGCGTTTCGACCATCGCGTCGTGCACGGCGTTGCCGAGGGCTTCGAGTTTGTCGGTCCCCAGCGCGTCGATACGGACGAAGGGCATGTCAGTTCTCCTTTGTGGCGAGGAGCCCGAGAGCGCCGTCGACGGCTTTCGCGAAGACGTCCGGGGAGCCGGCGGCACGGGCGAGGACATAGCCGCCCTGCAGGACCGCGACCAGCGCGGTCGCCGTGGTGAGCGGGTCGAGTTCGGCGTCGAGTTCACCGGCCGTGCGGCCCTCGTCGAGCAGCTCGGCGAGACGGCCGGTGAGCCAGCCGAAGTACTCCTCGACCGGCTTTCGCAGCTCCGCGTCGGCCATCACGTCAGGATCCTGGGCGAGCCTGCCGACCGGGCAGCCCTTGAGCACGTCACGCTCGCGGCGCAGGTAGACGGTGATCCGCTCGACGACCGTGCCGGGCCCGGAGAACTCGGCCTCGGCCCTGGCGCGCAGCTCGTCGGCGCTGCGGTCGATCGCGGCCAGCGCGAGTTCGGATTTGCCTTGGAAGTGGTGGTACATGCTGCCCTGACCGGCGCCTGAACGCTCCTGGATCGCCTTCGGGCTGGTACCGACGTACCCGCGCTCCCACAGGAGCTCACGAGTGCTCTCGATGAGCTGTTCCCTCTTGTCCACATCCAGACCGTACATACTAGTAGGTACAGAGACAACCCCGGCCCGCGGGAGCAAGGGACCTTTGCTATCACTTTCGCGCCGACCCGCAGGTCAGGGACACCTCACGCGGCGCCTGGGTGCGATCGGCCCGAGCTTGACCAACAGAAGACTGCCCCAGACCAAGCAGCGAGCGTCGCCCGGTTCACCGCACGACGTGCTCGTACGCCGACTTCAACTCCTCGACCGGCCCCGGCGGCGCCACCAGCGGCCCCTTCGCCCAATCGCAGCCGAGTTCGTGCAGAACCTTCAATTGCCGCGCGGTCTCGACCCCTTCGGCGACCACCACGAGGTCGACCGCGTGCGCCATCGCCATGATTCCGGCGACGATCGGCTCGGCGTCACTGGACCTGCCGAGATCGGCGACGAACGACCGATCGATTTCGATCACGTTCAGGTCGAGACGACACAACTGGGCGAGCGAGGAATACCCCGCGCCGAATCGTTCGGCGGTCACCCTGACCCCGGCTTTCCGCAACGCGTCGACGGCGTCGGCCGCGTCTTTCAGCGCCGTTTCGTCGACGTCGAGACTCAGATCCTGCGGCCCCAATCCCGCCTCACCCAAAGTGGTCTGGACCAATTGCAGTAAGGTGGGATCGCCCAATTGGCGCACCGAAAGACTCACATTCACATTACAGTGCACACCATGATCGGCACGCCATCGGGAGATCTCACCGGCGGCCTTGGCAAGGACCTCCGCGCCGATGATCGTCAGAAGATCGCCGTCATCGGCGATCTCGATCAATTCCGCCGGATCGATCGGCCCCCGGATCGGGTGATCCCAGCGGGACTTCGCCTTCACCGCGACCATCTCACCGGTCCGCAAATCGACGACGGGCTGATAAACGGTCTCGATCAGGCCTTCCGCGACGGCCTTCCGCAGATCCTGTTCGAGAATGAACCGATCCTGGACCCGTTCCCGCATGCTCGGCGCATAGAACGCATACCTTCCCGGCCCGAATGTTTTCGCCTGATACATCGCCAGATCGGCGTCTTCCAGCATTTCGTCGGCGCTGCGGGTATCGCCGGGTTCGGCGTGCACTATTCCGATGCTCGTATTGATATGCAGTTCCCGGCCGTGCACGGTGAGCGATTCGGCGAGCTGCCGCTGAAGATGATCGGCCAGTGCCCGGACCTCGGCCGCTTCGGTATAACCGGTGGTGATGACCAGGAACTCGTCCCCGCCCAGCCGTCCGACCAGGTCCGAAGGCCCGGCCGCGGCCCGCAGGCGTTCTCCGACGATGCGCAGCACCTGGTCGCCGACGGTATGGCCGAGCGAGTCGTTGATGATCTTGAACTTGTCGAGGTCGATGAACAGCACGGTGGTCGTGAGCGCCGGATCGGCGATCGTGCGCCGCAGATGGTTCAGCGCGAGCGTGCGGTTCGCCAGCCTGGTCAGCGGATCATGAGTCGCTTCGTAGGCCAGCCGTTCGCTGATCGCCCGTCGTTCGGTGATGTCGGCGAAGGACGTCAGCACCGAGGGCACGCTCTGCCCCGGCGCCATCAGCGGACCGGAGGTCAGCGAAAGCCACCGGTGCGAGCCGTCACGCCGCCGCACCTGCACGACCCGCCCGCTCTCGACCTTCCCGGAGCGCCGCACCCGCGCGGAGGGAAGATCGTCGACGGGCACCGGGACGCCGTGTTCGTCGTGCAGCCGCAGCGTCCGGCTCTCCAGCCCGACCAGGGTCCCCTCCGGCACCCCGGAGATCCGGTGCGCGGCGGAGTTCGCCAGCTCGATCCGCCCGCTCGGCCCGACCACCAGCACGCCTTCGTCCAGCGTCTCGACGACGGTGGCGAACTCGGCCTCGGCCCGGCGCTGCGCGGTCTCGTCGGCGCACAGGAGCACGTACCCGTCGAACATCTCCGCCGCCGAGACCCGCACCGAAAGCGCGGTGCCGTCGGCGCTGAAATGCGTCGCCTGCACGACACCGCCCGACGCGACGACCTGCCGCGGATCCATCGGCGCGCCGACGACCTCGGCCACCGGCATTCCGATGACCTCGTCGAGTTCATGCCCGTATACCGCTTCGGCCGCCGGATTCCAGCTCGTCACCAGCCCGTCGGGCGAGGTCGCGATGATCGCGTCACTCGCGTGGCCGACCAGCGCGGCCTGGAACCGCAGACCGGCCTCCGCCGCCTTCTGCGTGCTCAGATCGCGCATGATCACCTGATAGGCGGGCTTGCCCTCCCAGGTGGTGAGCACCGCTTGGGACTCGACGGTGACCTTGCCGCCATCGAGGGTCAGCAGCGTCATCTCGGTCGGTTCGCTGAAGGAACCGGGAGCGGCCAGCGAGCCGATCCTGGCGAGCAACGCGTCCTGCGAACCGGCGTCGACCATGTCCGTGATGTGCAGGCCGACGAGTTCGGTCGAGACCGTGGCGCCGACGAACCGCATCGCGGCCGAGTTGACGAAGACCACTTTGCCGCGCTGATGGACACAGATGCCGTACGGGCTCGCCTCGACCATCGTGAGGTATTGCGTACCCAAAGTCCCGCCGTCGGAGTTTTGCTCCAAAAGGCGGTACCCCTTGCCGAGAAACGCGAGAGCCGGCTCACCGCGATGATCCCTCTCGGCGGACAGCTCGGTCAGCAGACGGACGAGCGACGCATGCCGGGAGGTCACTCCACCGGATGCGGTGGATACGCCAACCGTGCAGGTCGCGGCGCCGTTCGCTGGCGAGGAATCCTGATCCGAGGGCCGGCGGGTGTCGGGGGTCCCACCGTCGAGATCGTCAGGATCCATGTGATCCAAACCCCCTACTCGACTGATGTAGCTTCCGATTAGATCACTAAATCGACGTAGCCGTCCTCCTCGACCAGCTGACCGGTCCGGCTTTATCCACCCAGCGTTGACAGAATGTAGTTGAAGGGAAACACGTGCGGAGCAAAACCGGCATCTGCGGCATCGGAGCCGTAACCGCCTACGGCTGGGGGCACGAATCGCTGTGGGAAGGCCTCGTGAGCGGCATCCCCGGCGCCCAGCTCGTCGAAGGATTCGGCGAGACCCGGGAACTCCCGGGCTGGGTCGGGCACATCCCCGAGGGCGGCAGACCAAGGGACGGCAGCCTGCATTGCCGCGCACTGCTCGCGGCGGCGCGGGAAGCGATCGAGGACGCCGGCGAGCACGGCTGGACCCCCGGCCGCCGGGTCGGCCTCGTCTACGGTGGCGTCCGCGACGACATGCGGACCTGGGACGGCTTCCACGCCCTCGGCGAGCGGCTCGCGTACCGGCGCCAGTTCATCGGCATGATGCCGTCGACGCCGATCACCTCCCTGATGGCCGAGTACGGTTTCCACGGCCCGACGATGACCGCGTCCGCGATGTGCGCGACCGGCAACGCCGCGGTGCTCACCGCGAAGATGTGGCTGGACGCGGGGATCGCCGACGACGTCGTGGTGGTCACCACCGATCTGTCCGCGACCAGGCAGGTCGTCCGGCACTTCGTGCACTGCGGCGTCGCGGTCACCGACGTGCCACCGCTCGACGCGTGCCGTCCTTTCCAAGAAGGCACAAGGGGTTTCACCTTCTCCGAGGCGTCGATCGCGGTGGTGATGACCCAGCGGAAGACCGACGCGTACGCCACCGTGCTCGGCGGCGCCATGACGCACGAGGCGCACAACGCGATGGCGCTCGACCCCGACCCGGCGACCGCGATCGCGGCGGTGACCGACGCGCTGGAGAACGCGAACGCCGCCGCGGCGGACGTCCGGTACGTGAACGCGCACGGAACCGGGACGAAACTCTGCCACCGCACCGAATCCCAGATCCTCGAAGCGGTGTTCCCGAGCAGTACCGAGATCTACTCGATCAAACCGCTGACCGGGCACAGCCAGTCGGGCAGCGCGCTGACCGAGATCGTGACGACCTGCCTCGCGGCGCGGCGTGACCTGATCCCGGCGCCGAAACCGGTGGCGGACGGCCATCCGCAGCTGATGGATGGACCGTCCCGGCCGGAAAGCGGGCTCACCGTCAAGACCTCGATCGGGATGGGCGGTTACGTCACCGCCCTCGTACTGGACGCCGGCTAGCGCCGGTCAAGGTCGCCAGGTGTCGTTGAGGGTCAGTGCGCAGCCATCGGAAGCGGTGCCGGCACGATCGGCGCCCGATTCCCAGGTGACGTTGCCGCCCTCCTTGCGGATGTACTTGTAGTGGAAGGCTGTTCCCTTCGGAAGGGTGACGTCGGCTTTCCACAAGGGATAGTCGGCCGAGGACATCGGGACGGCGTTCGCGGGGTTCCACGCACCGAGTTCGGCGCGGTCCCCGACGACGAAGATGTTCTGGCCCCAGGAAGTGACGGCGTTCACCGTGAACTTCGCCGAAACGCCGGCGCAAGCCGCGCTGTACCGCTGCTTGACCACCGACGGCGTCTCGACCGGGGCACCCGCGTCGATCGAGTGTGCCAAGCGGACGAACTGCGCCATCGACCAGGCCAGCGGCGTCGCCGAGCCGGTACCTTCACCGAAGACGAAACCGGCGGTGCTCGGCCGGTCCCAGACCTGTTCGGGGATCAGATGACCGGAGTTCGCCGAAGCGGCCATGGTGGACAGGTGCGTCGTCGCCGGACGGCCGTTGGCCAGTTCGTATTCTCCGCGCTCACCGGTGAGCAGTGGCCACAAGCGGCCGACGCCGGCGCCGGTGTAGGGGCCGCCGGAAGCGGTTTCGCCGTAGCCGTCGTGGTTGTACCGGTACCACATCGGGCCGTTCGGGGTGTTCACCTTGAGCACCGAGTCCACTTCGGACAGTGAGGCGGCGACATCCGGATCGGCCGCCGGCTTCACGCCGAGGCGGACGAGATCCAGGAAGCCCGCGTCGATGACGGCGCGTTCGTCGTGGTTACCGCCGCCGTTCTGCAGGAAGACGTTCTGACCGTCGTCGGGATCGCCGTTGCCGTCGATCCGGTGGAAGTACCGGCCGTCGCCGAGCGGCCCGGACGTGGTGAACGTCCAGGCGCTGACCTGTGCCTGCCACCGGTCGGCGGTCTCGCGGTAGCGCGCGGCCCTGGCGGTGTCCCCGTTGCGTTCGGCGAGGTCGGCGGCACAGATCAGGCCGGCGATCTCCGCGGCGAGGGTGGACGGCGAATAGCCGCCGTTCTCTTCCCAGCGTTCCTGCGGGGTGGAGGGGCCGTGCGCGACGAGGAAGTCCGCGGACTTCGCCACCTTCGCCCACATGCCCGCGTCGAACCGGCGCAGCTGCCAGGCGAGCACGATCGGGAAGGCGACCTCGTCCATCTGCAGGCTCGTCCAGCAGTTGGTGCCGTCGAGACGGGTGTTCTGCGGGAAAGAACCGTCCGGTCGCTGCTGGACGGTGAACAGATAGTCGACGGAACGGTTGGCCGCCGCCGAGTCGCCTGCCGCGATCTGCGCGGTCGAAACCTGGTAGAGGTCGCGAGCCCAGACGGCGTGGTATCCGCAGTCGCCCGTGCTGTTCGCGTTCTTCGCCTCGCCCCACGGATTGGTGAGCGAGGCGACGTTCGCCCCCGGATAGGTCTTGTCCTCGTGGGCTTTGAGGGTCATCAGCGCGACGTTGTACTGCGTGGTCAGACCGGTACCGGTGATCGACCTGGGCACCGCGGCCAGCGAGGAGAGATAGCCGCTCCACCCGGACCGGTACGCGGTGTCCGCCGCGGCGAAACCACCCGCCAGCGAGGCCGACGCGTTCGCCGACGCGGCTCCGCGATCGCCTCCGAAACCGATCGCGAGGGTGAAGGTGGTGTCGGTCGCGACGGGAATCTGCCCCAGCTGAACCAGATTCCCCGGCGTCGAGGCCGAGTCGTACTGCGCGTCGAGGACGTGGTCACCGCTCAGGTCGACATAGCCATCGCTCGCGGTCCCGCTGTAGCCGCTGGTGGTCTTGACGAAACCGGTGGAGGCGGCCAATGCGCTGGACACCGGGCCGTCCGAAGCGACCAGTTGCCCGCCGGAAGTGGCGCCGGTGTCCCCCATGCCGCTGTTGTTCAGAGACGGGTTGTACAGCGCGTACAACTGCAGCGGGCCGCCGGCGAGCACTTCGAACCGGGTCTGGATCAGGACGGTGGACCGGGCCGGGTCGGCGGTGTGGGTCTTGGTGATCCGATACCGGCCGTTGGTCGCGGTGTTGATCTGGCGGTAGCTCAGGGAACGCGGATCGGTCAGCACCAGCTGTTTGGTCGTGTGGTCGCGTTCCAGCTGCGTGAAGCCGGCCCCGTCGGACACCACGTACTGCAGGTCCTGGACGTTGGCGACGTCGACGGTCGGGTAGTAGATCTCGTGGCTGATGCCCTGACCGAGGGTGAACCACACCTTCGACGCGGCGTCGGTGGCGGTGCCGAAACCTTCCTTGCCCCCGGTCGTCCAGGCCGCTCCGGTACCCGGCGCGCCGGGGGCGTCCGCCAGCGGTGCGGCACTCACCGGCGTGGCGGCCAGTAGCGCTGCCGCGGTCACCGTCGCGACCATCGCGCGACGCCGCTTCGGAAACTTCATGACGGTCCTTCCCACAGGCTTCATCGACGGCAGGATTTGTTGTTAGCGGCAACTTATTGCCTGGGTCCCGCGCCCGGCAGGGCCGATCGGAGTAACCCGGACCACTCGCGCCGGTGGTCCGGTCGCCTTCAAGTCGGCCAATTCGATAACACACGGTCTCAACGTCGTCACGAACCGTCATTTTCCGTGTTCGCGTGGGTGATACTCCCAAGTAGCGAAACGCACTGAGCACGGAGGCGGCCATGAGCCCGAGAACGGTGTCCGACAACCTGGTCCACAACTACCTGTTCTTGCGGCGTGCCATAGGTTTCCTCGGCGTCGGACTGCCTTTCGTGCTGATGTTCGGGAAAATGTTCGTCGACGGCGGCGGGCTGCTGAACTCGATCAGCGGGTACTACTACTCGGGAATGCGCGACGTCTGGGTCGGCACCATGTTCGCCATCGGCGTCTTCCTCTTGTCCTACCGGGGTTACGGCCGGATCGACGACATCGCCGGGAACATCGCGGCGGTGGCCGCGGTCGGGGTGGCCCTCTTCCCCACCACCCCGGCGCACGGCGATCGCACGGACGAGCTCATCGGCATGCTGCACCTCGGCTTCGCGGCGGTCTTCTTCCTCACCCTGGCGTTCTTCTGCATCGTGTTGTTCACCAAATCGGACAAGGCGATCCCCGGCCCCCGCAAACCCGAGCGGAACCGCCTGTACGTCACCTCGGGCGTGATCATGCTGGTGTGCCTGGCGCTGATCGTGCTCTGCGGCCTGTTCTTCGACGAGGAGACCAGGGCGCTCTACCCGGCGCTCTGGCTGGAGTCGGCCGCGATCCTCGCGTTCGGCTTCGCCTGGCTCACCAAAGGCGGGACGCTGCTGCCCGACAAGCCGGCGGCCGTTTCCGGGGCGCCGACCACGCCCGCCCCACTGCCGGAGGCCTGACCTGGGCATCAACCGAGTACCCGAAGGTAAAGGAACCTTTGCCATCGGCCGGGTCGTTGTCGCCTTATGACTGAGCGCATCGCACTCCAGCTCGGCCGCCGCGACCTCCTGGTGGTCGCGGGGATTCCAGGGGCGGGCAAGACGACGCTGCTGTCCAGGGCGGCGACCGGCGCGATGCCGGTGCTCGACTCCGACCAGGTCCGCGGCAGGCTCCGCGCGCGACTGCCCTCGGCGTTGCCGTACCGGTTCTACCGGCCGCTCGTCCACTCGTGGCACCGGGCCCGCGTCGCCGGGTTCGCGCTGGCGGACGGCGGCCCGCTGGTCGTGCACGAGCCGTCGACCCGGGCGACGACGCGCGGGCTGCTGGCCCTGCTCGGCCTGCTGAGCCGCCGCCCGGTCCGGTTGCTGTGGCTCGACGTGACGCCGGAGGAGGCCCGCGCGGGCCAAGTCGCGCGCGGGCGCGTCATCCGGCGGCACTCGTTCGCCCGCCACGTCAAAAGGGCCGAGAAGCTGCGCCGTGCCCTGCGTGACGGCTGGGTGCCGGCGGGCTGGCAGAGCGCGCGGATGGTGACCCGCGAGGTGAGCGGGGCACTGCGGTTCGTCACCGAGGAAGAACCCGTGAGAGGCGCGCGGCCCTCAGGCGACGTCCGGCTCGTCCCCGTCGAGCGGGCGGCCGCACCCGCAGTGCGCGCAGGTTGAGTGTTCCCGCCGTCCTGGCTCGGGCTCCTCCGCGGGAACGGGCCGGTTCGGCTGCCTGGACGAGTTCCATGGCGCCCAGCGGATGCGTACCGGCATCGTCGTCCGTCCTTCCACTCGGCGAAGGGACTCTCTACCGAGATACGGACCTGGTGATCCGCCGGTTCATCCAAGTCGCGAGAAAGACCCTCACCGGCTGCTCAGATTCCCACGTAGTTCTCGGCGAAGAAGTCCTGATGGGCCCGGGAAACCCGCAGGCTTTCCAGCCGCGCGTCCCGCAGCGCGCGCTGGAACAAGGCCTCGTCGCCGTATCCGGGCGGACTGTGCAACAGGTTGATCATCCAGTGCGAGAACTCCTGCGCCCGCCAGATGCGCGGCAAGCAGTCCGCGGAATAGCGCTCGAGCGCCGTCGTATCGCCCTTCTTGTGTGCGGCGATCAGCGCACCGGCGAGAATCTCGGCCTCCATCAGCGCGAGGTTCGCGCCCTTCGCCGCCGAAGGGCTGATCAGGCTCGCCGCGTCACCCACGAGGAACAGCTTCGCCCGCTGGATCGTGTCCATCACCCGCGATCCCAGGTCCACGATCCGGCGTTCGATGACGCGGCCGCGTTTCAGCTCGCCGTACTGCCCGGCGCCCATCCGCACGTGCAGCTCTTCCCAGATCCGCTCGTCCGGCCACGCTTCCGGATCTTCACCGCGCGGGACTTCGAGGTAGTAACGCGTCACCGTCGACGTCCTCGCCATATGTCCGGCGAACCCGCGTTCGTGGATCGCGTAACCGATCGCGGACATACTCGGCGGCGCTTCGGCGAGGATCGCGAGCCAGGAGATTTCGTGGTCTCGCCGGAAGATCCGCGCGGGCACCGACCTCCGCGAGACACCGTGCTGACCGTCGCAGCCGGCGATGTACTCGGCGCGCAAGAGAAGATCATCCGCGATGACGGTGGCCTCCGTGCCCGACACCGAAGACACCTCGGTCCCGAACCTGATCTCCCCGCCCCGCGCGAGGAATTCCGCGATCAGGTCGGTGACCAGGAACTGCTGCGGATAAACGGTGTGCACCTCACCCGTGCCGAGTTCGCTGTACTTGAGCTCGAATTCCGCCTGTTCGGTACGGAAGGCGCAGGTGTCGTGCCGCGCACCGGCGCGGAGAAGGCCGTCGGCGAGACCGTTCTCGGTGAGCACACGGACACTGTTCGCGGCCAGAAACCCCGCCCTTGCCCGGTTTTCGACATGCTCCCGGCTTTGCCGCTCCAGGATCAGGCAGTCGATTCCGGCCGCGCGCAACAGGTTTCCCAGCACGAGCCCCGCCGGACCCGCACCGGCGATCAGGACGTCAGCATCGATCTTTCCCACGAAAGCCCCCAGTACCTCCGCCACCCCAGGTGGTCCACGGTACACAAAAGGCCTTCACGCGGTGGGCTTTCAACCCTTCTGGGCACGCAGCCGGGCCCGGCGTTTCCCTTCGTGCATCGCCACGACCCTGGCGACCGGAATCGTGTGCCCCTGCTCGACCAGATCGGCGGGCAGCGTCTGCGGTTCGGGCATCGACTCGGCCCACGGATCCTTGCCGCCCACAAGGGCGGGCGCGGTGTACACGGTGAAATCGGCGGGGACGACGTTCTCCAAGTCGTCCCAAGCCACCGGGAACGACACCGGCATCCCCGGCCGCAACCGCGGGCTGTACGCCGCCGCGACGGTGTTGCCGCCCGCCCGCGTCGAATCGAGGTACACCTTGCCTTCGCGGTCTTCCACGATGTACGCGGTCGTCGCGACCGACGGATCGACCGCCTCCGCGCGGGCGGCGAGCGCACGGGTCGCGGCCGCGACGTCGTCGAAGCCCTGCCCCGGCACCAGCGGGACGAAGATGTGCACTCCCTTGGAACCACTGGTCTTCACCGCCCCGGCGAGACCGGAATCGGAAAGGGCCTGCCGCACCAGCCCGGCGGCCTTCACGACGTGCGCGAAGTCGTCGCCGGCGGGTGGGTCGAGGTCGAGGACGAGATGGGTCGGGCCCGTGTCGTCGCCCGCGCGCATCAACGTCGGGTGGTATTCGACGGCGCGCTGGTTCGCGAACCACAGCAGCGTGCGACGGTCGTCGCACAGCGCGTACGACACCTGCCGCTTCGAGGTCTCCGCCCACATCCCGTACCGCTTCACCCAGTCCGGCGTGTACTTGGGCAGGTTCTTCTGCATGAACGGGTCCTGCCCGCGCAGGACGCGGATCACCGACAGCGGGCGGTTCTCCAGCACCGGGAGGATGCGGTCGGCGACGGCGTCCAGGTAGTCCACCAGGTCGCGTTTGGTCGCGCCCTCGAACAACGCCTGGTCGAGGTTGGTCAGCTTGACCCCGTCGCGTTCGTCATCGCTCATGGGGTGAGCGTGGCACAAAAAGCCTCGTGAGTGGTAAAGACGGTTCTCTTGACGGGTAAGCCAAAGGTGGCGTGTCCGTGAAGGCCTCCTTCCCTACGCTCAAGGTAAGGAAGGAGGCCTTCACGGACATTCCTGGCTTGGGCATCGCGGGTGGAGGCGGCTGGGTTGGTCGTGAGTGGCGTTTCGGGTTCTAACCCGAATCGCCACTCACGAGACCCACTCATTAACTGATGTTGGCGTCGATACAGGCGTAAAACGCGTTCGCCGTGTCGTAGACGTTCCAGCGGGCGAGGATCTTGTGCCGCCCGCTCTGCTGCAGGTTCACACTGTGTGTGACCGTGGCGCCCGGCTGCGCGCCGTTGTCGTTGATGGTCGCGACCTTGGCGCCGTCGACGAAGTACTCCCAGGTGCTGGTGCGGTGGCGAGCCGTCAGCGTCCACCGGAACGAGGTGGTGCGGCCGAGGGAATGCACCTTCCAGCCTTTGCTGTCGTCGTTGAGATCCGCGAACCGGCCGACACCGCCGTTACAGCTCATGAGCCCCTTGGGGCCCTCGACACTTTGCGGTTCCCATTTGATGTCACCACAGGAAACGGTGCCCTGCGCGCATTGCGCCTGCCTGCTCGCGGGTGAGGAAACGTAGCCGTGGGCACTGGCTGTTCCCGCCGGGATCGCGACCAGCGCGGCAGGCACCATCGCCGCACCTGCCGCCAGGGTCAGAAGCCTTCGTTTGAAGCTCATGCATACCCCTTTCGACACCCACCGTTGACCCGGTGGCAGAACCGTCTTGGAACCAGAGGTTCTGGGGCCACAGCGAGCGAAAACCAATGACGGTTGGGACCACATCCGCCGAAGCGCCGAGCGGGCGAATGTGGTCTAGACCATAATTGGTTCAGACGACTTGGTCAAGAGTAACCAACCGGTCGCGTCGACCCGTGAAGATCGAACAGAGGTTGTCAAGCCGGACGTTCAGCCCGCACCCAAACAGACGAACGGTCGCCGGAACGGGTCAACCGCGATGGTGTCCGCGAGCGCCGTCGCCGGTCCGGCACCTTCGGCGAGCCCGCGGTGGTAGTCGTCCATCGCCGCGGCGGCGGCCTCGTCACCGACTCGGCTCAACGGCGCGATCACCGTCCGCGAACCGCTCGCGAGCAGCGCGCTGGCGAAACCGAGGACTTCGTCGCCGGGCCGGATCCGGTTCAGCGCGAGTTCGCACGCCGCGAAGACCACCTGCGACGGCGGCTGCGCGAGTCCGGCCATCTCGTACGCGAAGAGTGCCCCGTCGGCCATTTGCAGCCGGGAGAACAAGGCGTTCTCGGGCTCGTGCGCGCCGTGCGCGGCGATGTGCGCTAGCTTCGCGCCGTCCAGCGCGCGCAGCACCGACTTCACCGTCGCGTCGGCGCCGGCCAGCGTACGCGCGGTCCGATAATGCGTCGCGAGTTTGTCCAGCTCACCCCTGTTCCCGACCAGCCCTGGCCCGCGAACGAGGACGACCTTCCGCGCGGGTGCCGCCGTCGATCGCTCCGCCCCCAGCCACGCCGTCGCCGAAGGTGCGACGACGATCGGCCGCGACCGCAGTGACGGCAGCACCCCCCACGGGACGGCGTACAGCGATCCGGTCGGCACGACGACCAGGCCCCGGTCCCCGAGCAGCGCGGCCAGCGGCCGGATCAGCTGGGCATCGAGCCGTTCGGCCTGCTTACGCGCAGACCCGAGCACCGACCGCACCAGTGGCGACGGCAGCTGATCCGGGGCGAGCGCGTCGAGGTCGACGTTCAGCATCCGCGCGGATTCCGCCGCCAGCGCCGCCGAACCGAGCCGCACCAGTTCGCACCGCCCACCCGCGACGACCACCGCCACCAGGTCGTCTCCGGAGTAGGCGAAACTCACCAGCGCGCGTTCGCCGAGTTCGTCGGCGACCTCGGCGAGCCGCGCGATCGGCCTCGGCCTGCCCCAGCGCCCGGTGTGCCATCCGAGCCGATGCGCCTCACGCAACCGCTCGGCGTGTTTCGCGCGCAAGGCCGCCGTGGGATGCCCGTCGTGCTGCGCCTGGTGGATCGCCTGATCCAGACCACGGACCTCCCCGACCCGCTCGGCGAGATCCGGATCGGTCGCCGCGACAGGTTCGTAGCGGTAACTTTGCGCGCGTGTCCGCTCCGTCCAGGCGAACAACCGGGCCGCGTCGGCGCGTTCGAGCACGATCTTGATCGCCAGATCCGCCAGCTCCTGGCCGTGCAAGGCCGTCCCGGACACCAATTCGAGGCCGCCCATCCGGTCACGGACCCGGTCGAGTTCGGTCAGCCCGGCGCGGATCTCGGCCAGCGCCTTGGTCTTGTCCCCCTCGGCGACCGCGAGTTCCGCGCGGCAGAGCCGGCGCAACATCCGATAGTCGACGGAAGTCAACCGTCCCGGCCGCGGAATCCGCGACAGCAGCTCGGCGGCGCGTTTACGCTTCCCCTTCCGCAGCTCGACCCGGACGGCCAGCATGCGCGCGAGCGCGGCCTGATCGGCGAGCCTCGGCATCGGCATCCGGTTCGCCGCGCGCAGCGCACGGGCGGTCAGGGTGAGCGGGATTGCGTTGGTGCGCAAGGCCTCCCGCACGTCGGCCCGAAGACCGACGATGGTCGCGTTGGCGACGCAGGTCTGACAACCCCAGCGGAGCATCCTGCGTCGCGCGGAGGCGGCATGGCCGCGAGCGAGTTCGAGATCGTCACTCATCAGCGCGGCGGAAGCCCGGAGAAGCTCGGCGCCTGCCAGGTCCCTGGCGACACTCCGTTGCTCCAGCATCCAAGGGAGTACTTCGTCGAGATGATTTCCCGCCTCGTCCGCGAGTCCCGCGGCGAGCAGAGCCCTTGCCTGTTCCTGCTTGAGGAGCGGAGGAGTCGTCATCTCCAGCTCCTGATAAATCCGCTCGCTTTCTTCGTGCACACGAAGCGCCGCGGGGATGTTCCCGACGTGCTGCTCAAGGATCCCCAGATGACGTCTCACTTCAGCGCCTTGCACGCGCAACCCGTTCGAGTCCGCGATCTTGATGCCTTCGGAAAGGTCGGCCCGTGCCCGGGCGACTTCACCCAGCCGGGTAAACGCGAGGCCACGTGTCGCCAACGTGTTCAAGAAGGCGTCGAGCAGTGGGAGCGGATCAGTGGCCGCCGCCAATCCCGCCTTCTTGTGCTGGAGCGACGCGTCGAAAAAGGCGATGCTCTCTTCGTTGCGCCCGGCCGACATGAGCAAAAGAGCGTAGTTGTGGTCGAGCCTGCCGCTCAGGTCTGTCTTCAGCCACGGGTCCGAGACCTCTTCGAGCAGGGTCCTGACCTCATCAAGCCCCGCGAGGCCTGCCGAAACCGCGCCACTGGTCTCAGAACCCACGGTCGCGATGGTCGAAGCCAGCCGGATTCTGGCGACCAGCCAATCGTCCCCGTGCTCCGGCGCCACGGGTTGGATCGATTCGAGCAGCGCCATACCGCGGCGAAGCAGCTGAATCCCCTCGCGCTGACGAGCCGAACAAGCCGCCTCGAGTCCGGCTTGATGCAGGTCACGCGCTTTGCGAATGACCTCGAGTTGGCCGAGCCTGGTAACAACCACTGATCTATGAGAGCACAGTCCGTATTCGAAAGAAGCCCGCCCGCCGGGCGACCCCGGCGGGCGGGCGGCTTTCACGCACTTCGCGCCTCAGTGAGCCGGTGGCGGGGTCTGAGCGCAGCCGCCGGTGCACTCCAGCAGCCGGTCGCGATAGTGCTCGCAATCCGGGCTGTGTTCGTGTTGTGGCAGGCCGGGCTTGGCCGGAGCCGGGTCGACCGGCTCCTCCTCACCGATGGGATCCTTGACGTCCGTAGGCGTCGACATATGACGATCTCCTCCCCTGATGATCATTGTTTTGTCGTGCCGGGCGACCCCATCGCACCGGGTCCCCTCCATTCGCAGGCCCTCTTCCCGCGAATGGGGCAATAGTGCCACAACGGAGCAGTGATCGGGAGTGTTTACCTACACTGAGTCATCTCAGGCATCCGAAAGAGGGACGCTTCGTTAGCGAGCCTCACGACTTGCTCCGGATGGTCCTACTCGGCCAGCCGCCACGCCGATTCGCGACGAACTCCACTGCGCCATCCGGCCTAAGATCCAAAAATTCTTGTGACACAAGGGTTTCCGGGCATGAAGCCGGGGGCATCCACGGTCTGTCGGGGGATTTACCGGCAAATATCCGGAGGAGATAACGATGCCAACGTGGTTGGTCATCATCATCGTCATCGCCGCGGTCCTGGTGGTGGGAGCGGCCGCCTGGTTCGTCATCGCGGCGCAACGCAAGCGACGATTGCGAGAGACGTTCGGGCCCGAGTACGACCGGGCCGTCAAGGAACACGAGAACCCACGGGAAGCGGAACGCGATCTTTCGTCGCGGATGAAACGTCATTCGGATCTCGACATCCGTCCCCTGCCGTCGTCCACAAAGGATCGTTACGCCCAGGAATGGGCGCTGATCCAGGAACAGTTCGTCGATCGCCCGTCCGGCGCCGTCGTCGAAGCGGACCGGGTATTGGTCTCACTGATGGCCGAGCGCGGTTACCCGACCGAAGGGTACGACCAGCAGCTCGCGGATCTGTCGGTCCGGCACGCGAACACGGTGCGGCACTACCGCGCCGGACACGACACGCTGGAACGCCATCGGGACTCCGAAATGTCCACAGAGGACATGCGTGAAGCGATGAAGCACTACCGCGTGGTGTTCGAAGATCTGTTGACCGACGGTGACGAAGGAGCGGATAGCCATGGAAAGCAGGCCTCTGGGAACCGAGGGAACGGAACCGCGGACGGAGGATCGGCTCGACGAGGATCGGACCGCTGACGGTTTCGACCGAACCGCCGCGGACACCGAAGGCCGCGACTCCGGGCACACCTTGAGCACCGAGGATCTGGTGGCCGCCGAACCCGAGTCCACCACGGAGTCCGCCGTCACAGAAGAGTCCTCTGAGGACGGTGAGCACACCCTTTTCGACGACTCCGACGTGACGCGGTTCCGGGAAAGCTGGCAGGGCATCCAGACGGCCTTCGTGGACGACCCGCAGCGGGCCGTCAAGGAAGCCGACGAACTGGTCGCCGTCGTGATCCAGAATCTGGCCACCACGTTCGCCGACCACAAGAAGGAACTGGAATCCGCCTGGAGCCAGGGTGAACCGGCCACCGAGGACCTCCGGATCGCATTGCGCCGCTACCGGTCGTTCTTCAACCAGTTGCTCAGGGCGTAATCCACCAGTCCGTGAAGGCCTCCTTCCCTACCCTCAAAGTAGGGAAGGAGGCCTTCACGGACTGCTCAGGCGCCGGTGGTCGACCCCGGCCGCACGATCATCAGCACCGTCACCACGGCCCAGAGCAGATTGAACATCCCGGTGTACATCGCCACGCGCCCGGCCGTCAGCGGTTCCGACGGCGGCTCGGCGTCCAGCGCGGCGAGGATCGCGTTCTGTCCCGGCAGCACCAGCAACGCCAGCACACCGGCGGCCGCGGCGGTGAGGACGATCGACACGATGACCCACACGTCGCCGAAGACCCGCATACTGCCCGCCGTCGCCAGCCCGAAGAACGGCACCGCGAGACCGACGACGGCGTAGACCCGGCAGATCCGGTGCAACGCCCGCAGCACGGAGAGACCGGAACCCGGTTCGGCGAACGCGCGGCGGGCGGCCGCCGGGAACATGCTCGCCGCGACCGTGACCGGTCCGATCGCGATGACGGCGGCGAGGACATGAAGGATCAAGAGGACTTTCGACACGTCGCCGAGCCTAAGATCGTCAACCGCTCTTCCGGTACCGGTGTTTTCGACAGATATCACAGGATTCCGGCCATCGGCTACGTCCGGCGACGTACGCCGAGAGTCGCCTGTGAGCGGATGTGGTGCGGCCTCGCCGCGGACACCATTGGTCACCATGACCATTCCCGTGGACACAGACGAACTCACCAAACGGTACGGCGAACACCTCGCCGTCGACCGGATGAAGCTGACCGTGCTGCCCGGCGAGATCTACGGCTTCCTCGGCCCGAACGGCGCCGGCAAGACCACGACGTTGCGGATGTTGCTGGGACTCGTTCGGCCGACGTCCGGCGATGTGCGGCTGTTCGGGCGGCCGCCCGGCGATCTCGACGGCGTCGGCGCGCTGATCGAATCGCCCGGCTTCTACCCGTATCTGTCCGGTTCGGACAATCTCAAGGTGCTGGCCCGGTACAGCGGAACGGATCCGCTCCGGGTCGGCGAAGTACTCGCGCTGGTCGATCTCGCCGATCGCGGGAAAGACCGGTATTCGACCTACTCCCTCGGCATGAAACAGCGGCTCGGTGTCGCGGCGGCGTTGCTGAAGGATCCGCGGCTGCTGATCCTCGACGAGCCGACCAACGGACTCGACCCGGCCGGAATGGCCGACATGCGCGTGCTGATCCGGCGGCTCGGCGCGGAGGGTTGCACCGTACTGCTGTCGAGCCATCTGCTGGGCGAGGTCCAGCAGATCTGCGACCGCGTCGGCGTCGTGTCGCACGGGCGGCTGGTCGCGGAGAACACGGTCGCCGAACTCCGCGGCGGCACGGTGCTGCACATCGAGGCCGACGAGATCACTCGCGCCGCCGAGCTGGCGAAGCGCTGGATCGGTGGCGAGAACGTACGAACGAGCGGGACCGGTCTCGACCTGACCGTCGACCCGGAGCGCGCGTCGTGGCTGAACCGCGAACTCGTCACGGAAGGGATCGCGGTGCGCGAACTGCATGTCCGCGAACGGGATCTGGAACAGGTTTTCTTCGAGCTCACCGGAGAGGTGGCGGACCATGTGGGGTAGCTGCACCGCCGAGCTGGCGAAACTCGTCCGGCGACCGGCGAACTGGTTCATGCTGGGGATCGCGGTCGTGCTCGGGCTGACGTTCACTTACCTGCTGCCACTGGCGGGCGCGGCGGGCTCGTCGAGCGGGGCGCCCGGTACGGATCGCGGGCTGGCCTCGACCATGCCGTCGAACCTGGTCGGCAACTCGATCGGCGGGCTTCCGGTGTTCCTCGGGGCGATCCTGCTCGTGATCGGGGTACTGGCCGTCGGCACCGAATATGGCTGGAGCACATGGAAGACCGTGCTGACACAGGGTCCATCGCGAATGACCGTCTACAGTGGAAAGTTGTTCGCGCTGGCCGTCGCGACGCTGACCGTCGTGCTGACGAGTTTCGCGACCGGTGCGGTCACGAGCGCGCTCATCGCGTCCGCCGAAGGCGAGCCGATGGACTGGCCGACGCTCGGCTCGCTAGTCACCGGGATCGGCGCCGGCTGGCTGATCGCGATGACCTGGGCGGTACTCGGCGCGGCGCTCGCCATCGCGATGCGCGGGGTGGCGCTGCCGATCGGGCTCGGTCTGGTGTGGCTGCTCGTGGTCCAGAACCTGCTGTTCGGGGTCGCGGCCCCGCTGCTGGACTGGGTCGGCACGCTCCAGCTGGCCCTCCCCGGGGCCAACGCGGGTTCGCTGGCCGCGTCGCTCGGCGCGTCGGGTGCGACGCCAGGGGTGGGGGAACTCGTCAGCATCCCCCAGGCGACGCTGGTGGTGGCCGGGTACCTGGTGGCCTTCGCCGTTCTCGGCGGCTGGCTGCTGCGGCGCCGGGATGTCCTCTGAATGCGCGTGAAGGCCCCCTTCCCTCGGCTGAGCCGAGGGAAGGGGGCCTTCACGCGGGATCAGGCGAGGGCGTCGAGGTCCGCGATGACGTCCTTGGGCAGTTCCAGCTCCGCGGCGGCGATGTTCTCGCGCAGGTGCGACAGCGACGACGTGCCGGGGATCAGCAGGATGTTCGGCGACCGCTGGAGCAGCCACGCGAGCGCGACCTGCATCGGCGTCGCGTCGACGCGGCGGGCGCAGTCGTCGAGCACGCCGGACTGCAGCGGGGTGAACCCGCCGAGCGGGAAGTACGGCACGAACGGGACGCTGATGGCCGCGAGGGCGTCGAGCAGCCCGTCGTTGGCACGCTGCGCGACGTTGTACTCGTTCTGCACGCAGACGACCGGCGCGATGGCGCGGGCTTCCTTGACCTGCTCCGCCGAGACGTGGCTCAGGCCGAGGTGCCGGATCAGGCCCTGCTGTCGCAACTCGGCGAGGACCTCGAAAGGCTCCGTGATCGAAACCGGGATCGGGAAGACGCCGTGCTCCCCCGCGAGCCGCAGGTTGACGACGTCGAGCACGTCGACGCCTAGGTTGCGCAGGTTGTCGTGGACCGCGGAGGTGAGTTCCTCCCGCGAGAGCGCCGAAGGCCAGCCCTTGTCCGGAGTCCGCTTCGCCCCGACCTTCGTGACGATGTGCAGGTTCTCCGGGTACGGGTGCAGCGCCTCGCGGATCAGCTCGTTGACCGTGTGCGGACCGTAGAAGTCGCTGGTGTCGATGTGGGTCACGCCCAGCTCGACAGCTTCGCGAAGGACGGCGATCGCGGTTTCGCGGTCACTCGGCGGCCCCCAGATGCCGGGGCCGGACAGCCGCATGGCGCCGTAGCCCATCCGGCTCACGGTGAGATCGCCGAGAGTGAGGGTGCCGCCTGGGCTCATGATCGCTCCTTGTGCAAGTGGGTTGCGCTCACCTTAGGCAGGTCCGGCCACTCCGGCGCGGGCAGGAAGGGAGCAAGGGACCTTTGCTATCGCCCGAGGCTCTGACCAGCGCGAACAACCAGGCCGACCAGCTGATTGGCCAGCCCTTCGGTCAGCCCGTCGACGAACATCTCGCGGCCCGCGGGTGCTCCCCGCTCAGCCAGAACCGTCGCCACTGCCTCACCCGGGTTCGCGTAGGGCCACAGACCCGCGACGAGGATGAAGACGGCCTTCGCGAAGTGCCCGGCCGCCTCGGCGTCCAACGGGACCTGGGCGCGGACGACCTCGGCGAGCCGTTCGGTCCGCTCGGCGGCCCGGCTCTTGAACGTCCGCGCGGTCTCCACGGAGATGTTGCGTTCGAGCACGGCGGCCATCGTGCTGATCAGCTCGCACAGCAGCCGCTGCCGCGAGATCGACGTCGCTATGACGGTCGCGACGCGCACTTCGCGCTCGCAACCAGCCTTCGCGTCACGGGGAGCGACTAGCTCGCCTTCAAGCTCGTCGAGCCACGCGACCCAGATCGCGTCGAGGACTTCCAGGAAGATCGCCTCACGGCTGTCGAAGTACCGCAGCACGTTCGACTTCGCCAGGCCGACGCGTTCGCTCAGCTCTCGCAGGCTGATCCGGGAAACCGGCCGCTCGGCCAGGAGTTCGCGCGCCGCCCCGAGGATCGCCGTGCGCCGGGCCTCCACCTGTTCCGGCCGCCGGGCGCGCTGGAAGTCGGGGGCCACGCGCCGCACGCTACCAGACCACCCGGCTGTTATTCGGTCTTCGCGGCCCGCCGGTCGTGCACCCTCTTGTAGCTCCAGATCAGCAGCGCGAACAGGATGAGCCCGGACAGGATCAGGCTCGAACCGGTGCTCCAGCCGCCGAGCGGCAGCCCGGGCACCAGCCACCAGACGACCCCCGCCGCCAGCAGGCACAGCCCGGCCAGCACCGAACCGGCGATGCGCAGCGGCGAGGAAACGCTGTCCTCGGCCGCCTTCATCGCCCTGTCCCGGATCGGATCGACGTACTTCTCCACCACCGGGAACTCCGACGCCAGCACGAGCAGCCCCGCGAGCACGAGCAACAGGCCCGGCCCTGGCAGCACGAGCAGCGCGATGCCGACCAGCAGGAGAATGCCGCCCGCGACCAGGATCAGCACCTGCTTCACGGGTTTTCCGATGCCCACCGTTTTCTCCTCGCCGTCGTCTTCCTCCTCGATTGTGCCGGTCGGACGGGAAACGCGCTGGTCCGGCCGGTCCCGACCCGCGGAAGCGATAGCAAAGGTCCCTTGCTCATTCCCCCGCGCGCAGCAGCTGCTCGAAAGGTACGAACCCGCTGGTCGGAGCCGCCGCCGTGCCCTCCGAGGACAGCCGGGAGGCGAACTCCCGCCCCGCCCGCGAAGCCCGCGCGTCGAGATCTCCCGGAGACGCCCAGTCCGACGAAGCCGCGTACACCGCCGTCGCGACGGGCTCGGCGCGTAGGTAGGCGAAGAGCGGACGTAGCGCGAAGTCGAGCACCAGCGAGTGCCGTTCGGTCCCGCCGGTGGCGCCGATCAGCACCGGCTTCCCGTCGAGCGCCTTCGGGTCCAGCACGTCGAAGAACGATTTGAACAGCCCGCTGTACGACGCGGTGAACACCGGTGTGACGGCGATCAGACCGTCCGCGGCGGTCACCGTGTCGATGGCCGCACGCAGCGCCGGGGAAGGAAACCCGGTCAGCATGTTCTTCGTGACGTCGAGGGCCAGGTCGCGGAGCTCGATCACCTCGATCTTCACCTCCGGCAGCGCGGAAGAAACCGCCGCGGCCAGTTTGTCCGCGAGCAGCCTCGTCGAAGACGGCTGACTCAACCCCGCGGTCACGACAGCGATCGTGGTCATGCGGTCACCGCCGAAGAAGCCTCGACAAGCGAAGCGTGCGTAGGCGCCTCAGGAACATGAGCCGGACGAAGCGAGTCGAGTTCCTTGCGCAGCACCGGGATCACGTGCTCGCCCAACAGGTCGAGCTGCTCCAGCACGGTCTTCAGCGGCAGCCCCGCGTGGTCCATCAGGAACAGCTGGCGCTGGTAGTCGCCGAAGTGCTCGCGGAAGGTCAGCGTCTTGTCGATCACCTCTTGCGGGCTGCCGACGGTCAGCGGTGTCTGCTCGGTGAACTCCTCCAGCGACGGGCCGTGGCCGTACACCGGCGCGTTGTCGAAGTACGGCCGGAACTCCCGCACCGCGTCCTGCGACTTCGGCCGCAGGAACACCTGGCCGCCGAGGCCGACGATGGCCTGGTCCGCCTTGCCGTGCCCGTAGTGCTCGTACCGCTCGCGGTACAGCTCGATCAACGCCTGGAAGTGCTCCTTCGGCCAGAAGATGTGGTTCGCGAAGAACCCGTCGCCGTAGTAAGCGGCCTGTTCCGCGATCTCCGGGCTGCGGATGGAACCGTGCCAGACGAACGGCGGCACGCCGTCGAGCGGACGCGGGGTCGAGGTGAACTCCTGCAGCGGCGTCCGGAACTTGCCGGACCAGCTGACCACGTCCTCGCGCCACAACCGGTGCAGCAGGTGGTAGTTCTCGATGGCCAGCGGGATGCCCTGCCGGATGTCCTGCCCGAACCACGGGTACACCGGTCCGGTGTTGCCGCGGCCCATCATCAGGTCGACCCGTCCGTCGGCGAGATGCTGCAGCATCGCGAAGTCCTCGGCGATCTTCACCGGGTCGTTCGTGGTGATCAGCGTCGTCGACGTGGAAAGAACGAGTTTCGACGTCCGCGCGGCGATGTAGCCGAGCATCGTCGTCGGCGACGACGGCACGAAGGGCGGGTTGTGGTGCTCGCCGGTGGCGAACACGTCCAGGCCGACCTCTTCGGCCTTGAGCGCGATCCGCACCATCGCCTTGACGCGCTCGTGCTCGCTGGGCGCCTTTCCGGTGGTCGGGTCGGTCGTCACATCGCCCACCGTGAAGATTCCGAACTGCATGACCTGCTCCCTAGTCACCGGGTTATCGTTGCTTGAGCGTTCAACCTTACGCGCGGAAGAGATATTCCCCGCCGCCGCCCCGCTGGTCCAGACCTTCGACGCGAGCCGAACGAGTGACTTGGGCGGACGCTGAGGTGAGCGCCCTCACACTCGAAGCCATGTGGCTCACTTCCCTGCTTGTGACAACGTTGACATTGGCACTCTCCCCCGCCACTCCCACCACTCCGGCCCCCTCCGTCACAGCGACCATCTGCGCGAAGTACTGCGACGGCCGCGATCCCGCGGTCGCCGTCGGCGACAGAAGACCCGGCACGGCGACGGTCTGGGGCCGCGCCCTCACCCTGCACCTCTCCGACGGTGACGACATGGGCTGGGGCAGCATCGAAAACGGCGATCCCGGCGACGAAGTCTGGCTCGACCGCTCCTTCGACGGCGGCCGCACCTGGGCCGGTGACAGCCGGATCGGCGACACGAAGATCCCGGCGGGCCACCGCGGCTGGCGGACACTGATGTTCAACGTCGACGACCCCGCCGCCCACCGGTTCGGCGCGCTCCGCGCCTGCGGGAAGGCGGGAAACCGGCCGGAAATCGCCTGCACGCCGTGGTTCCGCACCACCGTCGCCGCGGGCGACCGCTCCGAAGCGGCGGCCACCGCGTTGATGCAGTTCTACGACAACGGCACCGGGCTCTGGCAGACCACCGGCTGGTGGAACTCGGCGAACGCGCTCACCGCGATCCTCGACTACAGCGCCCGCACCGGCTCGCAGAACTACCGCTACGCGATCGGGAACACCTTCGACCGCAACCGCGGTAACGACTTCACGAACGAATACATCGACGACACCGGCTGGTGGGCGCTCGCCTGGATCCGGGCCTACGACCTGACCAAGGACCGCCGCTACCTCGACACCGCCGTCATCGCGGCGAACTACATGTACTCCTACCGCGACGGCACCTGCGGTGGCGGTCTGTGGTGGTCGACGGCGCGCACGTACAAGAACGCGGTCACCAACGAGTTGTACGTCAAGGTCGCCGCGTCACTGCACAACCGCCTCCCCGGAGACACGGTCCAGCTCGCGAGGGCCCGTGAGGTCTGGGACTGGTTCGAGAACAGCGGCATGATCAACGGGAGCGGGCTCGTCAACGACGGGCTGAACTCCTCGTGCGCCAACAACGGCGACGCCGTGTGGAGCTACAACCAGGGCATCGTCCTCGGCGCGCTGGTCGAGCTGAACCGCGAGACCGGTGACGCCGCGCTGCTCACGAGGGCCCGTCAGCTCGCCGACGCCTCCACCACGGCACCGTCGCTGCATTCCGGCGGGATCCTGCGCGACCCGTGCGAATCCGGCGACTGCGGCGCGGACGGCCCGTCGTTCAAGGGCGCGTACGCCCGCAACCTCGGCGAACTGGACCGGGCGCTCGCGGGCAGGCCGTACCGCGCTTACCTGACCCGCCAAGCGAATTCGACCATCGCGAACAACCGCACCTCGCTCGATCAGCACGGCCTGCGCTGGGCCGGTCCGGTCGACCGGGTCGACGCGGCCCGTCAGCACAGCGCGCTGGAGGTCCTCACGGCAGCCCTCTGATCACCGGCGTCGGGACGTGCAGCCAGGCGAGGACCTCGGTCTCCTTTTCCTGCACGAGCACCTGCCGGTAGCTCATCGTGTCGAGACCGGGGCCACCCTGGTCCTGGACGTCCTCGTGGAACCGGTCCGAGACGAGTACGACGACGGGCGACTCGTCCGGCGCCTCGGCGAGCGCGTCACGCAGCACTCGCGAGTCGAGCAACCGGGCGAGCAGCACCTTCGGCCGCCCCGTCACGCCGTACTCGTCGAGCGTGACCTCTCCGGCGTGGATCGCGACGCGCACCCGGATCCGCAGCGCCGGATCGGTGACCACGTTGTATTTGGCCAGCTCCGCCGCCAGTTGCGAAAGCAGCGGGAGCAGCAGCCGGAACTTCGGGAAATGCGGCGGGACGACGACGATCATCCCGTCGCCGGTATCCCGTTTCAGGCACATGTTCCAGGAGATCCCGCTGGCCTCGAAGGCGTTGGCCAGCAGGCCGAAGAGCATCCGCCGCACCTGGACGAAGATGTCGCTGCTGCGCCCGACCTGGCCGAATCCGGCGATGTCGATCGAGAACAGCCCGCAGTGCATGCCGGATTCGACCCAGACCGTCCGCTGCGGGTAGAGGATCTTCTTCCGCAGCAGGGCGAGGTGGACGCAGGACACGGTGATCAACAGGATCGTGCCGAAGAACCACGAGAGGGCCATGGCCGTCCCGACGTCGCCCTCTGTTTCCCCGGTCGCGAGCAGCCAGATCAGCCCGAAGGAGGCCATGCCGTAGATCAGCACGTACAGCAACACGAAGGTGCGGCGCAGCCGAATCGCCGCGTGCACGAACGGCAAGGGCGCGAGCAGCCCGAGTGACGCGATGACCACCACGAAATACCAAAGACTCACCACGCGCTGTGCGGTCGACGCGCGCGTGGGACCGACTCCGACGGTCACTTCCCGATTCCCCCTGCCGCCCCCAGCAGTGTGACATCGGAAACCATAACGCCTCACCAGGTGACTGTCAGGAGCAGGACCAGGGTAAAAGCGACGGTCTTCACGGACGGTCGCGAAAGGGCGACTCCGGATGACAGGGCGTGGCCACGAACAGGTGTTCGCCACACCGAGGGCGCTGGAGAAGACGAACTGTCGGGGCCGCCGGATATCCTCCAGTACGGTGTCGCGTTGAACGCCACCTCCACGAGCAAGTTCGCGAGCCACGACTCCAGGAGAAAGACCCAGTGACTGCTGAGACCCTGTACGGGGCCGACGACCTGACGCATCTCGAGGGTCTGGAAGCGGTCCGCAAGCGCCCCGGGATGTACATCGGCTCCACCGACAGCCGCGGTATCAACCACCTGTTCTCCGAGGTCGTGGACAACTCGACCGACGAAGGTGTGGCGGGTCACGCCACGAAGATCGTGGTCACCCTGCACGCCGACGGCAGTGTCCAGGTCGACGACGACGGCCGCGGCATCCCCACCGGCACGCACGCCAAATCCGGTTTGTCCGGTGTCGAGCTGGTGCTGACGAGGCTGCACGCCGGCGGCAAGTTCGGCGGCTCGGGCTACAAGACCTCCGGCGGTCTGCACGGCGTCGGCGCTTCGGCGGTGAACGCGCTGTCGCACCGCTTCGACGTCACCGTGAAGCAGAACGGCAAGGTCCACCAGATGTCGTTCGCGCACGGCGTCCCCGGCGTGTTCGACGGGCCCGGCCCGAAGGCGAAGTTCACCCGCAAGTCCGGGCTGAACATCACCGGGAAGATGAAGCGCGGCGAACGCAGCGGCACGTCGATCCGGTACTGGTACGACTCGCGCTACTTCGAGACGGGCTCCTCGCTCGACGTCGAAGGCGTCCGCACGAAGATGCGCAACACCGCCTTCCTGGTCCCAGGCGTCACGTACGTACTGCGCACCGCTGTCGACGACTCGATCAGCGAAGAGACCTTCCACTTCCCCAACGGCCTGTCCGACATGGTCGACTTCCTTTCCCCCGCTGGCGAAAAACCCGTCTGCGGCACGCTCTTCATCACCGGTGAAGGCACGTACAAGGAGAACGCGGCCGACGCCAACGGGGTCATGCAGTCCAATGTGGTGCGTCAAGCGGAGATCGAGGTCGCGCTCCGCTGGGGCACCGGCTACGAGCGGACGGTGGAGTGCTTCACCAACACCATCCGCAACGTGCACGGCGGCACGCATCGCCGCGGTTTCGACCGCGCGGTGCTGAAAGCCTTGCAGGACGCCATTTCCAAAACCCGCGGGCTGCTGAAGCCCAAGGAGGACATGCCGACCGTCGAGGACGTGCTCGAAGGTATGACGGCGGTCGTGCACGTCCGGCTGCCGGAGCCGCAGTTCACGTCGCAGACCAAGGACGAGCTGTCCACCGCCGGGATCACCCGGGTCATCCAGGGCATCGTCGACAAGCACATCCGCGCCTGGACCGAAGAGCGCAAGACCAAATCCGAGGCCAAGGTCGTCCTGCAGAAGGTGGTCGACGCGTCACGCGTCCGGCTCACCCAGAAGCAGCAGAAGGACGCGGCCCGGCGCAAGACCGCGCTCGAAGGCGCGGCCATGCCGCCGAAACTGGTCGACTGCCGCACCACCGGCGTCTCCCGCAGTGAACTGTTCCTCGTCGAGGGTGACAGCGCGCTCGGTTCGGCTCGGATGGCGCGCGTGTCGGAGTACCAGGCACTGCTTCCCCTGCGAGGCAAGATCCTCAACGTCCAGAAGGCGTCGCTCGGTGACACGCTGAAGAACGCCGAGATCGCCTCGATCGTGCAGGTGCTCGGCGCCGGCAGCGGACGCACCTTCGACCTGTCGACCATGCGTTACGGCCGGGTGATCCTGATGGCCGACGCGGATGTCGACGGTTCGCATATCCGGACGCTGCTGATCACCCTGTTCGCCAAGTACATGCGGCCGGTGATCGAGGACGGCAGGCTCTACGCCGCGATGCCGCCGCTGCACAAACTGGTCACCAAGGGCCGGAACCCGGAAACCCACTTCACCTTCTCCCAGAAGGAGATGGAGACCAAGTACGCGGCGCTGGAACGCGCGGGCAAGCAGATCGTCACGCCGGTGCCCCGGTTCAAGGGTCTCGGTGAGATGGACGCCGACGAACTGTGGGACACCACGATGAACCCGGCCACCCGCTCGGTCCGCCGCATCACCCTCGACGACGTCGAAGCCGCGGAGAACGCGCTGGAACTGTTGATGGGCGAGAAGGTCGAACCGCGCCGCAACTGGCTGGTCGAATCCTCCGACCGGGTCGACCGCGAAGCCATCGACGCCTGATTTCGTTGCTATTCAAGGAGCTTTGAGCAATGGCACGCCGTAAGGGCACCACCACCAAGGTCGACCCCACCGCGTTCGACCAGCCCGGCGCGAACGTCTTCGACAACTCGCTGAAGACGGAGATCGAGGATTCGTACCTGGAGTACGCCTACTCGGTCATCCACTCGCGGGCGCTCCCGGACGCGCGGGACGGGCTGAAGCCGGTGCACCGCCGGATCATGTACTCGATGAACGAGAACGGCTACCGGCCGACGCACGCGTACGTGAAGTCGTCCCGCGTGGTCGGCGACGTGATGGGCAAGTACCACCCGCACGGCGACACGGCGATCTACGACGCCATGGTCCGGCTGGCGCAGGACTTCTCGCTCAACGTCCCGCTGGTCGACGGGCACGGCAACTTCGGCTCGCCCGACGACGGCCCGGCCGCCTCCCGGTACACCGAGGCGCGGCTCTCGCCCGAGGCGATGCTGCTGGTCGGCGAACTCGGCGAGGACACCGTCGATTTCCGGCCCAACTACGACGGTTCGCTCGAAGAGCCGACGGTGCTGCCTGCCGCCTTCCCGAACCTGCTGGTCAACGGCACGTCCGGGATCGCGGTCGGGATGGCGACCAACATGATCCCGCACAACCTCACCGAGGTCATCGGCGCCGCGCGGTGGCTGATCAACCATCCGAACGCCACGCTCGACAAGCTGATGGAGTTCGTCCCCGGCCCCGACCTGCCCACCGGCGGTTCGCTGCTCGGGCTGGACGAGGTCCGCCGTGCCTACGAGACCGGCCGCGGAGTGGTGCGCATGCGCGCCAGCGCCGAGACCGGACCGCTGGAAGGCAGCCGCGGCCGCCAGGCGATCACCGTCACCGAGCTGCCGTACGGCGTCGGCCCGGAGAAGGTGATCGAGAAGATCACCGACGAGGTCAACAAGTCCAAGCGGCTCACCGGCATCGCCGACGTCAAGGACCTCACCGACCGCGAGAACGGCACGCGGCTGGTCATCGAGTGCAAGGTCGGCGTGAACCCGCAGGCGCTGCTGGCGGATCTGTACCGGCTGACCCCGCTGGAGCAGTCCTTCGGCATCAACAACCTGGTGCTGGTGGACGGGCAGCCGCAGACGCTGGGGCTCAAGGCGCTGCTGGAGGTCTTCCTCAGCCACCGCTACGAGGTCGTCACCCGCCGCACGCGCTACCGCCGCCGCAAGCGCGAAGAGCGCCTGCACCTGGTCGACGGTCTGCTGATCGCCTTGCTCAACATCGACAAGGTGATCAAACTGATCCGCGAGAGCGAGAACGCCGCGGCCGCGAAGGACGGCCTGATGAAGCGGTTCAAGCTCTCGGAGATCCAGGCGACCTACATCCTGGACACCCCGCTGCGGCGGCTCACGAAGTACGACCGGATCGAACTCGAGGCCGAGCAGGACAAGCTGCGCGAGGAGATCGCCGAGCTGTCGAAGATCCTCGACGACGAGTCGGTGCTGAAGAAGGTCGTCTCGGCCGAACTGGCCAAGGTCGCCAAGGACCACCCCACCGAACGCCGCACCGCGCTGATCGACGGTGATCTCAAAGAGGTCCTCGCCGCGTCGAAGCCGTCGGGTCCGCTGGAGGTCGCCGACGACCCGTGCCAGGTGATCCTGTCGGCCACCGGGCTGGTCGCGCGGACGGCGGCGGAATCGGAGGAGGCGTCGGAAGTGCGGCGCCGCAACGGCCGCGTCAAACACGACTCGGTGTCCGCCGTCGTGCACTCGACCGCACGCGGTCAGGTGCTGCTGGTGACCAACCGCGGCCGCGCGTTCAAGACCGATGTCCTGCCGCTGCCGGTGTTGCCCGAGCAGGCGGGCACTGTGTCGCTTCGCGGCGGAATGGCCGCGAAGGAACTCGTGCCGCTGGAGAAGGGTGAGCGCGTCATCGGGCTGGCCCCGCTCGGCGAGCAGGCTGCCGGCTCCCCCGGTCTCGCACTCGGTACGAAACTCGGCGTGGTGAAGGTGTGCTCGCCGGAATGGCCGGTCCGCTCGGATGAGTTCGACGTGATCAGCCTGAAGGACGGCGACGAGGTCGTCGGCGCCACCTGGCTCACCGACGGCGAGGAGACACTGGCGTTCCTGTCGTCCGAAGCGTCGCTGCTGCGCTACCCCGCTTCGCTGGTGCGGCCGCAGGGCCTCAAGGGCGGCGGTATGGCCGGGATCGCCGTGCGCGGAGAGGCGGAAGTGGTCTTCTTCGGCGCCGTCCGTACGGATGACGCCGAGCACGGCGAGCCGATGGTCGTCACCGCGACAGGCTTGAGTGTGAAGGTGACACCGTTCAGCGAGTACCCGGCGAAGGGCCGCGCGACCGGCGGTGTCCGGGCACAGCGGTTCCTGAAGGGCGAAACGCGGCTGGCCGTCGGCTGGATCGGCCCGCGTCCGGCCGGTGCCGCCCGCAACGGCGACCCGGTGGAACTGCCCGAGATCGACGTCCGGCGCGACGGCTCCGGCCACGCGCACCCGGGTCCGGAGGTCGTCGGCCACCTGATCGAACGCAGCTGACCCCCGCTCCCGCGAGCTGAAGGGCGCTTTCCCCGCATGCGATGCGAGGAAAGCGCCCTTCGCCGCATGACATGAGGTGAAAGTCCCCTTCAGCAACACGGTCAGGTCACCGGACGCTCCGCCCGGCCGCAGCTCTCTCAGCGGCCCAGCAGCCCCTTCGCGATGTGCGTCACCTGGATCTCGTTGCTCCCCGCGTAGATCATCAGCGACTTCGCGTCCCGCGCCAGCTGCTCCACCCGGTATTCGGCCATGTACCCATTGCCGCCGAAGAGCTGCACGGCCTCCATCGCGACCTCGGTCGCCGCCTCCGACGAGTACAGCTTCATCGCCGAAGCCTCGGCCAGCGTCGGCATCTTGCCCGCGCGCAACGTCTCGATCAGCTGGAACACCATGTTCTGCACGTTGATCCGCGCGACCTCCATCTTCGCCAGCTTGAGCTGGATCAGCTGGAACCGCCCGATCTCCTGGCCCCACAGCTTCCGGTTCTTCGCGTAGTCCACGCAAAGCCGATGGCATTCGTTGATGATCCCGAGCGCCAGCGCCGCGACCCCGATCCGCTCGACGGCGAACCCGGACTTCACTTCGGCCTTGCTGTCACCGTCACGACCGCTTTCGGACTCCCCGAGCAGCCTGTCCCGCCCGAGCCGGACGTCGCTGAAGAACAGCTCACCGGTCGGCGACGACATCATGCCCATCTTCTTGAACGGCTTGCCCTGCGTGAGCCCGGGCATCCCCTTGTCCAGCACGAACGTCAGCACCTTGCGGTCCCGCACCTCCGAGCCGTCGTCGAGCTTCGCGTAGACGATGATCGTGTCGGCGTACGGGCCGTTGGTGATGAACGTCTTCTGTCCATTGAGGACATACTCGTCGCCGTCGCGCCGCACCGACGTCTTCATGCCGCCGAAAGCGTCCGAGCCAGAGTCGGGTTCGGTGATCGCCCACGCGCCGATCTTCTCGAAGGTCGCCAGCCCGGGCAGCCAGCGTTCCTTCTGCGCCTGCGTGCCCTTCGTCAGGATCGTCTGCGCGGTCAGCCCGATGCTCACCCCGAGCGAGGCGACGATGCCGAGGCTGACCCCGGCCAGTTCGCTCACCGCGATGAGCGCCATCGCCTCCTGCCCGCCGAACGCCAAGCCACCGCCACCACCGGAGCCCCGGTCCTTCGACAGCAGCTTCGACACCGATTCCCGCGCGAGCGCGTCGATCCCGAACGACGCGAACATCTTGCGGATGATGTCGTACGGCGGCAGCGTGCCGCTTTCCAGCGCGTCCAGCTGCGGCCGGATCTCCTTGTCGACGAACTCGCGGATCGCGTCCCGGATCAGCAGTTCGGTCTCGGACCACTCGATCACGGCAGCCTGGCCGCGATGTCGTCGATCGTCCAGGCTTCCTCGGTTTCGATCACCTTGACGTCGTGCCAGCCGGCGAGTTCCGAGATCGCCCCGCCCTGCACCGCGAAAACCTTGCCGGTGAGCGGGCATTTCTCGGTCGCGAGGTAGGCCACGAGCGGCGAGATGTTGGCCGGGGAAAAGGCGTCGAACTCCCCTTCCTCGACCTCCTGCGCGAAGATCGCGCCCATCCCCGGCGTCGCCAGCGTGAGCCGCGTGCGCGCGATCGGCGCGATCGCGTTGACCCGCACGCCGTACCGCTCCAGTTCCTCGGCCGCGACCAGCGTCAACGCGGCGATCCCCGCTTTCGCGGCGCCGTAGTTGGCCTGCCCCGCGTTCGGCACCGTGGTCCCGGACGCGGAGGCGGTGTTGATCACCGAACCGGCCACCTGCTCACCGGCCTTGCTCGCCGACTTCCAGTACGCCGCCGCGTGCCGCAGCACCGCCGCATGCCCCTTCAGATGCACGGCGATCACGGAATCCCACTGGGACTCCTCCAGTCCGGCGATGAACGCGTCGCGCAGGATGCCCGCGTTGTTCACGACGACGTCCAGGTGGCCGAACTCGCCGACCGCTTGGGCGATCAGTTCCTCGGCGCCCGCCCAGTCGGCGACGTCGGCCGTGTTCGCCACGGCCTTCCCGCCCGCCGCGCGGATCTCGTCGACGACCTCCTGCGCCGGCCCGGTATCGGCCCCGCTGCCGTCGTTCGCCCCGCCGAGGTCGTTGACCACGACGCTCGCGCCCTCCCGCGCGAACAGCAGCGCGTGTTCGCGGCCGATTCCCCGGCCGGCGCCGGTGATGACGGCGACCCGCCCGTCGAGTGCTCCCATGGCTTTGCTCCTACTCCGCGAATTCCGCGAGGCCGTCTTTGACGACGACGGTTTCGCCGACGGTGGTTTCGAACGCGTAGCTCCCGGCGCCCGCGCGCCAGATGGATGTCGTCAGGTCCTGGCCGGGCAGCACCGGTTTGGCGAACCGGACGGCGAACCGCTTCAGTCTGTCCACATCGGACTCGGCGACCTCGGTCAGCAGCGCCCACGAGGTGAACGCCATGGTGCACAGGCCGTGCGCGATGATCCCCGGCAGTCCTGCAGCTTTCGCGACCTCTTCGTCGAGGTGGATCGGCATCGGGTCACCCGCGGCGGGCGCGTACCGGTAGGTCTGGTCGTCGTCGACGTGCTGGCTGACTTCCGCCACCGGCGCCTGTGCGCGCAGGCCTTCGTCGAACTTGTGCTCCGGCCCGAGTTCGCCGCGTGTGTCGCCGGTGTCGAACCCGCGCACGAACAACGTCACGTAATGCTCGTTGACGAGGTCGCCGTCCTCGGTGCGGCATTCGAGGTGGATGGTGCCGCGCGTACCGTTCGGCAGACCTTCGTAGCCGGTCATCCGCGCCCGGGACACGAGCTTGTCGCCGGGACGGATCGGGCGGTGGAACCGGAATTCCTGTTCCCCGTGCACGATCCGGCCGAACAATCCCACTGGCACGACCTCCAGCGCGGGTTCCATCAGCGACTCGAACACCGGCACGATCGCGAACACCGGGCTCGCGACATCACCCGCGAGGTGCGCCGGGATCGGGTCGTTGGTCGCCTTGGCGTACTCGATCAGCCGCTCGCGGGTCACCTCGAACCGGGACTCGTCGGTCCACTTGCCGAGCCCGCCCGGATCGAACCGGTCCTCGGTCACGCGACCAGCGCCTTGAAGTTCTCGAGAGAGGCGTCGAGATTCTTCTTGCCGTCCTTCTCGACGGCCTTGCCGAGCGCTCCGACGATCATCTGCCCGGCGAACTCGGCGTCGATGCTGGCGAGCGATCCGTCACCGGACGGCTCCACGGACAGCTCGAACTTGACCTTCACCCCGGCCATCCCGGTGCCGGAGATCGCCAGCTTCGACGGCGCCTCGAACTCGTCGACGGTCCAGGTGATCGTGTTCGGCATCCCGAGCATCGTGACGACCTCGGAAGCCTGCGCGCCCTTGGAGAATTCGGCCGGGACGGCACCCTTCCACTTGGTGTGGATGGTCAGCCATTTCTCGAAGTTGTTGGGGTTCGAGAACTCCGCCCACACCTTGCCGGGAGCGGCGGGGAGTTCGACGGAGGCACTGATCTTGCCCATGGTTGTTCCTTTCGGTGCTCAGCGCTCGGCGCGCTGGTAGGCGGTGACGACGGCGGCGCCGCCGAGTCCGATGTTGTGCTGCAGTGCGGCTTCGACGCCGTCGACCTGGCGCTTGTCCGCGGTACCGCGCAGCTGCCAGGTCAGCTCGGCGCACTGCGCGAGGCCGGTGGCGCCGAGCGGGTGCCCCTTGGAGATCAGCCCGCCGGACGGGTTGACGACCCACTTGCCGCCATAGGTGGTGTCCCCGGAATCGACGAGTTTCCCGGCTTCCCCTTCGGCGCAGAGTCCCAGCGCTTCGTAGAGCAGGAGTTCGTTGGCGGAGAAGCAATCGTGCAGTTCGATGACCTGGAAGTCTTCGGCGCCGAGCCCGGCCTGGTCGTACACCTGGCGTGCGGCCTGGACGTTCATGTCGTAGCCGATGATGTTCTTCGCGGTGCCGTCGAACGTGCTCGCGAAGTCCGTGGTCATCGCCTGCCCGACGATCTCGACCGCCTGCCCCGCCAGCCCATGCGAGTCCACAAAGGACTCACTGGCCAGGATCGCGGCGCCCGAACCGTCCGAGGTCGGCGAGCACTGGAGCTTCGTGAGCGGGTCGTAGATCATCCGCGAGTCGAGGATGTCCTGCAGTGAATAGCTTTCCTGGAACTGCGCGTACGGGTTGTTCACCGAGTGCCGGTGGTTCTTCTCGCCGATCTTGGCGAAGTGCTCGGCGGTCGTGCCGTAGGTCTTCATATGCTCGCGGCCCGCCGCGCCGAACATCCACGGTGCCGGCGGGAAGAGCACTTCGGAGATCTCCGCGAGCGCCTGGAGATGCCTGCCCATCGGCTGCTCGCGGTCGTCGTAGGTCGAACCGAGCGAACCCGGTTGCATCTTCTCGAAACCAAGCGCGAGCACGCAGTCCGCGCGGCCGCCCCGGATCGCCTCCGCGGCCAGGTAGAGCGCGGTCGATCCGGTCGAGCAGTTGTTGTTGACGTTGACCACCGGGATGCCGGTCATGCCCAGTTCGTAGACCGCGCGCTGCCCCGAGGTCGACTCGCCGTAGACGTAGCCGACGTAGGCCTGCCGCACCTCGTCGAAGGAGATCCCGGCGTCTTCGAGCGCCTTGGTCCCGGACTCCTTGGCCATCTGCGGGTAGTCCCAGTCCTCGCGGCGTCCGGGTTTCTCGAATTTCGTCATGCCGACGCCGACGACGTACACCTTGTTGCCCACCACGACGCTCCTTGCCCTTGCCGGGTCGCTACTGGAATTGAAGATACAGACAGGACTGTATTTATCAACCCCTTACATACAGGACTGCACGGATGTTACTTACCGCACGTTGAGTGTCAGGTGACGCAGACAGGCGGTTCACACCCCCGTTAAACAGGGAGAACACCACTTCACAGGGGGTATTCGATGAGAAGAACGAGCATGGTTCTCGCCGCGACCGTCGCCGCCGGACTGCTGTCGGCGGGCACGGCATCGGCGGGCGATTGGACGATGAGCTACCTGCCGTTGCCGCCCGGCGGCGACGCTCTCCGGGTCGTGGCCACCGACGGGGCCGGAAGCTACGCGGGACACTTCGACGGCGGTTTGCTCACCTGGTCCGGCGGGACCGTCCACGACCACGGCGTCCCGGCGGGCTACAACACCGTCGACACCGTGGACGAGAACGCGTCCGGGACCGTTCTCCTCAACAGCTACGCGATCTCCACCCGGACCAATCGCTCGCTCGTCTTCGAGAACGGCGCGTTCCAGGTCCTGGAGAACGTGCCGGGCTACGCCCAGACGCGGGTCACCGGCATCAACGACCGCGGCGACATCGTCGGCACGGTGTTCAACGATCCGCGATACGGCTCCTGGGCGGCGTTCTGGCCGGGCGGCGACCGCGCGCACCCGGTGCGGCTGGACTCCCCGCCGCTGCTCAGCCCGGTGGACGTCGACCACGACGGCACGATCCTTATGCAGGAACAGTTCGGCAGCACCTGGCTCTGGAAGGACGGGGTGGCGCAGAAGCTCGTGCTTCCCGACGGCATCCGTGAGTCACGCGCCCTCGCGATCCGGGGCGGCAAGGTACTGGCCGACCTCGAAGGCGGCGCCCGGGTGTGGACGGCCTTCGACACCTCCGTTCCGGTGCCGGACAGCATGACGGCGAACGCGCTCACCAGCTCGGGACAGGTGGCCGGCTGCCTGAGAACCCCGGATTTCTCGACGATTCCCGCCGTATGGCCGCTCGGCGGCGAGGTCGAGACGCTTCCCGCGCCGTCCCGCGGCTGCGCGACCATCGCGGGAGAGAACGGGGAAGTCGCGGGCACCCTGCCGGAGCACGGGCCTTACGACACACCCGTGGTGTGGCGCCGTGGCTAAAGTCGGAGCATGGATCCCGAGGAGCTTCGGCAGCGGTTCTCCCTGCTGACCACCGCGCATCTGACCGACGGCTGCGTCCGCGCCCGCGTCCCGGTCCGCTGCGCGCCGGCCGGAACGCACGCGATCGTGCCCGGCAGCCGCGTCGCCGGGCGGGTCATCCCCGCCCGGCACGTCGGCAGTGTCGACGTCTTCCTGGAGGCGTACGAAACGGCGAACCCCGGCGACGTCCTGGTCGTCGACAACGGCGGCAGGCTCGACGAAAGCTGCGTCGGCGACCTGGCGGTCCTCGAAGCGGAGGCGGCCGGGCTGAGCGGTGTCGTCATCTGGGGCCTGCACCGCGACACCGCCGACATCAAGAAGATCGACCTGCCGGTGTTCAGCCTCGGCTCGATCCCGACCGGACCGCTCTCGGTCTCCGCCCGCCCGGACGGTGCACTGGAATCGGCCGTCGTCGGGGAATGGACGGTGACCAGGGACCACTTCGTGTTCGGCGACGAGGACGGCGTGCTGTTCGTCCCTGCCGACCGCGCCGACGAGGTCCTGGACCGGGCGGAAGCCATCCGCGACACCGAACGACGGCAAGCCGAGCGGATCCGCGCCGGAGAGACCCTTCGCGAACAGGTGCGCTTCGCCGACTTCCTCGTGGAGCGCGAGAAGTCACCTTCGCTGACGTTCCGGGAGCACCTGCGGGCAGTCGGCGGCGCCATCGAGGAGTAGCAAGGGACCTTTGCTCTCGCCGGAGGGCCTGACCAGGGAAAACACCCCCGGCCCGGCCCTCCGGCAGGTCTCTAGGCGGTCTTCGCTCCCCCGAGCCACAGCAGGCCGTCGATGACGAACCGGTTCTGCACCTCACTGGCGAAGGTCGACGACAACGGCTGGTTCGTCTCGTAGTTCATCTTGTCGTGGCCGAAGTTGGCGTACAGCATCTTGTACTTGTCGTTGGTCCAGAGGATCGGGTAATACCCGCTGTACCAGGACTGATTCGGGTCGGTCCCGAGCGGGAAGCTCACCGGGTCCACCGACGCGAGGATCCGGATGTCCGGGTTCTTCCGCAGGTCGCTGGCCCAGGCGTACCACTCGCTCACCGACGAGGTGAACGTCGCGGGCAGCCGCGTCGTCGAGGGGTGTGACCGGTTCTCCACGCGCAGCGTCGACGTCGTCGGGCCCCACGTGTTCGACTTGAACGCGCCCGTCCCGAGGAACCTGTGGTGGTACCAGTCCCAAGTGGACGGATCGGTGGTGAACGCGGCCACGTGGAAGCCGAAGAACGCGCCGCCCGCCCGCATGTAGCGCTCGAAGCCCGCGCGCTGCGCCGAGGTCTGCGGCAGGTCGTCCAGGAACATCACGACCTGGTACTGCGACGGTTGCAGGGAGTTCAGCCGGTTCCAGTCGTTGGTCGCGGTGTAGCCGAAGTTGTTCTCCGCGGCGGTTTTCGGAAACCACTGGTTGGCTTCCTTGACGAAGCTGATGTGCGCCGCGTCGTAGGTGCCGTTGTAGAAGGCCAGCACCTTGAAGGCGGGCGCGGCCCCGGCAGGCACCGGCGCCATGGCCAGCGCGAGACATGAGGCGAACAGTAGAGCGAGCCGGAGTACGAATTTCTTCATCTTGCTCACCACCCAAGCCAGGAGTATAAATTCAAGGCTTGAATTAATGCATGACAGCCAGCAGGTGGTCTAGACCTAAGCGGAAAGACGGTTGCCGGTGATCGGCACGGCCCCGGATCGATAACCTGTGGATTATGGAACTGCGGGACATCGAGATCTTCCTGACGCTGGCCGACGAGCTTCACTTCGGCCGCACCGCGGAGCGGCTGCACGTCTCGCAGGCACGGGTGAGCCAGACGATCAAACAGGTGGAGCGCCGGATCGGCGCGCCTCTGTTCGCCCGCACCAGCAGGCGGGTCCAGCTCACGCCGATCGGCAGGCGGCTGCGGGACGACCTCGGGCCCGCCTACCGCGCGCTGCACGAGGGCATCGAGCGCGCGATCACCGCGGGACGCGGGATTGGTGGAGTGCTACGACTGGGCTTCGAGGCCCCCGGCGTCGCCGACCTCGTCGAGAGCCTGCTGGACCGCTTCCGGCAGCGCTACCCGGAAACGGAACTGCTGATCCGGGAGGCGGATTTCGCCGACCCGTTCGCGATGCTGCGCTCGGGGGAGATCGACGTCCTGGTGACCCTGCTTCCGGCCGACGAAGCCGATCTCACCACCGGCTCGGCCGTGTACTCCGAACCGATGGTGCTCGCGGTGTCGTCGAAACATCCGTTCGCGCGGCGGAAGTCGGTGACCCTGGACGATCTCGCCCGCGACACCGTCCTCCGCGCGGCGCATCCGCCGGAGCCGTACTGGGTCGAGGAGCCGAGGCAGTGGCTGACCCCGGCCGGACATCCGGTGACGCGGGGCAAGCCGTTCGCGACCTTTCAGGAACTGCTCGCCGCGATCGCCACCGGAGCCGGGATCTGTCCCCTCGCCGCGCACGCGCGGGAGTACTTCAGCCACCCGCGAATCCGCTTTGTGCCCTTCACGGGATCACCCGACGTCGAGTGGGGCCTCGTCTGGCCGCGTTCCGCGGAGACAGCTCGCGTACAGGCCTTCGCGAACGTCGCCTCCTCCGCGCGCCCCTGACTCCCCGAACAGCGTGAAGGCCCCCTTCCCTCGGCTCAGCCGAGGGAAGGGGGCCTTCACGCGAGAAACTAGGCGACGACCTTCTGCACCCAGCCGTCCTCGAGCTTCACGACCTGGCCGTTCGAAGCGACGGTCGGTGTGCCGAAACCGGGTCCATTGCCGAAGTCCTGCTGCAACGACGGATCCGTGGAGGTCTTCTTGTACGCGTCCTGGATCTGCTGCTCGTAGACACCGGTGTTGACCGCCGTGGCGAAAGCCGGGTCGGTGATGCCGACGTCCTGGCCGAGCTTGATCAGCTGCGCCTTGTCGAACCCTCGTCCGCCTTCCTGCGGCTGGTCCTTGAACAGCGCGTCGTGGAAGGCGAGGAACTTGCCGGCGTCGGCCGCGGCGAGCGAGGCGTTGGCGGAGTCCATCGAGTACCCCGGCGGGTCGGAGCGCTGGTTGAGCATCGGCAGCATGTGGTAGCGGACCTGCAGGACGCCGTTGTTGACCTGCTCCTGGATCTGGTCCTTGAACTTCTCCTCGAACTGCTTGCAGATCGGGCAGAGGAAGTCGGCGTAGATGTCGATCGACTTCTTCGCCTCCGGCTTGCCGACGACCACGACGGCCCCGTCACGCTTCTGGACGACACCGGGCGCCACCGTCGCCGACGCCTGCGGCTGGATCACCTTGCCTTCGGTGCTGTTCTTGCTGGACGTCGTCCAGAGGACACCGCCGATCACCAGCGCGGCGAGCACGACCACGGCGACCGTGATCGCGACGACCTTCTTCTTGTCGCCGCCGGCGACGCCTCTGGCCTGTGCCACCGAGCGCGCCGCCGTCTGCTGCTGCTTGCGTTTCCGAGCGTTGCGCTCAGCTCCACCCACGATTATTCGTTCCCTTCAGCGATACCCACATAGTCGTCGTCGGCGGGGGCACGGAAGTTCCCGAGCCAGCCGTCCACGGAGAACCAGGTCCGCGGCCGGACGATCAACCAGACGCCCAGCAACGCGAACCCGAGGTCCCTGGCGATCTCCTGCGGATACTGCGTCTGATCCGCGGCGATCTGACCGCCACCACCGAAGCAGCCGCAGTCGATGCTCAGCCCGCGCGCCCAGGACTGGGCGATCGCGGCGATGAGCACCGCGAGCAGCAGCACCGACAGCACCGACACCCAGCGGGTCACGAACCCGGCGAGCAGGAACAGGCCGAGCGCCAGTTCGGCGAGCGGCATCCCGATCGCGACCGGGCGGACGAGCCCGTCCGGCAGGACGTCGAAAGCCTGCACCGCGATGTAGGTCTGCCCCGGATCGCTGATCTTCAGCGCTCCGGAAATCAACCAGACGGCGGCCAGTCCGAGCCGGGCGAGGGTGCCCACGGCGTCGAGCACGACTTGGGGCGGTCTACGCACGGGCCTAGGCTAACGGGCAACCCTGAGAACAATGTGAGGCGGCGGACGGAGGCACCCGATGAGGGGACGTGCTCTGCTGGCGGCTTGCTTGACGCTGGTCACAACTGTGGCGGCCTGCGGGCCGGAGGCCGGTCCGTCGGATTCGCTCGTCGCGCGCGCCGTCGGAGCCAACAAGCTCACCATCGGCATCCGCTTCGACCAGCCGGGGCTTTCGAAACGGACGGTCGACGGCCGCTACGTCGGCTTCGATGTCGACGTGGCGAAGTACGTCGCGAGTGAATTGGGCGTGGACCAGGACCGCATCACCTGGCATGAGAGCAAACCGTCGACTCGTGAGACGGACATAACATCCGGGATCACGGATCTGATGGTGGCGACCTACTCGATCACCGAGAAACGCAAACAGGTGGTCGACTTCGCCGGTCCCTATTTCGAAGCGGGCCAGGATCTGCTGGTCCGCCTCCGGTCGACCGACATCGCCGGTCCGGAGAATCTCAACGGCCGCAAACTGTGCGCCGTGGGCGGCACCACCGGGGCCGAGCAGGTGCGCGACAAGTTCGCGCAGGCCGTCCAGCTCGTCGAATACCCGCGCTACCAGGACTGCGTCACGGCACTGCTCGCGGGACAGGTCGACGCGGTGACGACCGACGACGTCATCCTGGCCGGGTACGTCGCGCAGAACCCGGAACTGCTGAGGGTCGTCGGCAAGCCGTTCTCCACCGAGAAATACGGCGTCGGCCTGCGCAAGGGCGACAACGAAGGGCGCGCGGCGGTGGCCAGGGCCATCCAGAAGATGATCTCGTCCGGTGAATGGCTGGCCTCGCTGAACCGCAACATCGGCCCGTCCGGCTACCGCATCCCTCCCCCACCGCGGGTCACCGAGCAGTGACCCTCCCCGACCTGCCGGTTCGCGCCGTCCTGCCCGAACTCCGAGCCGCCCTCGACGCGCATGGCACCGCGGTGCTCGTCGCGCCCCCTGGAACCGGCAAGACCACCTTGGTGCCGCTCGCGCTCGACGACGGCGAGGGCCGGGTGATCGTCGCCGAACCGCGGCGGCTGGCCGCTCGGGCCGCGGCGGCGCGGATGGCGTCCCTGCTGGGTGAACGGGTCGGCGAGACGGTCGGCTATTCGGTGCGCGGGGACCGCAAGGTGTCGTCTTCGACGCGGATCGAAGTCGTCACCTCCGGGTTGCTGGTCCGGCGGGTGCAGGGCGATCCCGAACTCGCCGGGGTTTCGACCGTCCTGCTCGACGAATGCCACGAGCGCCACCTCGACGCGGACCTCCTGCTCGCGCTGCTGCTGGACGTGCGCGCCGGGCTGCGGGACGACCTGCGCCTGCTCGCGACGTCCGCCACCGTGGCGGCCGGACGGCTGGCCGCCCTGCTCGGGGACGCGCCGGTGATCACCGCGCGGGCACGGACCTTTCCGGTCGATGTCTCGTATCAGCCACCCGCGCGCGGCGAGCGGATCGAGGCGACCGTGGTCCGCGCTATCCACAAAGCACTGTCCGAAGGGGACGGCGATGTCCTCGCGTTCCTCCCCGGTGCAGGCGAAATCGCCAGGGTGAGCGGGCTGCTCAGCGGTCTGGACGCCGACGTGCTGCCACTGCACGGACGGCTTTCGGCGGCGAGCCAGGACGACGCGCTGCGCCCCCGCGCTCGGCGCAGGGTGGTGCTCTCGACGTCGGTCGCCGAGTCCAGTTTGACCGTGCCGGGCGTGCGCGCGGTGGTGGACTGCGGGTTGTCCCGGGTGCCTCGTGTCGATCACCGGCGCGGACTGCCGGGGCTGGCGACCGTGCGCGTTTCGGCGGCTGTCGCCGAGCAGCGCGCCGGACGGGCCGGGCGTGAAGCGCCGGGACGGGCCTACCGCTGCTGGGCGGCCCACGAGCAGGGTTCCCTGCCCGCGTACCCCGAACCCGAAATCCGCACGGCCGAACTGGCCCGGTTCGCTTTGGAGCTCGCGTGCTGGTCCACTCCGGACGGTTCCGGGCTCTCCTGGTGGGACCCGCCCGGCGAAGGCGCGCTCGCCGCCGGTCGCGCGCTGCTGACGACGCTCGGCGCGACCACGGAAGACGGAACGGTGACCGAACGCGGCCGGAAGATGGCCGGGCTCGGCCTGCATCCGCGACTGGCCAGGGCGCTGCTGGACGGCGCGGCGCGGACCAACGCGCGTTCGGCCGCCGAGGTCGTCGCGCTGCTGGACAGCGGCGGCACCCTCACCGACCTCGAAGCGGAACTGCGGCGTATACGGGGCGACGACCGCTGGAAGTCCGACGTGCGACGGCTCACCAAGCTGGTGCCCGACGGCGGTGGCGCGCCCGATCCGGCGCTGATCGTGGCGCTGGCGCATCCCGAACGGCTCGCCCGACGGCGTTCCGCGGGTACGCCGGTCTATCTGATGGCCGGTGGCACGGCGGCGGAACTGCCGCGCGGCAGCGGGCTGGCCGACGTCGAATGGCTGGCGGTGGCCGAAGCGACCCGCGACCCCGGCCGCGCGCAGGGCATCATCCGGCTGGCCGCGCCCGCCGACGAGGACCTCGCCGTCCGCGCGGCACCGAATCTGGTTTCGTCGGCCGACGAGGTGCACTGGTCCCAAGGTGACGTCGTGGCGCGTTCGATACGGCGGCTCGGCGCGATCGTGCTGTCGGAGAAGCCACTGCGTTCGCCCGCGCCGGACGAGATTCGCGCCGCGCTGCTGGAGGGATTGCGCACCGAAGGGCTCGGCCTGTTGCGCTGGTCCGAGGACGGGCGGCGGCTCCGTGAGCGGTTGGCCTTCCTGCATCGGGTAGTGGGTTCACCTTGGCCACCGGTCGATGACGCGACACTCTTGTCCACTTTGGACTCCTGGCTCGACCTCGGCTCGGCACGCCGCCGGTCGGACCTGGCGTCGCTGGACGCGGGTGCCGCGCTACGCGGCCTGCTGCCGTGGCCCGAAGCGTCGCGTTTGGACGAACTGGCGCCGGACCGGCTGGAGGTCCCGTCGGGTTCGCGGATCCGGGTCGACTACTCGGGTGAGCAGCCGGTGCTGGCCGTGAAACTGCAAGAAACCTTCGGCTGGCTCGCGACACCGGAACTGGCGGGCGTCCCCGTCGTCCTGCATCTGCTCTCGCCGGCCGGGCGGCCCGCCGCCGTCACCGCCGATCTGGAATCGTTCTGGCGCAACGGTTATGCCGCCGTGCGGGCCGATCTCCGCGGGCGCTACCCCAAGCATCCGTGGCCGGACGACCCGCTGAGCGCCGCCCCCACCCGGCGGACCACGCGGCGCGGCTCCTGACCGGTCAGTCCATCATCTGGTGCTGAGGCCGGGTCGGCAGCCGCTCCGCCAGCTCCTCGTCGTCCAGTTGCTCGTTCAGTCCCAGTTGCACCGCGCTGCGGATCTGCTCCCGGTTTTCCCGCACGACATGCGCGAAGAACTCGTCGGTCCGCGGATCCGTCAGTACTTCGAGGATCACGCGCATCGCGGTGTCGATCACCGAACGGACCACCTCGTCGTGGAACGGCAGCCTCGAAAGCCGCCCCGCCTGCGGGTCGTTCTTCAGCTTCTCGGCGATGATCCCCCGCAGCTGTGTCTGGTTCTCGCGCAGCGAACGCGCGAGGTTCTGGGGGTAGTTCCCGGTTTCCAGCACCTTGACGACCTCGTCGAGTACCGCGATCGTGATCGGCTTCTTGATCGCCAGCACGATCGGCCGCGACAGCCGTTCGACCAGCCGCTGGGTGAACTGCTCCCCGAAGGCGCGGTCCGCCGTCCGCGCGAGCCGGACCAGCACCACGATGATCCGCAACAGCCGGAACCCGCGCAGCGCCGGATGCGCGATGGGGATCATGCCGAGGATCTCGTACCAGTTGCGCAGCGGGAACCATTTCTCCCAGCCGTTGCGCCGCCACCGCCACAGGAATTCGAGTGCGAAGAGCCCGCACACCGTCGTGTCGATGATGAAGACGCGATGCGCCGTCTCGTCCGAATGCGGAAAGAACGTCACATAGACGAGCAGGCCGACGGAGAACACGGCGAGTGCGAGCATCACCAGGTCGAGCGGATTCACGCGCCGTTGTCCACGGGTGGTCATGGCGCCGATTGTGCCTTTCCGCGGTGACTCGTGCCGAACGGCACCTGCCGAAAGTAAGGGGTGGCCGATGACTTCGGGGCAATGCCCGCGGGGGCCACCACGCCGGAAACTGGCACGACACGAAGGAGGACGCGGATGATCACGCTTCGAGGACTCACGAAGCGCTATGGGGAGAAGACGGTCGTCGACGGGCTGACCTTCGCCGTCGAGCCGGGCAAGGTGACCGGTTTCCTGGGTCCCAACGGCGCCGGGAAGTCGACGACCATGCGGATGACGCTCGGCCTCGACGCCCCGAGCGGCGGCGAGGTCCGTATCGACGGCAAGCAGTACGCGGACCTGCGGTATCCGCTGCGTGAGGTCGGAGCGTTGCTGGAAGCCAAGGCGCTGCACCCCGGTCGGAGCGCGGGCAAGCACCTCCTGGCGATGGCGCGCAGCAACGGGATCCCGGCGAGCCGGGTGGACGAAGTGCTCGCGACGGTCGGTCTCACCGACGTCGCGGGCAAGCGAGCCGGTGCGTTCTCGCTCGGGATGGGACAGCGGCTCGGCATCGCCGGCGCCCTGCTGGGCGACCCCGGTGTGCTGATGTTCGACGAGCCGGTGAACGGCCTCGACCCCGACGGCGTCCGCTGGGTACGGCACCTGATGCGGTCACTCGCCGCGGAGGGTCGCACGGTGTTCGTGTCGAGCCATCTGATGAGCGAGATGCAGCTGACCGCGGACAGGCTCGTCGTGATCGGCAAGGGGAAACTGCTCGCCGACGCCCCGGTCGACGAATTCATCGCGGGCAACTCGCGGACGTCGGTCGCGGTGCGGCTACCCGCTCCCGCCGACCTGCGCGCGCTCGAACAGCGGCTGCGCGCACTCGGCGCGAGCACCGAAACCGATCAGGACGAACTGATCGTGCACGACCTGTCCGTCGCGGGTGTCGGCGACGTGGTGCACGAACTGGGGATCCGCGTGCACGGGCTGACCGAACGGACCGCGTCGCTGGAGCAGGCCTACATGGAACTGACCGCCTCGTCGGTCGAGTACGGAACGGGAGTCGCGGCATGAAGTCACTCATGGTCCTGGTGGCGGTGATCGCCGTCTTGCTGGGAGTGCCGTCGGCCGCGTCCGCTTCGCCGAATCCGTCCCTGCCCGCGCCGGGCGGCCCGTTCCCGATCGGCCTGCGCACACTGCACCTCACCGATCAGCGGCGAGCCGACCCCTGGGTGCCCGAAAAGCGGCGCGAGCTGATGGTCAACGTCTGGTACCCGGCGGCCCCGATCGGCCGCGCCCCGCTGTACATGACGCGCGCGGAGTCGGCGGCGGCGATCGCCGGACGGAAACTCGACCTGCCGCCGGACACGCTGAGTGAGGTGCGGGTCCATTCGAGGGAGAACGCGCCCTCACTGCCCGGACGTCGTCCCTTGGTGGTGCTGTCGCCCGGCGCGGGCAACAACCGGATCACCCTGGCCGCGGTCGCCGAACGCCTTGCCGCACAAGGCTTCGTGGTCGCCGGGGTCGATCACGCCTACGAAGCGTGGGCGACGGAGTTCCCCGACGGTCTCCGCCAATGTGTCCCTTGTGGACTTCCCGGCGAACCATGGCCGTCGGCGATCGAGAACCGCGCCGTCGACGTGTCGTTCGTCATCGACACCTTGCTGAAGGACCGGCGCTTCTCCATCGATCCGGCGAAAATCGGCATGGCCGGTCACTCGGCCGGGGGTTCGGCGACGGCCGCGTCGATGGTCGCCGACCGGCGGATCAAGGCGGGCGTGAACGTCGACGGCCCGTTCTTCGGCACGGTTTCGCTGGACCGGCCGTTCCTGCTGCTGGCCAGCCCGATCGGCGAGCAGTACTACAGCCCGACGTGGGACGAGACCTGGCCGCGGCTCACCGGGCCGAAGGAACGGCATCTGCTCGAGAACAGCGGCCACTCCTCGGTGACCGACGGCGCGATCCTGATCGACCAGCTGGGCCTGCGGTCCTCACTGCCCGCCGATTTCGTCCGCAACCAGTACGGCTCGATCGGTTCGCGGGAGGCACTGGACTTCTACCGTGACCGGCTGACCGCCTTCTTCAAGCAGTGGAGCGCACGATGAACACGATCTCTTCGGAATGGACCAAGTTCTGGTCGGTCCGCTCCACCTGGTGGTGCCTGATCAGCGGGCTGGTCCTGATGCTCGCCTATTCCGGCGCGCTGGGCCTCGCCGCGAACTCCGGCGTCGAACGCTCGATGGCCCCGCACGCCGTGGTGACCGGGGCGGCGTTTTATCTCACGCAGTTCGCCGTGGTCGCGCTGGCGACGCTGTTCATCACGAGCGAGTACGCCAGTGGCAGCATCCGCTCGACCCTGCAGTGGGTTCCCGTGCGGAACCGGGTCCTCGCGGCGAAATCGGCCGTCCTGTTGCCGGTGCTGTTCGGCTACGGCGTGCTGAACACCCTCGCCGGCGTGGCGATCTCGGCGCCGCTGATCCCCGCGCGGGATTCTTCGGTGAGCGACGTCCTCGCGACCTCGGCGGGCATGGGCGGCTACTTCGCGCTGCTGGGCCTGCTCTGCCTCGGGCTCGGGACGGCGCTGCGGAGCACGGCAGGGACGATCGTGACGGTCTTCGTGCTCCTGGTGATGATCCCGATGTTCGCCGGTTCACTCGGTGGGGAAGACATCGTGAACTACTTCCCCGGCTTCGCGGGCGTCAACGCGATGGTCACTTCAGGGGAGCCGAACCCGATCTTCGGCGGCGTCGCGCCCTACGCGCCTTGGGTCGGCATCGCGCTCTGTACGGCTTGGGCGGCGGCCGGTCTCGTCACCGGTTCCACCGTGCTCCGGCGCCGGGACGCCTGAGGGGGACGCCGTGACTGTGTGGATTTCGCTTCATCTAACGCAGCAAAATCCACACAGTCCGCATCCCTCGCTACGCGGCCTACCCCGCCACCCCGAGCCCAGCCAAAACCTCCCCCGCGTCCCGCGTCAGCTCCGCCAGCCCCGGCGGCCGCAGCGACCCGGTCCCGGCCAGCGCGTCGAAGATCGTCCCGTCCAGCCACGCGACGAGCACCCTCGCGTGCCGCTCCGGCTCCGCCGACCCGCGGTCGGCCAGCACCTCGGCACACCTTCGCCGGATCACCAGCCCTCCGCGGTCGTAGGCCTCGCGCAACTCCGGCCGCCGCGTCGCCTCCAGCGCGAACTCGTACCGCGCCAGCATCCGCGTCCGTCCCCGCGTGATCGCCGCGTGCGCGAACCCCGCCAAGTACTCGGCCAGTTTCCCGGGCCGCGGCTCGATGGTCACCTCGTCGAGTTCGACCATCCGCGAGATCGCCAGCTCCAGCAGCGCCGCCCGCGTCCGCGCGTAATACGAGGTCGATCCCGACGGCAGCCCCGCGAACCGGTCGACAGCGCGATGCGTCAGCCCGCGCATCCCTTCGGCCGCGATCACCTCGATGGCCGCGTCTCCGATTATCGCCTTTCGCACTCTACAAGTGTAGTAGTACTCTACACATGTAGAGGAGGTCGACATGCGCAAAGCGATCGTGATCGGCGGGGGAATCGGCGGACTCGGCGCCGCCATCGGGCTGCACGGCATCGGCTGGGAGGTCACCGTCCTGGAACAGGCGCCGGAACTCACCGCCGTGGGCGCGGGCATCTCCCTGTGGCCGAACGCCCTGCGTTCACTCGAAACACTGGGCATCCGCCTCGGCAAGCTCCAAGAGCAAGCGTCCGGCGGCCTCCATGACCGGAAAGGCCGCCGCATCACCCGATGGGACGCCGACGCGTTCCGCCGTCACCACGGCCGACCGCTCGCCGCCATCCACCGCGCCGACCTCATCGAGGCACTCCGTGACGCCCTGCCCGCCGGAAGCGTCCGCACCGGCACCGCGGTCACCGACCTCGGCGGTCTCGACGCGGACGTCGTCATCGCCGCCGACGGAATCCACAGCGCACTCCGGAAGCAGCTGTGGCCACGGCATCCCGCACCGGTCTACAGCGGAAGCACGGCCTTCCGCGCCGTGACCGCACTCCCGCATCCGACAGAACTCAGTACGAGTTGGGACGACGGCGCCGAGATCGGCGTCATCCCGCTCCACGACGGCCGCGTCTACTGGTGGGCGAGCTACGTCGCCGAAGCGGGCATCCGGCACGAAGACCCGAAGGCCTATCTCCGTGAACGCTTCGGCGGCTGGCACGAACCGATCCCGGAGCTTATCGACGCCACCACCCCCGAGACGCTGCTCCACCACGACCTTTACCTGCTCGGCACTCCCCTGCCGTCCTACGTGAAGGGGCGGGTCGCCCTCCTCGGCGACGCAGCGCACGCGATGCCGCCGTTCCTCGGCCAAGGCGGTTGCCAGGCGATCGAAGACGCCGTCGTCCTCGCCGCCGCGCTCAGTACCACCGAGGACGTCGACGCGGCGCTGAAGAGTTACGACGAGCAACGCCGCCCGCGCAGCCAGTCGGTGGTCAAATCGTCGATTCAGGCGGGCAAAATGGGGCCACAGTTGAGGAACCCGGTCGCCGTGGCCGTCCGCAACGGTGTGTTGCGACTGCTTCCCGGCGCGCTCACCGCCCGCATCGGGGCCGGCATCAGCGGCTGGACGCCTCCGGTTCCCCGCCGACCAGCCCCGCCTCGTACGCGGTGATCGCGGCCTGCACCCGGTTCCGCGCGCCGAGCCGGTTGAGAATGGTGCTCACGTAGGCCTTCACCGTGCCCTCGACCACGAACAGCTTGCCCGCGATGTCCGCATTGGACAGTCCGGAACCCAGCAGTGCCAGCACTTCCTGTTCACGTGGCGTCAGCTTGCCGATCAACGCCTTCGCCTCTTCCGCACGGGACACCTGGTTACCGGAGAAGCGGGCGATGACCCGCTGCGCGACCTTCGGTGAGAGGAACGCCGCTCCACCCGCGACCGCGTGGATCCCGGACAGCAGTTCGCGCGGATCACCGGATTTCAGCAGGAAGCCGCTCGCGCCGAGGCCGAGGGCGCGTTCGATGTAGGTGTCCTCACCGAACGTGGTCAGCATGATCACCCCGACCTCGGGCAGCAGCCGCCGGATCTCCTCCGCCGCCTTGAGCCCGTCCATGACCGGCATCCTGATGTCGAGAAGCACGACGTCCGGCCTGGTCGCGCGCACCTGCTCGACGGCGGAACGGCCGTCTTCGGCCTCCGCGACCACTTCGATTTCGGCGTCGGCCGCCAGGATCGCCGACACACCGGCCCGGATCATCGCCTCGTCATCGGCCAGCACCACCCGGATCATCCGGGTTCCCCCTTTGCTCGTCCTCACTGATCACGTCTTTCGCCACGAGTTTCCCGTCGGCGAAACACAGCCGATAGGCCTCGTAGTTCAAGTTGAACACGGTGCGCTCGGTGCCGTAGTACTCACATACCGCTCCCGCGGGCACCGGCGGCTCCACCGCCCGCGGCCGCGCGATCCGCTGACCGCCGGGCAGGACGGGCGCGATCTCCGCCCGCGTCTGGCCCACCCTGATCCGCTCGTAGGCTCCGCTGGGGAGTTCGGATCCGTACCACTGGACGAGGAACACCACCCCGCTGATCCCGACCACCAGGCCGAAGAGCCCGATCGGAATGACGATCGCCTGGATCAGGCTGCGCCGCACGTCGCGGCGGGCGCGTTCCAGTTCCCTGGCCGATGTCGACTGCCCGACCTCCGCGTCCATCGCCGCCTGGCTCTCCGGCGATTCCTCCGAAGGCGCCGCGTCATGCGGCAGCGTGGCGCTGACCTCGAACCCGCCGCCGCTCGGCCCCGCGCGCAGTGTCCCGCCGACCAGCCGGACCCGCTCGCGCAGGCCGATCAGGCCACGGCGGCCGGAAGACCGGCCCGGCAGCGGCCCCGCGGGCGGTGGCGCGTTGGTGACCACGACGTCCGTCTGCCCCGCCGAGCGCGTGACCCGGACGGTGACGGCGGCTCCCGGCGCGTGTTTGACGACGTTCGTCAACGACTCCTGGACCACGCGATACGCCGCGCGGTCGACCATCCCCGGTTCGCCGTCGACCTGAGCGTCCACAGAGGACTCGATCAGCACGCCGGAGGCCCTCGCGCGGTCGAGCAGTTCGTCGATGCGCTCGTCCACCGGCTCGGTCGGGGCGTCGTCCTCGCGCAGCACGCCGATGATCTCGCGCAGCCGCTCGGTCGCCGTCGCGGCGCTCTGCCGTAATTCGCCGGCGGCCTGCCGCTGCTGCTCGTCGAGTCCGCTCGCGACCTCCAGCGCCGCCGCGCGCACCGCGATGAGACTCAGCTCGTGGCCCAGCGAATCGTGCATGTCGCTGGCGATCCGGGTCCGTTCGCGCAGCCGCGCGCGGTCGGCGATGAGCCGCTGACGGCTCTCCATCTCCTCGGCGCGGCGCCAGCCGTCGCGAGCCATGTCCTCGCGCTGCCGGACGTAGCGACCCAAGAGCCACGGCGTCACCGACGCGAAGACCAGGATGCCGAGCAGTGCGCCCCAGGACGAGAAACCGTCCTTGCTCCACAGCAGCGCCACGGGGACCGCGATCACGGAGACGACGGTGAACACCCGCAACATCGGCTTCGCCACCGGCTGCCGGTAGCCCGCGAGGTAACTCACGGCGACGAGGAGGAAGCCCTCCCAGATCGGCACCCGGCCGCCGAAGCTGCCCAGCACGATGAAGCTCGCGACCATGGCGATGGCGAGTGAGATCAGCGGGTACCGGCGCGCCACCGCGATCGCGGCCGTGGTCGCGGTGAGCCCGAAGAGCAGTTCCCAGTGCTTCGTGCTGGAGCCGGCGTCGATGGTCACCCAGCCACAGAGCCCGAGCCACAGCGCGACGTCCATGATCAGCCGCCGCCCGCGCCGCACGGGCTCCTCCGCGTCCTTCACAGACTGGGACGCTACAAGCCGTGACCAGCGGTCCGCCATGGACGAAAGTAAAGGTCCCCTGCTTCCCCCGGATCGATGAGGCATGATGATCCACCATGGCCGAGCGCACACTCTCCGGTCAGCTAGGCGGTCCTGTCCCGGCAGGCATCGAAGCGCTGGCCGACCACGAGAAACAGGACCTCTCCGACGCGTTGCGCGACGCGCGCCACCGCCAGGCCAAGGCCTTGGCGGAAGCGGGCGAAGAGGGCCTGAAGTACGTACCCGCCCTTCTCCGTGGCACCGTCCGCCGGGTGGTGGGCCTGTGACCACCGAAAACTTCGCCTCGCAGGCGGAGATCCTCAAACTCGCGCGCGTCCTGGGCACCACGCCCGAGCGACTCGCCTACCTCGATCGCGTGGACGCCGCCGAACTGCAGGCGTTCCGCGAGCAGGTGACGGACACGCTGTTCGACGCCAACCTCGCCGTCCTCGAGCGGATGGCGATGGCGAGCAAACTCGTCCCCGGCCCGATTCTGGCGAAGATCGCCGAGAAGGTCTTCGGCCCGCTTCTGTGCGCGCGGATCGCCGGGCTGGTGGACGTCGCTCGGGGCGTCGACGTCGCGAAGCGGCTGAAGCCGCGCTTCCTGGCCGACGTCGCGGCCGAACTCGACCCGCGCCGGGCGAGCGCGATCATCACCCGGATCCCGCTCGACACCGTCGTCGCGGTCGCCGGAGAACTGGTGCGCCGAGAGGACTGGATCACCGTCGGCCGGTTCGTCGGCCATCTGCCCGATCCGACGGTTCGGAAGGCTCTCGACGTCATCGGCGACGAAGCGCTGATCCGGATCGCGTTCGTCCTCGACGACAAGAGCCGGATCGATCACGTCCTCGGCCTGCTGTCCGAAGACCGGTTCCGTGGCCTCCTCCGGGTCGCGGCCGCCGACGAGGGCCTGTGGCCGTCTCTGCTCGACCTGCTCACCCACCTGAGCGAGAAGCGGATCGAGCAGTGGTCACACCTGCTCGGCGAACTCCCGCCCGCCCTGCGCGAGCGCGTCGAAGAAACCCTCGGCCAAGCCTCCTGATCCCGCCGGGGGAGCAAGGGACCTTTGCTATCGTTTTGAGCCGAAACCGCTGGTCAGCAGCCTCCCGCGCCGCCACACACCGACCGTCAGCGGCACGCCCGGCCGGTACGCGAGATGGGTGACCGAAGGCGCTTCAAGCACCTGAAGGTCCGCCCGCGCGCCGGGCCGGATCACCCCGACGTCGTCCCTCCGCAGAGCCCGAGCGCCGCCCGCCGTCGCCGACCAGACGGCCTCCTCGATCGTCATCCGCATCTGCAGCACCGCGGTCGTCACGCAGAAGGCCATCGACGTCGTGTACGAGCTGCCCGGGTTCGCGTTGCTCGCCAGCGCGACCGTCGCTCCGGCGTCCAGGAGCCGCCGCGCCGGAGCCAACGGCTGCCGGGTCGAAAGGTCACACGCCGGCAGAAGGGTCGCGACGGTGTCCGAAGCCGCGAGAGCCTCGACGTCCGCTTCGCTCAGGTACGTGCAGTGGTCGACACTCGCCGCCCCCAGCTCGACGGCGAGCCGCACGCCCGGCCCCTCCCCCAGCTGGTTCCCGTGCACCCGCAGTCCCAGGCCGCGTTCCCGCGCCGCCTTCAGCACCCGCCCGGACTGCGCCTCGTCGAACGCGCCGGTCTCGCAGAACACGTCCGCCCACCGCACGAGCGGCGCCACGGCGTCGAGCATGTCACCGCACACCAGGTCCACATAGGACTCCGCGTCGGCACCAGGTGGCACCAGATGGGCGCCGAGAAAGGTGACCTCGTCGGCTACATCGGCCGCGATTCGCGCCGAGCGCACCTCGTCTTCGACGTTCAGCCCGTACCCGGTCTTCGTCTCCAGGCACGTCGTGCCCTGCTTCGCCGCTTCGTCGACGTGACGCCGCAGGTTCGCCGCCAGCTGCTCGTCCGAAGCCGACCGCGTCGCCTCGACGGTGACCGCGATCCCCCCGGCGCTGTACGCCTTCCCGGCCATGCGTGCCTCGAACTCGGCAGTCCGGTCCCCGGCGAAGACGAGGTGCGTGTGGCTGTCCACCCAGCCGGGCAGCACCGCGCGTCCCTCGACGTCGATCCGCTCATCGGCGTCGGGCGCGTCCGCCGCCGAACCGGCCCAAGCGATCGTCTCGCCCTCGACGACGACGGCGGCGTCGCGGAGTTTGCCCAGCTCGGTGTCGTTCGTGGTGAGCTCGCCGATACCCGTGATCAGGACTGCCACAATGCCTCGATCTCCTTGGCCAAGACCGTTTCCGGCCGGTCGATCAGCTGGTGCGCGCCATCGCGGACGATCTCACGCCCGGCGACCACGACGTTCCGCACGTCCGCCCCGGAAGCGGCGAAGACCACCCCGGACGGCTCGATTCCCGCGGTCCGCACCGAATCGAGGCCGACGGTGACGAAGTCCGCGCCCGCCCCCGCGGCCAGCTCGCCGACCTCGTGCCAGCCGATCGCGCCGTGCTCGGTCGCCGCCGCGAGCAGATCCTCCGCGGTGAACCGGCCGCGCTGCTCGCTGGCGAGCCGTTCGTTCAGTTCCAGCGCCCTGGTCTCCTCGAACGCGTCGACGACCGCGTTGCTGTCGCTCCCGACGCACAGTCGCACACCCGCGTCCAGCAGCGTCCGTGCGGGACCGATGCCGTCACCGAGATCCCGTTCGGTCGTCGGGCAGAAACAGGCGCGGCTCCGCGCCTCGCCAAGCCACTCGACGTCCTCCGTGGTCAGATGCGTCGCGTGCACCGCGGTGAGCCGCTCGCTGAGCACACCGTGGTCGTGAAGCAGACCTGTCGGCGTCCGGCCATAGGCAGCCAGGCATTGCTCGTTCTCGGCCCGTTGCTCGGAAAGATGGATGTGCAGCGGCCCCGACCCACTATCCACTTCGGATAGTTGATCCTCGGGAACGGCACGCACCGAATGGATCGCGCCGCCGACCCGGAACGTCTCCCGCTCCCGCAATTCGCCGACTCGCCGCGCCCACTTCGCGGCGGACCCGTCGGAGAACCGTCGTTGCACCTCGTCGGGTTCCACGCCGATGCCGCCGGCGAGATAACAGGTGTCGAGCAGGGTGAGCCGGATCCCCGCGTCGGCGGCGGCCTGCCGCAGCGCCTCCCCCATCGCGTTCGGCTCGGCATAAGGCTTTCCGCCCGGCGCGTGGTGCAGATAGTGGAACTCGCCGACACTCGTGTACCCGGCCAGCACCATCTCGGCGTAGACACCGCGCGCCAGCCGGTGGTACGAGTCCGGATCGAGCCTGGACGCGAGCGAGTACATCCGCTCGCGCCAGGTCCAGAACGTCCCGCGATCGTGGTGCGTCCTGCCCCGCAGCGCCCGGTGGAACGCGTGCGAGTGCCCGTTCGCGAACCCCGGCAGCGTCAGTCCATTGAGGACTGTCCCGGCACGGGGCGCGTTCGCCGCCACGGCCGTGATCAGCCCACCGTCGACCTCGATCCGGACGGCGTCGGTGATCCCGTCCGGCAACCAGGCCCGTTCACACCAATATGTCGTCATGTCGACAGTTTCTCCAGGACGTCCGCGAGCGCGCGAGCACCGTGGTCGACATCCTCCGCCTCCGAGAACTCCTCCGGAGAATGGCTGATCCCGGTGGGATTGCGCACGTAGAGCATTCCGGACGGGACGAACCCGGCGAGAATCGCCGCGTCGTGTCCGGCGCCGGTCGGCAGCTCCGGCGGCCCGCCGAGCCAAGTACCCAGGTCACGGCGCAGCGCGTCGTCGAAGACCACGTCGCCCGCGTACGACTCCCTGGTGACCTCGACCCGGCAGCCCTCTTGGCCCGCCGCATCCTCGGCCAGCTTCGCGATCTCCGCGACCAATTCGGGTGTGCCGGCACCCGGCACCCGCGCGTCCAGCCACAGGTCCACAGTGGACGCGATGACGTTGGTCCCGCCGGGAACCGGCACGAGCCTGCCGACCGTGGCCCTGGCGTCGGCCGTCGCCTTCGCCAGTTTCCGCACGGCGAGCACGGTCTCGGCCGCCGGGATCATCGGATCGCGACGATCGCCGATCAGCGTGGCACCGGCATGGTTTCCCTGTCCCTGGAAGGAGAAGCGCCACCGGCCGTGCGCGATCACCGTACTGCCGACGGCGACCGGCGAGCCGAAGTCGATCAACCCGCGCCCCTGCTCGACGTGCAGTTCGAGGAACCGCCCGATCAGACCGAGGCGTTCGGGGTCCCGGCCGACCCGTTCGGGGTCGAGACCGGATTTCGCCGCCGCTTCGGCGAACGTGACGCCATCGGGGTCGCGCAGACCGCGTGCCTTGTCCGCGTCGATGGCCCCGGTCAGCAGCCGCGAGCCGAGGCACGGCACGCCGAACCGGCCGCCCTCCTCCTCGGCGAAGACCACGACGGCGAACGGCTTGGCGGGACGAAATCCCTTGGCTTGCAAGGTCTCCACCGCGTCGAGCGCGCTCGCGACCCCGAGCGGGCCGTCGAAGGCGCCACCACCGGGCACCGAGTCGAGGTGGCTGCCGGTGACGACGGCGTCCGGACCGGGCGAACCCCACCAGGCCCAGAGGTTGCCGTTGCGGTCGGTCTCGACGCCCAGTCCCAGCCGTCCCGCGCGTTCGACGAACCACGCGCGCAGCTCCGTCTCGGCCGCGTCGAAGGCGTGCCGGGAATAGCCGCCACGCTTCGGGTCGCGGCCGACGTCCGCGATCTCCGCCAGCAGCGAGGAGGCGGTCACTGGGCGTCCCGCATCGGTACGCGGACCCCGCGCTCGTCGGCGACGTCGGCCGCGCGGTCATAGCCCGCGTCGACGTGCCGGATGACGCCCATGCCCGGGTCGTTGGTGAGCACGCGCTCGAGTTTCTGCGCGGCGAGCAGGGTTCCGTCGGCCACGCTGACCTGACCGGCGTGGATGGAGCGGCCCATGCCGACGCCACCACCGTGGTGGATCGACACCCAGCTGGCGCCCGACGAGGTGTTGACCAGCGCGTTCAGCAGCGGCCAGTCGGCGATCGCGTCGGAACCGTCGGCCATGCCTTCGGTCTCGCGGTACGGCGAGGCGACGCTGCCCGAGTCGAGGTGGTCGCGGCCGATGACGACCGGCGCCTTCAACTCGCCGCTGGCCACCATCTCATTGAACCGCAGACCGGCGAGGTGCCGCTCGCCGTAGCCGAGCCAGCAGATCCGCGCCGGAAGTCCTTGGAAGGCAACGCGTTCGCCAGCCAGCTTGATCCAGCGGGCGAGCGATTCGTTCTCCGGGAACAGTTCCAGCATCGCGCGGTCGGTCGCCGCGATGTCCTCCGGGTCACCGGACAGCGCCGCCCAGCGGAACGGGCCGTTGCCTTCGCAGAACAGCGGGCGGATGTAGGCGGGCACGAATCCCGGGAAGTCGAACGCGCGCTCGCAGCCGCCGAGTTTCGCCTCTCCGCGCAGGGAGTTGCCGTAGTCGAAGACCTCGGCTCCCTTGTCGAGGAAGCCGAGCATCGCTTCGACATGGTCGGCCATCGACTCGCGGGCGCGTTCGGTGAACTCGTCGGGCTTCTTGTCCGCGTAGTCCTGCCACTCGTCGACGGCGACGCCCTTGGGCAGATAGGAAAGCGGGTCGTGCGCGGAGGTCTGGTCGGTGACGATGTCGACCTCGACGCCACGGCGCAGCAGTTCGGGCAGCACTTCGGCGGCGTTGCCGACCACGCCGACCGACAGCGCGCGCTTCTCCTTCTTCGCGGCTTCCACGCGGCGGATCGCGTCGTCGAGGTCGTCGGCGACCTCGTCGAGGTAGCGGGTCTCGACGCGGCGGTGGGCGCGCTGCGGGTCGCATTCGATGACGAGCGCGACGCCGTCGTTCATCGTGACGGCCAGCGGCTGCGCGCCACCCATGCCACCGAGGCCGGCGGTGACGGTGAGCGTGCCCTTGAGGCTGCCTCCGAACCGCTTCTTCGCGACAGCGGCGAAGGTCTCGTAAGTGCCCTGCAGGATTCCCTGTGTGCCGATGTAGATCCAGGACCCCGCGGTCATCTGGCCGTACATGGTCAGGCCCTGCGCCTCCAGGCGGCGGAATTCCGGCCAGGTCGCCCAGTCGCCGACGAGGTTGGAGTTCGCGATGAGCACCCGCGGCGCCCATTCGTGCGTGCGGAACACCCCGACCGGCTTGCCCGACTGGACGAGCAGAGTCTCGTCACGCTCCAAAGTGGTCAGTTCGCGGGTGATCGCGTCGAAACTGGCCCAGTTGCGGGCGGCCTTGCCGGTGCCGCCGTAGACGACCAGGTCGTCGGGGCGTTCGGCGACCTCGGGGTCGAGGTTGTTGTGGAACATCCGCAGGGCGGCTTCGGTCTGCCAGTTCTTCGCGGTGAGTGTGGTGCCTCGGGCGGCACGGACCGTGCGGGACATGTGCTCAGACCTCCAGTCGGGCCGCGGCGAGGACGGCGCCCGACGCGACGAGTTCTTCGGCGGCGGCGATCTCCGGCGCCAGATGACGGTCGGGGCCGGGGCCCTCGACCTTGGTACGGACCAGATCCCGGACGCGGCCGGTGACCGGCGACGGGACCAGGGGCGCGCGCATGTCGAGCGCCCGCGCGGCGGTGAGCAGTTCGATGGCGAGGACGGTGTTGAGCCCCTCGACGGCCTTGCGCAGCTTGCGCGCGGCGGACCAGCCCATCGAGACGTGGTCCTCCTGCATGGCGCTGCTCGGGATCGAATCGACCGACGCCGGGACCGCGAGACGTTTGAGTTCGCTGACCACCGCGGCCTGCGTGTACTGGGCGATCATGTGGCCGGAGTCGACGCCGGGGTCGAACGCGAGGAACGGCGGCAACCCGTGCGAACGGGCCTTGTCGAGCATGCGGTCGGTGCGGCGCTCGGCGATACTCGCGACGTCCGCGAGCGGGATGGCGAGGAAGTCGAGCACGTAGGCGACCGGCGCGCCGTGGAAGTTGCCGTTCGACTCGACTCGGCCGTCGGACAGCACGACCGGGTTGTCGACCGCGGAATGCAGCTCACGCTCGGCGACGAGTTCGGCGTGCGTGAGACTGTCGCGTGCGCCTCCGTGCACCTGAGGTGCGCAACGGAGGGAGTAGGCGTCCTGGACGCGATTGCAGTCCGGGCCGCGGTGGCTCTCGACGATCTTCGAGTCCTGGAGCGCCGTCCACATGCGCTGGGCGCTCAGCGCCTGCCCGGGGTGCGGGCGCAGGGCCTGGAGGTCGGCGGCGAAGGCGCGATCGGTGCCGAGGAGCGCTTCGACGCTCATCGCCGCGGTGATGTCGGCGGTGTCGAGGAGCCTGTGCAGGTCGGCCGCGGCCAACAGGAGCATGCCGAGCATGCCGTCGGTCCCGTTCGTGAGGGCGAGGCCCTCCTTCTCCGCGAGGACGACAGGCTCGATCCCAGCGTGCTTCAGCGCTTCGCCTGCCGGGACGACTTCGCCCCTGTACTCGACTTCGCCCTCCCCCATCAGCGCGAGCGCGACGGCGGCCAGGGGCGCGAGGTCGCCGGAACAGCCGAGGGAGCCGTACTCGTGCACAAGCGGGGTGATTCCGGCGTTGAGCAGGGCCGCAAGCGCTTGCGCCGTTTGCGGGCGGACGCCGGTGTAGCCGCTGGTGAGGGTGCGGAGACGCAGCAACATCAGGGCGCGCACGACCTCGGTCTCGACGACCGGCCCCGCGCCTGCCGCGTGGGAACGGATCAGCGACCGCTGGAGCGCGGTGCGACTCTCGAGCGGGATGTGCCTGGTGGCAAGCGCCCCGAAACCGGTCGACACGCCGTACGTCGGCGTCTCGGCGTGGGCGAGGTTGTCGATGTGCTGACGCGTCGCGGCGAGGTTCTTCTCGACCGCTTCGCTGACCGCGACGGGCGAGTGGTCACGGGCGACCGCGACGACCTGTTCGGGCCGAAGCGGTTCGGTCCCCAGAAGTACGGTTTCCGGCATAGCCCCATTGGACAACGCCATGCCCGCTGGTGGGCGGCCCCAACCGGTGGTTGTGTCTGGTATCCAAGACACAACGGAAGAGAGCAGGGGACCTTTGCTATCGCCGGCCCACGACGGGAGGGGCTGTGTGGATTTTGCTGCGTCAGATGAAGCGAAATCCACACAGTCGCGGCGCCCACCTGCGGAAAGAGAGCAAGGGACCTTTGCTATCGCTTCTCTCAACGTTGAGAGAAGCGATAGCAAAGGTCCCTTGCTCCCCCCGCTGAACGAAACAGGAGGTCAGCATGGGTGAGAGCAGCGAAGTACCGGCCCTCCGACGCGGCCTCGGCATCCTTCGCGCCCTCGCCGCGCGTCCGGGCCCGGTGTCCGCGGCCGCGATCGCACGCGAACTCGGCCTCCCGCGCTCGACGACGTATCACCTGCTCGCCGAACTGGAGACCGCCGGTTTCGTGGCGCACTTACCCGCCGAGCGCCGGTACGGGCTCGGCATCGCCGCGTTCGAACTCGGCTCGGCCTACCTGCGGCACGATCCGCTGGAAAGGCTCGCCGTCCCGTTGCTGCGCAAACTCGCCGACCGCGTCGGGCACACCGCGCATCTCGGCGTGCTGCACGGCAACGAGTCGCTCTACCTGGTCAAGGAACGGCCCACGCGTCCGGAAACGCTGGTCACCGAAGTCGGTGTCCGGCTGCCGGGCCAGCTCACGGCGTCGGGCAGGGCGATCCTGCGGCATCTGCCGTCGCCGCATGTGCGCGCGCTTTTCCCGGCCGCGTCCGCGTTCGTGTCGCGTACCGGCCGCGGCCCGCGCACCCTCGCCGAACTGCGCCGCACGCTGAACGCGGAGGGCAGGCTCGGCTGGGCGGTCGAAGACGGCCACGTCACCGAGGGATTCGCCTCGGTGGCCTGCCCGGTCTTCGACCACGGCGGCCGTCCGATGGCCGCGATCAGCGTGACCCTGCGCCACCTTTGCCCTGGAACGGAAGGTTGCGAAGAAACCTGGCCTGACCTCGCCGAAGAGGTCCGCGTGACCGCGGCCGAACTGACCACCCGGATCGGGGGTCAGGTGCGCTGAGCGTGCCTTTTCTGGACTCCTTCGAGGCCGAGCATCGCCAGCAGTTCGGCGCAGTCGAGTGCGTCCGAAGAGTGCCCGGCGACGGTCCTTGCGGCCCGGCCGTTCTGCACGGTGAGGCGGATTTCTTCTTCAGCCCGCACACCTGCCATGCGGCTCTGGTCTTCTGCGGGATCGGGACGACTGGAATGCCTGGCCCAGGTCATCTGCTACCTTCTTCCGGCCCTCCGGCGACACGGGGTCGGTTCGAAAGAGGGCCATGGTCGGACACACAGCATGACATCCCACCCCGCGACTGTTCCCGGCGCGGGTGAATTGAGATGAAAATGACCTTGGTTTTACTACTCTCCGTGATCCAAAAAAGTCTCAAGCCGGTCGTTGAACGGCCTCCCGGTGTCCGGTACTAAATGCCCCATTCCCGCCACGACGTCGCGGCGCGCACCGGTCTGTTTCGCGATCTCGTCGGCGATGATTTCGTACTCCCGCCGATGATCTCCGGTCAGCACGAGCATCGAAAAATCCGCTGACGCCAACACATCGAGCGGCAATTCCGCGTCTCCCGGCGGTCGCATCCCGATCAAGGCCCTGGCGCCGCGCCGCAACGTTTCCGGCACCGGATCCGGGATCGGCAGTGGCACACCCGCGAGCGGGAAGAACGCCTCGAAGACCTCGCGAGGGTCTTCCAACGGACCGTCGAGAAACCCTCGCAGCTCCGCGTCCCACGCGTCGACAACCTCGTTCCCGCGGACCACTCCGGCCGCGGGCGGTTCGACCACGGTGAGCGACCGGACCATCTCGGGCCGTCGCGCGGCGGCGAGCATCGCGACGATCGCGCCGTAGGACAGCCCGACCAGATGCGCGGGCTCGTCGAGCAGCTGCTCGGCAATCAGCCCAGCGTCGACTTCGAAGTCCTGCACGCCGTCCGGCGACTTCCCGTGACCGAGACGGTCCGGCGCGAGCAGCGTCCACCGCTCGGTCAACGGCCGCTGCGCCCGCCACGCCTCCCGACCGCCGAGCAGCACGCCGTGGACGAGCACGACACGAGGTCCGGATCCCCATTGATGTACATGAAGCCGCATGCTCCGAGGCTAAGGGTTTCTCTGGAATCAAGTCTGTTCAGCACCATTCGACGGCATCGACCCGAGTCAGCACTCTCGCGGCAAGCCGGAGCTCAGGTTCGGTCGATGCGCTTAAGTCGATCATCACCGCTCCGAATCCGGTCGCCGTGCTCGCGCTGGCGAGGATCGCCTGAGGCAAGCAGGTCAGCGTAGATCAGCGGCGACGGCACGATCCACGACTCCGGCCCGGAAGCCCGCCAGAACCGGCTTCTGATGTGAACGTTGCCGCCGTTCTCCGCTCGCGCCAACCGATGCCGGCCGATGACCTGCACCGGTAGCCCGTGGGCGTAGAGAGTGAGCGAGGCCGGCCGCAGATGCGGATCGATGAGGCTCGCCCCGGCCTCTCCGCCCACCTGGACCCCCGAAGAAAGCAAGTCGGCTTCCGCGTCGCGCCACCACGAGAGGTCGGCCGCGGCGAACTCGCCGAGAGCCAACGAAGCGTCCAGGGTGATCGAGTAAGCCTCCGACCACCGGTCGAGCAACTCGGCTCCGCGGGCGAGCAGTCGCTCACTCCCTCGTTCGTACAGATAGCCGGCGCGGGTGAGCTCATCGATCACCGTCTTGACCGTTCCGAGCGACACGCCGCTCATCTCCGCCAGCCGACGGTACGGAAAGTCGGCGGCCTCCGGCCAGCTGAGCAGGACGAACAGGACCTGAAGACCGGCCCGGCCGAAGGCACCCGCACCCCGCGATGAGGCGCGTCCGGTGGGAACGGCGGGTTTGCGGCGGCCTCGGACGTCGATCAGGACGTCGTCCCAGGCGAGGTGAGTGTTGCCCGCGGTGTCCACGTAGTCGATGCCCCGGACGCGCAGCCGCTCGGCGACCGGTTCACTGAGGTACGTGGTGAACAGCAGCGGCGGCGGAGACGACGGAAAATGGACTGCCGTAGCCAGTTCCGCGCTCATCCGCCGCCTGATCTCGACACGGTATGTCCGGGCGGCGCCGGACCGCGTGGTGAGCTGCATCAGGGCGTCGGCGAGCACTTCACTGCGGAGTCCCAGCTCCTGGAGCCGGGAGCGCGCTTCGGTGTTCAACGAATCATCATGTTCATTCGAATTGAACATGCGTAAATTTTGAACGTGCGGCGACCTTGAAGCAACCCGCCGCCCCGACACGCACGAGCTTTTGTCAAACCATCCTGACCAAACGCGAGAAGCGGCCCCACCCCGAGGGGCAGGACCGCTTCAGCCGTCCAGTGGAGGTGCCGGGAATTGAACCCGGGTCCTCTGGCGTATCACCAGGGCTTCTCCGTGCGCAGTCCGCTATGTCTCTACTTGGCCCCTTCAGTCACGCGAACAAGCTGAAGTGACGAGCCCAGCCACTGTTTGTTTCCCAACCACACCCCGTAGCCGAGTGTGGCGGTAAGCCTCCTAGCTGATGCCGGTGACCGGGTCGGAGGCGACCCCGGACCGACAGAGTTGCTCTACTGCTTAGGCAGCAAGAGCGAACTCGCGCTGGCTCTTAGGCTCGGCGCTTATTGGTTTGCGATGACGCTTACGGTGGTCTCTCGCCTGCACCGGCACGCTTCTCCTGATTCAACGTCCAAAGTCGAAACCGTTCACCCCCTTGTAGGGACCTGTCCATCATAACGCGGACGGCAACAGGGTTATTTCCGGCGGTGGGGCTAGCCCCACCTGCGAGATGCCCGCGGGCACCATGTCATCCGCCCCCTCCGGAGACGATGCTTGTCCCATCGATCCTGGAGAGGAGCACGACCATGAGTTCGCTAGCGGCCGAGCGGGAGCTGAGCAGGTCCGATCCGTCGTTCGGCGGCTCGCTGGCCTACCTGCTGATGAACCTGCCGATGGGCGTGCTGGCCTTCGCGCTCCTGATGTCGTTCTTCTGGCTGGGCATCGGCACGGCGATCATCTGGATCGGGGTCCCCATCCTCGCGCTGGTGATCCTGTCGGTCCGCGGAGCGGCCCGAATGGAACGCGCCAGGGTGTACGCGCTGCTGGATCGCTACATCGACCTGCCGTACCTCCCGTTGCCCGACGGGGGCCAGTCCTCGCGCTGGAAGGCGCGGCTGAAGGACGGCTCGACGTGGCGCGATTTCGGCTACTTCCTCCTGCTCTTCCCGGTCGGGATCATCGAGTTCGTGCTGGTCACGGTGTTCTGGTCGACGAGTCTCGGGCTCGCGGGGCTGCCGATCTACTACCGCTTCCTCCCGGGCGGCGAGTACCGCTTCCCCAGCTGGGACCTGCCGTGGTTCACCGTCGACTCGACGGTGTCGGCGTTGCCTTGGGCGGCTCTCGGCGTGTTGTGCGTCGCGCTCTCGGTAGCGTTGACGAAAGCGCTGGCGGGAATGCATGCCCGGCTGGCGACGGCGTTGCTCGGGCCGACCCACGCCCAGCGCCGCCGCCTGGAGGAGTCCTGGGGCGAGGTTTCGACGATGAGCACGGTGAACGGATGACGATCGACCAGCAGGTGCGGCACGTCGAGATCCCGCGCCCGAGACCACTGAAATCGATCGTCTACATGATCGTCAGCTGGTTCTTCCGGCTCCTCCAGTTCATTTTGATCGTCGTCGGTCTGGCGGTCGGCATCGCGACCGCGGTGGTGTGGATCGGCTTCCCGATCCTCATGGCCACGACCAACTTCATCCGCTGGTCCGCCGACCGCGAGCGCGGTTGGGCGCGGAAGATGCTCGGTACCCCGCTGGAGCCGGTCGAGCGGCTCCCGCTGGAGGGTCTTTCGCTGGTCAAGCGCTGGATGACCCGCCTGACCGACCCGACCACGTGGCGCGACCTCGCCTACCTGATGCTCGCGTTCCCGCTGGCCTGTGTGGAGCTTCCGATCGCACTCGCGTCCATCGTGCTGCTGCCGATGGCGCTCTGGGTGACCCCGTGGATCGCGTGGCTGCACGGCAACCTGGCGTTCTCCTTCCTCGGCCCGAACCGCACCCAGCGGCTGGAGCAGAAAGCGGAGCACCTGCAGGCATCGCGGGCCCGCGGTGTCGATGCCGCCGAAGCCGAGCGCCGCCGTATCGAACGCGACCTGCACGACGGCGCGCAGCAGCGCCTGGTCGCCGTCGCCATGAGCCTCGGCCGCGCGAAGTCGAAATTCGACCACGACCCGAACGCCGTGCGTGAACTGATCGACGAAGCCCACCTCGACGCGAAGCTCGCGGTGTCGGAACTGCGCGACCTCGCCAGGGGCATCTACCCGGCCGTGCTCGGCGACCGCGGCCTCGACGCCGCGCTGTCCGCGCAGGCCGCGAAATCGCCGATCCACGTCGACGTCCAAGTGGACGTCGAACCGCGGCCGCCCGCGGCGGTCGAGACGACGGCGTACTTCATCGTCGGCGAGACACTGACGAACATCGCGAAGCACTCGGGCGCGACCGAAGCGGGCGTGAAGGTGTGGCGCACCGATTCGAAGGTGATCGTCGAGATCACCGACAACGGCCACGGCGGCGCCGAGGTCCGGCCCGGCGGCGGACTCGCCGGGCTCGCCGACCGGGCGGCCACGATCGACGGCGTGATCACCGTCGTCAGTCCGGTCGGTGGCCCCACCGTGATTCGTGCGGACCTGCCGTGTCAATGGTGACCAGCTCGTGAGTGAATAGGCCCTGCCGTTCACTCACGACGCTGGGGGCAGGATGCGGGTTGTCATCGCCGAAGACGCGGTTCTGTTGCGCGAGGGGGTGATCCGTCTGCTCGCCGACGAGAACATCGAGACCGTCGCGGCCGTGGACAACGGCGACGATCTGCTGGGCGCGGTCAAGGAGCACCGGCCGGATCTCGCGATCGTCGACGTGCGGATGCCGCCCACCTTCACCGACGAGGGCCTGCGCGCGGCGCTGGGCGCCCGTGACGCCATCCCCGGGCTGCCCGTCCTGGTGCTTTCGCAGTATGTCGAAGAGAGCTACGCCGTCGAACTGCTCTCCGGTGGCGCAGGCGGCGTCGGCTACCTGCTCAAGGAGCGCGTCGCTGACGTCGGGGACTTCCTCGACGCGGTGAAGCGAGTCGCCGGCGGTGGTACGGCCATCGACCCGGACGTCATCGCGCAGCTGATGGCACGAGGCCGCAAGAACCCCCTCGACGCGCTCACCGCCCGCGAATCCGAGGTGCTGGGGCTGATGGCGCAGGGTCTGTCGAACACCGCGATCGCGAACTCGCTCGTCGTCTCGCACGGCGCCGTCGAGAAGCACATCGGCAACATCTTTTCGAAGCTCGGCCTCGAAGCGAGTTCGGTGGAGCACCGCCGGGTCCGCGCGGTTCTCACGTACTTGGGGCGCTGACCTGCACAAAGAGAGCAAGGGACCTTTGCTATCGCCTCTCGACGACGCTGAAGTAGCTCTTGGTGGCGGAGCCGTCACTCACCTAACATTGGCAGACTGTTGGTGAGCGACGAGCCGAACCGAGGAGGACCCATGACCGGCAGGCCCTCCCACAGCGTCCGCTTCTTCGGCGGTCCGCTCGACGGACGTGTCCAGGAGCTCGGCGACACCGAGCCGATCGCGGGCACCGTCCTCAAACACGTCCATCTGCACGACGGGCCGAAGATCGAGACCCGCTACGAACTCGGCCTCGCCGAGGACGACTGCTGGGAGTTCCGGCTGTGCGCCGCCCCGGTTCCGGAGCCCGCGCCACGGCCGGAGCCGGAACCCGACGGCGTGGGGTAGGGAAAACTCCACCTTCGAAGGGCGAAAACAGGAAGACGGATACGGCGGCCCGCACCGCTGTTTCCGAAGCCCTGAAACACCAGGCTTCTTGGCATGCACACGAGCCAGAAGCGGGGCCGGGACCGGTTCCTCGACATCGTCCGGGCGATCGCGATCCTCGCGGTCGTCGTTCAGCACTGGGGCATGCCGGTGCTTTCCTACTCCGACGGCCACCTCTCCACCGGGAACGCCCTCGCGACGCCCGGCTGGTGGGTCATAACGTGGGCTTCGCAAGTGATGCCGCTCGTCTTCTTCGCCGGTGGCGCGGCGAACCTGATCTCGTTCACCCGGGCGGAAAGCTCCCGTTCCTGGCTCGCGGCCCGGCTCAAGCGGCTGATGCTCCCGGTGCTGCCGCTCGTGGCCGTCTGGCTCTTCGTCCCGGACATCCTGCGCGGGATGGGCATCCCTGAGCAGCCGCTGCAGGTCGCGGGCGCGATCGCCGCGCAACTGCTGTGGTTCCTGGCCGTCTACGTGCTCACCGTGCTGCTCACCCCGCTGATGGCCGCGGCACATCGCCGCTGGGGCCTCAAGGTTCCGTTCGCGATGCTCGCCGCCGCCGTCCTCGTCGACATCGCCCGCTTCAACGACCTCGGCCTGATCGGTTTCGCGAACGCGATCTTCGTCTGGGTCGCCGTGCATCAGGTCGGTTTCCACTACACGCAAGGCCGTCTCGGCTCGATCCGCCGCAACGCCGCGCTGGGCATGGCGGGCGCCGGCTTCGGCATCACCGCGCTGATGGTCGCCTTCGGCCCCTACCCGGCCAGCATGATCGGCATGCCGGGCGCTCCGGTGTCGAACATGAGCCCGCCGACCGTGCTGCTGGCCTTCCTCGCGATCGGCCAGATCGGTCTCCTGCTGGCCTTCAAACCGCAGCTGAACACGCTGGCCGCGCGTCCGAACCTCGATGCCGCCCTGAAGTGGATCGGCCCGCGCTTCATGAGCGTCTACCTGTGGCATATGCCCGCACTGATCATCGTCTCCGGTGTCGCTGTCTACGGCCTCGGCTACGCGACGCCCGAACCGGGTTCCGTGCTGTGGCTGACGATGGTCCCGGCTTGGCTCGGCGCCTGCGGACTGGTGCTCCTCGGTCTCCTGCGGCTCTTCGACCGCTTCGAAACACAGAGCTCCGGCCCCGCGTCGACCGCGCACACTCCTCAGCTCGTCTTGGCCGGGCTGGCGATCTCCGGTGGCCTGCTGGGACTTGCCGCGCACGGTTTCGCCCCCCTGAGCGACGGTCTCGCACAGGGTCCGGTGCCGTGGGTGGCGCTGGCGACGGGTGGTTTCTACCTGGCGGGCAAGCAGATCCCGGTCTCGGAGCTGGGGACGCGTCTGCTCGGCCGCGCTGTCTCGATCAGCGAGCTGGCGCAGCTCAAACGCTGAGCAGCTTCGCGGGGGTGTCGTGCAGCACCGCCCGCAGGAACGGCTCACCCAGGCGATCGTCGGCCGCCCAGCCGGCGATCGCCTGCAGCTGTGTGGCGTAGGAGTACGGGATGTTGGGGAAATCCGTGCCGAGCACGACGCGATCGGGGAACTCCGCGAGCAGGTCCGTCCAGTCCGGCGGAAGCGGGTTGCCGCGCTGGGTGAACTCCACCCCGACCATCGTGGTGTCGAGGTACACGCGCGGATACTTCCTGGCCAGCTCGAACGCGAAGTCGATCTCCGGCATACCGGCGTGCGCCAGGACCAGCGTCAGATCCGGATGCCGCACCAGAATCTCTTCGAACAACCGTAGCCCGGTGTAGGCGCCCTTCAACGGACCGTGTCCACAGTGGACGACCACCGGGACGCCCGCGTCCGCCAGCGCGCCCCAGACACCGTCCAGCAGTTCGTCACGGGGGTCGTAGGCGCCGACTTGGACGTGCGCCTTGAAACAGCGAGCGCCCGCGCGCAGTGCTCCGTCCACAACGGACACGGCCGAGGGCTCGGGATAGAACGTCCCCGTCGGCACCGCGTCCGGAACCCGCTCGGCGAACTCCAGCGCCCAGGACGTCAGCCATTCGGCCATCCCGGGTTTGTGCGGGTAGACCAGCGGCGCGAACTTGCGCACACCTAATGAACGCAGGGTTTCGACCCGTTCCTCTTCGGAGGTGCGGTAGTGCACCGGCCAGGCCATGCCGTAGTGCTCCTCGGCCTGGTCGAAGTAGGCCCACACCTTGTCCATGACCGGTTTCGGCAGGAAGTGCAGGTGGATGTCCACGAGTCCGTCGATGCCCAACGCCGAGATCCAGTCAGGGATCTCGGCGTCCGAGGCTGGGCCGTGGATCAATCGTTGTACCGGCCCTTCAGCGCCCGGCCCATGGCTCGGCTGATGGTGCGGTCCGCGTCCCGCTTGGCGATGTCCTGACGCTTGTCGTAGGACTTCTTGCCCTTCGCGAGCGCTATCTCGACCTTGACCTTGCCGTCCTTGAAGTACATCGACAGCGGGACCAGCGAAAGGCCGCTCTCCTTGGTCTTGCCGATGAGCTTCTCGATCTCCTGGCGGTGCAGCAGCAGTTTCCGCGTGCGCCGCGGCGTGTGGTTCGTCCAGGTGCCCTGCACGTACTCCGGGATGTGCACGTTGCGCAGCCAGACCTCGCCGTCGTCCACCGTGGCGAACGCGTCGGCCAGTGATGCCCGTCCCTCACGCAGGCTCTTCACCTCGGTACCTACGAGCACGAGACCGGCTTCGTAGGTGTCGAGGATGGAGTAATCGTGGCGAGCCTTGCGGTTCGACACGATCACCTTGTGTCCACGTTCCTTGGGCATGATGGCGACTCTACGTGAGTTTCTGTATTCGAGCAGGTGGTTATCGGACGGGTCAGTGGCGCACGTACAGGCGCAGCGTCACATAGCCGGTGATCGCCGAGATGATCACCGAGACGGCGAGCAGGATCGGCGCCACCGGGAACAGCAATTCGAGCATGCTGATCGCCGGGAACACGTCCCCGGTCAGTACGAGGTCGAGCAGGAACACCTTGGTGAGGATCAGGAAGACGATGCCGATGAGGGCACCGACAAGGCCGGCGACCACCGCCTCCAAGAGGAACGGCAGCTGCGTGTACCAGCGGGTGGCGCCGACCAGGCGCATGATGCCGACCTCGGTGCGCCGGGTGAACGCCGACACCTGGATCGTGTTGGCGATCAGCAGCAGCGCGGCCAGCGCCATGATCACCGCGGCGCCGAAGGCGAGGTTCCGGACGGCGTTGAGCGCGTTGAACACGCGATCCAGCGCCTTCTGCTGGTCGTCGACCTTGCTGACGCCCGGTTTGCCGGTGTACTCCTGGATGATCGCCTGGCTGCGCTCGGGATTCTTCAGCTTGACGTGCAGCGACGCGGGCAGCGCGTCCGGGCCGGTGAGCGCGAGCAGTTCCGGCTGGCTCTCGAACATCTTCTTGAACCGCTCGAAGGCCTGCGCGCGGTTCTCGTACACGACGGACTCGACACCCTCGTTGCCCTGCAGCTCCTGGCGCAGCGACTGGCAGGCCGACTGCGAGCAATTCGGGTCACCCGCGCTGATGTCGTTGACCAGATAGACCGAAACCTCGACGTCGGAGAGGAAGTTGGCCTTCATCTTGTCGATCGTGCCGACGGCCAGCAGGCCGATGCCGAGCATGGCGAGGGAGACCGCGGTGGTGAGGACCATCGCGATGGTCATCGTGACGTTCCGGCGCAAGCCGGTGACTACCTCGCTGAAGACGAAACTGGCGCGCATCGGGGTTGATGTCCCTTGGAAGTCGTGGGTAACGGAGGAGGGCGGGGCCGGTCAGCGGCCGATGCCGTAGACGCCTCGGGCGTCGTCACGGATGACCTTGCCGAGCTGGAGTTCGACGACCCTCCGCCGCATCGAGTCCACGATCGAATGGTCGTGGGTGGCCATCAGCACCGTCGTGCCGGTGCGGTTGATCCGCTCCAGCAGCAACATGATGTCCTGGCTGGTGTCGGGGTCCAGGTTCCCGGTCGGCTCGTCGGCGAGCAGCACGAGCGGGCGGTTCACGAACGCGCGGGCGATCGCGACGCGCTGCTGCTCACCACCGGAGAGTTCGTTGGGCAGGCGGTCGGCCTTGCCGTCGAGGCCGACGAGTTCGAGCACCTCGGGCACGACCTTGCGGATCGTCGGGCGCGGCTTGCCGATCACTTCGAGCGCGAAGGCGACGTTCTCGGCGACGGTCTTGTTCGACAGCAGGCGGAAGTCCTGGAAGACGCAGCCGATGGTCTGCCGCAGGCGCGGCACCCGGCGACGGGCGAGCTTGGCGACGTCGAAGTTGGAGACCATCACGCGACCCTTGCTCGGCACCTCTTCGCGCAGCAGGAGGCGCAGGAAGGTCGACTTCCCGGATCCCGAGGGACCGATCAGGAAAACGAACTCACCTTTGTCGATCTCGACCGACACCCTTTCGAGGGCGGGACGGGTCGAGGTCTTGTAGACCTTGGAAACCTCTTCGAGCCGGATCACGGTTCGGCATACTACCCATGCCGCTCGTTAAGCCCGGGTAGCCCGGTCCCGGCGGCCAAGCGAGCAAGGGACCTTTGCTATCACTCTCTTCCGGAAAGTGATAGCAAAGGTCCCTTGCTCTCTCACGCAGGGTTGTTACGCGGCTCCGGACTGCTTGCGCCAGCGGATGCCCGCCTCCAGGAAACCGTCGATCTCACCGTCGAGCACCGACGACGGGTTGCCGACCTCGAACTCGGTCCGCAGGTCCTTGACCATCTGGTACGGGTGCAGCACGTAGGAGCGCATCTGGTTGCCCCAGCTGGAGCCGCCGTCCTTGAGCGCGTCCATCTCGGCGCGCTCCTCCTCCTTCTTCCGCAGCAGCAGCCGCGCCTGGAGGACCTTCATCGCCGCCGCCTTGTTCTGCAGCTGCGACTTCTCGTTCTGGCACGACACGACCACACCGGTCGGGATGTGCGTGATCCGCACCGCCGAGTCGGTCGTGTTGACGCTCTGACCACCAGGGCCGGACGAGCGGTACACGTCGACGCGGATGTCCTTCTCGGGGATGTCGACGTGATCGACCTCCTCGACCTCGGGCATCACCTCGACGTGCGCGAAGGAGGTCTGGCGACGGCTCTGGTTGTCGAACGGCGAGATGCGCACCAGCCGGTGCGTGCCCTGCTCGACCGAGAGCGTGCCGTAGACGTAGGGGGCGCTCACCTTGAAGGTGGCGGACTTGATGCCCGCCTCTTCGGCGTAGGAGATGTCGTAGACGTCCGTCGGGTAGTTGTGCCGCTCCGCCCAGCGCAGGTACATCCGGAGCAGCATCTCGGCCCAGTCGGCCGCGTCGACGCCGCCCGCTTCGGACCGGATGGTGACCACTGCGTTGCGCTGGTCGTATTCACCCGACAGCAGGGTGCGGACCTCGAGCCCGTCGATGTCCTTGGTGAGCGACGTGAGCTCGGACTCGGACTCGGCCATGCTGGCGGAGTCGCCCTCGGCCTCGGCCAGTTCGTACAGGACGCCCAGGTCGTCGAGCCGCTGCCGCAGCTCGGAGATGCGTCGCAGCTCACTCTGCCGGTGGGACAACTGGCTGGTGACCTTCTGCGCCTCTTCGGGGTCGTCCCAGAGGTTCGGACTGGAGGCCTGTTCCTCCAGCTCGGCCACCTGGGCACGCAGCGCATCCAGGTCCATCACCGACTCGATCTGCGTCAGCTTGCCGGTCAGGTCCTTCAGTGCCGCATCGAACTCATCACTCACGTCGGCCAAGGTTACGGCAAAACCCACGACCGGTTGCGGGGAACCGGTCGTGGGCACCTGTCCGGGTCAGGACTGGGGGATGGAATCCAGCAGTTTCAGTGCCGCTTTGGCCTGCGCCTGCGCGAACTCGGCGACCGCCTTGGCGTACGGACCGTCGGCGGCCTTGGTGGCGGCCTTCGCCTCGTCGAGCTGCTGCGTGTAGCTGGCGCGCGCCGACTCGAGCAGGGCGGAGCGCTGCTTCACCGTCAGCGAACCGGCGTGCACGAGACGCAGGATCAGCGGGCTGCGGAGGTGGTCAGGACCGGCTTCTGAGGACAGCCACGTCTTGAACGCCTTCTTGCCCGCCGCGGTGATGACGTACTGCTGGCTCGACCGCGGCCCCTGCTTGCCGAGGCGGACGAGGCCCTCCTTCGACAAGGCGGGAAGCTCCCGGTACACCTGGCTGCGGGTCACGCTGAAGAAGGCGCCGAAACGCTCACCCGCCCCCGCGACCAGTTGCCCGCCCGTGGCGGGACCGTCGTGGAGAAGACCGAGCAGTGCGGCGGCTGTTGCATTCAATTCGGACACGTCCTCTACGGTCCCACTTTTCGGAACCTGTGTCCACTGTGGTCAGCACATCTGTCCATTGTGGCTAGTGATATGCGCTCATTCGGCCCAACGCACTACGCCTGTCCACAAAGGACCGGACACGCTGCGCAACCAGGCTTCGCCACGGACAGCGGTACACGTCCCCCGCCCCGCCCAACGACGGTGAGTGATCGACCCGGACGGCACACGCGCTGCGGAACCGGAAATAGAAGAAGCGCGTGCCTGCGATTTCCGCAGACACGCGCCTCGTTTTCTCTGTAGCGGGGACAGGATTTGAACCTGCGACCTCTGGGTTATGAGCCCAGCGAGCTACCGAGCTGCTCCACCCCGCGTCGTTGTGTTAATAGATTACATGGGCCCGAAACCGGGTTTCACGGGGGTACCCTTAACTCCGCGAAAAGCCTTTGACCAGCCTTTATGACGCGACTTTGTCATCCAGCCAGGCGAAGACGCCGTTGAGCACCATGGTCAGCCCATCGCCGAATCTGGCCTCCACATCGTCATCGAAGACCCACGCCGTGGGCGTGAGGTCGTAACGCGGGTCCCGTTCGCCCGGAACCGGATAGACGGCTTGTTCCTCGATGGTGAAGCCCACGACATAGCTGTAGACGGTGAACAGCGCTCGTCCGGCCAGGTACGGTTCCAGCCCCGCGTCGACCCGCCCTTGCAGCGGGTTATCGGTGAGCAGCGTCTGATCGGTCAAAAACGTCCCTGAGAAGACCTTCGCGCCGTCACGGTAAGCGAGCATCATCCGGCGCATCTGCTGTGACGCCAGCTCAAGCGACCCCCGCTCCCCCATACCTTCCGGAGTACGGCCCGGCATGGCATCCGCATACATCTGCGTCGCCATCTCGTCGAGCAGCTCCTGCTTGTTCTTCACATGCCAGTAGAGCGCCGGCGCCTTGACCCCGAGTTCTTGCGCGATCAGCCGGAGCGTGAGCCCGTTGAGGCCGACGTCATTGAGCAGCCGAAGCCCAGCACGGACGATGTCCTGCCTGGTCAGACCCACTTTTTCGCTCTCTTCCCGTACTACCGCCTTGACAATTTAACGATGTTAAGGGCACGCTGGGCCCAGGTCAATTTAACGTCGTTAAGGAGTGGTATGAACAACCTGAGGACCGACGTAATCGTGGTCGGGGCGGGACCGACGGGGCTGACGCTCGCGAACGAACTGGCACTCGCGGGCGTCGATGTGGTGGTACTGGAACGCCAACCCGAGCGCACGGGCCTGTCGAAAGCGCTGAACCTGCAGCCGCGCACCTCGGAAATGCTGGAGCTACGCGGACTTCTGGACGGTGTCGAGGAGCGTTCGTTCACGACGGTGCGGGACGGGCATTTCGCGATGATCCCGGTCGTCTACGACGGTTGGGACACTCGATTCCCGTTCCAGCTGGGGATTCCGCAGGCGAAGGTCGAAGAGTTCTTGGAGGAACGGCTTGCCACACAAGGAACGAAGGTGCTGCGCGGCAGCGAAGTACTCACTTTCGTACAGGACAAGGACTCTGTGTCTGTCCGGTACCGAACAGACAGCGGCGAAGCACAGCTGTCTGCGAAGTTCCTCGTCGGCTGCGACGGCGCACGAAGCGTTGTGCGCAAAGGACTCGACATGGACTTTCCCGGCGTGGACGGCGAAGGTTTCGGCGTGGTCGCGGACGTCTTGTTCGACAAGGCACCTGACGCGGCGCAAAAGCAATGGCGAACGATGCGCAACATCGGCGAGGCGACCGGCGCAACCACGTTCAAAGGCCTGATTCCGTTGGGAGAACCGGGTCTCTACCGCTTCGTGTACGGCGACAGAGCCTCCCGGCCTGCGGACATGCGGTCCGCCGTCTCCCACCACGAAGTCCGGACGGCGCTGCTCGACTCGTACGGCGAGGCGGCGACGGTGTCGGAAATCCGGTGGGCGTCACGGTTTTCCGACGCGGCGCGGCAGGCTGCGCACTACCGGGACGGGCGGGTGCTGCTGGCGGGCGACGCCGCGCACATCCACTTCCCGGCCGGCGGCCAGGGCCTGAACCTGGGCGTGCAAGACGCCATGAACCTGGGCTGGAAGCTGGCGGCGACCGTGCATGGCTGGGCCGGTGACGATCTCCTCGACACCTACGAGGCCGAACGGCACCCTGTGGGTGCGCAAGTGCTGCACAACGTCGCTGCCCAGTTGGGGCTGACTCCGCGGTCTCACGAGTCACGCGCGCTTCGCGCCCTTTTCGGCGATCTGGCCGCGCTTCCCGAGGTGAACCGGTATCTGTCGGGCATGGTCTCCGGTCTCGGGATCCGCTACACGACCTACGGGACCTCGCATCCCGCGCTCGGCTCGCGGCTGAACGACCAGGACGTCCTCACCGAAACCGGCCCGCTTCGGCCGAGCACTCTGTTCCGGACGGGCGACTTCGTGCTCCTGACGACCACAGCGGCCCACATCGACGCCGCCCGCTCCCAGACCCCGCGCCTGACGACCCAGCTGGTCACCGACCTGCCGTGGCCGTCGACCGAGGCCGTCCTGTACCGCCCCGATGGCTACGCCTGCTGGGTCGCCCCCACCCCGACGCGATAGCAAAGGTCCCCCGCTCCCCCGCCAGGCGATACCAAAGGTCCCTTGCTCCCCCGCAGCTCAAGCACCTGCGCAACCAACTCACTTCGGTGGGTCCAGGGGGGCGAAGCCCTCCCTGGCGGGGGTCCGGGGGTTCGACCCCCGGGCGAAATGCGAAAGAGGCGTGGTCTGCGATTTCCGCAGACACACGCCTCCAACCTCTGTAGCGGGGACAGGATTTGAACCTGCGACCTCTGGGTTATGAGCCCAGCGAGCTACCGAGCTGCTCCACCCCGCGTCGTGACACCTACCTTACGCCTGCGTTTCCAGCAGGCGCAAAGCAGGTGCCCTTTTGGTAAGCGACGTCACCCTCCGGGCTGGCCGGTGGGCGGCGGCGCGCTGCTTGCGGGCGGGTTACTGGCCGGAGGATTGGCCTTGGCCGCCTCGTAAGCCCTGTACGCGGCATCGAGTGCGGCGAGAGCAGCACCCTGGTCCGCGTAGTTGCCCCCCTGCTGGGCCGCCTTGAACTTGCCCCACGCGTCGTGCATCTCGGCCGCGGCCTTGTCGAGCGCCGGGTTGCCGCTGGCAGGCGGCTGCTGCGGCGGTGTCGTGCCGGGCTGTTGCGGTGTCGTGGGTCCGGGGGTGCCACCGGTCTGGGGCGGTGTGACCCCTGAGCCCGTACCCGCGCCGAAGACCTGGTCGAGGGCTTCGTTGAGCGTGGGCGCGAAGCCGATCTTGGTGCCGTAGGAGACCAGGACCCGGGCCAGCTGCGGATAGCTCAGCTGGTTCCGTTGCCGGATGTAGACCGGTTCCACGTAGAGGAAGCCGTTGGCGACGGGCAGCGTGATCAGGTTTCCGTAGGTGACGGTGACGTTCGGGTTGTTGAACAGGGTCCGGTCCTGCGCGACCCGTGGGTCACTTTGGAATCTGTTCTGGACCTGGACCGGGCCGTCGACCTGGGTGGCGCCACTGGCACCTGTCGGCAGTCTGAGGACCCGCATCTTCCCGTACTCCTCGGGATCCGAGGACACCGACATCCAGGCCGCCAGGTACTGCCGCTGGAGACCCGTGAGCGAACTGGTGAGCTGGAACCGTGACTTGTTGTCGCCCGGCGCGGTGGCCAGGACGTAGTACCCGGGCTGGTTGGCGATGCCGGACGCGGACGCGTTCACGCCGCCTTCCTGCGTCGGGTCCTGCGGAACGCTCCAGAAGGCCTGCTGCGCGTAGAACTCCGCCGGGTTGTTCACGTGGTACTTCGAAAGGAGTTCCCGCTGCACCTTGAAGAGATCCTCGGGGTAGCGGAAGTGCGACCGCAGATCCGGGGAGATCTCGCTGCTCGGCTTGACCAGGCCCGGGAAGACCTTCTTCCACGCGTTGAGCACCGGCTCGTTGTCCTCGACGCCGTACAGGTCCACGGTGCCGTCGAACGCGTCGACAGTGGCCTTGACCGAGTTACGGATGTAGTTGATCGAGGCGTTCGATTGGCGAGTGGTGCCGGTGAGCGAGTCGTTGGTGGCCTGCCCGAGCTGGGTCTGCTGGGCATACGGGAAGTTGTTCATCGTCGTGTAGCCGTCGACGATCCACTTGATCTTCCCGTCGACGACCGCCGGATACGGGTCACCGTCGAGGGTCAGCCACGGGGCGACCTTCGCGACGCGGTCCCGCGGTTCACGATTGAACATGATCTTGGATCCGTCACCGATGGCGTCGGAGAAGAGAATGTTCCGCTCTCCGTACTCGGCGGCGAAGACGAGCCGGTTGAACCAGTTGTCGATCGGCACGCCGCCGGAGCCCTTGTAGATGTAAGCGCGGTCGACGGCGGTGTCGTACTCGCCCGGCGCCTGGCCGGCCTTGCCGCCGACGATCGCGTACGCGGCGTCGGTCGCGAGCTCGCCGTAGTAGATACGGGGCTCGTCGACCTTGATGCCCGGCTTGGACGGGTCGGTCGAGCCGGCACCCGTCGGGTTCTGCGTGTCGCTGGTGGTGGCGATCGGATAGCCGCCGTCGGAGTTGGCGTCCTTCAGCGCGCGGTCGATCGTGTTGGCAGGTGCGGCGACGAAGCCGTTTCCGTGCGTGTAGACGAGGTGCTTGTTGATCCAGTTCGTCTGGTTGCCGGTGAGGCCCTCGGTCTTGATCTCCTTGGCCGCCACGATGTAGTCCTGCGTGACACCGTTGAGGGTGTAGCGGTCGATGTCCAGTTTGGACGGGAAGCCGTAGAAGTTCTCACGGCCGACGCGCTGGGTGAAGGTGTCGCTGAGGATGTTCGGGTCGAGGAGCCGGATGTTCGGGACGGTCCCCTTGTCCGCCTTGATCTCCGCGGAGGTCGCCTCGGACTTGCCGGTGTAATCCTTGTACTCGACGTTGGTCAGGCCGAACGCCTGCCGGGTCGCGTCCATGTTGCGCTGGATCGACGCGGATTCCTTCTCGTTCGCGTTGGGCTTCACGGAGAACTGATCGAGCACCGCGGGCCACGCGACGCCGACCAGCACGTTCGACAGGATCAGCAGCACCAGCGCGATCGCCGGAAGCTGCAGGTTACGCAGGAACGCGCCGGCGAAGAACGCGACGGCACAGATCACCGAAATGCACAGGAGGATCAGCTTCGCGGGCAGGACCGCGTTCAGGTCCGTGTAGGTCGCACCGACGAACAGCGGGGCTCCCCGATCGGAGAGCAGCAGGTTGTAGCGGTCGAAGAAGTACTCGACCGCCTTCAGCAGCACGAAGATACCGATGGTGATGGCGAGCTGAGCGCGCGTCGGACCGGCGAGCTGGCCGCCCTTGCCCGCGAGCCGGATGCCGCCGAAGACGTAGTGCGAGATCAGCGCGCCGAAGAACGCGATGACGACCGCGATGAACAGCCAGCCCAAGAGCCAGTTGTAGAACGGCAGATCGAAGGCGTAGAAGCCGACGTCATTGCCGAACTCGGGATCGGTCTGACCGAACCGTGTGCCGTTGAGGAACAGTTGCACGACCTGCCAGTCGCTCTGCGCGGACGCGCCGGCGATGAGCCCGGTGAGCACCGGGATGCCGATGCCGAACAGGCGGATCCGGCCGACGATGGCGGACCGGTAGCGCGCGAGCGGGTCGTCGTTGCCGGAGATCGGCACGAAGACCGGCCTGGTCCGATAGGCGATCATCAAGCTGATCGCCAGCGCACCGCCGACCAAGAGCCCTACCGCGAAGAACAAGACGACACGGGTGATCAGCACCGTGCTGAACACCGGCCGGGCGCCGACCTCGCCGAACCACAGCCAGTCGACGTAGGTGTCCAGCAGTCTCGCGCCCAGCAGCAGCGCCAGGATGACTACGGCGGCGATGATGAGCAGGATCCGGCTGCGCCGGGACAGCTTCGGCAGGCTCACGGGGGGCCGAGTGGCCACTGCACACGCTCCTGGTTTGGTGAACTTTTCGCGGGGGCGCGCGTACCGCGTGCGGCCCCTGATTGCTCTAACTCTACGGATGCGGTCGGAAGTTCCCGGAACCCGCCCAAACCGGACTCGGAAGGCCGCCGCCATGACCGCCTGGAACGATGAGCCAATGGCACCGAGTGAGCAGCAGGGCGTGGCCGGCCTGGCCCGCGAAGTCGAGGAGTTCGTCGCCTCTGGAGGATGGGATCAGCCGCCGCAGTTGTTCGCGCTGGTCCCGACAGCGGCACTGCTGGATGAGCAGCCCGAGTTGGCCGGGCAACTCGACCCGTCAGCCCCGCTGACGCCCGTCGCCCAGGAGTCGCTGCCCGACGGTGATCTCGGTGAAGCGCTGGCGCAGATCGCGTGGCCGGACCTTGTGCTGGGTTGCGCACTCGCGCAAGAGATCATCGTGCTTCCGCCGGACGCCGAAGCCGAGCTTCCGGTGGTGCCCGAGACCGACGCCGAACGCCTGCGCCAAGCGGCCGCCGACCACCCGCGCCGCACCGAGGCCCGGCTCGTGGCCGCGGTGCTGCGGGATGGCGCCGGAGCATGCGTCATGCGGCTTCGCGGTGCCGGGCAGTCCGAAGAAGCCAGCGATGTCCCAGTCGACGAGATCATCGAGAACCCGGAACTGGCCCCTAACCTTCTCGAGGCCCTGAAGGCGACACTGCAGCCCTGACCCGCGAAAGAGAGCAAGGGACCTTTGCTATCGCCGCCCCGGACGCGGGCCGAAGCGATACCAAAGGTCCCTTGCTCTCGTCAGGCCCGTTGGCGATACCAAAGGTCCCTTGCTCCCCGGCGGTCAGCAGGAGGCGGTCGGCCTGCCCGCTTTGAGGTTCTCGAGCTGCGCGATCGCCTCGTCCAGCGTGGACACCTTGATCAGGTTCAGGCCATCGGGAGCGGCGGTCTTCGCCTCGGCGCAGTTGTGCGCGGGCACGAGGAAGTCGGTCGCACCGGCCTCGCGGGCGCCGACCACCTTGAACGAGATGCCGCCGATCGCGCCGACGACACCCTTCTCCGAGATCTCGCCCGTTCCGGCGATATGCCTGCCACCGGCGAGGTCGCCGGGCTCCATCTTGTCGACGATCGCGAGCGCGAACATCAGCCCGGCCGACGGGCCGCCGACGTCCTGCAGCGAGATCTTCACATCGAACGGGACGTCCGCGCGGTCCACCGCGGTCAGGCCCATGAAGCCTTCGGGGCCGTCAGGCCGCTGCGCGAGCGTGAGCGGCACGGTGCGCTCAGCCTGACCGTCGGACTTGAAGGTGATCTGCACGGTCTGCCCCGGCTTCGTGCCGTTCAGCGCGGCCCGCACATCGGTCGCCTCTTTGACTGTCTGCCCGTTGACCACCATCAGCCGGTCGCCCGGAGCGAGCACCTTGTCCGCCGGGCTGCCGGAGACGATCGTCTTCGCGAGCACCTTCACCGGGAACTTGCGGCGCAGCGCGGCGACCTGAGCGGCGGTCTGCGAGTCCTGCAGTTGCTGGATGTTCTCCTGGCGGACCTGCTCGTTGGTCTCGCCCGGCTTGAAGTACTCCTCGCGCGGCGCCAGCGCGTACCGGCCGCTCGCCCAGAGCCCGAGCGCGTTGAACAGTGTGATGCCGCCATCGCGCAGGGAGACCGTCGTCATGCGGAGCTCACCGGAGGTCTGGAAGACCTCGTGCCCGTTGACCTGGATCACCGACTGCCCGGCGGCGTCCTTGCCGAGCGTGTCGTAGGTCGGGCCGGGACTGATCGCCACATACGGCACCGGGATGAAGAACCCGACCAGCGCGAAGACCACGAACAACGCACCGCTGACCAGCAGCGTCCAGCCTCGCCGGGTCAACCGCCGTTCGGAGCGGTCCTGGTCACTCGCGGACCCCGCACGGCTCCGCGCTGCTTTGGTCTCCTCCGAGGGCTCTGTCACGCGTGACAGCGTACGGTGACGGTGTTCGCTTCTCGGTGAAGGCCACGCTCATCACTCCAGTTGACGAGCTCTGGGTCCCATGACCCGCGTACGGTGGTGCCATGAGCAAACCCCCGTTCGGCTTCGGACCGCCCGATCCCGACAAACGAGGCGAGAACGAGCCGTCGGACTCCGGCGGCCAGCCCTCCGGCGCCGAGGCCTTCAATCAGCTCGGTCAGATGCTCAGCCAGCTGGGCCAGATGCTCAGCCAGGCCGGCAGCTCGACCGGGCCGGTCAATTACGACCTGGCGAAACAGATCGCGCTGCAGAACCTCAGCAGCAGTGACAGCGGCGACGTCCAGCTCGGCTTTTCGCCGTCCAGCGGCGGCGACTCGAGCACGGCCGTCCGTGACGCCGCGCACCTGGCCGAGCTATGGCTCGACGCCGCGACGATCCTGCCCGCCGGTGCCTCGACGACCGTCGCGTGGTCCGCGCGCACCTGGGTCGAGAAGACCCTGCCCACCTGGCAACGCCTCTGCGACCCCGTCGCCCAGCAGGTCTCGGGCGCATGGGTCCAGGCCCTGCCCGAGGAGGCCAAACAGGCCGCCGGCCCACTCCTTTCGATGATGGGGCAGATGGGCGGGATGGCCTTCGGCTCCCAGCTCGGCAACGCCCTGGCTCAGTTGGCTTCCGAAGTGCTCACCTCCACCGAGGTCGGCCTTCCGCTGGGTCCCGCGGCGACCTCCGCGCTCCTGCCGGCGAACATCGAGAAGTTCACCGAAGGCCTGGAACTGCCGACCAGCGAGGTACTGGTCTTCCTCGCCGCGCGCGAGGCCGCCCACCAGCGGCTGTTCGCCCACGTTCCCTGGCTGCGGCAGCGCCTCCTCGCCACCGTCGAGGAGTTCGCCAGTGGCATCTCCGTCGACACCTCGGCGCTGGAGCAACTCGCGGGCCAGATCGACCCGTCGAACCCCGCCAGCATCGAAGAGGCCATGTCGTCCGGTCTGCTCGAGCCGCAGACCTCACCCGAGCAGAAGGCGGCGCTGAACCGGCTCGAGACGCTGCTCGCACTGGTCGAAGGCTGGGTCGACGTCGTTGTCGCCGAGGCCATCGGCGATCGCCTCCCGGGCGCGGACGCGCTCCGGGAGACGCTGCGCCGACGTCGGGCCACGGGTGGCCCGGCCGAGCAGACCTTCGCCACCCTGGTCGGGCTCGAGCTCCGGCCGAGGCGGATGCGGGCGGCTTCTTCGCTGTGGAAGCTGGTCGGCGACCAGCACGGCATCGAGAAGAGGGACGGACTCTGGTCCCACCCCGACCTCATGCCGACCGCCGAGGACCTCGACGAGCCGCTCGACTTCTCCGAGCGTCTCGGCGATGGCGAGTCGACCCTCGACGGCATCGACCCGATCGCCGAGATCGAGCGCACCCAGCGCGAGAAGGACAAGGGCGACGAAGACAAGAACTGAGGCACGTCAGTCCTCCGCCGCGATGCCCCACCCGGCGGCGGAGGACAGGCCCTCCAGGTAGCCGATGGCGCGCTCGGTCTTGGGATAACGGCGAACGAGCTCCCAGAACGCCGCGTTGTGCCCTGGTTCCTTCAAATGCGCGAGTTCGTGCACGAGGACGTAGTCCAGCACCCAGGCCGGTACCCGGCGCAGACGATCACTGACCCTGATCGTCGCGTCGACCGGCGTGCAGGACGCCCACCTCGTGCGCATCGGCGGCACCCAGCGAACGCTCGCGGGTATCGCCTTTCCATCCAGATACTTCGCCGAGAGCACGGCGCAGCGCGCCAGCAGTGCCTCGTCCGACGCCTTCGGCGGGGCGGCCCGCCTCGGGCCCGTGCGCAGCAGCTTGCGCTGCATCTCGGCTACCCAGTGCTTCTCCTCGGCCCGGGTCATCCGGGCCGGGATCAGCACGACGAGGGTGTCCTCGTCCCAGTACGCGGTGACGGTCCGGTGGCGGCGCTGGCTACGCCGTACCTCGACCTTGTGTTCGGGAGTGTCCGACGGGGGAATCGTCTTGTCCCGGCTCCTCAATGAGGGCATCCGTGCTTCGACCACTCGACCACGGTAAGGCCAGTCACCGACAACTCCGAGAGCCGAAAGGTCACAGCCCCGAGTTATCCACAACGGGACCCACCTGTGGATAACTCGGCGTTTTCTTAGTGGACGGTTAGTGGGCAGGTGCGATCCTGCGATCATGAACCTTCGCGAACCGGATCTGCGATCGATCGCCCTGCCCGCGTTCCCGGCCCTGCTTCCCGGCCTCGATGTGCTGGAACGTGGGAACGGCGAGATCCAGATCGGTCTCGACCCCGCGCACGCCGTGGTGGTCGCCGGAGTCGCCTCCGAGGTGGCCGAAGCCGTCCGCGGACTGGACGGGAAACGGGCAGCCGACGAGATCGTGCTCGCGCAGAGCGAACACGACGAACAGCTGCGGGACCTGATGACGGACCTGACGGCCCGCGGACTCGTGACCGACGCCGGGCAGCCTGGGCGACACCCGAGGCCGAGAGCGGAGACGGGACTGTGGTCGCTCCGCGCCCGCCACCACCAGGCGGCCATGACTGCACGTCGCAAGCGCACCGCGGTGGCCATCCACGGCGACGGGCGCCTGGCCGTGGCCATCGCCGTGCTGCTCGCCAACGCCGGAATCGGACATATCGACATCCGGGCGACAGGCACGGTCCTCGCACGAGATCTGGGTTCGGGTTACACCGAGGCCGAAATCGGCATGCCGCGCAGGGAAGCGATGGCCCAGGTGGTGCACCGCGCCGGGGCGGACACGTCGACCACCAGACTCTACGCGGACCGTCAGCCGGAACTTGCGCTGCTCGCCGACGCCGTGGTGCCCGCTCCCGAAGTGGTCGACGAGCTCGTGCGAGACGGCGTGAGCCACCTGCCCGTGCGCGTACGGGACGGCGTCGGCATCGTCGGGCCGCTGGTGGTACCCGGCCGCAGCAGCTGCCTGCGCTGCGCCGACCTGCACCGTTCCGGACTCGACAAGTCCTGGCCCAGGGTGGCGAGCCAGCTCGCGGGACGCGTGCAACGACCGGATCTCGGCGCCGTGCAGGCATGCGCCGCGCTGGCCTCCGCCCAGGCACTCCGGCTGCTTTCACCCGACGACCAGGCACCGCCCGCGTGGAACGCCACGCTGGAGATCGACTTCTTCGACGGCGCGATCCGCCATCGCGATTGGCCGCCGCACAGCGGATGCGGATGCGGGGCTCGGTGATACGGCGAGCGACGTAGCCCACACGCACACCCTCGACAGGCTGCGCGCGCGGAGTGAATCAAGGCAGAATCGCGAGGGTGACCGACTCCCGCAGCGCCGAGGACCGTGAAACCGACATCCCCCGCAAAGGGGCTGCGCGCACGGCGAAGCTGGCCAGTATCCCGCTCGGCATAGCGGGCCGGGCGGTCGGCGGCTGGGGCCGACGACTGACCGGGCAGAGCGCCGAAGAAGTCAGCGCGACCTTGTCCGCGAAAGCAGCGGAGCAGCTCTTCGAGGTCCTCGGGACGCTCAAGGGCGGCGCCATGAAGTTCGGCCAAGCCCTCAGTGTGTTCGAGGCCGCGGTGCCGGATGAGATGGCGAAGCCCTATCGCGAGGCCCTGACCAAACTCCAGGCCGCGGCGCCGCCCATGCCGACCCGGCAGACCCACCGAGTCCTCGCCGAGCAGCTGGGACGCAGCTGGCAGCAGCGGTTCGCCGCCTTCGACGACGAACCCGCCGCGGCCGCGAGCATCGGCCAGGTCCACCGCGCGACCTGGCACGACGGTCGCGAAGTCGCCGTCAAGGTCCAGTACCCCGGTGCCGATGACGCGCTGCGGAGCGACCTTCGTCAGCTTCAGCGTTTCAGCAGGTTGTTCCAGGCCTTCGTGCCGGGAACCGAGGTGAAACCTCTCCTGGCCGAACTCGCCGAACGGATGAACGAAGAGCTCGACTACCAGGCAGAAGCTCAAAACCAGCGCGCCTTTGTGAAGGCGTTCGACGGCGTCCCGGGCTTCCTGATCCCCCGGGTGGTCGCCAGCGCACCGAAGGTCGTCGTCACGGAATGGGTCACCGGCACGCCTCTCTCGAAGATCATCGCCGGCGGCGACAAAGAGGCGCGCGACCGTGCCGGCCGCCTGCTCACCGAGTTCCACTACTCCTCGCCGGAACGAGCCCATCTCCTGCATTCGGACCCGCACCCGGGCAACTTCATGCTGACCGCCGACGGCAGGCTGTGCGTGATCGACTTCGGTGGGGTGTCCCGGTTGCCTGAAGGCATTCCGCAGCATCTGGGCGAGATGACCAGGCTGGCGCTGGACGGCGAGTCCTCGAAGCTGATGCGGCTGCTCAGGGAGTCCGGCTTCATCCGGGCAGACGCGGATCTGCAGGCGGACGACGTGCTCGCCTACCTCGCCCCGTTCACCGAACCGCTGGCGGGAGAGACGTTCCATTTCACCCGCCGCTGGATGCAGCGTCAGGCAGGTCGGGTCGGGGACACCCGCGGCCGGGATTTCCGGATCGGCCGCTCACTCAACCTGCCACCCGAGTACCTCATGATCCACCGGGTCACCGCCGGGTCGACGGGCATTCTCTGTCAGCTCGACGCGGAGATCCCCGCCCGAGCGATCGTCGAACGGTGGCAGCCCGGCTTCGCGGCCTGAGAAGTTATCCACAGGGATCGTTGGGACTGAGCCAAAATCCGGGGCGCTCGGGCGAGTTGTCCACAACTTTCGGAAAGCGGTTCCACCCGGACGGCCCAACGGTCATCCTCGATACATGACCACTACACGAAGCGCTCGACTGATGGCGCTCAGTAACACCTGCGAGTCCGGGATCATCACCAGCCGCGAGCTTCGCAAAGCAGGCGTGACCGCACGTCACGCCGCGAAGCTCTGTGGGCCCGGTGGTCCTTGGCGAAGGCTGATGCCGGGTGTGATCCTGTTGCGCGACTCCGCGCCCACCCGGCTTCAGCTGCTACAGGCCGCCGTCGCACGGTTCGGGCCGGACGTGGTGGTGACAGGCGCCGACGCGCTTCGCGCGCGAGGTGTCGACTGCCCGGTGACGCGCGAGGTCCACCTTCTCGTCCCCGACTACCGGCGCATGCCGGCGGAACCCGGCATGCTGCCCCGAAGAACCACGCGGATGCCGCCGCCGACCCTGATCGACGGCGTCCCGTTCGCCCCTCCCGCCCGTGCGGCACTCGATCTCGCTCGTCTGGAGCTCGATCCGGCCAGGATCGACGAGCTGATCTTGCTACCGCTTTATTGGGGTCTGTGCACGCTCGAAGAACTGAGGGAGGAGCTCGATGCCGGTAACCGGCGAGGCTCAGCCGCGGTCCGCGCGGCCCTGCGCCGTGTCGATCCCGAAGAGACCTACGCGTGCGGACTGGCGAAGCAGGCGCTTGACGGCTGCCCATTGCCCTCTCCGTCGTGGAACGTGACGATCTGCGACCGGCGGGGGCGGCCCATCGGCGCCGCCGATGCCTGGTGGGATGACATCGGCCTGGCGTGGCAATTCCGTGCGCCGAAGCAGGGCACCGCGAACTTTCATCCGCTGGCGCTGACCGCGACCGGGACGGTGCTGGTCCGCTGCACCATCGACCAGCTGAGGAAGGTTCCGAGGGAAGTGGCGGCCGAGCTCGTCAGAGGATATGCGGAAGCGGCACGGACGCCTCGCCCGAAGGTCCGCACGATCGGTCAGATCGACGATGCCGCCTGAGGGCTCACCAATACTCGTCCGGAAGCTTTCCCTCGATGTCGCGCGCGTGGCGGCGGGCGCAGGTAGGGCACATCCACCGCACGACGTTCTTCTCCCGGGTGGAAACCCAAGCGAGCGTCTGCGTGGCTTCCTCGTCGGCACCACGGATCCGGCCGCACAAGGAGCAGCCGATCTGATCGCTCACGGCTGCCGTCCACAATGGATTGTTTTCGTCCCCTGCAGGAAGAGGTCCTGGCGCGCGCCGAGGAAAGCGGGGCTCGCCGGATTCACCAAGGCGGCCGCGGTCTTGCGATCGTCGCCGCTCAGGCGGTCACCTGCCACGTCGGCCAACCAAGTGATCCGCTCGACGACGAAGTCGCGCAGCAGGTCCGACCCGGGGGCCGGATGGTGGATGAGCACGCCGAAGGAATCGACGTTGTCGAGACCTGCGCGCTGGAGCGCGATGTTCCAGCCGTAGGGCATGGAGACGGAGCCAGGGATGCCTGCCCGCATCTCGGCGAACCACTCGCCTCGTGCGGCGAGCAGTCGCCCTTCGAGCCCTGGTCGGCCGATGCCGAGATCCCAGGGAAGACAGTTGAAGTCCAGGCCGCCCTCGGAAATGGCGACCAACCCGCCGGGGCGGGCGAGCCGGGCGAAGGTGTTGATCGCCGCTTGCTGGTCAGGCAAGTGGTGGACCACGCGCGAAGCCCAGACCAGATCGGCGGCAGGAAGCTTCGCGGGCAGCTCGTCGTCGGCCACGTCGGCGTGGATGGTCTCGACGGTGGCCTTGTCCCCCGCGGCCGCGCTGACGACCCGATGTGCCTCTGACAGCAGGTGCTCGGTCGCGTCGACCAGCACGATCCTGGCGCCGGAGGAGACGAGTTCCTCGGCGAAGAGCACGCTCATCCCGCCCGCGCCACATCCGACGTCGAGGATGGTCGGCCCGTCCGGCATACCTTCCAGCAGCTGCCGGGCCGCTGCCCGCGTCGGCCCGGCATCGAGCGCTTCAGCCATGCGAAGTGCTCGAAGCCGGTCCGCCCAATCGATGTCGTCGTGCGTGTGTACGGCCATTCCCCCAGTGAACACCAATCCGAGCCGCACCACGCCCAAAGGGAGAGCGGGGGACCTTTGCTGTCGCGGCGCGATAGCAAAGGTCCCCCGCTCCCCCGTGGGGTCAGGCCTGCAGGCGCTCGGCTCGCCGGGTCGCCCAGCGAGCGACCCTGTTCCACCTGCGTACGGCGCGTGCGCCGCTTCGAGCCCGCTGTTCGCGGACTCCCTCCTCCAGGTCTCGTATTCGGGCTCTGGACAGTTCTTCATAAAGCAACATTTCGCTGGTCTCCTCGACCTTGATCTCGTTCAACTTGGTCGGCGCGAGAGTCCGGTTGCCCGTTCGCGCCTCGTAATCCCTGGTGGTGATGGGTTCGACGGTCATGCCGCTGCGCTCCGCTCGACCTTGCGCGTGGCGGTACGAGCCTCGGCTGCGGGCTCGACGACCGAGTTCTTGCGGGGGCGGCCGCGGGGCCGCTTCCGAGCGACGACGACGCCACGCTCGAAGATCTCGCCACCCCAGACACCCCACGGCTCACGCCGCGACAGGGCACCCGCGAGGCAGGCGGAACGGACCGGGCAGTCCGCGCAGAACGCCTTCGCGCGCTCGAGCTCTGCCGGCGACTCGGCGAACCACAGGTCCGCGTCGCCCGAACGGCAGGGAAGCGTCGACTCAGGCGAGTCGATGGCGTCGAGCAGGTCGACGACGCCTGCGTCGGCGAAGGGCAGGGCCTCCTCCGGCGCGAAGGCTATGGCCGATGACATAAGTGCACTCCTTTGTCCCGTAACGGATTGCGTACTGACGGTGGAACTGGACAACGCTGAACCCCAATTAGGTTGTGCAGCCAACTTGTTTGTGCAGCAAAAAACACGAAGGCCGCGGATCCGGTAACCGGTTCCGCGGCCTTCGTGAGCCTCTACTCCTGACTAGGTCAGGAACTTCGCTCCCGTATGGACAACGGAACACGGAACTGCTTGATGGTCGGCAGATCGACGCCACCGTTCACGTACGCGCCACCGAAGACAGCGGCGTGCGTGAAGGTTTCGTCAGCGGTGACCCAGCGACGGTTGAGACGCTGAGTGCCGCGGGCGGCGAGGATGCTCACGGGCATGAAGGCGCCCTGACGCTGAGCCTGCGGAACTTCCGCGACGCAGGACAGACGGGTGCCCGGGTTCGTGACCATCATGTTGATCCTCATTTCACCGGCACCACCTTTCTCTGTCGCGCGCGAGCCGCCCTGCGGTCTACGCTGTGTTGTAGAAGTTCTTCCCCAGTCCCAGGCGCTCGGCGCCCGGTCCCTGCAGGTTATTGCCCTCGACCACACCGGGGCAACTTATTTTCCAGAAAAACCGTCGAAGCTACGAAGATCGGCTCTGAGCAGCGGGTTCGCCGCGTGGATCAAGCCCACGACGCGGTCAAGTCTCCACCGAGGCCCGCACGACGTCGAGAACCTCCGCTCCGAAGCGTTCGAGCTTCGTGGCGCCGATCCCTGAGATGGCACACAACGCTGTGTCATCGGTCGGCCGTTGCTCGGCGATGGCGACAAGGGTCGCATCCGTGAAGACGACGAAGGCCGGCACCTTGAGCTCGCGAGAGCGTTCCCCTCGCCAGGACTTCAGCTTCTCGAGCAGCTGCTCATCCACATTGGACGGGCAGCGGGAGCAGCGACCCAGCTTGATGTCCAGCGTCTCCACCAGCGGTCCGCCGCAAACTCGGCATCGCGCCTTGGTGCCGGAATGCCTCGGTTGCTGAGCTCGGGCGACCCTCGCCGCCGGGTGGTCTTCGGGGATCAAGCCGTAGAGGAACCGGCTGCGTCGCCGATTGCGACGGTTTCCCGACGTCCTGGCCAAGGCCCAAGAAAGCGAGAGATGCTCCCGTGCGCGAGTGACACCGACATAGAAGAGACGGCGCTCTTCCTCGATGGCGGCGTCGTCACCGTCCGCGTGGAGGATCGGCATCGTTCCCTCGGCGAGTCCCACGAGGAACACCGCATCCCATTCGAGGCCCTTCGCCGCATGAAGCGAGGCCAAGGTGATGCCCTCCACCGTCGGCGGGTGCTGCGCGCTCGCCCGCTGTTCGAGCTCCGCCACGAACCTGGGCAGATCCGCGTCGTCGACGGTGGAAGCAAGCTCCTCGGCCAGCTCGACGATCGACAGGAGCGCGTCCCACCGTTCTTTCGCCGCGCCTCCGGCCGGAGGCTGGTCGGTGAGCCCTACTTTCGCGAGAACGGAACGGACCCTGGTCACCAGCTCGCCGGTGTCCGCGTCGGTCGCCGCCATCCGCAACGCGGACATCGCCTGCCGGACCTCGGTCCTCGCGAAGAATCGCTCGCCACCGCGGACCAGGTACGGGATACCCAACTCCGCCAGTGCCTGCTCGTAGGCCTCGGACTGGGCGTTGACGCGGTAGAGCACCGCGATCTCACTGGCCGCCACGCCACCGTCGAGCAGATCACGGATCCTGCGTGCGACAGCGGCGGCTTCCGCGGTCTCGTCGTCGTATTCGGCGAAACGCGGAGGTGGCCCCGAAGGGCGCTGGCCGATGAGCTTCAGCCTCGACCCCGCCGGGCGGCCACGGGCGGCACCGATCACCTGATTGGCGAGAGCCACGACCTCCGGAGTCGAGCGATAGTCCCGCTCGAGCCGCACGACCGTCGCCTCGGGGTACCTCCGCGTGAACTCCAGCAGCGGACGGGGTGAAGCGCCGCCGAAGGAATAGATCGTCTGGTTGGCGTCGCCGACCACGGTCAAGTCGTCGCGGCCGCCGAGCCACGCGTCGAGCAGCCGCTGTTGCAGCGGGGTGACGTCCTGGTACTCGTCGACGACAAAGCAGCGGTAGCGCTCGCGGAACTCCTGAGCCACCACCGTGTGCTCCTCGAGAACGGCGGTGGTGTGCAGGAGCAGGTCGTCGAAATCGAGGACCTGCGCTGCGTTCTTGACCTTCTCGTAGTTTCGGTAGACCTCCGCGACCTGCGACGCGGGCGCGGGTGTGTCCCGCTGCGTGCGAGCGGCGACGGCGGGATAGTCGTCCGGCGATACCAAAGAGGCCTTGCTCCACTCGATCTCACTGGCGAGGTCGCGCAGGAGTTCCGTCTCAGTGCCGAGACCGGCCTTGTTGGCGGCTTGGCTGATGTAGCGGAACTTGTTCTCGAGCAGCTCCCAAGGCCTGTCCCCGACGACCTGGGGCCAGAAGTACCGAAGCTGGCGGCGCGCGGCGGCATGGAAGGTAAGCGCTTGGGCGGCATCGACACCCAAGCCTCGAAGGCGCGCGCGCATCTCCCCCGCGGCACGTGTCGTGAAGGTGACCGCGAGGACCTGACCAGCGGCGACGTGCCCCGAGCGGACCAGATGGGCGATGCGGTGCGTGATCGTCCGCGTCTTGCCGGTCCCCGCTCCCGCGAGTACACAGACCGGGCCCCTCGGGGCGCAGGCGGCGGCGCGTTGCTCGGGGTCGAGCCCATCGAGCAGGCCTGGACGACTCTTCGGGGACGATGCGCTAACCACGTCCCCGATCCTCGCAGAGGGCCCGACGGGATCGGCGCAGGGCACGCGGCCGTATCCTGGTCACATGGCGGGAAAGCAGGACAAGGAAGCAGCGAAGCTGGCCAAGAAGGAGAAGCGCGCCGCGAGCAAGGCTCGCCGCGGGCAGATCTTCGAGGCCTTCAAGATGCAGCGCAAGGAAGACAAGGCGCTCATCCCCTGGATGGTCGGATCGCTCCTGGTCATCACCGGTGTCGTGTTCGGCATCGGGTTCATCTTCGACGTCCACTGGGTCGTGCTGCCGCTGGGCATCCTGCTCGGCGCGCTCGCCGCTGTGATCATCTTCGGCAGGCGGGTCCAGAAGACCGTGTACTCGAAGGCCGACGGACAGCCGGGCGCGGCAGCCTGGGCACTCGAAAACATGCGAGGCCGTTGGAAGGTGACGCCGACCGTGGCGGCCACTACCCAGCTCGACGCCGTGCACCGAGTGCTCGGCGGCCCGGGTGTCGTGCTCGTCGCCGAGGGCGCACCGCACCGTGTCAAGTCCCTGCTCGCGCAGGAGAAGAAGCGCGTTGCCCGCCTGATCGGTGAGACCCCGATCTACAACGTGATCATCGGGAACGAAGAGCAGCAGGTGCCGCTGAAGAAGCTTCAGGGCTACCTCATGAAGCTCCCTCGAAACCTCAAGCCTGCCCAGGTCGACGCGCTGGAAGCGAAGCTCGCCGCTCTCGGAAACCGTGGCGCCGCGATGCCCAAGGGCCCGATGCCTGCCGGCGCGAAGATGCGCAACGTTCAGCGCACCATCCGCCGCCGCTGACCAAGCGAGAATCAGGGGTCCTTTACTGCCGCCGCGTGCGGCAGTAAAGGACCCCTGATTCGTTTCCGGACGAAAACTGTCGGTGGGTGGTCGCATGATCACTGCGTGGATGGAACCTCGGACGCCCGGCAGAGGGCGTTGGCGGCGATGTTCCCGGACGGCGTGGCCGCCCGGGCGCAACTTGTCGCCCTGGGGCACTCCCACTCCTGGATCTCGCGCCGTTGTCGTGAAGGCGGCCCGTGGCGACGCCCTATTCCCGGCGTCATCCTTTTGACCAACGCCACTCCGACCAGGCGCCAGCTCCTGAAGGTCGCGCTGACTCACGCGGGCCCGGAGGCCATGCTCACCGGCATCCAGGCGGCCCGGCTGTACGGAGTCAGGAGACTTCCGCCAGAAAGACGGGCGCATACTTTGATCCCCCACCGGAGCAAGGTCGCCACCTGGGGATTCGCCGTCGTCGAACGAACCATCCATCTGCCGGAACCAGTGGTGATCGACGGCCTGCCGGTAGCACCGCTCGCCAGGGCCCTGATCGATGCGGCTCGGCGTATGGACGAACTGCAATCCGTGCGGGCGATGATCCACGACGCCGTCCATCGCGGACTCTGCACTCCAGAGGAACTTCGAGAAGAGCTGGCGCAGGCCAGCACGATCGGCTCAGCACTGCCCCGCCTCGTCGTCGGCGCACTCCAGGACGGCGTCGACTCCGCCGTAGAGCAATGGCTGGAGACCGTGCTCGAACGCAGCGGCTTGCCTAGACCAGAACGAAATGTCGAGCTACGAGCTCCGGACGGGCAGGTAGTCGGTGTCGCCGAGGTGTGGTGGCCGAAAATCTGCGTCGCCATGCAAATCCACCACGCCGAGGTCGCCCTCGAACCGGGCAAGGCGCCCGAAACACCCGCGCTGGTCGCAGCTGGCCTCATCGTCGTCCAGGTGAGTCCAGAGCAGCTACGGGACCAGCCGTTAGTCGTGGTGCAAGAGTTGCGAGCAGCTCACCGCCACGCTCAGCAACGACCGCCTCCGGAACTCAGCGATGCTCCTATGGCACCGGCGGCCTGAGGAGCCGTGCCGCGGAGAGCAAAGGTCCCCTGCTCCCCAGCCAGCGTCAGCGCATGCGGATGACGACGGTTCCGGTCAATCGGTCGAGCCAGCTCCGGCCGTCGATGTTACGGATCGCGGCCGGGATGATCACGAAGGTCAGCGCCGCTCGCACGACGGCGCGCCACACGCCGACCATTTGCGCGCCGTCCAGCCTGGCGACACGGATTCCGACCGCTGCCATACCTGGCGTGAAACCGAAGAAAGTCACGGGAATGATCGTGATGGCCGCCCAGACGCCCACCGACCAGAGATTGAACGTCTGCATGACGGCCGGGTCCTGGAGGTTGGGCGTCACGAAGAGGGTGGTGACCAACGAGGCGAGAACCAGATCGATGACCAGGCCGAGGAGACGTGACCCGCCGCCCGCTACTGAACCGACACCCGATTGGGGTAGGCGGAGTCGCTCACCGCGCCACCGCTGCGTACCCTCGCCACCGGCCGTCGTTCCGTCCCCGGCTCCGGGCAGCCATTCTCCGGTCCATCTCGCCACCCATCCAGGGTATGCCGGTGGCGCGGACCACATTCGCCCTGGTCGACTACCCGATATCGCCGACCCGTTAACACCGGCGAAACATACGGGTGACGGTCGGGCAACACCGCGCTCTTAGCGTGAGCCAAAGAGAGTACTGCCGCCGGCAACGAACGAGAAGGAGTCACCGAGGGTGCCCACTACTCCAGACGACATTCAGCGCCTAATCGCCGACGAGAACGTAGAGGTCGTCGACGTCAGGTTCTGCGACCTGCCCGGCGTTATGCAGCACTTCACCGTTCCGGCGAAGGCGTTCAACGAAGAAGCCTACGAAGAAGGCCTCGCCTTCGACGGCTCCTCGGTGCGTGGTTTCCAGTCGATCCACGAATCCGACATGCTGCTCCTCCCGGACCCCGAGACGGCGCGCATCGACCCGTTCCGCAAGGCGAAGACGCTTTCGCTGAACTTCTTCGTGCATGACCCCTTCACCCGCGAGGCGTACAGCCGCGACCCGCGCAACATCGCGCGTAAGGCTGAGCAGTACATCTCCGAGTACGGCGTCGCGGACAACGTGTTCTTCGGCCCGGAGGCCGAGTTCTACATCTTCGACTCGATCCGGTTCGACTCCGCCGAGCACGCGTCGTTCCACGAGATCGACTCCGTCGAGGGCTGGTGGAACACCGGTGCCGACGTGCCGGGCGGCAACCAGGGTTACAAGACGAAGTTCAAGGGCGGGTACTTCCCCGTCCCGCCGGTCGATCACTTCGCCGACCTGCGTGACGAAATCGTCCGCAACCTGCAGGGTTCCGGTTTCGAGATCGAGCGCGCGCACCACGAGGTGGGCACCGCCGGTCAGACCGAGATCAACTACAAGTTCAACACGCTGCTGCACGCCGCGGACGACCTGCAGCTGTTCAAGTACATCGTGAAGAACACCGTTTTCGCCGCCGGCAAGACCGCGACCTTCATGCCGAAGCCGCTCGCCGGTGACAACGGCTCGGGCATGCACTGCCACCAGTCGCTGTGGAAGGACGGCACGCCGCTGTTCCACGACGAGTCCGGTTACGCGGGGCTGTCCGACACCGCTCGCCACTACATCGGTGGTCTGCTCAAGCACGCGCCGAGCCTGCTGGCCTTCACCAACCCGACCGTCAACTCGTACCACCGGCTCGTGCCGGGCTTCGAGGCCCCGGTCAGCCTGGTGTACTCGCAGCGGAACCGGTCGGCTTGTGTTCGTATCCCCATCACGGGCAACAACCCGAAGGCCAAGCGCGCCGAGTTCCGGTGCCCGGACTCGTCCGGCAACCCGTACCTCGCGTTCTCGGCGATGATGATGGCCGGCCTCGACGGCATCAAGAACAAGATCGAGCCGCCGGAGCCCATCGACAAGGACCTCTACGAGCTCCCGCCGGAGGAGGCCCAGAACGTCAAGCTCGTTCCCGGTGACCTCGGCACGGTCCTTGACACGCTGGAGGCCGACCACGACTACCTGCTCGAAGGTGGCGTGTTCACCCCCGACGTGATCGACACCTGGATCTCGTACAAGCGCGAGAACGAGATCGACCCGCTGCGGCTGCGCCCGCACCCGTACGAGTTCTCGTTGTACTACGACGTGTGATCGTGCGGTAGGAACACCAAGAGCACGCCGGTGGTGAGGTGCGGAAACGCCCTTACCACCGGCGTTTCTTTTGGTCCCGCCGGTGTGCTTACTCCGACGTGGAGAGAACCTTCAGGTCGACGCCAGCGCGCTCGATGCGACCGCGGGGGTCATCCACCAGCTTGCGGCGCTCGAGATCCATCAGCCCCAGGGTGCAGGTGATCTCCGCGGAGAGGGTGCCATCGACCTTGTAGATGTTCGAGTCCATGTGGAAGGTCTTGCCGGTGCCGAATTTGGCGTCACAGGTTACGTCAACGACGTCACCGGCCCGAAGCTCGCGCCGGAACACGATGTGGGACTCAAGCAGCACGAAGGCGAGATTCGCGTCTCGCATACCCGAGTTGAGGCCACCGGCTAGCTCCATCAGCTCAAGTCTGGAGACCTCGCCGTACGAGTGGTAAACGGCGTGGTTGAGATGGCCAAGTGTGTCCAACTCGTAGTGACGCACCTTGATCCGGGTGCGAAAAGGCTCGCGCACAGTCACTGGTCCACTGTAAGCGTCGCTGTCCGTCCGCGACGCGGAGTGTGAGCAAGGGACCTTTGCTGCCACCTCGTCCACGTTCGGCAGGCGATAGCAAAGGTCCCCTGCTCTCTTGCCGCAGGTCAGAGCAGTCAGTCCTGGTAGAAGAGAGTCTCCACGATCGCGTGGGCACGTCGCGTCGTCCGCCGGTACGCGTCGAGGAACTCCCCAGGATCGTCGTCGGCCGAGTAACCGAGCACACGGGCGACAGCGGCGAGATCTCGACCGGAGCTGGGGATCTCGTCGACGGCCTTTCCCCTGACCAGCATCCCGGCGTTCCGGACACGTGTCGCCAGCAGCCAGGCTTCGGTCAGGGATTCGATTTCGGCGGGGTCAGCGAGCCCTGCCTCTGCCGCGGCCTTCAGCGCCTCGATCGTCGATGTGGTTCGGAGTGCCTCTACTTCGTGCCCGTAGCGCAGCTGCATGAGCTGCACGGTCCACTCCACGTCTGCCAGCCCGCCGCGGCCGAGTTTCGTATGCCGGGTCGGATCGGCGCCCTTGGGCATCCGCTCCGTCTCCACTCGCGCCTTGATCCGCCTGATCTCCCGCACGCGAACCGCGTCGAGCCCCGCCTCGGGATATCGAATGGGATCGATCATCTCGATGAACCGCGCACCGAGGTCGTCATCACCGGCTATGAAGCGAGCACGAAGCAACGCCTGCGATTCCCAGACCTCTGCCCAGCGCCCGTAGTAACTGCGGTAGGACTCCAGCGTCCGTACCAACGGACCGCTTCTCCCCTCTGGGCGGAGATCGGCATCGACGACCAACGCCGGGTCGGGGCTCGGCGCACCGAGAATTTTCCGAACCATCTCGGCGACCGACGAAGCGAACTTCGCTGCTTCAGAGTCGGAGACCCCCTCGGTCGGCTCACATACGAAGAGGACGTCCGCATCCGACCCGTACCCGAGTTCGGCCCCGCCGAGGCGTCCCATGCCGATGACGGCGATCTTCGCGGGTGTCCGGCCGAGCTCTGCCTGGCGCTGACGAAAAGCGGCGGCCAAGGCTCCCTGCAGCACGGCGACCCACACACTCGACAACGCCTCGCAGACCGCAGGAACGTCGAGCAGCCCCAGCAGGTCAGCCGACGCGACCCTCAGCATCTCGTGCCGGCGTAGTGATCTCGCGGCGGTGACAGCGGCGTTCAGTCCAGGTTGCCGGCGAACTGCGGCTCGCAGAGAAGTGGCTACTTCGGCGGGCGTGCGGCCAGCCAGTCGCGCGGGATCACCGAGCAGCTGCAGCACTTCAGGTGCTCGCGCCAGCAGATCGGGCACTAATCTCGACGTGCCCAGCAAGAAGGCGAGCCTCTCGACGACCGCACCCTCGTCCCGTAGAACCCTGAGGTACCAGGGCGTCTCTTCGAGTGCTTCCGAGACCTTGCGATAGGACAGAAGTCCTCGGTCAGGATCCGGGGTATCGGCGAGAAGGTCCAGCAAGACCGGTAGCAGCGCCTGTTGGATGGCCGCCCGTCGAGACATCCCCGCGGTCAGCGCCTTGATGTGCTGAAGCGCTCCGTCCGGCGCGGCATAACCAAGCGCGGCCAGACGGCTCTCCGCTTGTTTCGTCGTCAGGCGCAGCGCCTCGGTCGGCACATTCGCGACGGACTGCAGCAGCGGGCGATAGAAGAGCTTCTCGTGAAGACGCCGGATGCTCTGCAGGTGGCGGCGGAACTCCGCCAGCAGCACATCCCCTTCGCTCCTGCCCCGCGCAGGCCGTACCCCGCTCGCCCTCGCGATCGTTCGCAGCTCGACGGCATCCGAAGCAGCAGGGAACAGGTGCGTACGCCGTAGCCGCCGAAGCTGGAGCCGGTGCTCGATGGTCCGGAGGAACTCGTACGACGAGCCGAGCTCCGCAGCATCCGTGCGGCCTACGTAGCCCCCCTCCCCCAAAGCGGCGAGAGCGTCCATCGTGGACGGAGAACGCAGCTCGGTGTCAATCCGGCCGTGGACCAGTTGCAGCAACTGCACGGCGAACTCGACGTCGCGAAGACCACCTCGGCCCAGTTTCAGCTCTCGCTCGGCGTGCGCGGACGGCACGTGGCCTTCGACGCGACGCCGCATCTTCTGGACCTCGGGGACGAAATTCTCCCGATCCGCCGCCGCCCACACCTTCGGCGCGACCATCTCCGCGTATTGACGCCCAAGCTCGGCGTCACCCGCGACCGGTCGCGCCTTGAGCAAGGCCTGGAACTCCCAGGTCTTGGCCCATTTCTGATAGTAGGCGGCGTGCCCGTCGAGCGTCCGGACCAGCGCACCGGCCTTGCCCTCCGGACGCAACGCCGCGTCGACCTCGAAGCAGGCCTTGCCGACTACGCGCATCATCGTGCTGGCCAGCCGCGTCGAGACCGAGAGATCCCCGTCGCCGACGAAGATGACGTCCACGTCGCTCACATAGTTCAGCTCTCGACCGCCACATTTGCCCATGGCGATCACGGCGAGCCGGCCTTCGACCTCGGCACCCACCTCTGCCTCCGCGACGAGGAGCCCCACTGTCAGTGCGGCCTCGGCCAGAGTGGTGAGCTGCGCTCCGATCTCGGCATAAGGCGGCTGGTAGAGACCAGGCTCGACGAGGTGCCCGAGGTCGGCCGCCGCGATCCCGAGAAGCAGCCCGCGGTATCCGGTGCGGAGAGCCTGCTCTGCCTCGACCCCGGTGAGCAGTTCATCGTCCGAACGCAAGTGGCCCAGGAGCCGGCTCACATACTGAGCCGGTTCAGTGCTCTTGTCGCTTCGGAGGGTCTTCCAGCAGCCGGTGTTCGCGACCAAGAAGTCCACGAGTGCGCTCGACGTGCCCAGAACGCCGAGCATCCGGCCGCGGAAAGTGCGGTTCGTGCGAAGTGTCTGATCGAGCTCAGCCCAGGAGGCAGGGTCGGCCTCCCTGATCCGGTCGAGCCCGCTCAAGGCGAGATCGGGGTCAGCCGCTCGGGAAAGTGCTGACAAGACGTCGGCTGCGGAGCCATCCGGACCTGACTCGGTCCACCAACCAGCAGCACGGAGCTGCCCGTCGGCGCGGGGGTCGGTGAAGCCGTATCTCGCCACGGAAGCGGTCGGCCTGGCGCGCTCAACCATCGGCTCCACCGTAGTCGTCTTGCCGCCTGTGACCAGATGGGCGCGCAAGGAAGCAGGGGACCTTTGGTATCGCCGGGCCGGGAGCGATAGCAAAGGTCCCCTGCTTCGCTAGGCGGCGATCCTGCCGACTTCCGGTTCGGGAACGGTCGGGGTCGGGGTGGGGGTGGTGAAGCTGCCGGCGTTGACGGGGCTCCGTCGTGAAAGCAGGTAGATTCCGCCACCGACAGCCAGGCCCACGACACCGACGGCGATGGTGCCCACCGTGCCGGTCGAAGTCACCAGGCCGGCTGCGGCTCCGACGATGGCGGCTGCCGGGAGGGTGAACAACCAGGCGATCACCATGCGGCCGGCTGTGCGCCAGCGCACCGGTGACTCATGCCTGCCGACACCGGATCCGACGATGCCGCCGGAGCAGACGTGCGTCGTCGAAAGAGGGAAGCCGAAGCTCGTCGAAGCGAGGATGACCGCAGCCGAGCTGGTCTGTGCCGCGAAGCCCTGCGGGCCATCAATGTCCGTCAGGCCTTTACCCAGCGTGAAAGTGATTCGCCAGCCACCCAGATACGTACCGAGTGCCAGCGCCAGTGCAGCACTGACGATCACCCAGAGCGGTGGCCCGGCACCAGCGGGAAGGCTCCCCGCAGTGATCATCGTCAGCGTGATGACGCCCATGGTCTTTTGGGCATCGTTCGTGCCATGAGCGAGCGAAACGAGTGAAGCCGAGATGATCTGGCCGATACGGAAGCCAGCGGTGCGGCCACGGCGGACGAAGATCCGGTAGACGAAGTAGGTCACGATCATCGCGACGAGGCCTGCGAGTACCGGGGACAGCGCCGCGGGCACCAGGACCTTCTCGACGATCTTTCCGAAATGGACCGAGTCGGTTCCGGCCGAGACCCACGTGGCGCCGATCAGACCACCGAACAACGCGTGAGACGAACTGGATGGCAGCCCGACGAACCACGTGACCAGGTTCCACACGATCGCGCCGACCAGCCCGCCGAACACGATCGCCGGTCCGATCTTGGTGTCATCGACCAGTCCGTTGGAGATGGTCTTGGCCACTTCGACCGACAGGAAGGCTCCGACCAGGTTCAGAACCGCGGAGATCGTCACCGCGACCTTGGGGCGAAGCGCCCCGGTGGCGATGGACGTCGCCATCGAGTTGGCCGTGTCGTGGAAGCCGTTCGTGAAATCGAAAATTAGGGCCGTGACGACGACGAGCACGACCAACACTGAGGGCTCCACCCCGACCTCCGAACCCTTCGAAATCTCCTTCGCAAGGTACCTGACCGCAAGACCGGAGCGTTAACAACCCATACGCATTTGAGACATACGTCGTTAAGCCATCGGCAAAGTACGTTGACGTTCCGCAGCCGGAGAGAGGTCACCGGACACCAGTCGGACGAAGCGGTGCGCGAACGGTCGCCAGGTTTCGGTGATGTCGGCATGCACCCGTGCGAGATTCTCCGGCGTCAGTGCGTCCGGCCGGGTGAGTTCTGCCATTTCAGGCGACTGGCGTGCCCAGTCAAGGACGGTCTCTGGTGTCGTCTCGACATGAAACTGGACACCATAGGCACAACGGTCGAATCGGAAGGCCTGATGCGGATACCGCGGCGACGAAGCGAGGAGCTCCGCTCCTGCCGGCAGCCGAGTGATCGCGTCATTGTGGAACTGCAAGACGTCCTGCATGAGCGGCAGGTCCGCGAAGAGCGGATCGGTCCAGGCCGCGTCCTTCTTGGACACAAGCCCTGGACCCACTTCGGGCCCTTGATCGCCTTCAGCTACAACGCCTCCCAACGCCACGGCGAGGAGCTGACCACCGAGGCAGATCGCGAGCGTCGGAATCCGAGCGCCTACGGCCTTCGAGAGCAGCTTTCGCACGTCCGCCAGCCAGGGGTGAGTGGCGTCATCGTTCGCCCCCATCCCCCCGCCCAGACAGACGACACCCGCGTACTCACCAAGATCGACAGGAAGGCCTTGACCGGGCAGCAGCTTGATGTCGAGCTCAGCCCCCGCTTCGGTGAGCCAATCACCGAGTGGGCCGATCGGATCCGATTCGTCTGGCTGGATGACGAGCAACTTGGGAGCGGTCACCACCCCAGCCTACGACCGGTGGAGAGCAGGGGACCATTGGTATCGATACGGGGGCGGCGATAGCAAAGGTCCCTTGCTCCCTCGGTCAGCAGGCGCAGCGTGGGGTGGGCGCGGAGGCGAGTGAGAGGACGGGTGTGTCCCGCTCGACGGGATAGCCGGCCGCTTGCCAGGCGGCTATCCCGCCGGACAGGCGTTTGACCTTGAACCCGAGTTCCGCGAGCTTGAGGGCACCCTTGGTCGCGGCGTTGCAGTGAATGCTCTCGCAGTAGCAGACGTAGACGAGATCTCGGTCGAGCCGGCTGACCGACTCCGGGGTCATGTCCCGGTACGGGAAGTTGATCGCGCCGGGGATGCGAGCGGACGCGAAGGCTTCAGGGGCTCGTGTCTCGACGACCACGTATCCGTGCTGGGTGCCGGCGGTGAGATCGCGGGCAAGGTCGTCGGGATCCACATCCAGGGCGAGTTCGGCACGAAGGCGCGCGGCCGCGGTCGCGCTGTCCAGAGCCGGAAACGTCAGTACGCGGGGTTCGGTCGTCATACCTCAATCGTGCAGTCTGGCGATCATCGCGGACATCGGCGAATCCAGGTGTTGCCGCCGGTTAGCCTGGAGATTCCTGGCGGAGGCGACGATCGACCTGGAGTTCCGTGAACCTCGATGATCTTGACTGGCAGTTGCTCGAACTTCTCCAGTCCGACGGGCGGCTGACCTTCTCCGAGCTCGGCAGGCGGGTATCGCTGTCCGCTCCCGCGGTGACCGAGCGAGTAAGGCGGCTCGAGGAGAAGGGGGTCATCACCGGCTACTCGGCCAGTGTGGATCTGACCAAGCTCGGGTTGCCCATCGAGGCGATGGTCCGGGCGAAGGTGCGAAGTCTGGACACGGCTCGCTTCCGGGAAACCATCCTCCCTCTTCCGCAGGTGCTCGACGCTGACCACGTCACAGGCGACGAGTGCTGGTTGGTGCGGGTCGCTTGCCGGAACACAGCGGAGTTGGAGGAGCTTGTAGAGCGGATGCAGCGCTATGGGGAGACGACGACCTCGCTGGTCTTCTCGTCGCCGGTCCGCCGCCGCGGGGTCTGCCGGCCGGGAAGCTGAGCGACGCCACCGAGAGAGCAAGGGACCTTTGCTATCACCGGGCAGGGGGTGGGTATAGGAAAAGGCCCAGATCGGGAGAACCGTGAGGTTCTCGACCGATCTGGGCCTTTTCTAATGTTAGTCCGGCGGTGTCCTACTCTCCCACAACCCTTCGGTTGCAGTACCATCGGCGCTGTCAGGCTTAGCTTCCGGGTTCGGAATGGGACCGGGCGTTTCCCTGACGCTATAACCACCGAAACACTATGAAACAACACACACTGAGTCTGTTTCCAGAACCGGTGTGGTGTTTCAGAGCTGTAGAGTGGATGCGTAACATCTTTGTGGGCAAGTCCTCGGCCTATTAGTACCAGTCAACTCGACAACACATTACTGT
>NZ_JBVIRO010000006.1:0-19450 GCF_055575975.1 Amycolatopsis sp. NPDC033938
ACCTCGGCTCGCCCTTGATCAACGGAAGATCAGGGACGTTGAGTGTCCCTGATCTTCCGTTGATCAAGCTCTACCTCGACTTTGCCGGGACCCTGACGCCTAGCGCAAAGAAGGAGGCCTTCATGTACTTCATTAAGGCGTGACTTGCGTGCCTCGATGCCGCAAGCCTGAACACGCGAGATTCGGGTCTGAGTACGCCAGTGCGGTGCCGCGTCACCCAGCCCACCGCCTCGCCCGAGACACGACGCGTTTGCCCTGCCTCTCAATAACCCGGATCGCCACTAGCGACCCACTCGACGTCAGCGGTTCTGGACGTGCTGCCAGCCGAAGCGGCCCTTGATACAGAGGTTTCCGTGGGTCACCGAACTCTCGTGCGGCGAGGTGACCTTGACGATCTCGTTGTCCTGGACGTGCAGGGTCAGGTTGCAGCCGACCCCGCAGAAGGTGCAGACCGTCGTCGTCGCGGCCTGCCGTGACTCGTCCCAGGTGCCGTCTTCGCGTTTGTCGTGCTCACGCTTGAAACTCAGCGCCCCGGTCGGGCAGACCTCGATGCAGTTTCCACAGTAGACACAAGCGCTGTCCGGGAGCGGGTTCGCGAACTCCGTCGAGATCCGCGCGTCGAAGCCCCGCCCGGCCATGGTGATGGCGAAGGTGTTCTGCCACTGCTCACCGCAGGCATCGACGCATTTGTAGCACTGGATGCATTTCCCGTAGTCGCGGACGTAGAGTTCGTTGTCCACCTTGACCGGCTGGCGCACGGTCGCCGCCGTCATCCCGTCCGGGATCTCGTGTTCCCCCGGCCGCCGTTCGTCCCTGTCGTCCGACGGCGGCGCCGGAGGGCCGAAGCGTTCGGGCTCGGCTCCGCACTCGGCCATCCAGTCCGCGACGTCGGGTGTCGTCGACAGGTCCGTCGCCGAACCCAGGAGTTCGAGGACGACCTTGCGGCTGAGCCGTGTCCGGTCGGTTTCGGTCCGCACCACCATTCCCGGCTCCGCCTTGCGGGAACACGACGGCACGAGCGTGCGTGCGCCTTCGACCTCCACCATGCAGACGCGGCAGGCGTTCGCGGGTTCTAGGGTGTCGCCGTAACAGAGCGTCGGAATGCTCTTACCCGCCGCGGTACAGGCGTCGAGGATGGTGGAGCCTTCGGGCACCCGGACGGGCTCACCGTCCACAGTGAACTCGACGAGCCGACGCGGAAGTCCTATTTCGACGATGCTCATGGCCGCTCCTCCAGTACGCCGAGCCGGTCGATCGCCGATTCGATGGCGTTCCAGGCGGTCTGTCCGAGACCGCAGATGGACGAATCCCGCATCACCTGGCCGACTTCGCGCAGCAGCGCCAGATCGTCGCCGCCGGTGCCGATCTTCCGGCGGCCGACGATCCGGTGCAGTGCCTCCTCCTGCCGGACGGTGCCGATCCGGCAGGGCACGCATTGCCCGCACGACTCGTCACGGAAGAACGCGGCGATCCGCAACAGGAAGCCGCCGAGATCGGCCTGGTCGTCCAGCGCCAGCACGACCCCCGAACCGAGCGTGGTGCCCGCCGCGCGGGTGTCCTCCATGGTCAGCGGCAGGGTGATCTCGTCCGGCCGGACGAAACCACCCGCCGCACCGCCGAGCAGGATCGCCCGGAGCTCACGGCCTTCCGGTACGCCTCCGGCGAGTTCGAGCAGTTCGGCCAGCGTCGTCCCGAACGGCACCTCGTACACGCCAGGACGCCGGACATTGCCGGACAGGCAGAACAGCTTCGGCCCGGACGAGCGCTCGGTCCCGATCCGGCGATAGGCCTCGCAGCCCTCGGTGAGGATCAACGGCACGTTGACCAGGGTCTCGACGTTGTTCACCACCGTCGGCTTGCCGAACAACCCTTTCTCGACCGGGAACGGCGGTTTGGTCCTCGGCTCGCCGCGGAAGCCTTCGATGGAGTTGAAGATCGCCGTTTCCTCGCCGCAGATGTAGGCGCCCGCTCCCCTCCTGATCTCGATGTCGAACGAGAACCCTTGCCGTCCCATGATGTTCTCGCCAAGGAAGCCGCGTTCGCGGGCGACGTCGATGGCGTTGCCGAGCAACCGCAGCGCCCGTGGGTACTCGCCGCGCAGGTACACGTATCCCTTCGCCGATCCGATCGCGAAAGCGGCGATGGTCATCGCCTCGACGAGTGCGAACGGGTCACCTTCGATCAGCACGCGATCCTTGAACGTGCCCGGTTCGCTCTCGTCGGCGTTGCACACCAGGTACCGGGTCCGCTCCGCCTGCCGGGCGGTGGCGTCCCATTTCCGGCCGGTCGGGAACGCCGCGCCGCCGCGACCCATCAGTCCCGCGTCGGTCACCTCACGGATCACCCCTGCCGGGCCGAGCAGCAAGGCGTTCCGCAAGGCCGCGTAACCACCGGCGGCGCGATAAGCGTCCAGGCTTTCCGGGTCGACGACCCCGACACGCCGCAACAGCCGAAGCTCCGGATCTCCTTGCTGAGGAACAGAGACCGGGCCTTCCTCCCCTTCGGACGTTCCTCGGGTGACTTTCTCCGGGGTGGCTGGAGCGAGCAGCCTCAACTCGGCTGGATCGCCCGCCTCGAAGACCAGCGCAGCCGGAGCGCGTTCGCAAGCACCCAGGCACGGGCTGCGATGCCAGGCGATTCCCGCGGCGTCGAAGGTCTCGGTCAGTGCCTCCGCGCCGTTCACCTGGCAGGCCAGGTCGGTGCAGACATGAACGACCCGGGGTGGCCGTTCGGTGAGCGAGAACAGCGCGTAGAAGCTGGCCACGCCGTAGGCCTCCGCCGGCGGGATCGTCAGATGGCGGCAGATATGGTTCAGCGCTCCCTGGCTGATCCAGCCGACCCGGTCGTTCACCGCGTGCAGGGCGGGTAGCAGCCGATCACGGCCGGTTTCGCCGCCGAGCGCGTCGACCGCTTCCCGTTCGGCGTCCGTCGGCTCGGCGTTCAGGAAGCGCAGGTCCATTCCGGGCTCCTCATACGGTGGCTGGCAGTTTCTCGACCCGGATCGCGGCGGCCTTGTACTCGGCCGTCCCCGCGATCGGGCAGGTCGCCTCGATGGTGATCACGTTGACGTCGATCTCGTCCGGGAAGTGGAAGGTCATGAACGCCAGCCCCGGACGCAGCCCGTCGTCGATCCGGACCGGCGCCTCGATCTCGCCTCGCCGCGACGAGATCCGCACGACCTCGTCTTCGGTGACGCCGAGTTCGGCGGCGTCGCTCGGGCAGAGGTCGAGGGTTTCGCCGCGCCGCAGTGGCGAGGGGAATCCGCCCGATTGGACGCCGGTGTTGTAGGAGTCCAACCGCCGTCCGGTGGTCAGCCGGATCGGGAAGTCCTCGGTCAGCAGGTCCACCGGCGGGCTGTGCTCGAGCAAGGTGAACGGGGCGGGACGGCCTCGTTTCGCCGGATCCTCTTCCCAGAGGCGGCCGTGCAGGAACGTCGGTTCGAGCTTGTCCTCGTGGTAGCAAGGCCACTGGATGCCGCCGAGTTCCTCCAGCCGGGCATAGCTCATCCCGGCGTGCATCGGCGACAGCGACCGAAGTTCGTTCCAGACGTCCTCTCCGCCTTGGTAATTCCAGTCGTGCCCGAGCCTCCTGGCGAGTTCGCACAACAGCTGGATGTCGTCGCGCGCGCCTTCCGGCGGTTCGAGTGCCTTGCGGACCCGCTGGACCCGGCGCTCGCTGTTGGTGAAGGTGCCGTCGGATTCGCACCAGGCCGCCGACGCAGGCAGCACGACGTCGGCCAGTTGCGCGGTCTTGGTGAGGAAGATGTCCTGCACCACCAGATGGTCCACATTGGACAGGCGTTTGATCGTATGCTCGCAGTCCGCCTCGGACTGCACCGGGTTCTCCCCGATGATGTAGACGCAGGTCAGCTCCCCGCGCTCCATCGCGTCGAGCATCTGCGTGAGGTTCAACCCCTTGTGCGGCGGGATGTGCGAACCCCAGGCCCCGTCGAACTTCGCCCGGACGTCCGCGTCGAGAATGTTCTGGAACCCGGGGAGCCGGTCCGGGATGGCGCCCATGTCCCCGCCGCCCTGGACGTTGTTCTGCCCGCGCAGCGGGTTGAGCCCGGCACCGTACCGGCCGACGTGCCCGGCCAGCAGCGCGAGGTTGATCAGTGACAGCACGTTGTCCGTGCCGTTGTGGTGCTCGGTGATGCCGAGTGTCCACGAAAGCTGGCCGCGATCGGCCCTGGCGTAGGTGTGCGCGAGCTCCTTGATCAGCTCGGCCGGGACACCGGTGGTTTCTTCGGCGACGTCGAGAGTCCATGGTTCGACCGACGCCGCGAATTCGGCGAAACCCTCGGTGGCGCGTTCGATGAAGGCGGTGTTGGCGAGTCCGGAGTGGATGATCTCGCGGGCGATCGCGTGTGCCAGCGGGATGTCGGTGCCGACGTGCAGCTGGAGTTGCCGGTGTGCCCAGCTCGCGGTGCTCGTCCGGCGCGGGTCGATGACGAACAGCTTCGCGCCGCGGTGTACCGCCTTGAGCACGTGCTGGAAGAAGATCGGATGGGCCTCACGCGGGTTGCCGCCCCAGACGACGATGACGTCGGCGTCCTCGATCTCCTGGTACGACGACGTTCCGCCGCCGCTGTCGAACACCCGCGCCAGCCCGGCGACACTCGGCGCGTGACAGGTGCGGTTGCACGAATCGACGTTGTTGGTGCCGATCACCGCGCGGGTGAACTTCTGCGCGACGTAGTTCATCTCGTTGGTCGCTCTGGCACAGGAGAACATGCCGAAGGCCTCGGGCCCCTTGGTGTCGAGCGTGCGCCGGAACCCGGCGGCGGCGCGGTCCAGCGCCTCCTCCCAGGTCGCCGGGCGCAGTACGCCCGCGTCGCGGACAAGCGGCCGCGTGAGCCGGATGTACGGCTCGGTGTTCTTGCGCTTCATCGGGCTCCTCCGATTCAGTGCGCTCCGACGGGAACGGCGTTCGCGGTCTGGTCGAGCAAGCCGATCGCCGCGTGCACGTGCCGCAGCGCGGGGGCGGGGACGCCGGTCAGTTCCGAGAGTTCGACGACGGCGCCGATGATCGCGTCGATCTCCAGCGGCTTGCCCGCTTCGAGGTCCTGCAGCATCGACGTCTTGTGGTGGCCGACGCGCCAGGCCCCGTCGATGCGTTTCTCGACCGACACCTCGGGATCACTGCCGGCGGCGCGGGCGATCGCGAGGGTTTCGGTCATCATCGTGGCCACGAGCGCGCGGGTGTCCGCGTGTTCGCATATCTGGGCCATGGTCGCCCTGGTCAGCGCGCTGAGCGGGTTGAAGGCGACGTTGCCCATGAGTTTGACCCAGATCTCGTCGCGCAGGTCGAGTTCGACCGGTGCCTTCAGCCCGCCCGCGATCATCGCGTCGGCGAGCGCCGCGCACCGGGCGGTGACACCACCTTTCGGCTCTCCCAAAGCGAAGCGCGTGCCTTCGAGGTGGCGGATGACGCCAGGTTCCTCGATCACGGTCGAGCAGTAGACGACGCAACCGATCGCGCGCCTGAGTTCGAGGACGTCGCTGACCGCGCCGCCGGGGTCGACCGTCTCGATGCGACGGTCTTCGAGCGGATGGCCGGTGAGGCCGTGGAAGTACCACCACGGGATCCCGTTCTGCGCCGCCACGATCGCGGTGTCCTTGCCCAGCAACGGCGCGATGAGCGGACCACAGGAGGCGTACGCGTTCGCCTTCAGGCCGAGGAAGACGAAGTCGACGGGTCCGACTCGCGCCGGGTCGTCGGTGACCTGAGGCCTGGCGGTGAAGTTCCCGCGCGGGCTGAGTACCCGCACGCCGTGCGCGCGCATCGCGTCTCCGTGCGCCCGCCTCGCGATCAGGTGGACCTCCGCCCCGCCTCGGTGCAACGCGGCCCCGACGTACGCGCCGATCGCCCCCGCTCCCAGAACAGCGACCTTCATGACGTGCCTCCCGCTCAGCCGAAGACTAGATTGCATACAGTATCCTGTCGCCAGTCTCCACGCCAAGTCCCTGATTCCAGGCATTTCGTCCCCTGAACGCGGTAGTTCGCGGTACGCACGACCGCATCGAGAGGACGAAATGCGAGATCGAGTGGAGATTGTCGGGATTTTGCATACCAAAACCTGTATCCTGGACCGAGTCAGTCACCTCGGAGGTCCTGTTGAGCCAACCCGCTTCCCCGCTGCCCGAGCGCGGCCCCACCGGCCGCCGGACCAAGGGCGCGCTCAGCTCGGCCACCGCCAAACGCGTCGAGCGGCCGGCGCCGTTGCGTCAGGTCGTCTACGACGCGCTCGCCGAGCTGATCATCAACCGGACCCTCGAACCCGGCCAGCACCTGGTCGAGGCAGACCTCGCCGAGTACCTCGGCGTCAGCAGGCAGCCGGTTCGCGAAGCCCTGCAACGCCTGCAGAGCGAAGGCTGGGTCGACCTCCGCCCCGCACAGGGCGCGTTCGTGCACATGCCCACCGACGAAGAAGCCGATCAGCTGCTCAGTGTGCGCACCGTCCTGGAGGCCCACTCCGCCCGGCTCGCCGCCGGCAAGGCAGGCGCCGACGACGTCGAACAGCTGTGGAAACTGCAGAAGGCCGGGTTGGAGGCGTTGGCCGCCGACGACACCGAAGGTCTCGTCGCGGCCAACGCCGCGCTCCACAAGTTCATCACGGAGCTGTCCGGGAACACCGTCCTCGCCGAGATGATCGGCATGGTCGATCGCCGGGTCCGCTGGTACTACACGCCGATCGCCCGTCCTCGCAGCCACGACTCCTGGCACGAACACGAGGAACTGATCAAGGCCATCGCCGACGGGGATGCCGCCACCGCCGAGCGGATCATGAACCAGCACACCGAGCGCACCCGGCAGGCCTTCCACGAACGCCCGAAGGAGGCCTAAGCCGCGGGGTTCAATTCAGGCTCGGGTTTCGGAGCCCGGGTACGCGAACGCCCCGGCTGACGCAGGAGCAGGCTGAGCGCGGCCGCGAACAGACTCGTCCCGCCCGCGAGGAAGAACGCGCCGCCGTACCCCCACGCCACCACGACCATCGCGCCGACACCGGAGCCGACCAGGCCCGAGATCAGCTTCGAGCTGTAGACCAGGCCGTAGTTGCTGGCGTTGTTGTTCTCGCCGTAGAAGTCCGCCGTCATCGCCGCGAACAGGGGGAAGATCGCGCCACCGCCGAAGCCGGAGATCATCGAGGCGAGCAGGAACAGCGGCATGCTGCCGATCGAACCGGACAGATAGACCGCGAACTGCGCGAGGCCGAGCACCACACAGACCATGAAGAGCGTCTGCCGCCGCCCGTAGCGGTCGGAGATCCAGCCGATCACGCCGCGGCCGGTGCCGTTGATGATCGCCTTCAGGCTCATCGCCAGCGCGACGATCCCGCCGGCGAACCCCATCTCGTTGCCGAACGGGACCTGCATCGCGATGCCGAAGATGTTCACGCCGGCGGTGCACAGCAGGCAGAACCACATCAGCGGCAGCATCCCGGTCCTGAGCGCTTCCCTTGGCGTGTACTGCTTCACCGCCGGAGGGTTCTTCTGCAGTGACCGGCGGATCCTGGGGTCGTCGGAAACCTTCAGCGGGTCGACGTGTGACGGCCACCAGTTCTTCGGCGGGTCCTGGAAGTAGAACCCACTCACCGCGAGCACGGCCGCCAGGAAGATGCCGACCACGAGCAGGACGCCCGAGTAGTTGGAAAGCTCCATATAGGAGGTGAAGAGGAAGATGAACGGCACCGAACCGTAGGCGAAGCCGCCGTTCACGAATCCCGTCTTCCCGCCCCGCCGTTCCGGATACCACTTCCCCACCATGTTGACGCAGGTCGCGTAGACCAGGCCCGCCCCGCCACCGCCGAAGAAGCCGAACCCGAGATAAGCCCAGATCTCGCTGGGCGCGTAGGCGAGGGACAGATAGGCGAGCAGGGTGCCCGCCGCACCGAGCAACATCGCCGCTTTGGCGGGCAGTTTGCCGTTCTCCCGCATCTTCCCCGCCGGGAAGGCCACGATCGCCTGGAAGAACACCCAGACCCCGAGCAGCCAGAAGATGGTCGACCCGTGCCAGCCGTGTGCGCCTGCCAGCGTCTCCTCCGCCGACGTGAACGCGTATTCAGAGGAACTGATGGCCATCATGGCGACCCAGGGCAGGAGCACCATGGTCCATCGTGGACGGCCCATGATGTCGCGATCGGTCTCGCCGATCCGATATATCCGGCCGTTCGCGTCGGTGACTTCTTTGTACGTTCCGGGTGGTTGAGCCGCGGTCGATGACGTCATTGTCATTCTCCTTGGGTCGGTTGCTGCTGGAATGCCGCGGGAAGGGCCCGGACGACCCTTCCCGCGGCGGCTGAAATCAACCGAGCAGTCCCGCTGAGCGGGCCCAGCGGTACTTCGCACCGAGCACGGCCACCGGTTTCTCCGTCGTGTACGGATAAGCCACGACACCGTGCTCGTACAGAAAGTCGCTGGCCTGTTCGACCTCGACGTCGCCTGCCAGCGAGGCGACGACGGGTTTGTGAATCCCCTTTGCGCGATATTCGGCTATGACATCGGAAACCAGTTCCGCGAAAACCATCGGCGGGGTGACGATGGTATGCCAGTAACCGAGGATCAGGGAATGGATCCGGTCGTCCTCGAGCCCGAGCGCGATCGTGTTCCGGTAGGTGGCGGGTGGTTCCCCGCCGGTGATGTCCACCGGGTTGCCCGCCGCGCCGAACGGCGGGATGAATTTCCGGAAGGAGACGTCGAGATCGGGCGGTATCTCCATGAGGTTCAGCCCGTTGTCCACACAGGCGTCGGAAAGCAGTACGCCGGAGCCGCCGGCGCCGGTGATGATCACGACGTTCTCGCCTTTCGGCGTCGGCAGCAGCGGGATACCGCGGGCGTATTCGAGCATGTCGTTCAGCCCTGGCGCCCGGATGACGCCACTCTGGCGCAGGATGTCGTCGTAGACCTTGTCATCGCCCGCCAGCGCGCCGGTGTGGGAACTCGCCGCTTTCGCACCCTGGGAGGTCCGCCCCGCTTTGAGCACGACGACCGGTTTCCGCACCGAAACCCGTTTCGCCGTTTCCGCGAACGACCGGCCGTCTTTCAGGTCTTCCAGATGCATGGCGATGAGGTCGGTGTTTTCGTCCTGTTCGAAGAAGGTGAGCAGGTCGTCCTCGTCGATATCGGCCTTGTTGCCGACACCGACGATCGCGGAGACACCCATTTTCGCCGACCGGCTGAACCCGAGGATCGCCATCCCGATGCCGCCGCTCTGCGAGGAAAGCGCGACACCGCCCTTGACGTTGTACGGCGTGCAGAACGTCGCCGAAAGATTCTCGTGCGTGTAGTAGTAACCGTAGATGTTCGGCCCGAGGATCCGGACGCCGTGCGCCCTGGCGATCGCGACGACCTGATCCTGCAGCTCGATGTTCCCCGTCTCGCCGAAACCCGACGGGATCAGGATGGCCCCGGCCACCCCTTTACGGCCCGCCTCTTCCAGCGCGGCGGGGACGAACTTGGCCGGAATGGCGAACACCGCGACATCGACGTCGCCCGGGACGTCGGAGATGCTCGGATAGGCCTTGCGGTCGAGGATTTCGGCCGCTTTGGGGTTGATCGGATGGATCTCGCCCGCGTACCCGCCGTCGACGAGGTTCTTCATCACCGAGTTGCCGATCTTGCCCGCCTCGGCGGACGCGCCGATGACGGCGATCGACGCCGGTTTCATGATCCGGGTCATCGACGCCAGGATCTCCTCCTGGCTGAACCGCACCGGCTCGTGGGCGGCTTCCGGGTCGACCAGGATCCGGACGTCGACGGCGGTGGCGCCCTCGGGTGTCGCCAGCACCGGGTTGAGGTCCACCTCGGCCAGCTGCGGGAAATCGGTGACCAGTGCGCCGACGCGGGTGAGCACGTCCGCCAGCGCGTCCCTGCTCACCGCCTCCGCTCCCCTGACCCCGCGCAGGATCTCCGCGGCCGCGATGCCGTCGATCATCGAGAACGCCTCGTCGCGACCGAGCGGGGCCAACCGGAACGTGACGTCTTTGAGCACCTCGACCAGTACCCCGCCGAGGCCGAAGGCGACGATCTTGCCGAACGTGGCGTCGGTGGTGGCGCCGACGATCACCTCCTGCCCGGTGGTCAGCATCTGCTGTACCTGGACACCGGCGATGTCGGCTCCCGCGTCGTAGGCCTTGGCGTTGGCCACGATGGTCCGGAAACCGTCAGCCACCGCGTCCGCGGTCGCGAGGCCGACCAGCACCCCGCCCGCCTCGGTCTTGTGGAGGATGTCCGGGGAGACGATCTTCAGTACCACCGGGAGGCCGATCTCCTCCGCCTGCGCGACGGCCTCCTCCGCGGTGGCGGCCAGCCGTTCCGCCGGGGTGGGGATCCCGTAGGCCTCGCACACCTGGCGGCCTTCCGGCGCGGTCAGCGAGGACCGGCCTTCGGCGGCGACCTTCTCGAGGATCTTCTCGACGATCTCTTTGTCAGGCATCCGGTCTCTCCCTCAGATCACGCCGGCCGCGCGCAGCCGGTCCAGGTCGTCCGCGCCGTAGCCGAGTTCTCCGAGCACCTCGGCGTTGTGTTCCCCGAGCAGCGGCGAACGCTCGACCTCGACCGGCGAATCCGACAGCTTCAGCGGACAGCCGACGGTTTTGAAGGCACCACGCTCGGGGTGCTCGACCTCGACGACCGTGCCCAGCTCGGCCAGCGTGGTGTCCTCGGCGAGTTCCTTGGTGGACAGGATCGGCCCGCAGGGGATGTTGTGGGCGTTCAGCGCCTCCATCACCTCCCATTTAGTGTGCTTCTCGGTCCATTCCTCGATCATCTTGAACGCCTTGTCCAGTTTGGACAGTCGCGCTTCCGGCGTCGCCCAATCCGGGTCTTCGGCCAGTTCCGGTTTCCCGATCAGCTCGGTGATCGGCTGCCAGCCGACCGGCTGGATGATCACGTAGATGTAGTCGTTCGGCCCGCCCGGCGCGCATTTCACCGCCCAGCCCGGCTGCCCGCCGCCGGACGCGTTGCCCGAACGCGGGACCTCGTCGCCGAAGACGTCGTTGGGGTACTCGTTGAGCGGACCGTGCGCCAGCCGCTGCTGGTCGCGGAGCTTGACGCGGCACAGATTCAGCACCGCGTCCTGCATCGCGACCTGGACCCGCTGCCCGCGGCCGGTGTTCGTCCGCTGGTACAACGCGGCGAGGATCGCGGCGACCAGGTGGATCCCGGTCCCCGAGTCGCCGATCTGGGCGCCGGTCGCGGTCGGCGGCCCGTCCTCGAAACCGGTGGTGCTCATGGCGCCGCCCATCGCCTGCGCGATGACCTCATAGGCCTTGAAGTCCGCGTACCGTCCGGGGCCGAACCCCTTGATGGAGGCGTAGATCAATCGGGGGTTCAGTTCCGCGAGCCGTTCCCACGGGTAGCCGAACCGGTCGACGACGCCGGGCCCGAAGTTCTCCACCAGGACGTCCACAGTGGACGCGAGCTGCTCGAAGACCTTCTTTCCCTGTTCGCTCTTCATGTTCAGCGTGATGCTGCGCTTGTTGGCGTTGAGCATGGTGAAATAGAGGCTGTCCACCCCCGGCAGGTCCCGGAGCTGGCCGCGGGTGATGTCACCGCGGCCGGGTGTCTCCAGCTTGATCACGTCCGCGCCGAGCCAGGCCAGGATCTGCGTGGACGAAGGTCCTGATTGGACATGGGTCATGTCGAGGACACGAACGCCTTCGAGTGCCTTTCCCATCGGTGTTCCCTCCCGGCTACTTGTACATGGTCTGGTTCATGGTTCCGGGCGCGTAGACGTCCGGGTCGATCCAAACGTTGACCAGCGAAGGCTTTCCGGACTCCCGGGCGCGCCGCAGCGCGGGACCGATGTCCGCGGGGTCGCGGACCGCCTCGCCGTGCCCGCCGAGCATCCGGGCGAATTCCTCGTACGGGACGTCGCCGAGGGTGTTTCCGACCCGTTCCCGGCCGAGGCCGTACTTCGCGGCCTGCCCGTAACGGATCTGGTTCATCGACGAGTTGTTGCCGACGATGCCGACGAACGGCAGGTTGAACCGCACCAGGGTTTCGAAGTCCCAGCCGGTCAGGCTGAACGCGCCGTCGCCGAACAACGCGACGACCTCTTTGTCCGGCCGCGCGTGCTTCGCCGCGAGGACGAACGGGATCCCGACGCCGAGCGTCCCGAGCGGGCCCGGGTCCATCCAGTGCCCTGGCGCCTTCGGCTGGACGACCTGCCCGGAGAACGTCACGATGTCGCCGCCGTCGCCGATGTAGAGCGAGTCCTCGGTGAGGAATTCGTTGATCTCGTGCACCAGCCGGTACGGGTGGATCGGGCTGGCGTCGGAATGCTGCAGCGGCAACCGCTTCTGCTTCGCCTTCTCCTCGACACCCTGTAGTTCTTCCAGCCAGACCTTGCGGGCGACGGCGCCGTTGTCGACCCGGCCGGTCGCCGCCTCCGCGACCGCGGTGAGGATCTGGCCCGCGTCGCCGACGATGCCGAGGTCGATGTCGCGGTTCTTCCCGACGGTGCGGTAGTCGAGGTCGATCTGCACCACCGTCGCGGCCGGGGACAGCCGTTTGCCGTAGCCCATCCGGAAGTCGAACGGCGTACCGACGATGACGATCACGTCGGCGTTGTCGAAGGCGTACCGGCGGGACAGCTGGAAGTGATGCGGATCGCCGGGCGGCAGCGTGCCGCGGCCGGCGCCGTTCATGTAGGCCGGGATGTTCAGCCTGCGCACGAGTTCGGCGGCCGGTTCCGAGGCGCGCGTGGTCCACACCTGGCTGCCCAGCAGGATCGCCGGTTTCTTCGCGTGGACGAGGAGATCCGCGAGCTTCTCGATGTCGGCGGGGTCACCGGCGTTGCGGGTGGACGCCCGGTACCGGCCCGCCGAGGGGACCCGCGCCTTGTCCACCGGGACCTTCGCGTCGAGCACGTCCCTGGGAATCTCCAAAAAGGACGGTCCGGGTGCGCCGTGGTAACACTCGCGGAAGGCCATCGAGACCAGGTCCGCCACGCGCGCGGTATCCGGGACGGTCGCGGAGAACTTGGTGATCGGCGCCATCATGTCGACGTGCGGGAGATCCTGCAACGACCCCATCTTGTGCTGGGTCAAGGCGCCCTGACCGCCGATGAGCAGCATCGGGCTCTCCGCGCGCAGGGCGTTCGCGACCCCGGTCACGGCGTCGGTCGTCCCCGGGCCCGCGGTGACGACCGCGCAGCCGGGACGCCCGGTGATCCGCGCGTAGCCGTCGGCCGCGTGCGCCGCGACCTGTTCGTGCCGGACGTCGATGACCTCGATGCCCTCGTCGACGCAGCCGTCGTAGATGTCGATGATGTGCCCGCCGCACAGGGTGAAGATCGTGTCGACGCCCTCCGCCTTGAGCGCCTTGGCCACCAGGTGGCCGCCGGAGATCAGGTCCGGAACGGGCTCGGAACCGTTGGTGGTGGCCTTCGCCGTGGTCTCCCCCGCGGCGGTGCCGGTCTTTGGCGCCATCGTTCACTCCTCTTTCTCGCACGCCGGACCTCTCTGATCCGTGCGCTCGTTCCGGATCTGCTCAGCCCGCCCGGCCCCTGCGCGAAGCCCCTGGTCGCGGCAGACTGTAGATTGCATACCGTATGAGGTAGTCATATAGTTACTCTTCGAGCGCTCCGGTGTCCAGGGCCGTCGGCAGGTTTCTCCGCCGCCCGCCGGGGCTCGATCGGCCATCGAGAGGTGGAAGACCAGGCAGCGTCCTGCCGACGTCGATCGCGGGCGCGGGTTCACCAACAGACACAGAGAAAGGACTTCGCGTGGACCTTTTCGAGCACGAGGCACGAGATCTCTTCGAGCGGCACGGCGTCCCGGTCCCCCGCGGAAAGGTGGCCACCACCCCGGAAACGGCGAGGGCGATCGCCGTCGAACTCGGCGGATCCGTCGTGGTCAAGGCACAGGTGAAGACCGGCGGACGCGGTAAAGCCGGTGGGGTGAAGGTGGTCCGCTCCCCCGACGACGCCGAGCAGGCGGCCGAGGACATCCTCGGCATGGACATCAAGGGACATCGGGTACACAAGGTCCTCGTCACCGAAGCCAGCACGATCGCCGAGGAGTACTACCTCTCGTTCCTGCTCGACCGCGCCGACCGGACTTTTCTCGCGATGGCCTCGGCCGAGGGCGGGATGGACATCGAGACGGTCGCGGCCACGAAACCCGAGGCGCTGGCCCGGATCCCGGTCGATCCGCTGACCGGTGTGGACATCGCCCTGGCAGGACGGATCGTCGAAGCCGCCGGCTTACCCGAGGCCGCGATCGACACCGTTGCCTCGCTGTGGAACGTCTTCGTCGCGGAGGACGCCACGCTGGTGGAGGTCAACCCGCTGGTACTGACCACGGACGGAACGGTCACCGCGGTCGACGGGAAGGTCACGCTCGACGCCAACGCCGCGTTCCGGCAGCCATCGCATGCCGGCTTCATCGACTCGCCGGACGAGGATCCACTCGAACGGCGCGCCCGAGAGGCCGGGCTCAACTACGTCAAACTCGACGGCGACATCGGGGTGATCGGCAACGGCGCCGGACTGGTGATGTCCACTTTGGACGTCGTGGCTGCGGCGGCCGAAGAGGCGGGTGCGCGTGGTCCCGCCGACTTCCTCGACATCGGCGGCGGCGCGTCGGCGGAGATCATGGCGGCCGGGCTCGGCGTCATCCTCGGCGACGACCAGGTGCGCAGTGTGTTCGTCAACGTCTTCGGCGGGATCACCGCCTGTGATGCCGTCGCGGACGGGATCGTGCGCGCGCTCGCCCTGCTCGGCGACCGCGCCGCCAAACCGCTCGTGGTCCGGCTCGACGGCAACAACGTCGCCGAGGGAAGGCGGATCCTCACCGAGGCGGCGCATCCCTTGGTGACCCTGGTGGACACGATGGACGACGCCGCGGGTGCGGCGGCGAAACTGGCGGCCGCGGAACCGGAGGCGTGAGATGGCGATCTTCCTCGACGAACACAGCAGGATCGTCGTCGCCGGGATGACCGGCGCCGAGGGCCGCAAGCACACCGCGCGCATGCTGGCCGCGGGCACGAACGTCGTCGGCGGGATCAACCCGCGCAAGGCCGGGCAGGAGGTGTCGCTCGGTGGACGCGAGCTGCCGGTGTTCGGCGACACCACGACGGCCGTCGCCGCGACCGGCGCGGACGTCTCGGTCCTGTTCGTACCCCCGCCCGCGGTCAAGGACGCCGTCATCGACGCGGTCGACGCCGGAATCGGACTGGCGGTCGTCATCACCGAAGGCGTCCCCGTGCACGACGCGGCGGCTTTCTGGGCCCACGCCAAGGAAAGCCCGACCCGCGTCATCGGGCCGAACTGCCCGGGGGTGGTCAGCCCCGGCCGGTCCAACGCGGGCATCATCCCGGACGGGATCACGAAACCGGGCCGGATCGGGCTGGTCTCGAAATCCGGCACCCTGACGTATCAGCTGATGCACGAGCTGCGCGAACACGGCTTCTCCACGTGCGTCGGCATCGGCGGCGACCCGATCATCGGCACCACGCACATCGACGCCGTCGAGGAGTTCGAGGACGACCCCGAGACGGACGTCATCGTGCTCATCGGCGAGATCGGTGGCGACGCGGAGGAACGCGCGGCCGAGTACATCCGCGCGAGCGTCAGCAAACCCGTGATCGGGTACATCGCCGGGTTCACCGCGCCGGAGGGCAAGACGATGGGCCACGCGGGCGCGATCGTCTCCGGATCGAGCGGGACCGCCGAGGCGAAGAAGAAGGCACTCGAAGCCGCGGGGATCCAGGTCGGCCGCACCCCCGGCGAGACCGCGTCGCTCGTCCGGGAAACCCTCGCGGGCCTCAGGTGAGGCCGAGGCGGTCCGGACGGCTGTAGACGTTCATCGACGCACCCCGCAGGAACCCCACCAGGGTCAGCCCCATCTCCGCCGCGAGGTCCACCGCCAGCGACGACGGCGCGGAAACCGCCGCCAGCAGCGGAATCCCGGCCATGACGGCCTTCTGGACGAGTTCGAACGACGCCCGTCCGCTGACCATCAGCACCGTCCCGGACAGCGGCAGCCGCCCGTCGCGGGCCGCCCAGCCGACCACCTTGTCGACGGCGTTGTGCCTGCCGACGTCCTCCCGCAGGCACAGCAGCTCCCCGTCGGCGGTGAACAACCCGGCGGCGTGCAGCCCGCCCGTGCGGTCGAACACCAGTTGCGCCGTACGGAGCCGATCCGGGAGTTCGGCCACTGTGGACGGTGTGATCTCCAGGTCGTCACCGTCCACCGGCCAGGTGGCGGTGGTCCGCACGGCGTCGAGGCTCGCCTTCCCGCACAGACCGCATGACGAGGTCGTGTAGAAGTTCCGCTCCAGCGACGCGTCGGGCGGGGCGACGCCGTCGGCGAGGACGACGTCCAGCACGTTGTAGGTGTTCGTCCCGTCTTCCGTGGCACCCGCGCAGTACCGGATCGAATGGATGTCCTTGCTGGACCGCGAAACGCCTTCGCCGACGAGGAATCCGGCGGCGAGGTCGAAATCGTGCCCTGGCGTGCGCATGGTGATGGTCAGTGGTCTACCGCCGACGCGGATCTCCAGCGGTTCTTCGACGGTCAGGGTGTCCGGGCGAGCTGCGGATACGCCTTCGACGACCCGGACCACCCGCCGCCTGCTCGTCACGCGGCCCATCAGCGGATCGCGGGCAGTAGCGATTTCGGCCGTCCCGGCTGGGAAAGCCGTCCGCCGAGCAGCGCGCCGAGCACGCTGAGCGCCCCCGCCACCGCGAACGCGCCCAGGTAGCCGTGCGTGGACACGACGAACGCGGCCAGCCCGACGCCGAGCAGCGCGCCGACCGCTTTCGCGCTGTACAGCACCCCGAAGTTCGCCAGCGCGGACTCCTCGCCGAAGTAGTCGCGGACCAGCGACACCAGCAGGGAATAGCAACTTCCGTTGCCCAGTCCGGCCAGCGCGGCGCCGGCGAGAAGTCCCACCGCGTGCTCTCCCGAGTACAGCAGGACGAACTGGGCGATCCCGCCCGTGGCCAGTGCCAGCCGCAGGATGCGTCGTCGGCCGAGCCGGTCCGAGAGACCGCCGAGCAGGACTCGACCGGCGCCGGTCACCCCGGCGAGCACCGCGAGCGCGACGGCGCCGAGTACCGGACCACCTCCTTGCCCGGCCACGAAAGTCGCGAGATAGGCGACGTCGAAAAGGAGAACCGCGGCGGCCAGCACCACGACGACGTACATCGCCAGCGCGGTGGGACACCGGAGCACCTCCCCCGGCCGATACTCCCGCAAGGCGGGCCGATTCATCGCGATCCCCCGGTTGCGCACCTTGTCTGCCGCCCATACCCGCGGGTCCGGGTGTTCCGGCCACCAGCGGCGCGGCGGGTCGCGAAGCAGGACCGCGGTCCCGGCGATCATCATGAGCACGGCCACCGCGACGACGTCCAGCAGCGGCCCGCGGTTGCCCTCCGACAGCCAGAACCCCGCCATCAGCACGAAAAGGACGCTGCCGTAGGCGAAAGCGCCACTGACGGCGCCCACCCGCGCCGGAACACGATCGGGGAACCAGTTCATCACCGTGCCGACGCAGGTCGCGTAGACGACACCGGTCCCGACGCCGCCCAGCACCGAGTAGCCGATGAACATCGCGACCAGGTTGTTCGCGTGGCCCAAGGTGAACATCCCGGCGGAACACAGCACCCCACCGGCGATCACCGCCACCGCGGGCGGGAACATCCCTCGCTCGCGCAGCAGGGCGGTCGGGTACACCACGCACGCCTGGCACACCGTCCAGAGCGCGAAGGAGACGACCACTTCGGGAAAGGTCCAGCCGTACGTGGTCATCAGGACCGGTGCGACGGCACCGAAGCCGTATTGCTGGATCCCGGCGGCGAACATCGCGGTCCAGCTGAGCCACAGCATCCAGGATCGGGGGCGGCCGAGCAGGTCCACGTCGCTTTCACCGACGCGGTACCGGCGTCCGTAGTGGTCTCGCAGGATTCGAGGATCGGGCATGGGTCCCACCCCGCTCACGGCAGATTGTATACAGTATGTAGTCTGGTTATAGCACCCGTCCGGCCGGAAGTCCACGAATTGTCGGACCCCGCCGTTACCGTCGACCGCCATGGACACGACGCCCTTCCGAGCCCGGGTCCCCGAGGCCGAACTCGAAGACCTCCGCGACCGGCTCCGCCGCACCCGCTGGCCAGAGGACGAGACCGTCGACGACTGGTCGCAAGGGGTCCCCGCCGCCTACCTGCGCGAACTCTGCGCGTACTGGGCGGAGACCTACGACTGGCGTGCCGCGGAGTCCCGGCTCAACGCGATTCCCCAATTCCGGACCGAGATCGACGGCCTCGGCATCCACTACCTGCACGCCCGCTCCCCGCATCCCGGCGCGCTGCCGCTGATCCTCACGCACGGCTGGCCGGGTTCGGTCTTCGAATTCCTCGACGTGCTCGGCCCGCTCACCGATCCGGTCGCGTACGGCGGCGACGCGGCCGACGCTTTCCACGTCGTCGTCCCGTCCTTGCCCGGTTACGGCTTCAGCGACAAACCGGCCAAGACAGGCTGGTCGATCCAGCGCATCGCCGACGCGTGGATCCACCTCATGACAGGCCTCGGCTACGAACGCTTCGGCGCGCAGGGCGGCGACTGGGGCACGAGCATCACCACGCTCATGGGACGGACGGCTCCCGAGCGCCTCGCCGGGATCCACCTCAACCCGCCGCTCGCCGCACCAGATCCGGCGACGTTCGACGACCTGACCGAGTTCGAACGGAACTCGCTCGACGACCTCGAAGACGCCAAAGCGGACGGTTCCGGTTACGCGAACCAGCAGGCGACCAGGCCGCAGACGATCGGCTACGCACTGACGGACTCACCGGTGGCGCTGTGCGCGTGGATCCTCGAAAAGTTCCAGGCGTGGACGGATTGCGACGGCCACCCGGAGAACGCGCTGAGCCGCGACGCCATGCTCGACGACATCACGCTCTACTGGCTGACCGGCACCGGCGCCTCGTCGGCACGGCTGTACTGGGAGAGTTTCGCCGAGGTCTCGAGCTGGTTCTCCGATTCCACCGTGGACACGATCACGGTGCCGACAGGGTGTTCGATCTTCCCGCGCGAGACCCCGCGTCCGTCCCGCCGCTGGGCCGAGCGCCGGTTCACCGATATCCGGTACTGGAACGAACTCAAGCGAGGCGGGCACTTCGCGGCCTTCGAACAGCCGGGGGTCTTCACCGAGGAGGTGCGGTCGTTCTTCCGGCTCGTGCGCTGACGGACTCGCGAGTGATCGTTACCTACCCTGAAGGCCTTCGCTACCTGATGGCAGGCGAGGAGCTCCCCGCTGAGGGGTGGCGCGTCGCACGACTGTCCACAAGGGACATCTTTCGGAGACTGGGTGTCCGGCTGATGACGCTATGTGCGGTTCCGCGTGGGGTCGTGTGTGGGAAAAAGGGGTTTAAACCCAAATTGACCTCACCACCCCCCCCCCAAAACGCCCAAACAAAACCAAACACACACCCCAAGTGAGAA
>NZ_JBVIRO010000006.1:19460-143192 GCF_055575975.1 Amycolatopsis sp. NPDC033938
CGCAGCGGGGGGGTCGGGCGTTTTACGATTTGTGGGGTCCCGGGGGGGGTCTTGTGGGCAAAATGGTGTAACCACCCAAATTGCCACACACGACCCCCGCGCAAAACCGCAGAACCTACCCAAGTCAGACACCCATCTTCAGAAAAGTGTCCCTTGTGGACGGTGGGGGCACTGGGGGCGCGGCGTCCGTCAGTCTGCCCGGTCCCGCGCCGGGACACGCCACGTTGCCTTACCACTCACGAGGCTTGACCGGCTCGATGCCAGAGTCTCCGGCCCGCGCGAGTCCGTGAAGGCCTCCTTCCCTACTTTCAGGGTAGGGAAGGAGGCCTTCACGGACCGGTCAGGAAATCGAGCACCGCGGCGCGGAACGCGTCGGGCGCCTCCAGCCACGGCACGTGGCCGACGCCGGACAACCGCACCCGGGTCACCGACGGCAGCGCACGCTCCAGCGAGTCGACCGCCCATCGGGGCCGGTTGTCCGCCACTCCGTCGATGATCAGGACAGGAACCGTGAGCGCGCGACAGGCCTCGGCCAGTTCCTGCTCCGGCGTCGCCCGGATTTCTTCGCTCAGCGCGAGGTTCGCCTCGTAGTTGATCGGGAACCACGGTGTCGCCATCGCCTCGGCGTGGCGGGCTCCTTCCCTTACGAAGTCGGCCGCCCACTGCAGCACCGCGAGTTCACGCTCTTCGGCCTCGTCACGCTCCTTCGCGCGAAGCTCGGTCCACCGCGCGAGCCGTCCACCCAGCGCCTGCTCGAAGTTCCGCTTGAACTCCGCGTGCCAGCCGTGGCCAAGACCGACGCCGGACACGTAGACGAGCGCGCTCACCCGCTCAGGATGCGCGAGGGCGTAAAGGAGACCGAGATGCGCACCCCACGAGTGCCCGAGCACCGGGACGCGATCGAGCCGGTGCCACGCACGGACGGCGTCGACGTCGGCGACCATCCGGGCGAGGGTGTGCGGACCGCGCGGGTCCGATCGTCCGGCACCGCGCTGATCCCACCGGACAAGCCGGAACCGCGCGCCGAGATCGAGCGTGCCGAACATGTCCCACAGTCCAGGACCGCCATGACAGCACAGGATCGGTTCGCCCCGGCCCGCCGCCGAGGTCCAGAGCTGACGGCCGTCGTCGGTGATCATCCCGCGATTATCCAGTAGGCACGATCGCCGTCGTTGGTTATCTTCCGCGCATGACGACGTACACGCCGCCGCAGCGGACGGCAACGCTCGCCGACGCGCCCGCCATCGCGGCGCTGATGCGGGCGTCGGTGCTGGAGTTGTTCCCCCGGTTCTACGACGAGCGGCAGACCGCGAGCGCGGCGGAGCACATCGCGCACCTCGACCTGCGCTTGCTCGAAGACGGCACCTACTTCGTGCACGAGGCGGACGGCGAGATCGTCGCCTGCGGCGGGTGGAGCAGGCGCAACAAGACGCACGCCGGCTCCGGCGACGCGGCGGACGACGACCGCCCGCTCGACCCGGCGACCGAACCCGCGCGGGTTCGCGCCATGTTCGTCCGCGGTGACTGGACCCGGCGGGGGCTCGGGAGCGCGATCCTCGAATCGTGCCGCCTCGCGGCGAAAGCCGAGGGCTTCACTTCGCTGACGCTGACCGCGACCTTGCCCGGTGTCCCGCTGTACCGGGCGTTCGGTTTCACCGAGGTCGAGCGGGTGACGGTGACGACACCCGACGGTGTCGACGTCCCGGGCGCCGTCATGGTCCGAGACATCGACGCCCCGGATAGCATCGGCGGATGATCTCCGGGGCCACCGCACTCTCGTTCGTCTTGGTCTGCCTGCTCGGCGCGATGGCGCCCGGCCCGGATTTCCTGGTGGTGACCCGCAGCGCGATCCTGGGCGGACGCAGGGCCGGGATCGCCGCCGGACTCGGGATCGCGCTCGGCGTCTTCGTCTGGGTGGTCGCGATCGCGCTCGGTGTCGCGGCGATTCTCACCGCTTCGGCGATCGCCTTCACCGTGGTGAAACTGATCGGCGCCGCCTATCTGGTCTTCCTCGGTGTCAAGGCCTGGCTGGCGGTGCGTCGCGGCGACTACAGCGAACTCAAGGACAAGGTGACGCCGGTCGTCGCGCCGAGGGCGGCGTTCCGGCACGGGCTGCTCACCAATCTGCTCAACCCGAAGGTCGCGGTGTTCTTCCTCGCCCTGCTCCCCCAGTTCCTCCCGCACACGGCCTCGACAGCGCAGACCCTCCAGCTGGCGATGCTGGCCACCGCGGTGGCCGTCGTGTGGACCTTCGTCCTGGCGACACTGGTCGGTTCACTGCGGAGGTTCTTCTCCGCCGGACGGGTGCGGCGCGCGATGGACGCGGTGATGGGCACCTTGCTGGTCGGGCTCGGCATCCGGGTCGCCGTCCAGAGCTGACGAACGCGCGTGAAGGCCCCCTTCCCTCGGCTGAGCCGAGGGAAGGGGGCCTTCACGCGACGTCAGAGAACTTCGGCGGCGAGGTGCGTGCCCTGGACCCGGGCGCCGATCTTGGCGAACGCGATCTCCCGCGACGTCGACGTGTCGTCGGCGAACGGCGAGAAACCGCAGTCGTCACAGGTGCCCAGCCGCTCGGCCGGGATGTACCGCGCCGCCTGAAGCACCCGGTCCCGAACCTCCTCGGCGGTTTCGACGCGCGGGTCGATCGGGTCGGTCACGCCGACGAAGATCCGCTGCTCGGGCCGGGAGTGCTCGGCGATCACACGGAGCGCTCGCTCGGGGTCCGGCTCACTGGCCAGCTGCACGTAGACGTTGCCCACCTTCAGCTGGAGCAACGTCGGCAGGAGTGCGTCGTAGTCGACATCGAGACTGTGCACCGAGTCCTGATCTCCGCCGGGGCAGGTGTGCACACCGATCTTCGCGCGCTCCTGCTCGGAAAACCGGTCCAGCACGGCGTTGTTCAGGTCCACAAAGGACTGCAACAGCCCACCGGACGGATCGAGCTTCAGCGACAGCCTGCCTTCGGTGAAGTCGATCTGGACGCTGTCCGCGCCCGCGTCGAGACTGCCGCGGATATCGGCCTCCGCTTCGTTCACCAGGTCGGCGGTGAACTGTTCTTTGCTGTATCCGGCCAATTCCTCACCGGGGTAGATCAGCCCGATCGCCGAAGCCGCGATCACCGCCTGCTTCACCGGTTTGGTCGTATGCTTCTTCGCCTCGCGCAGATACGAAGCGGCGTAGGTCTGATAGCGGAACGGACCGGCGGTGAGCCGCGGAAGCTGCCGGGTGTGCCCGTCGGCGAAGGGGATGACGACACCGTCCGGCGCGAGCGAAGTCAGCCCTGCCAAGGGGTATGTGGCGAAACTCGGCTTGCCTTGTTCGCCATCGGTGAGAACCGGCGAACCGGTCTCCTCCAACCGGTTGACGGTCTCCGCAACGGCCTTTTCCGTCGCTTCGCCGAGCCCGTCGGCGTCCAGCCGACCGGCCGCGTGCTCACTGAGAGCTTCCAGGAGATACGCCGGACGGGGAATGCTGCCGATCGGTTCGGTGGGTATCGTCATCGTGCGTTTTCCTCCCAGGTGAAACCGCCTGCGGTCGAGATCATGAAAACTACCGATCATTCCCCTCGTCGAGGATCTTTCTGCGTGCGGAGGCCCCGAATGGGCCAGCGCGGTCCAGCCGAACGCACCATTCACCGGGCGTATAGGTCGTTATACGAAATCCGGCTCGAATTCGATGCTTATCCCGCACTGGCCCTGGGTATTCCCTCGTTGTCGAGCGGGCGCGCGCCGAAGGAGAAACCGATGCTGAGCCATCACGATCGGCAGGAGCTGGAGAAGATCGAGCGCTGGTTCGAACTGACGGAGCCCGCGCTGGCGGCCCGGCTCCGGTCCGGCAAGCCCGCACGGCCCCCCCTTGTCCGGCTGGCGGTCGTTCTGAGCATCGATCTGACCGCCGGACTGCTGATGCTGCTGGGCATGGTGACGAACAGCCCGGCCTTGCTGCTGGTCGGGATGATCACCGTGACCGCGGCCGTGATCGTCCACCTGTCCCGGTTCGGCCGTGACTGAACGTCTTCCCGCACCCCGGTAAGGTCTGGGCGATACGTCCGGTTCACTGGGAGGAAGACCATGCGGTTCATGATCATCATCAAGGCGGACGAAGAGTCCGAAGCCGGGAAGATGCCGCCGATGGAAGCCTTGACCGCCATGGCGAAGTTCAACCAGGAGATGCTCGACGCCGGCGTACTGGTGGGCGGCGAAGGTCTACAGGAAAGCTCGAAGGGCGCGCGGGTCACCCTCAGCGCCGCGGGGGCCACCGTCACCGACGGCCCGTTCACCGAGGCCAAGGAACTCGTCGGCGGCTTCTGGATCGTCGACGTCCCGTCGCGGGCCGAAGCGATCGAGTGGGCGAAGCGCTGCCCCATTCCCCCGCAGGGCGACACCGTGCTGGAGATCCGCAAGATCCTCGAAGCGGAGGACTTCGGCGAGAACTTCACTCCGGAACTGCAGGAGAACGAGCAGCGTATGCGCGACGAGATCGCCGAACGGTCTTAAGCTCGCCGTATGGCCGTCCGGGAGTGGGTGCTCCACGTCGACCTCGACCAGTTCATCGCTGCTGTCGAGGTCGCCCGGCGGCCTGAGCTGCGCGGGAAGCCCGTGGTCGTCGGCGGCAAGGGTGATCCGGCCGAACGGGCCGTGGTGGCGACGGCGTCGTACGAAGCGCGAGAGTTCGGCATCCAGTCCGGGATGCCGTTGCGCACCGCCGCGAAACGCTGTCCTGAGGCGATCTTCCTGGCCACGGACGCCCCCGCCTACCAAGAGGTCTCCGACCGGGTGATGGCGACGCTGCGGGAATTCCCGGTGGTGGTCGAGGTACTCGGCTGGGACGAGGCGTTCCTCGGCGCCACCACCGACGATCCCGAAGCCCTCGCCGCCGACATCCGGCGGGTGGTGTCCGAGGAGACCGGGCTGTCCTGCTCGGTCGGCGTGGGAGACAACAAGCTGCGGGCCAAACTCGCCACCGGATTCGCCAAACCGGCCGGGATCTTCCGTCTCGTCCAGGAGAACTGGTGGGACGTCATGGCCGACAGGCCGACGGACGCGCTGTGGGGCATCGGCGCCAAAACCGCGAAAAAGCTCGCGGCGGCCGGCTGGCACACCGTGCTGGACCTGGCAGGCGCCGACGCGGGTGACCTCGCCGCACGATTCGGCCCGAAGCTCGGCCCGTGGTACCGGATCCTCGCCGGCGGAATCGGCGACGCCGAGGTCACCGCGACGCCGTACATCGCCCGGTCCCGCAGTCGTGAGACGACGTTCCAGCAGAACCTGACCGACCCCGGGGCCATGGCCGCCGAGGTCGTCGCGCTGGCGAAACGCGTTTCCCAGGACGTCGCCGACGAAGGCAGGCCGGCCGCGCGGGTCGCGGTCAAGGTCCGGTTCGCGCCGTTCCTGACCCACACCCACAGCGTGACCCTGCCCGCACCTACGGCGGACCCCGGTGAGATCGAGAAGGCGGCGCTGGCCGTGCTCGACATGTTCGACCTCGGCAGACCGGTCCGCCTGCTGGGTGTCCGCGCCGAATTCCCCTCGGCGGCGGCGCGATCCGCGTCGCCTTGACAGCGCTCTGGGCGCTTTGCCATCCTGGTTTCGGGCCGAGAGGCGCTGCGACGGAATTCTTCCGCCACGCTCGGCCCGCCGTGACAGTCGTAAGGGCGCCTCCCATTGCGGAGGTGTCCTTTTTTGCGTTGTAACACTTTTCCGGCTGCCGCCGTCTTCGAGGCCGCACGCTGAGCTCCCGCGCTGACTCCGTTCTTCGCGCCATCGGCGGGAAGAACCGCTCCACCCTGCCTTCCTTCACGATTGGAGAACCTGTGAGCCCCACCCTGACCAAGGTCAACGGGATCGAATTCGCCGTCGCCGATCTTTCGCTCGCCGAGGCCGGCCGTAAGCAGTTGCGCCTCGCCGAGGTCGAGATGCCCGGCTTGATGGCGCTGCGCCGCGAATTCGCCGCCTCGCAGCCGCTCAAGGGCGCACGTGTCGCGGGTTCGCTGCACATGACCGTCCAGACCGCCGTGCTGATCGAAACGCTCGTCGCGCTCGGTGCCGAGGTGCGCTGGGTGTCCTGCAACATCTTTTCCACGCAGGACGAGGCGGCCGCGGCCGTCGTCGTCGGCCCGAACGGCACCGTCGACGCTCCCTCGGGCTCGGCCGTGTTCGCGTGGAAGGGCGAGACGCTCGCCGAATACTGGTGGTGCACGGACCAGCTCTTCGACTTCGGCGGCGGCCGCGTCCCGAACATGATCCTCGACGACGGTGGCGACGCGACCATGCTGATCCACAAGGGCGTCGAGTTCGAGGCCGCCGGTGCCGTCCCGCAGCCGACCGACGACGACCCGGAGGAATACCACTCCGTGCTGCGCACGCTGAGCGAGAGCCTCGCGCGTGACGCCGGCCGGTTCACCCGCATCGCCAAGGAGGTCCGCGGGGTCACCGAGGAGACCACCAACGGCGTCAAGCGGCTCTACAAGCTCGCCAAGGAAGGCGAGCTGCTGTTCCCGGCGATGAACGTGAACGACTCGGTGACGAAGTCGAAGTTCGACAACAAGTACGGCATCCGGCACTCGCTCATCGACGGTCTCAACCGCGGCACCGACGTGATGATCGCGGGCAAGGTCGCCGTCGTCTGCGGTTACGGCGACGTCGGCAAGGGCGCGGTGGAATCGCTGCGGGGCCAGGGCGCCCGCGTGGTCGTCACCGAGATCGACCCGATCTGCGCGCTGCAGGCGGCGATGGAGGGTCTCGACGTCGTGGAACTCGACGACGTCGTCGAGCGTGGCGACATCTTCATCACCACCACCGGCAACTTCGACATCATCATGGCCGACCAGATGGCCAAGATGAAGCACAACGCGATCGTCGCGAACGTCGGGCACTTCGACAACGAGATCGACATGGCCGGGCTCGCGAAGATCCCGGGCATCCAGAAGATCGAGATCAAGCCGCAGGTGCACGAGTGGGTCTTCCCCGCGACCGGCGAGCGCGAAGCGCACTCGATCATCGTGCTGTCCGAGGGCAGGCTGATGAACCTCGGGAACGCGACCGGCCACCCGAGCTTCGTGATGTCGAACTCCTTCACCAACCAGACGATCGCGCAGATCGAGTTGTTCACGAAGCAGGGCGAGTACACCACCGACGTCCACGTGCTGCCGAAGCACCTCGACGAGAAGGTGGCGCGCCTGCACCTCGACGCGCTGGGCGTCCGGCTGACGAAGCTGACCAAGCGCCAGGCCGAGTACATCGGCGTGGACGTCGAAGGCCCGTACAAGCTGGATCACTACCGGTACTGAGCTCCCTCATGGCTCAGGTCCCTACCTGAGCGGCGGTTGATCCCAGCCGGTCCGTGAAGGACTCCTTCACTACCTTCAGGGTAGGGAAGGAGTCCTTCACGCGCTCCCACGGGTCACGAGGGGGCACGCTACGACTGTGACATTAGGCCGAATGCGTGAAAACTGCCGCCGGATGGACCTGTTTCCCCGGACGTGGACCGGGCATCCCCTAAGTAGCCACACCCCGGCATCAACTCGGCCGGGCGACTACGAAGGAGAAGGTGCCCCGTGATCATTCTCGGCGTCATCCTGATTGTCATCGGTGTCATCGCCAGCATCCCCGTTCTGTACTCGATCGGGATCGCGCTCGCGGTCATCGGCATCATCCTGGCCGTCCTCGGCAACACCGGGAAGGCCATCGGCGGTCGCGCCCACTGGTACTGAGCCCCCGGTACCAGTACTGAAACGCCGACGGGCACCCGACGTACCCCTCACGCCGGGTGCCCGTCGGCGTTTCCGTTCCCCGTCCGTCGGGTATGCACCCAGGACGAGGAGAAGGAGGGAGAGCCGATGCCCGGAACGGACCCCCGCCCCTACTTGACGGCGGCGAAATACCCGTGCGGACGCGACGAACTCCTGCGGGCCGCCGCGGCGGCCGGAGCGGGTGACGACGTCCTCGGTCCACTGGGGACACTTCCCGCGACCGACTACGCGGACGGGGACGGCGTCTGGGAAGCGGTGCGCGAGTGCGACGGCGCTTCGATCCACGACACCGCGAAGGAAGCCCCCTGACACATGAAGGGGTCCCCCGGCTCCGAGGGGGAGGGAGAGCCGGAGGACCCCGTCATAGTTAACACATTCACGGCCCGGATGTACACGAATGCATACACCTTCGGGTGGCAATCGGTCCTGATCGCCCCGATCGGGCCGGACTGGTGTATTCGCCGCCGGTCAGGAAGCCCGCAGCAGCAGCCGGGCCTCCACCTCCGCACACGTGCAGCCACCGTCGACGTCGAAGCAGTCGATCGTCAGCGTGTGCCGGGCGAAGTCGAAGTCGACGCAGCCGTCCTCACTGCATTCGGTGGACCCGCCTTCGCGGTGGACTACCAGGGTTCCGTGGCAGTGGTCGAGACCGTCGGCGCAGAACGCGCACTCCATGCTCATGCCGCCTCCCGCGATCGATCGAAGATCGCTTCGGAAAAGTTCTCCTCGATTGCCTTACTACCACCGAGGGACGACAGATCCTCGCATACGCGCGGCGTGTCGCGAGACCCGGCCGGGTGAGTCCGGCCACAGTGTCCACAAAGGAAGGTCAGGCGCTCTTCGGGGTTCGCTTGCCCGTGGCGGGTTTCTTCGCCGCTGTCGCCTTCTTGGCGGACGATCCCGACGACTTCCGGCTCTTCTTCGCCTCGCTCACACTGGCCTGCAGGGCCTCCATGAGGTCGACGACGTCACCCTTCGCGCTGACGGCCTTCGGTTTCGTCGTCTCGCTCCCCGCGGCCTTGGCCTCGATCATGGCCTCCAGGGCCTCACGGTAGGAGTCGGTGTACTTCTCGGGCTCGAACACCGGCTCCGAAAGGGAGTCGATCAGCGAGCCCGCCATCGTCAGTTCCTGCGGCCGCACCTGTGGTGGGTCATCGTGCAGGAAACCGAAGTCCGGGACGCGGACCTCGTCGGGCCACAGCATCGTCGTCATCATCAGGACGTCGTTGTGCACCCGCAGTACCGCCAAGGCCTCCCGCTGGCGGATGGCGACCTTCGCGATCGCCACGTGACTCGCCTTCTGCAGCGCGTCACGCAGGACGACGTACGGCTTGACCGCGTTCTTCTGCGGCTCGAGGTAATAGGTCTTGTCGAAGTTGATCGGGTCGATGGACTCCAGCGGCACGAACTCGAGCACGTCGATCGCCCGTGACGACGCCAGCGGCAGCTCGGCCATGTCCTCGTCGGTGAGCACGACCATCTCGCCGTCGGGCAGCTCGTAGCCCTTGGCGATCTCGGCGTAGGGCACTTCCTCGCCGTCGATCGTGCAGAACCGCTTGTACTGGATCCGGCCACCGTCGGACTCGTGCACCTGGCGCAGCGAGACGTTCTTGTTCTCGGTGGCCGCGTAAAGCTGGATCGGGATGCTCACCAGCCCGAACGACACCGAGCCCTTCCACATCGAACGCATCGCGCCGCACCTCCACCGCCGTTACCGACCGTACTCACGCTCGGTAACAACGGTAGCCCGAAACGTCGGACCGCGACAGTCCCGTGAACCCGATCGCGGGACCGTCGTGGTCCGAAAATCACGCTTCGGCCAGGTACTTCTCCGCCTTTGCCGGATCGAGGAACCAGTGCTGGAAGTCGGTGGGATCGGAGAATCCGTTCGCGAACCGCTTCGCCACAGCGGGGTTCTCCCCCGCCGCGCCGATGATCTGGAGCACATGCGGGGGCGGCGGCTGCAGCATCGCGTTGGTCCAGATGGTCACGTGCTGGGCGTACTCCCAGTACTTCTCGAACGCCGCCGTCATCCACTCGGCGTCGAACGGCTTGTCCCCGCGCTCGAGGATCGAGTCCAGATAGGACGCCGCGCAGTGGCTCGCGTTGTTGGAGCCCTGCCCGGTGATCGGGTCGTTGGCGACCACGACGTCGGCCATGCCCAGCACCACCGTGCCCGAGTCCAGCCTGCCGACCGCGTTCCGCACGACCGGGGTGTACCCACCGGCCAGCGTCGCCTTGTCGTCGGTCAGCACGGCGTTCTTGGACCGCTCGTACTCCCACGGGAGGAACTGCTTCATCAGCGACAGGATCCGGTCGAGATGCTGCTGCGGCGACGGCCGGTCGTCCCAGCAGTCCAGCGGCCCACCCGGGATGCCCTCGAAGAACAGGATGTCGCAGTTCCCGCTCAGCGTGTACGCCGGGATCATGAACAGCTCGCCGACACCGGGGATGATGTTGAACCGCACCCCGGCCTTGTCCGGATGCTCCGGCCGGGGCTCGAGACCGTGCACGTAGGCCAGCGAAAGCGCACGCTGCGGCTCGGTGTAGGGGGAACGCTCCGGCACGCGATCGAACAACTGGACCAGCTCACCCTTGCCCGCGGCGATCACCACGAGGTCGTACAGCTTCGCCAGGGGCGCCAGGTCCGAGGTGGTGACGCCGTGGATGACGACCTTCCCGCCGCGCTCCTCCACCAGTTCGAGCCAGCCCGCCATCTTCACCCGCTGGTCCACCGACTGCGCGTAGTGCTCCAACGGCCCGAACCAGTCCAGCACCCGGCTGGAGTCCGGACCGGCGATCGACACACCGAGGCCTTCGACCTTGACGGTCTCGTTCTCCCACAGGTTCAGCTTGTGGTCACGCTCGTGCTGCAGGGCGGAGTCGAACATGCACTGGGTCGACATCACCTTGCCGGACCGGATCTCGTCCGGCGTCCGCGCCGACATCACCGTGACGTCGTAGTCGTGGGACAGCAGGCTCAAGGCCAGCTGCAACCCCGACTGCCCGGCACCGACGATCAGAACCTTGCGCATCCTCGACATTCCTCCCAGAACCGGTCAGCTGAGCGAAGCAAACTCACGTCCCCCGGAGAGCACCGCGAGGGACAGCGTGTGGGTCACCAGTTCCTGCAGCGTCGCGACCGCCGACTTGGGGTCGCGCGCGTCGCAGGTGATCAACGGGATGTCCGGGGAGAGCGCCAGCGCGTCGCGGACCTCGTCGAGGTCGTGCACCGGCATTCCCTCGAACTGGTTGACCGCGACGATGAACGGCAGTTCGGAGTCGTTCTCGAAGTAGTTGATCGCGGCGAACGACTGGTCGATCCGGCTCGTGTCGACCAGCACGACGGCACCGAGCGCACCGCGCGACAGGTCGTCCCAGAGGAACCAGAACCGGGCCTGACCTGGCGTGCCGAACAGGTACAGGAGCAGGTCTTCCCGCAGGGTGATCCGGCCGAAGTCCATCGCGACCGTGGTGGTGGACTTGGTTCCCGGGGGCACCAGCTCGTCAACGCCGGCGCCTGCCTCGGTCATCCAGGCCTCGTTGCTCAGCGGCGGAACCTCGGAAACCGAGCCGACGAACGTCGTCTTGCCCACGCCGAATCCACCGGCGACCACGATCTTGGCGGAAATCGCCAGCAGATCCGTGTTCACTTCGGAACCCGCGACCGCATTCGTGTCGCCAGGGCGCTCTTTCACGACGTCACTCACGCCCTTCCTGAATGGCGCCCTGCCACCTCGAATGCGGGGCCTGGCGGCCGGGGCGGGTTCGAATTGGGTACTCGTGCGGCCAACGACCCGAAGGCTCCGCCGCTCCGTCTGAGTCAGACCGGGAGGCGCTTGAGTCCATCGAGGATCCTCTCGAGCACGTTCGTATCGTGGTTGTAGGCGTGTGCCGTCGGGTGCACGAAGACCGCGCCCTGGGTGGCGAGGTCGCCGATGAGGACGCGGACCACGCCCAGCGGCAGGTCGAGCCCCACCGACAGTTCGGCGATCGAGGAGCGATCGCGGGCGCGCTCGTACAGCGAACGCGATTCGGGCATCAGCGCCTCGGCCAGTGCCGGGTCGTAGCGCGGTACCGAGATCAGGGTCTCCACCAGCAGCAGGTGACTGCTCTTGGTCCGGCCGCCGGTCAGCGCGTACGGCCGGATTCTGCGGCTGCGCATCTTGACGGGCCGGTCCGGAGCTTGGTCGCTGGACACGGTCATCCCTTCCTTCTCCGGATTCTCAGGCCTGCGGCCGTCGGGCGGTCAGGACCTGCCGGAGTCCCGCGCGCACCTCGGGGGTGAGGGCGTGACCGGCGTTGGTGATGAACTGGGTCATCTCGTAGGCGACGACCTTCATGTCGCAGTCGGGTTCGGTGAGCACGGCGAGTCCCGCCTCGGCACCGATCCCCATGAACAGGAAGTAGCCGCGGGTGAGCCGGATGATGATCTGCTCACAGTTTCCCTTGCCGAACAACGAAGCGCTGTTGCCCGCGAGGCTGAGCAGGCCGCTCGCGATGGCGGCGAGCTGCTCGGCGTCGTCGCTGGACACCGATTCCGAAGCGGTCAAAGGGAAACCGTCGACGGACATGATCAGCGCGTGACTGGCGCCGTGCACCTTGCGCACGAAATCGTCGAGCAGCCACGTGAAATCCGTGGTCGCGTCCTGGGCGGTCACTGGGTGTTTCCTCCGGTCTCACGCTCGCGCCGGTCATCGAGAGCGGCGCGCTCGCCGTCGGTGAAGGCGTCGAGGTCGGCCAGCAGCGCCTCGTGCCCCTCCGCCGCGTCGGCGGGCGGGGTGGTCGGCGGGGCCGGTTCGTCGGGCAAAGTCCTGATACTGCGGGAAACCCGGCGCGGCAGGCCACTGGGCGTGGTACCGCCGTCGGCGGGCGGCGGGACGGCCGTACGCGGACGCGGGCTGGGCTTCCGCTCCGGTTCCGCCGACGGCGCCGGGCGGCGCCTCGGCAGCCCCGACGGCGTCGCGACCGGGCTTCCCAAAGGTGCTCCGTTGGCGATCTTCGTCTGTGGCAACACCACGGTCTGCGTGCCGGACCACTGCGTCTCGGCCAGCTCCGACACCACCGGGACCGGCAGCAGCACGGTGGCGACCGTGCCGTGCGGGGTGCGGCGATCGAGCTTGACGGTGATCTCGTGCCGGTCGGCGAGCCTGCCGACGACGGCGAGTCCCATATGCCGTACCGAATCGTCGTCGAGGACGGGACCGGCGGCAAGACGTTCGTTCAGCACCGCGAGGCGTTCCGGCGGCATGCCGATGCCCTCGTCTTCGATGCGGATCAGCACGCTTCCCTGTTCGGTCAGATGCGCGCTGACGCTGACCGGCGAACTCGGCGAAGACTGGTTCGCCGCGTTGTCGAACAGTTCCGCGAGGATCCGGCTGACGTCCTCGGCGGCGAAACCGACGACGCCGAGCGGAACGACGCGGCCGATCGTGATCCGCGAGTAGTGGTCGATCGACGACATCGCGGCCCGCATCACGTCGAGCACGGACGAGGTCCCGGTCGCCGCGTCGTCGGCGTCGCGACCGGCGAGGACACGCAGGTTCTCGGCGTTGCGCCGCAACCGGGTCGCCAGGTGGTCGAGCCGGTAGAGCTCGGCGAGACGGTCGGAGTTCTCCTCCCCCGCCTCCATCGTTTCCAGCTGCGCGAGCAACTGGTCGAGCAGGTTGAGGTCGCGCAACGCGACGTTGGAACAGACACCCGCGAGTGCTCCGGCGTCCGGCGCCTCCACGGCTGGCCGCTGTTCCGCCGCCGGTTCGGCAGGCGGCGCCGAAGGGGCGTGCCGGGGCGGTGCGGCGAGGAACTGCGCCGCGGCGACCCGGGAGCGGTCCAGAAGAACCCGTGAGCGGTCAAGCAAGCCTCGAGCCCGCGTCACCATGTGCTTCCACTTCTTTCTCTTCGCGTACCCGGACCCGTGTTGCACTCCCCAGTGACAACGTCCGACATGCAAGCAGACGGAACTATCGGTGTCCACAACCGGTTTCCGTTCAACCGCTGGCAGTCACCTGATAACGAAAGCGTTGCGGCTGGTGAGCGGTGCACACTAGGCCATTCGGCTCAATTTGCCCATCGCGTGCGCCGTGTCGTGCCCGAAAAGTGCGGAGTGCGCATAAATTTGCGTGCCACGCAACTTTTGCCTACCCTTGCCGTCGTGCCAACGGACCCTGTCGCCCCTCTCGGACTACGCGAACGCAAGAAGCGCGCGGCTCGGCGCGCCATGAGCGAGGCGGCGCTGAAACTCGCCGCGGAGAAGGGCGTCGAACAGGTCCGCGTCGAGGACATCGCCAGCGCCGTGGGGGTTTCGCCGCGCACGTTCAACAACTACTTCTCCAGCAAGGAGGAGGCGATCTGCTCGTTCATCGTCGAACGGCAGGAACGCGTGCGGGAGGCGCTGCGCGAGCGGCCTGCCGAGGAGACGCTGTGGGAGGCGGTCAGCGCCGCCACGCTGGAGGCCTACGGCAGCTCGGGGGAACCGGACCGCGGCACGGTGAAGGTCGCGCGGTCGATGATGCTGCACCCGTCGATGCACGGCGAGTTCCTCAAGGCACACGCCACCGTCGAGCAGGTGCTGGCCGAGGCGATCCTCGAACGGGCGGGCGCCGGGCCGGAAAAGGCGTTGAACGCGCGGCTCATGGCGGCGATGGTGGAGTCCGCGGTGAAGACCGCGTTCTTCGACTGGCTGACGAACGAGGGCGCCGAGCCGTTCCTGGAGACGATCGAGAGCCTCCTGCGCGAGGCCGCCACGGGCGTCCCCTCGCTCACTGGACCCGAATCGGTGAAGAAACCGAACAAGAAGTAACACCCTACCCACCACTGGGGGAGTAACCGTTGTGCTGACGAAGCTGTTGCGCACTCACCTGCGCCCATACCGGCGAGACCTGTGGCTGATCGTGCTGCTGCAGTTCGTCCAGACCCTCGCCGGGCTCTACCTGCCGACGCTGAACGCCGACATCATCGACGACGGCGTGGTCAAGGGCGACATCGACTACATCCTCGGTGTCGGCGGCGTGATGCTGCTGGTGTCGCTGGTGCAGATCGCCTGCTCGATCGGCGCCGTCTACTTCGGCGCCCGCACCGCCATGGCGGTCGGTCGCGACGTCCGCGCGGCGATCTTCCACCGCGTACAGGACTTCTCCGCCCGCGAAGTCGGCCAATTCGGCACGCCGTCGCTGATCACCCGCACCACCAACGACGTCCAGCAGGTGCAGATGCTGACGTTGATGTCGTTCACCTTGATGGTGTCGGCGCCGATCATGTGCTTCGGCGGCATCGTCATGGCGCTGAACCAGGACGTGACGCTGTCGTGGCTGCTGGTGGTCGTGGTCCCGATCCTGGGTATCTCGGTCGGCGTGATCATCGCGAAGATGCGCCCGGCCTTCCGGCTCATGCAGGAGCGGATCGACAAGATCAACCAGATCCTGCGCGAGCAGATCATGGGCATCCGCGTGATCAGGGCCTTCGTCAAGGACACCCACGAGCGGCGGCGGTTCACCGAGGCCAACACGGCGCTGCTGGACGTCTCGCTGATCGTCGGCAGGCTCATGGCCCTGATGTTCCCCATCGTCATGCTCGTGATGAACACCTCCAGCGTCGCCGTGCTGTGGTTCGGCGGGCTGCGCATCGACGACGGCAGCATGGAGATCGGCGCGCTGACCGCGTTCCTGTCCTACCTGATGCAGATCCTCATGGCGGTCATGATGGCCACCTTCATGTTCATGATGGTGCCGCGCGCCGAGGTCAGCGCCGAGCGCATCACCGAGGTGCTCGACACCCACTCCAGCGTCGTCCTGCCGCTGAACCCGGTCAGCCCCGGCGAAGTACACGGACGACTCGAATTGTCCAATGTGGAATTCCGGTATCCGGGCGCGGAAAAGCCGGTCCTGCAGGATATCTCGCTGCTCGCCATGCCCGGTGAGACGACCGCGATCATCGGCAGCACCGGCAGCGGGAAGACCACGCTGCTCAACCTGATCCCGCGGCTGATGGACGCCACCGACGGCTCCGTGCGGGTCGACGGCGTCGACGTCCGCGAACTGGATCCGACCGTGCTGTCCGACGCCGTCGGGCTGGTGCCGCAGAAGCCGTACCTGTTCGCCGGGACGGTCGCGAGCAACCTCCGCTACGGCAAGGCCGACGCCACCGACGAGGAACTGTGGCACGCGCTGGAGGTGGCACAGGGCAAGGAGTTCGTCGAGCGGATGCCCGAGGGCCTCGACTCCCCCATCGCGCAAGGCGGCACGAACGTCTCCGGCGGTCAGCGGCAGCGGCTCGCGATCGCGCGCATGCTGGTGCGCCGCCCCGAGATCTACCTCTTCGACGATTCCTTCTCCGCGCTCGACTACGCGACCGACGCGGCGCTGCGGCGGGCGCTGGTCGCCGAGACCGCCGAGGCGACCGTGGTGATCGTCGCGCAGCGGGTCAGCACGATCCGCAACGCCGACCGCATCGTCGTGCTCGACGAAGGCCGGGTCGTCGGTAGCGGAACGCATACCGAACTCATGGACGGTAACGAGACCTACCGGGAAATCGTGCTGTCCCAGCTGACCGAACAGGAGGCCGCCTGATGAGCGCGCCCGAGTCCACAACGGACACTTCAGGCGCTTCAGGCGCGTCGGCCGCTCCGGCGAAAGGCGTGGGTGAGCGAGCGAGCGCGCCCCGCGGGCCGGGAGCGGGCGGAGGTGGAGCCGTCTTCAGCCGTGGCCCCGCCGCCCTCATGGGCGGCCCGGCCGAGAAGGCCTTGGATTTCAAGGGATCACTGAAACGCCTGTTGCGCCTGCTCCAGCCGCAGCGCGCCGTGCTGTACGGCATCCTCGCCGCCGGGGTCGCCAGCGTGACGCTGAGCGTCATCGGCCCGAAGATCCTCGGCATGGCGACCGACCTGATCTTCGCGGGTGTCATCGCGCAGGGCCGTCCCCCGGGGGTCAGCAAGGAAGAGGTCATCGCCGGGCTGCGGGCGAAGGGCGACAGCACCCTCGCCGACATGTTCTCGGCGATCGACTTCGTACCGGGCCGGCGGATCGACTTCGACGCCGTCGGCCAGGTCCTGATGTGGGTGTTGCTGCTCTACATCGTGGCGTCGTTCTTCTCGCTGCTGCAGGCCCGGCTGACCACGAACCTGGTACAGCGGGCGGTGTTCGAACTCCGGGAGCGGATCGAGGAGAAGTTCGCCAAACTCCCGCTGAGCTACTTCGACCGCCAGCCACGCGGTGAGGTGCTGAGCCGGGCGACCAACGACATCGACAACCTCGCGCAGTCGCTGCAGCAGACCCTCGCGCAGATCGTGACGTCGCTGCTGACGGTCGTCGGCGTGCTCACGATGATGTTCGTCATCTCGCCGCTGCTGGCACTGGTCGCGCTGCTGTCGGTGCCGGCGTCCGTGCTGGTCGCGGCGAAGATCGGCAAGAAGGCGCAGCCACAGTTCATCAAGCAGTGGTCCACCACCGGGCGGCTCAACGCCCATATCGAGGAGATGTACACCGGGCACTCGCTGGTGAAGGTGTTCGGCCGCCGTGAGGAGGCGGAGGAGGTCTTCCGCGAGCACAACAACACCCTCTACGGCGCGAGCTTCAAGGCGCAGTTCATCTCGGGCACCATCCAGCCCGCGATGATGTTCATCGGCAACCTGAGCTATGTGCTGGTGGCCGTGATCGGCGCGCTGCGGGTGGCGTCCGGGACGCTGTCGCTCGGCGACGTCCAGGCGTTCATCCAGTACTCGCGGCAGTTCAGCCAGCCGGTCACGCAGATCGCCAGCATGGCGAATCTGCTGCAGTCCGGGCTCGCGTCCGCGGAGCGGGTCTTCGCGCTGCTCGACGCGGACGAGCAGGAACCCGAGCCCGCCGAGCCCGCGCGGGTGCGGGCGGTACGCGGCCAGGTCGAATTCGAGCACGTGTCGTTCCGGTACGCGCCGGACACCCCGCTCATCGAGGACCTGTCGCTGACCGTCGATCCGGGGCACACCGTCGCCATCGTCGGGCCGACCGGGGCCGGGAAGACCACGCTGGTCAACCTGCTCATGCGGTTCTACGAACTCGACGGCGGCCGGATCACCCTCGACGGCGTCGACATCGCCGAGATGGACCGCGAGGACCTGCGGTCCAAGACCGGCATGGTGCTGCAGGACGCGTGGCTGTTCGGCGGCACGATCGCGGAGAACATCGCCTACGGTTCCGCGGGCGCCACGCACGAGGAGATCGTCGCGGCGGCCAAGGCGACCCACGTCGACCGGTTCGTCCGCACCCTGCCCGACGGCTACGACACGATCATCGACGACGAGGGCGGCACGGTCAGCGCCGGTGAGAAACAGCTGATCACCGTCGCGCGGGCGTTCCTGGCGAAGCCCGCGATCCTCATCCTCGACGAGGCCACCAGTTCGGTCGACACCCGGACCGAGGTGCTGATCCAGCGGGCGATGAATTCGCTGCGCGAGGGCCGGACGAGTTTCGTCATCGCGCACCGGCTCTCCACCATCCGCGACGCGGACGTCATTCTGGTGATGGAGAACGGCTCGATCGTCGAACAGGGCGACCACGAAACGCTGCTGCTCACCGGCGGTGCGTACTCGCGGCTCTACGCCGCCCAGTTCGCCGAGGCGTTGGCCGAAACCGACTGATCCGTCGTTCGTGAAGGCCCCTTTCCCTACTCTCACAGTGGGAAAAGGGGCCTTCACCACGCGTACGGGCGATGAACGGCGCTAGGCTTGCGTGACCGGATCCGGAGAGGGGTGCGCTGGCCGACCATGGCGGAGAAACTCGGCGAATATCGCCGTAAGCGCAAACCGGGACGGACCCCCGAACCCATTCCGGATCGCGATGGGGCAACCGGATCCGACGATCTCTTCGTCATCCAGGAACACCACGCGAGCAGCCTGCACTGGGATGTCCGTCTGGAACGGGACGGGGTGCTGGTCTCCTGGGCGGTGCCGAAAGGCCTGCCGATGTCGCCTGATCTCGAACGACTCGCGGTGCACACCGAAGACCACCCGATGGAATATCTCACCTTCGAGGGCGAGATCCCGGCAGGCGAATACGGCGGCGGCCGCATGACGATCTGGGACACCGGCCGATACGAGACACTGCACTTCAACGACCACAAGGTCGAGGTCGTCTTCCACGGAACCCGGGCGCGCGGGAAGTACCTGTTCCTCAATGTGAAGAAGGACGGGAACGATCGCGGCTGGCTGCTCAAACGGCTCGACCCGGCCGATCCCGGCCGAACGGAACTTCCCCCTTTCCTCGCCCCCATGCTGACCAAGCCCGGACGTCTCCCCTCGACCGGCGAAGACGCGGAATGGGCCTATGAATTCGACTGGTCCGGGCGGCGCACCTTGATCCGGGTGTCCGGCGGCCGGATCACCGCCTACGACGATTCGGGCGACGACGTGACCGGGCTGTACCCCGAGTTCCGCGGGCTGGGCGAGCAACTGGGTGCCACGGAAGCCTTTCTCGATGGGGAAATCGTCGTCTTCGACGGCGGGAAGCCGAGCGCGGAAGGGCTCGGGCACCGGGCGCGTGCCACGAAGGCGTCCGCGAAACGGCTCACGTCCCGGTATCCGGCGTTCTACCTGGTGACCGATCTGCTGCATCTGGACGGCCGGTCCTGCCTCGAATCGCCCTACCTCGAGCGGCGGGATCTCCTCGACGGGCTCGGCCTCGCCGGACCGCATTGGCAGGTCCCCCGCCACTACGTCGGAGACGGCGGCGCGGTCGCACGGGCCGCCCGCGAACACGGGCTCGCCGGGATCATCGCGAAACGCGCCGGCTCCGCGTACCACCCGGGAAGGCGTACCGGCGACTGGCTTTCCATCACCGGCACGAGGGTCCAGCAGGTGATACTGGGCGGGTGGCGGCCAGGTGGCGGCAGCCGCGCGGGCACGTTCAGTTCGTTGCTGCTCGGCGTCCCGCATGAAGACGGCTTGCGGTACATCGGAAACGTCGGCGTCGGATTCGCGGGCGACGAACTGGAAGAGCTTTCACGGCGGCTGTTCCGCCTGGAGCGCAAGACGTCCCCGTTCCACTCCGTACCGGAAAAACAGGCACGGGACGCACGCTGGTCGCGGCCGACCATCGTCGGCGAGGTCGTCTTCGGCGGCTGGACGGACGCGGGCTGCCTGCGCAATCCACGCTGGCGCGGCCTGCTGCCGGACGTCTCCGCCGACGAGGTCGAGTTCGACGGCTGAGCACGCGCTCGGTCAAGCGGACCGGCGGTCACGGGCGATCATCACGATCCCCGCGACGACGACCAGCGCGCCCGCGACGATGTTGCCCACGATCCCCGCCGTCGTCGGCGGCGTGACCTGCTCGTCCGACGTCGGGATCGCGAACGGCGAGATCGCCGCCCACAACCCGAGTACCGGAAGCACCCACGAAAGCGGCTGGAACCTCGTCGAAGACAGCGTGCGACCGGCGGCGAGCAGCGCCAGGGCGAGTCCGGCGACCGTGTTGCTGACCGCGAGGTCCGCGGCCCCGCCGAAACCCATGATCCAAGGCGCCACGATCAGGTAGAGCCCGGCCAGCAGGATCAACCCGGCTTCGGGGTGGGTCTTCGGCCGCGCCCCGGCCACCGGACCAGTGGTGGCGTTCATACGATCAACCCCTTTCCCACAGTGGGTACCCCGGTCGGGGGAGAGCTCAACATCCACTGCGTCGAAAGGGTGAACGAGACCGGCCTAGTGCAGGACTTCCTCGACGTCTCGGCGGACGTCGAGGTCGGCGCCGACCCCGCTGATGTCCAAGATGCGCGACACCAGCGTGGTCTTCACGATCACCGAGAACCGCGGCGACACGGCATTGGCCTCTTCGAGGGCGTGCAATCCGGCGCAACTGAGGAAACCAACGCCCGACAGGTCCAGGATCACCCGCTTCGCCGAGACGCAGGCACCGCTGAGTTCGGTGCGGAACCGGCCGACCGTGGCCGCGTCGATCTCCCCCACCGCGGTGAGGACGAGGACACCGTCCGGACGGCGGCTGCTGGTCACGGCCAAGGGAGGCGGGTCGCCGGGAACACGCTTGCCAGGCAACATTGGGGGCGCCTCTCTCCAGACCACCAAGTGCCATCGACGGTACTCGGCGGCGGCGCGAGGTCAAGACGGGCTAGCTCATTTGAGCCATTTCGGGCGAGAACCTTTACGTACACCTTGCCATTGCTCGGCGAAACGGCGGTGCGCGGCTTCGGCCGTGGCCAGCGAACGGCCATGCAGGAGGCCGTACGTGAAAGCGTTCTCGCTTTCGGCGTAGGCGCGGAGTCCGAGCAGTCGCAGGACGTCCCGGGTGACGACCACGTCATGATGCGTACCCAGCGTGCTTTGCACCGCCTTGACGTTCCTCCGCCATTTTCGAAGTTTCTTGCCGGTCACCGGCCGCACGGTGTCCGCGGCGTACCGGGCGCGCTTGGCCTTCTTGCGCACCTCGTGCAGCGCGGCGTCCTTCTCGGCGCCGGGCTCCAGGTCGGCGGCCGCCGCGACGGCCTTGCGTAGTTTCCGGTCCGTGCGCGCCACTGCCTTGCGGAGTTCTTTCTTGCCATCCTTGATCTTCCGCGGTTTCGCGGCGAGCTTCTCCAGTGCCCGCAACAGATCCAGGTACCGCTTGCTGTCGAGCGCCCGGATGGCCCGCGCCTGCGCCTCTTGGGCCTCACGCCCGAAGTGCCGCGTCATCAACTGCTCGACGTTGCCGAGAACCAGTTCCGGCGGGAGCGCCTTGACCTCTTCGTGCAGGCGTTCGGCCATCACCTCGTTGTCCCGCGCCGGCCCGAGTTCCCCACCGAGCCAGCGCAGTTCGGCGGCGAGCCCGTTCGCGACGTCGGCATCGAGGGAACGCCGGAACGTCCGCAGCGCGCTTCGCAGCCGCCTGCTCGCGACCCGCATCTGATGGACCGCGTCCTCGACGTCCCGGCGAACCCCGATGTCGTTGCGGCGCAACGCGTCCAGTTGTTCGGAGAGGTAGTCCGCCAGCACCGAACCGGACGATCCCCCTGCCGAAGGGACAAGCTCGTCGGTCAGTCGCCGAAGCTTCGACGGCCACCTCGACCGCTCCGCACCCGCCTTCACCACAGCCCGGTCCAGACTGTCGAGTACCGCGGGATCGGCGCCGGGCGAAAGCTCGATCTCGATCTCCCGCCAGCGGTCGAGGTGCGCCTTCTCGCCACCCGCCTCGCCGGTGACGACGTCGTCGGTCAGTGTCGCGAGTTCACGACCGTCCGCGTCGAGCAAGGCGTACGACGTGCGCTCGGTGCGCAGATGAGCGGCCTGGACGAGTTTGGCGCCGAGGGTGTGCCCGCGAACCAGTTTCGCCAGCGCGCCGGGCACCTTGTCCGGCTTGCCCGACAGCGGGAGACGCAGTTCCTCGCGCCTGTCCTCGCTGACCGGGAGTTTGAGGTGCCAGCCCTCGTCGCTTCCGCCCAGCCTGCGCCGCAACGTGATACCCGCCTGCGCGAGCCGGAAGTCCGCGGTGTCGAAGTACGTGGCGTCGAGGACGTCCACCCTCGGTTCGGCCTGCTCCGTGACGGGCCCGGCCGGGACCAGGGGCGGGATGGGCCGATCGGCCGCCAGGTCGTACTTCCGCTCGATCTCCGCCTCGGCGACCGGGGCACCACCCTGAGTCTTCGCCACCACGAACTCCTTCTCCTCGGCTACCTGGAAGGATTACCCCCGGAAGAGCTGCCGGGAAACCCCGATCGGGTCATTCCTCCATCCGGTCGTACCGGTCCGCCCACTCGGCGAGCAGTTGACGTGACTTCTCCTCGGTCAGGCTATCGCTTTCCAGCCGCGCAACAAGAGAATAGTACGCTTCGACCGCCACCCGGTCGTCGATGAACACTCCGGCCGCATAAGAATCCGTGTACACCACCGCGGGATGCTCGGTGAATTCCATGATGGTGAACGAATTCTCGATTGTTCTGCTCACTTCGTTAGTTTCGGGCACGACGCGAATGGAACAATAAGGCAGATTCGCCGACAGGACGAGATGCAGCAGTTGCTCGTGCATGATCCGCGGGCCGCCGATGACCGAACGCAGCGCACGCTCGTGGACGTAAAACCGACACCGCGGCGGACGGTCCCGCTGGAGCAGCTTCTGCCGGTCCATCCTGGCATTCACGATCTGGTCCAGTCGCGCCTGGCCGCGGTTGCCGATCAGCTCGTAGGTGGTGCGGGCGTACGGCTCGGTCTGCAGCAGCCCGGGTAGCGTCAGTGACTCGTAGCGCACCAGGGTGTGCGCGAGATTCTCTTGTATCATCAGGGATTTCACCGGGTCGACGAGTTCGTCGAAGTACGGCCGCACCCAGTAGAGGTCGTTGCCCGGCTGCGTGAGTTCCAGCAGCAGATCGCGCTCGGGTTCCGCCTCGCCGCAGGTCGCGAGATACAGCGCCGCGTCGACCACGGACAGCTCCCGCAGCCCTTGTTCCCACCTCGTGACCTTGCTCTGCAACCAGCCGTTACGGCGGCTGACGTCGGCTCCGCTGAAGTGCCTGCGCTGCCGGAACGCCTTCATGCGGTGGCCCAGTTCCCGGGTCCGCGCCGTCGAATCCTTCTCAACCATGCGGGCCAAAGTAGAGCCGAACTCCGGCCGCACAGTCACTGCCACGCGGTAATTCACCTCAACTGCTGATAACTTGCGCTCGCGCATTCCTGCGAAGCGCCGCTTCGCGGGCGAAGCGCCTTCGCGCGCGAAGGGTTCTTAACGTTTATAGCGCACGAAAGGAATAAGGGCGAGACTCGGGAAAGGGGAATTGTTGCGGAGGCGGCATCGCGGGCGGGTCGCGAGCGGCGACGAAGCCCTTCGCCGCGTCTGGCGCACTGGTTCGGGGTCGTGAAGGGCGATTCGGGTTCTCTGCAGGGGTAGGCCAAACGTGGCGTGCCCGCGGCGCGGGTCCGGGCTGACTGACGAAGGCCGGGCCGCGACCCTGGTCGTGAGTCTGGTCGTGAGTCTGGTCGTGAGTGACAAGGAGCGTTCTAGCCAAGGGGGTTTTAGGTACCTACGGCGGGCGGCCGTCACGAGCCTCAGCAGCACCACCAGTCACAACGGCTGCGCGTGAAGGCCCCCTTCCCTCGGCTCAGCCGAGGAAACTCGACCTTCACGCCTTCCCCAGTACATGATGGCGCCCTTGAGGACCGTACATATAGACGTCAATCGGACACCGAGTGGCCGACAACTATCCCTTGTGGACAATCATCAGGTAGCGAAGGCCTCCTTGAGGGGCTCGCATTTGCTTACCCACTGGGGTGGGGCTTGGGCGGGTTGCCGGGGCGGTCCGGGTGGGGAAGATTCCGGACGTTGAGCGTCCGGAATCTTCCCCACCCGGTCGCCGGTCCACCGGTCGTGATCAAGGGGCGAGACCAGGCGACGATGCCCGCGGAACCACCCTCGTCCAGGTCAGGCCCAAGCCCGGTCCGTGAAGGCCTCCTTCACTACCTTCAGGGTAGGCAAGGGGACCTTCACGGCAGCCAGCCGATGACGCCACTTTGCCTCACCCCTCAATAGGCCGGCATCGCCACTCACGACCCACTCGCGGGCAAGCGCACCGGAACCACGCCATGAATGAAACCTGTTTGAAGCTTTTCCGGCTATCAACCACAGAACTTGCGTCAAAGTCTCAACCGATACATCAACGATACGCTTGAACCCCATGAGTCAAGACATTCGAGACTTCGTGACCCCCTCGTGCGATCTGCTCGGCCTGGGCGAGCCGGCGCACGCGATCCCTGTCTTCGCGAAGATCCGCAACGAGCTGTTCGCGCAGCTCGTCGACCGAGGCTTCCGCTCCATCGCCCTCGAAACCGACCGTGTGGCCGCCCTCACCGCGAACGACTTCGTCCAAGACGGCACCGGGACGCTCGACCTTGCGATGAGCGAAGGCTTCAGTCACGACTTCGGCGCCCTGCAAGCGAATCGGCGGCTGATCGCGTGGTTGCGCGAGTACAACGAGAACCGCCCGCCCGAGGAACGCCTGTCGTTCCACGGTTTCGACACGCAGACGGAGATCTTCTCGGCGCCCAGCCCGCGGCGGTACCTCGAATACGCCGCCGGCTACCTCGGCTCGTCTCAGGACATCGCGAGTGTGGCGGGCGACGACGAACGCTGGAGCCGTACGGAAGCGGTGATGGATCCGGCCGGGTCACCGGGTGCGACGGCGGAGGCGTACCGGTTGCGCGCGATCGCGTCGGATCTCCTGACCGCACTGCGCGCCCGTGAGCCGGACGCCGGATGGTCCCGCGCCGAACTCCACCTCATGGCGGGTATCGATCTGCTGCGGTATCACCGGCAGTGCGCCGAACCTCTCGACCAGGGCGAGCGATATCAGCGCCTCTCCGCCGTCAGGGACGCGATCATGGCCCGGAACCTCTTGGACATCCGCGCCGCCGAGGCCGGTCGTGGCGCGACGATGGTGTTCGCGCACAACCTCCACCTCCGGCGCACCGGGACCGAGGCCGCCGGTGGGCTGGTTTCGCCGCTGCTCGGCGATCGGTACACCTTCGTCGCGACCAGCCTCGGCCGCAGCGAGGCCATGGGGCTTCAGGCTCCCGAGGCCGACACCTACGAAGGGTTCCTGCAGAAGCACGTCACCACCGGCTGGGGGCTGCTCCCGGCCGCCGAGGTCCCGCCCGCTCGCGTCCGGGCCGATACCACTCCGCGGCAGGGCTACTTCCCGCTCGACCAAGCACTACTCGACGACGCCGACGTGATCCTGCACGTCGACGCCTAGGCGTCGAACCGGGTGACGCCTCCTGCCCTCGGAAGGCGTCACCCGGCCACGAGCACGCGCCGTCACCCCCAGTCCCGCGAATCCGGGACGGCGCGAAGTCCGCTCACCCGGACTCGAGTCAACAGACCGGCGCCATAACTTCGCCAAACGCGGAGGCCGCCGCTCCCCTTCCGGGTTATCCCGGCATCGCCCCGAAGCGGATCTTCGTCAAGGCTTCACGAGCCCGTTCCCGCTGCCGCCCGTCCCGGTCGACGGCGGAAAGATCGCGGAGCGCGCGCAGTTCCCACACCGGGAATCCCAGTTGCCGGAAGAGCCCAGCCGCGGTGCGGAGTCCTTCGGCGGCTTCGGTCGCGACACCTTCGTCCGCCCGCAGACGGCCGAGGCTGAGCAAGGCATATCCGCCGCCCCGGCGGTCACCGAGCGCGCGGAACGTGTTCATCGCGAGGCCGAGATGCTCCTCCGCCCGGTCCGCTTCACCTGCCAGACGCAGGGATTCGCCGAAACTCCGATGCGTGTAGGCGGCCGCGTGCCGATGGCCGACATGCTCGAAAAGCTCCAGCGACCGCGAAAGACACCGTTCGCTCTCCCCCGCGTCCCCCGCCTTCGCGTGGAGATCACCAAGACTGCGCAGCACGTGCGCCTCCCAGTGACGTTCACCCGAGCTTCGAGTACCGGTCAGCGCACTCGTCAGCAGATCACCGGCTTCGTCGAGGCGACCGTTCCGGCGCAGGACGTCGGCGTAGCGTTTGGCGGATCGGTCGTGCTGCCGCCCGTCCTCGCAATGGAGCGAAAGCAGCAGGCTCGCCTCGAAACACTCCTTCGCCCGCCCGAAGTCACCGAGGTCGTCCCAAACCGAGCCGAACTGGGCCGACGCCATCGCCTGCCCGGCGAGGTCACCGCAGTCCCGGTACAGGTCCAGGGCCTCACGCAACGCGTCGACCGCTGAGCGGGGACGGCCGGAGTCCGCGTCGACGTCGGCGAGCGCGACGAGTGCGGCCCCGGTGCCCCGCGGATCCTCGGCGGACCGGAATCTGGCCTCGGCCAACGCGAAACACGTCCGCGCCCGTGCCAAATCACCCGCGTTCGCGTGGGAATGGCCGAGCTTCAGCAGTTTTTCCGCCTCCGCGGGGAGATCGAGGCGTTCGCGCACGATGTCGAAGCCGAGCAAGGCCAGTGAACCGCCGTGCCGGGGGCCGACGAGATCGCTGTGGGCGTCGGCCAGCCGCGCCGCCAGCTCGGTCCAGCCATGGCCGCTCGCGGTACGGGCGGCGAGGGCGAGGTTCTCGATTTCGGCCTCGCGCCAGCCGATCGGGTCGGCCGCGACGCGGTCCAGCGCCGCCGCGGGCGCGTCCATCCGGCGGACAGGTGAGTATTCGGCGCCGAGCGCGGCGGTCGCGTGTTCGGCCAATGCCGCAGTGACCGTCAACGCGCGTTTGAGGGCGTCGGGATCCGGCGGTTCCCGAAGCGCGAGACGGGTCAGGCCCGGCAGCCGGTACCGGAGGAAGCCCGCCTGATCGGGTGCGGCATGGAGCAGGTGATCGTCCACCAGTTCGTCGAGCAGCTCGGCCGCCTCGCGGGAGGAACAGCCCAGCAGGGCGGTCGCGAACCAGTCGGCGATCTCGACGGCGCCGGGAAAACCGAGCAACCGCAAGGAATTCCGCTGCCGTGGCGACAGCTCCGCGAGGGCTTCGGTGAGCACCGGACGGACGGCGAGGTCACCGGCGGCGAGTTCGTCGAGGCGCAGGCGCTCGTTTTCCAGCCGGGTCGCGAACTCGGCGATACTCAGCCTCGGTCGCCGCAGCAGCTTCATTCCCGCCGCGCGCACCGCCAGCGCGAGCCCGTCGCAGCCGGCCAGCAGCCGTCGGACGGCGTCGGGTTCGGCCGACGGCCTGCCCTCCCCGATGATCGCGCCGAGCAGCACCCGCGATTCCGCGTAGGACAGCGCACCGACCTCGATCGGCCGGGCACCGACGAGCCCGGCCAGCCGTCGCCGGGTCGTGACGATCGTGGCGCAGCCGGGACCGGTCGGCAGCAAGGGCCGCACCTCGGCCTCGGACCGCGCGTTCTCGAGGATCACCAGCAGCCGTCGGTCCGCGGTATGGCTTTGCCACAGGGAGATCAGCCCCGCCCGATCCGGCGGGAGTTCCGTTTCCGCGAGGCCGAGAGCGTGGAGGAACCCGGTGAGCACGTCGCCGGTCTCGCGGAGGTCGGCGACGAGCTGCCCGTCCGGGAACCGTTTGCGCACCCGCCACGCGGCATGGACGGCCAGCGCGCTCTTCCCCGCGCCCGCCGCGCCGTGCAGCACCACCGGCGCCGGACCGCGCAGCGCGCGGCCCAGCTCAGCCAGCTCACCCGCCCGGCCGGTGAAATCCGGGACCGACGGCGGCAGGCGGCACGGCGGGCCGCCTGCCGACCAGCCGGTTCCGGCGATCCGCCGGTGGACCGCGAGGAGGTCTTCTCCAGGCGAAACGCCGGCGTGCTCCCAGAGCGCGTGACGGCACCGGTCAAGGACGGCGAGCGCGGCGTCCCGGCGACCGAGCCCGTGCAGTGCCTCGGCCAGCCATCCGGCGAGGCGCTCGTCACCCGGCCGGTCGGCCAGTTCCGGCCCGAGCCGGTCGGCGACTGCCTTGTGGTCACCGGCCGCCAGGTCCAGCTCCACGAGCTTGCCGAGTACCGAGCATCGCCGGTCCTCCAGCCACAGTTTGTGCGCCTCCAGCAGCGGACCGGCCGGGACGTCGGCGAACGCCCGGCCGCGCCACAGCCCCAGTGCCCGGTCGAGCAGCGCCCTGCGCTCGTCACCGGCCGCCGTCGCGGCCGCCGCGGTCAGGCCGGTGAAACCGGCGACGTCCAGTTCCCCTTCCGACACGGTCAGCCGGTAGCCACCCCGGCCCGATCGCAGCCGCTGCCGGGCGTCGTCCACCGCCAATCCGGGCGACAACGCCTTGCGCAGCTTGGAAACCGCCATCTGCACGACGGCGGCGGCACTCGACGGCGGCCCCTGCGGCCAGAGTTCGTCCACGAGGGTGTCCCGGTGGACGAACTCGTTCGGCCTTGCCAAGAGCACCCCGAGCACCAGCCGGGGCTGAGCCGCCGATGGCAGCGGGACCGAGGCCCTGAGCGGGCCGAGCACCTTGAACTCCACGAAGCACCTATCACCGGACGGGTGGGCAGAATCTAACCCGGCGGGGTCGCCGATTTACCGCTTCTCACCCGGATGGCCGCCCCTTCACTTCCCGGTGTGCGCGAGCAGCCTGTCCCGCAAGGCGGGCTCGTCCGCGAGAGCGTCGTTCAAGGTGTGCTCCAGCAACGGCTTGAGATCCCCGTACGGCCGTTTCGACCAGTCGAGCGCGCCGAGCGGCGGCTCCGGGTCGTACTCGATGACGAACTGGATCGTCCGCGCGATCTCGGCGCCGACGAGCCGCTCGACCAGGTGCAGCGCGAGGTCGATCCCCGCCGACACCCCGGCGGCGGTGATCACGTTCCCGTCCTCGACCCAGCGTTCGGCGACCGGCTCGGCCCCGAACGCACGCAGCAGGTCCCGGAACATCCAATGCGTCGTGGCCTTGCGGCCTTCCAGCAGACCCGCCTGCCCCAGTACCAGCGAGCCCGTGCACACCGAGGTGACCAGTTCCGCGTTCGCGGCGGCACCGCGCACGTAGTCGATCAGCTTTTCGTCGGCGAGTGCCTTCAGCGTCGGCGCGGCGCCGCCGGGTACGAGGAGGGCGTATGGCGACGGGACCTCGTCGTAGGTGTGGGTCGCCACGAGCTTCAGCGGGTTGTCGGTGACGACCGGGTCCTTCGTCTCGCCGACCACGACCGTCCGGTACTCCTGCCCCGTGCTCGCCATACCGTCCAGCACGGTCAGCGGCCCGACCATGTCGAGAGGGGTCATCCCCGGGTACACGACGAACGCGATGGTCTTCTTGTCCTCTGTCATGGGGCAACGGTGTCGCAGCCGGAGAACCGGCGTGAGCCCGATGTCCGGATTCCTGCGAACTACGTCCTACGGCCGGGTGAGGCTGCTAGCGTTCGATCATGCCGGGTTCACCCAGACGAGTGTTGATCGTCGGTTTTACCCACGCCGAACTGCTCGATATCGCCGGTCCGTCGGACGTCTTGGACGCCGCGACGAAACTCGGCGGGCGGCCGGGGTACGAGATCATGCTCGCCAGCGTCGACGGACGCGGCATCCGCTGCGAATCCGGACTGACCCTGCAGGCACAGCACCGTCTCGACCAGGTGACCGGCGATCTCGACACGCTGATCGTCGCGGGCGGCACCGGTCACGAGGCGGCCGCCGCCGACCCGCGGATCGTCTCCCACATCCGCAGGCTCGCGCAGCGCAGCCGTCGCGTCGCCTCGGTGTGCACCGGCGCCACGGTGCTGGCCGCGTGCGGGTTGCTCAACGGGCGCCGCGCGACCACCCATTGGCGGTACGCGAACCGGCTCGCCACGAACTATCCGCAGGTGAACGTGGACCCGGTTCCGTTGTACGTGCGCGACGGCAACGTCTACACGGCGGCGGGCGTCACCAGCGGGATCGATCTGACCCTCGCCTTCGTCGAGGAGGATCACGGGCCCAGCCTCGCCAGGGAGACCGCCCGCATGCTGGTCACCTACCTGCAGCGGCCGGGCAATCAGGCACAGGTGAGCATGTTCCTGTCCGGTCCGCCGCCGGAGAACCGGCTGGTCCGCGACATCACCGCGTACGTCGCCGAACACCTCGCCGGTGATCTCAGCACCACCGTGCTCGCCGAACGGGCAGGCATCAGCACCCGCCAGCTGACCAGGCTGTTCGACGCGCATCTGAGTACCACGCCCAGCAGGTACGTCCGGGCGGCGAGGACCGAGAACGCGGCGAAACTGTTGTGCGGCACCGAACTCCCGCTCACCTCGATCGCGAGGCGGTGCGGTTTCGGCTCCACCGAGACGCTTCGCCAGGCCTTCCTCGACCACTTCGACACTCCCCCGTCCGCCTACCGGCGGGTCCATCTGCGGCAGGCCTTCGGCTAGGGCCGACGCGCGGCGGCGGATGCGGGCTGTGCAGGATGTGCGGGTGAACCGCCGCGACATCTCCGACGACGACACCGGCCCGATTCGCCGGGTTACGGACACCCCGTCCGATCGTCCGCCCGGAACGTCCCGTTCGCCGCGCCGGACCCCGCCCGAAGGCGTCCGGCGCCCGCGTCCCCCGGCCGAACGGCCGCGACAGGGCGAACCGGGCAGACGTCGCGCCCCCGAACCGAAACCCGAACCGAAACCCGCGCCGGTCGGGCACGGGCACTCGCACGGCCACGGACCGGCGGCGCCCGCGTCGCGCCGCGTCCGGCTGCTGCTGATGTGGCTGCTGATCCCGCTCGCCGTCGCGACCGTCGCCGGGATGGTCCTGCTCTACCCGTGGGGCAAGGATCCGGCGAAAAGCGCCTTCCCGCAGGGAACGCCGGTGAACGCCACGATCACCGCGACGATCACCGGTCCGTGTCTCGCCGAAGGCCAGGTCCAGGTCGGCGAGCCCTCGCCGGACGCGAAACCGTGCCTCACCAGCGAATTGACGATGACCGACGGTCCCGGCGCCGGGAAGCCGCTGAAGCTGACCCTCCCGATCGAGCCGAGCACGCCGAGGTTCGCCGCGGGCGACAAGGTGGTGCTGTCCTACAACGGCGGTGACGCCGCGAATCCGGCGTCGTTCCAGATCGTCGACTTCCAGCGCGGCACGCCGTTGCTTCTGCTCGCCGGACTGTTCGCGCTCGCGGTGATCGTGCTCGGCCGCTGGCAGGGGCTCGCCGCGCTGATCGCGCTGGGACTGAGCTTCCTGGTGCTGGCCCTGTTCGTACTGCCCTCGATCCTCGCCGGGGAAAGTCCGCTGCTGGTGGCGATCGCGGGCGCGGGGGCGATCATGTTCGTCGCGCTGTACCTGACACACGGGTTGTCCGCGAGAACCTCGGTGGCGGTGCTGGGCACCTTGGTGAGCCTGATCCTGATCGGCGTCCTGTCGGCGATCTTCTCGGCCGCGGCCTCGCTGACCGGACTGGACGACAGCACGTCGCAGCTGATCGGCTCGCTCGGGCACGGGATCGACGCGCGGGGCCTGCTGCTGGCCGGTGTCGTGATCGGCGCGCTCGGCGTACTCGATGATGTCACGGTGACGCAGACGAGCGCGGTGTGGGAGCTGCGGCGGGCGAACCCGTCGCTCGGCTGGCGCGAGCTCTACGGCGCGGGCCTGCGGATCGGGCGTGACCACGTCGGTTCGGCGGTCAACACGCTCGTGATGGCGTACGCGGGCGCGGCGTTGCCGGTGCTGCTGTACACGTCGCTTTCGGGCGTGGGACTCGGCTCGATCCTCGGGGCGGAGGACATCGCACAGGAGATCGTGCGGACACTGGCCGGGAGCGTCGGCATCGTCGCGGCGGTACCGGTCACCACCGTGCTGGCCGCGCTGATCGCCTCGCGGGAGCCTCAAGAGTCCCTGTAGTCACAAGCGCCCCAAAGCGCGAGCCCGCCACGCGATCACGGGCCGGAGTCGGGTACGAAGAGGCCGCACCCGAGGTTCGCCGCGTGATCGGAGGGGCCATGTTCGACGCCGTGTTCGCCGTCCCGAGACAGCTGAGCGCCGTCGCGCGGCGCGTCCTCGTCTCGACGCTGGAAGCCGCCGAGGCGATCCCCAAGATCGCCGTCGCGCTCGACGACGTGCGAGCGACGCTCAAGCACTCCGAGCGGCTGGCGACCTTCGCCGCGGGCGAGCTGCCGGAGATCGTGTATCAGCTGGAGGAGATCAAGGCACGCTTGGAAAAGCTGGAGACCCGCGCTTAGGCCTACGCCTTCGCTCTGCCCGCCACCCGGCGAACAGACCGCCCACGACCACTCACGAGGCTGGACGATTTCCGCCGCCTTCACTCCAACGTCGCCACGAACCTGCTGACGGCTTCCATCGTGAATCGCTGGATGTACTTGCCCGCGGGTGCCGCCGAAGCCAGCCGGTAGAGCGGCCGCTCCGCCGCCGCGTCCCCGCGCGCCTCCGATTTCAGCTGTGCCACCAGCAGTTCCGAGAACACCAGGCCGTTCGCGTCCGTGTTGTTCAGCAGCGCGTTCGCCAGCCTGCGCAGTTGCAGCACGCCGAGTTCCCGGCCGCCCGCACCGGAGTAGACCGCGAGGTCGACCTTCGCCACCTTGCGGCGTTTGCCCGCGTTGACCAGCAGGCTGACCGTCCGGGTACCGCGTACGTCGCTGATCACCAGGTCGATGCGTTCGGCCTCGGGCAGCGCGATCCGCCGCAGGCCCCAGGTCCGCACGACGAGCGTGTCGCCTTCGAGCCAGACACGGCGGCGCAGGTTGTAGAACATGACGTAGAGCAGCGGCAGCGCGATGACCCCGGCGACGACGAGCCCGGCGACCTCGCCGCCGATCAGCCCGGCGATCCCGCCGAACGCGGCCGCGAAGATCACGACACCGGCGATGCCGGAGCAGCCGCGACGGCGGCGGAGCTTGGGGTCGTCGTGGAACAACGGAAGACGCTCGGGCGTCTCCGGCACACCTGCCCGTTCGGCCATCTCGCTCACGATCCCGTCCCGGCCAGGAACGGGTTGCCCGCGCGCTCCTGCCCGATCGTGGTGGCCGGGCCGTGCCCCGGCAGGACGACGGTGTCGTCGGGCAGCGTCATCACCTTCGCACCGAGGGACCGCACGAGTTCGTCGCCGTCGCCGGAGGAGCGCCCGATCGAACCGGCGAACAGGCTGTCGCCGGTGAGCACGATCCGGCCGCCCTCGGCGGAGGACAGCCCGAAGATCACCGAACCGGCGGTGTGGCCCGGCGTACGGGACACCGTGATCTCCAGTCCGGCCAGCCTGAGCGGGCCCTCGACGAGTGGCACGATCCCGTCCTTCCCTTCCCCGGCGTCCGCGGCCAAGAGTGGCCTGTCCGCCTCATGCAGATACAGCGGTATTCCATGCCGCGCGCCGACCTCGGCCGCCGAAGCGACGTGATCCGGGTGGCCGTGGGTGGCGAGCATCGCGACCGGCGTAAGCCCATGTGCGGACAGCGCGGCCTCAAGCGGCTCGCCGATGTCCTCGCCGGGATCGACGAGCACGCACTCCCCGCCGCCCTCCGGGGCGAGCAGATAGCAGTTGGCTTCGAGGGGGCCGGCCGGGAATCCGACAACCAGCACGAAACGCCTCCTCGATTCTTCCGCCGAACAGGTGACAGGATGGCCCTGATCACGATCAAGTAAGCCTAGCGGCCCCTGTACGGGGGTCTCACAGGCTGTGCCCATAGACTTCCCCCACCTCAGACGTGTGAACATCGAGTGGAAACCGGGAGGGCGGGTGCCGACCAACCAGCAGCGCCGCGAAGCCGCGAAGCGCAAGCTCGAGCGACAGATCGTGCGACGGGCCGAAAAGGCCAAGCGGCGCAAGATCGTCGGCTCGGTGGCGGTCGTCGGCGTCGTCGCGATCGTGGCGGGCGCGGTGTGGTGGATCGTCAGCAGTAACAGTGGTGACGACGCCGCCTCCGACGCTTCCCCGAGCTCGGCTCCTCCGACCCCCGAGGTCACCATCCCCACGGAACGCGCGCCGATGCCCAAGCGGGCGACGCCGCTGGCGAACCCGGTGACGTGTGACTTCAAGGACGACGCCACCAAGAAGGCGTCGAAGCAGGTGAACAAGCCCGAAGGCAAGGACGTCTCGTCGAACGGCACCGTCAACCTCGTGCTGAAGAGCACCGCGGGCGACATTCCGCTGACGTTGGACCGGGCGCTCGCGCCGTGTGCCGTCCAGAGCTTCATCAGCCTCTCGCAGCAGGGCTACTTCAACGACACCAAGTGCCACCGGCTCGGCACCACCGGTCTGCAGATGCTGCAGTGCGGTGACCCCGAGGCCAGCGGCATGGGCGGTCCGGGCTACACGATGCCGGACGAGGCGTTCCCCGAGATCAAGTACGGCCGCGGCATCCTCGCGATGGCGAAGACACAGCAGCCGAACTCCGGCGGCAGCCAGTTCTTCATGGTCTACGGCGAAGCCGAACTGCCCGCGGAGTACTCGGTCTTCGGCAGCATCTCCGACGAGGGGCTGAAGGTGCTCGACAAGGTCGCCAAGGCGGGCGCCAACGCCCAGGCCGGCAACGGCGACGGCACCGGCCCGCCCAACACCGAGGTCAAGTTCACCGGCGTCACGGTCAACGCCTGACGTGAAGCTGGAGCTCAACGGCGCGCCCGCCAGGTCGGAAGACCTGGCGGGCGCCTTCGGCTACGGTCATTTCACCGCGATGCAGGTCCGCGACGGCAAGGTCCGCGGCCTGGACGCCCACCTGGACCGGCTCGTGACGAGCACGCGGCGGATGTTCGCGAGCGAACTCGACACCGAAGCCGTGCGTGGGTACGTCCGGCAGGCCGTCCGAGGTGAAGACGCGCTGTCCGTGCGGGTGCTGATCTTCTCCCGCGCGATGGACTGGTCCGATCCCGGCGCGCCCGCCACCCCGGACGTCCTGGTCCGGACAGGGCCGCCGAAAGAGCACGACCTGACGCCGTTGCGCCTGCGGTCCGTGCGCTACGAACGGGTGCTGCCGGAGGTCAAGCACGTCGGCACGTTCGGCCTTCTCCACCACACGCGCGAGGCGAGGTTGGCGGGTTACGACGACGCGTTGTTCGTCGATCACCAGGGCCGGGTCAGCGAGGCGTCGATCTGGAACGTCGGTTTCCTCGACGGCGGCACGGTGGTCTGGCCGCAGGCGCCGGTACTCGACGGCATCACCCAGCAGCTGGTGCGGCGCGGGTTGGAGCGCTCCGGGGTCCCGCAGGAGACCCGCGAGGTCCGGCCCGCCGACCTGCGCGGATTCGACGCCATGTTCCTGACCAATTCGGAGTCGGTCGGCTGGCCGGTGGCCTCGGTGGACGAGGTCGCGCTGCCGTTCGCGCCGGAAGCACGCCGGATCCTGACCGAGGCGTACGAGAGCAATCCCTGGGACGAAATCTGACCCGAGTACGGGGTCCAGGCACGCGAGTTCCGTGTTTGAGCACGCGAGTTACGCCTTCGCTCTGCCCGCCCCTCGGCGGACAGGCCGCCCGCACTCACGACACCGGAGACGTCAGCGGTAGGTGAACTTCGGCGGCCGCCGCGCGAGGAACGCGGCCACGCCCTCGGCGTAGTCCTCGCCGTGCAAGGCTCCCAGCCGGATCTCGTCCACCTCGGCGTCGGATTCCTCTTGTCCCGCGACGATCTTCTCGATGATCCGGTTCATCCCGCGCACCGATGCCTGCGAACGCGAAGCCAGCGTCTCGACGAACTTCATCGTCGACGCCTCCAGCTCCCCGGCGGGAAAGACGTCGTTGAGCAGCCCGATCTCCCGAGCCCGCCGCGCGTCGACGAGTTCGCCCGAGAGCAGGAAGTACTTCGCGTTCGCCGGTCCGACCAGGGAGACCAGCTGCCGCGTCGAGTCGAAGTGGTAGACGATGCCGAGCTTCGCCGGCGTGATGCCGAACCGCGAACCCTCCGCGGCGAAGCGGAAGTCGCAAGCGACCGAGATCTGGCAGCCGCCGCCGATGCAGTTCCCCTTGATCATCGCCACCGTCGGCTTCCGCGACGCCGTCAGTGCCGCCACGGCCCCGTCGACGGCCTTGTCGTAGGTCTCGGCCGCGTCGGCCGTGGAACGCAGGTCTCGGAACTCGCTGATATCCGCGCCCGCCGAGAAATGCGCGCCCGCGCCGGTCAGTACGAGCACCTTGATCCCCGGGTCCGCCTCCACCCGCGCCACCACGTCCGGGATGGCCGACCACATCCCGTAGGTGATCGCGTTCATCTTCTCCGGCCTGGTGAACGTCAGCCGGGCGACCTCACCGTCGCGCGTGAATTCGAACCCTTCAGTCATGTTCCGCACCCTAGTGCGCGTCCCCGCCGGTACTCGCCGAACGTGAACAAGACCCCAAAAGGCGGCTTTCAACGCCGTCCCGCTGTGGTTTTCTGGTCGTCCAACGAGCCAGGGGGAAACTCGATGGCGAAACGCGTGTTCGGAATTCTCGCGGTCACTCTGCTCACTTCGGCCTTGCTGAGCGGACAGTCGACGGCCGCGCCCGCAGGTATCCAACCCGACCCGCTGCTGATGTTCCCTTCGCATTTCGGGACCGTCGACTGGGCGGCCGTCACCCGCGACAGGGCGGCGAAGACCACTACGCGCTCGCAGGTGTCCGCTCAGAACCCGCTCCCGTACGCGGAAAAGGAGCAGGCCGGGACCAGCGGCGCCAACGACTCCCCCGCCACCGCCGAACACATCGCGGGTTTCGGGACGCAGCGCTCGAAGAACCCCAAGGTGCGGCTGACCGGCGACCTCAAACCCGACGCCTCGATCCCCACCCTTCCCCCGGCCGCCGAACCGAATGACGCTCTCGGTCTCGCGAGCGATACCGGCGTCGGCGCCGATCGCCGGGCCGTCCGTACCAGCGGCGTCATCGGTGACGGACCGTACGGCGGTGCCGGTGACGGCACGGGTGACTTCGACTTCTACCGGCTGAGCGCGGCGGCGACCCCGGTCGCGTTCTCGGCGCGGACCCGGACGCCGACCGGCGACCTCGACACGTTCCTCGCGCTGTTCGACGGGGACGGCAACGTGTGGGCCGTCAACGACAACGCGAGCGGCTCCAGTGACTCCGCGCTCGCCTTCACCATCCCGCCGGGCCGGGAGTACTTCCTCATGGTGGGTTCAGGTCCCTTCGGCGTGCCTGGTGATCCCAAGAAACCGGGTACCGGCAGCGGTGTCCAGACCGAGGGCCCGTACGACCTGACGATCACCAGCGGCAAGAGCGGCGGCGACCTCGATTACTACTCGTTCGACCTGCGTGCCGGAGACGTGCTGGGCGCGTCGGTGGCAGGCGGCGGGACGCGGCTCGCGGTGATCGACCCCGCCGGGCGGGAAGTGTTCGGCTCCTCGCAGGACTTCACCTCCATTTTCGCCACCGCCTCACCGATGCCCGGCGGCGGCAACGCCGTCGTGGACTTCGTGGCACCGAAGGACGGCCGCTACCGCCTCGGTGTCGAAGCGGGCGAAGGCGCGTACGACATCAAACTCGAAGCGTTCCGGCCCGGCACGGAAACCGCCCCGCGCGGCAGCGTGCACACGATCTTCCTCGACTTCGACGGCGCCAGGGTCAACACCGCGATCTACGGTTCGGGCGGCGGGATCCGCGACCTCTCCCCGCTGTCCGCCTTCCTGCCGCGGTGGGGGCTCGCCGCGGGCGACGAACGCGCGCTCATCGACGCGATCGTCGCGACGGTCAAGGAGAACCTCGAACGGGATCTGATCGCCAAGGGCACCAACCCCAGGTTCGCGCTGCGTGTGCTCAACAGCCGGGACCACGCCGATCCGTGGGGGCAGCCGAATGTCAGCCGGGTCGTGGTGGGCGGCACCACCCTGGAGTCCGGTATCCAGACCATCGGCATCGCGCAGTCCATCGACGCCGGCAACTTCGGCAAGGAGGAGACCGCGCTGGTCCTGCTCGACGAGATCAGCCGTCCCGCCGGACCGGCATGGTCACTCAACACCTATCTCGGGCCGGGCAGCGACAAGATCGCGTTCCTCGGCCGGGCGGTCGGCAACGTGACCAGCCACGAAGCCGGGCACATGTCGGGAAGCTGGCACACGAACCTCGCCAACGACGTCCCCGGCATCATGGACCCCGGCGGGAATCCGGCCGCGATGTTCGCGGTCGGTCCCGACGGCCGCGGCGGCACGGCCGATGACCCGGACCTCGACCTGGTCGAGGAGGAGATCAGCCCGGCCGAAGGCTTCACCGGGATCGAGGACACCCTCAACCGCAGTGCGTGGGCCTTCGTCCGCGGGACCGGCTAGGCCAATACGGTCTAGGAAGCCGAAGTCACCCGGTAGACGTCGTAGACGCCCTCGACCCCTCGGACCACCTTCAACACGTGACCGAGGTGCTTCGGGTCGCCCATCTCGAAGGAGAACCGGCTGACCGCGACCCGGTCACGCGAGGTCGTCACCGACGCGGACAGGATGTTGACCTTCTCGTCCGCGAGGACCTTGGTGACGTCCGAAAGCAGGCGGTGCCTGTCCAGCGCCTCGACCTGGATCGCGACGAGGAACACCGACGAGGCCGACGGCGCCCACTCGACCTCCACCAGCCGCTCGGGCTGTGCTGTCAGGTCGTCGGCGTTGGTGCAGTCGGTCCGGTGGACGCTGACCCCGCCGCCACGGGTGACGAAACCGAGGATCTCGTCACCCGGCACGGGCGTGCAGCAGCGGGCCAACTTGGCCCAGACGTCGCTGGCGCCCTTCACCACGACGCCGACGTCGTTCGACCCGCGGCGGCGGGTGACCGTGGACGGGGTCGCGCGCTCGGCGAGCTCCTCCTCCGCCTCGTCGACCCCGCCGATAAGGGCGACCAGTCGCTGCACGACGTGCTTCGCGCTGGTGTGGCCCTCGCCGACGGCCGCGTACAGGGAGCTGATGTCGGGATGCCGGAGTTCGGTGGCGACCGCGCCCATCGAGTCGGCGGAGACCAGCCGCTGGATCGGGAGACCGACCTTGCGGACCTCCTTGGTGATGGCCTCCTTGCCGCCTTCGATCGCCTCGTCGCGGCGTTCCTTGGCGAACCACTGCCGGATCTTCGCGCGCGCCTTGGGCGAACCGGCGAACTGGAGCCAGTCCCGGCTCGGGCCCGCCGTCTCGGCCTTCGAGGTGAAGATCTCGATGACCTCGCCGTTCTCCAGCTTGCGCTCGAGCGCGACGAGCCTGCCGTTGACGCGGGCGCCGATGCAGCGGTGCCCGACCTCCGTGTGCACGGCGTAGGCGAAGTCGACCGGGGTCGAATCGACCGGCAGCGTGATCACGTCACCCTTGGGCGTGAACACGAAGATCTCGCGCGACGCGAGTTCATAACGCAGCGATTCGAGGAAGTCACCAGGATCCGCGGCTTCCCGCTGCCAGTCGAGGAGCTGGCGCATCCACGCCATCTCGTCGACGTCCACCGCGTTCCCGTTGTGGGTGCCCTTGGTCTCCTTGTACCGCCAGTGCGCGGCGATGCCGTACTCGGCGGTGCGGTGCATCTCGTAGGTGCGGATCTGGACTTCCAGCGGTTTGCCGTCCGGTCCGATCACCGTGGTGTGCAACGACTGGTACACGCCGAACCGCGGCTGCGCGATGTAGTCCTTGAACCGGCCGGGGACCGGCTGCCACAGCGCGTGGACGACACCCATCGCGGCGTAGCAGTCGCGGACGTCTTCGACCAGGATCCGCACGCCGACCAGGTCGTGGATGTCGTCGAGGTCGCGCCCTCGGACGATCATCTTCTGGTGGATCGAGTAGTAGTGCTTCGGCCGTCCTTCGACCTTCGCGGTGATCCGCGAACCCTCCAGGTTGCTGGTCAGCTCGGTGATCACCGACCGCAGATACGTGTCACGCGAAGGCGCGCGATCGGCGACCAGCCGGACGATCTCGTCGTACTTCTTCGGCTGCAGGATGGCGAAGGCCAGATCCTCCAGCTCCCACTTGACCGTCGCCATGCCGAGCCGGTGCGCCAGCGGGGCGAGGACCTCCAGGGTCTCGCGCGCCTTGCGGGCCTGCTTCTCCGGCGGCAGGAAGCGCATCGTGCGCATGTTGTGGAGCCGGTCGGACAGCTTGATGACCAGCACGCGCGGGTCACGCGCCATCGCGATGACCATCTTGCGGATGGTCTCGGCCTCGGCCGCCGTGCCGAGCTTGACCTTGTCCAGCTTGGTGACGCCGTCGACCAGCTCACCGACCTTCTCCCCGAAGTCGGCCTTCAGGCTCTCCAGCGAGTAGCCGGTGTCCTCGACGGTGTCGTGCAGCAGTGCCGCGACCAGCGTCGTGGTGTCCATGCCGAGTTCGGCGAGGATCGTCGCGACCGCGAGCGGATGCGTGATGTACGGGTCGCCGGACTTGCGCCGCTGATCGCGGTGAAGCTCCTCGGCGACGTCGTAAGCGCGCTGTAGCAGCGCGAGGTCGGCGTTGGGGTGCAGCTCGCGGTGGATGACGGCGAGCGGTTCGAGTACCTGCTTGACCGGCGCGGCGCGCTGTGCGGTGATCCGGCGGGCGAGGCGGGCACGGACCCGGCGCGTCGCGGAGGGCGTGGGCGCGGCCCCCTGTCGCGACACACCGTTCTGCTCGGTGCCGTCCTTCGAGGACACCGCGGCATCGAGCTCTTGGCTCACCCGCACCTCCTGCGCTTCGTGCGGCCTTCGGACATCAAGAGTAGCCGCTCCCCCTCGCGGCCCACTTGGTACGCCCGGTCAACACACCCGGAGGGCCTCCACATGACGCCCTTCAAGCACGGAACGACCACCGAGCCCGGCGAGTTCCATGACCACCGACACGCCGGTGACCTGCGCTTTCGCCTCTTCCAGCAGTTTGCAGGTGGCCGCGACGGTGCCACCGGTGGCGAGCACGTCGTCGAGGATCGCGACACGCTGCCCGGGTTCGACGATGCCTTCGGGCAACTCGACGGTCGCCGTGCCGTACTCCAGCGCGTAATCGACCCGGCCCGCCACCCGGGGCAGCTTGCCGGGCTTCCGAATCAGCGCCACGCCGAGTCCACGGGAGTAGCCGACCGCGGCGGCCAGCAGGAAACCGCGTGCTTCGACGCCCGCCAGCAGGTCGATGTCGGGGCCGACGGTGGCCGCCAGCGCGTCGGTGACGGCCTTGAAGCCGTCGGCGTCGGCGAACAACGGGCTCAGGTCCCGGAACAGCACGCCGGGTTCCGGGAAGTCCGGCACCTCGGCGATCAGGTCGAGTGCCTTGCCCAGCTCCATGTACTTCCCTGCTCTCGTGTCGTGCGTCCGGGCTCCTCTGAACGCTAGGAAAGGTCCTTTCATTGCAGAATTTGCAATGAAAGGACCTTTCCTAGCGGCGGAAACCCGGGTCTACCTCTTGCGCTTGCCGGACGGACGGCCCTTGTGGGCCTTCTGGTTCCTGGCCGGGACGCTCGCCGCGGCGGCGTACGCCTTCTCCTTGCGGAGTTCGGCCTCCAGCGCTTCTTCGTCGTTCGGGTCGAAGTCGTCGTCGCGCTCGGCGGCCTTGCGGGCCTGGTTCGCGCGCCGCGAAGCGACCCTGTCGGCCTGCTGACGGTACTTCGGATCACGCATCTTCAGATCCACCAGCAGCGGGGTGGCCAGCGCGACCGAGGACAGCACGCCGACCAGGGTGCCGGTGAGCTGCACCAGCGCGAGATCCTGCAGCGTGCCGGAGCCGAGCAGGACGTACCCGACGACGAGCAGACCGAGAATCGGCAGCATCGCGATCAGCGCGGTGTTGAACGACCGCATCAGCGTCTGGTTCAGCGCCAGGTTGGCCGCCTCGCCGAAGGTGCGGCGGGTGAGTCCGAGCAGACCGCGGGTGTTCTCACGGACCTTGTCGAACACCACCACCGTGTCGTACAGCGAGAACCCGAGGATCGTCAGCAGACCGATCACCGTCGCCGGCGTGACCTCGAAGCCGATCAGCGAGTACACACCCGCCGTCACCACGATGTCGTGCAGGAGCGAGATCAGCGCCGCCGCGGCCATCCTGGTGTCGAAGTACAACGCCAGGAACAGCGTGACCGCCAGGAGGAACACTCCGAGCGCGATCAGCGCCTGCCGCGAAATCTCGCCGCCCCAGGACGCGCTCACCGCGCTGTCACTGATGGCCTGGACACTCGGCTGGTTGTTGGACCCGATCGGGCCGAGCTCGCGGAACAGCGCTTCCTTGATCTTGGAGACCTCGGCCGCGTCCAGGGTGTCCGAACGGAGCTGGATGGTCGACGAGGCACCGCTGCCGACCTTCTGCGCCTCGTCGGCCGGACGGCCGAGCGCCTCGGCGAAGACGTCCTTGGCCTGCTGCTCGCTGATCTGCCCGTTCTTGCCGTTGGCGGGCAACTGGATCTGGGTGCCGCCTTCGAAGTCGATACCGAAGTTGAAGCCCTTGATCCCCATCGACGCGATGCAGACCAGCACCAGCGCGCCGAAGAAGATGTACCAGCGCTTGCGCTTGCCGACCACGTCGAACGCGCCCGTGCCCACGTAGAGGCGGCGGAAGATGCTCTCGCGCTTGCCCGCGGTGGTGGTGTTGTCGTCGACCACGGTCACGCCTCCTTGACGTTCGGGCGGCCGGCGGCGGGACGGGCCGCCTTGCGCTCCGAGCCCACCTGCTGCACGGCACCGAGGCCGAGATTCTTGGGGTTGGACAGGAACTTCGACTTCGAGCGGGACACCATCGCGACCAGCGGGTGGGTCACGAGGTAGACCACGACGAGGTCGAGGACCGTCGACATGCCGAGCGTGAACGCGAAGCCCTTGACCTCACCGACGGCCAGCCAGTACAGGATGGCCGCGGCGAGGAAGCTGACCGCGTCCGACGCCAGGATCGTGCGCTGCGCACGGGACCAGCCTCGCGGCACCGCCGAGCGGAAGGTCCTGCCTTCCCGGATCTCGTCCTTCAACCGTTCGAAGTAGATGACGAACGAGTCGGCGGTGATACCGATCGCGATGATCAGGCCCGCCACGCCGGCGAGGTCGAGGGTGTACCCGATCCACCGCCCCAGCAGCACCAGCACCGCGTAGACCAGCGAGAACGACAAGGCCAGCGAAAGGATCGTCAGCACACCGAGCAGCCGGTAGTAGAACAAGCAGTAGATGAACACGATCAGCAGGCCGATACCGCCCGCGATCAGGCCCGCCTGCAGCGACGCCAGCCCCAGTGTCGCGGACACGGTCGTCGCGTCCGACGACTCGAACGACAGCGGCAGCGAGCCGTACTTCAGCACATCCGCCAGGTCCTTCGCCTCGGACTGGCTGAACCGGCCCGTGATCTGGGTCTGGCCGCCGAGGATCGCGGACTGGATGGTCGGCGCGGAGACGACCTGCGTGTCGAGGACGAACGCCGCCTGCTTCTGGACGTTCTTCGAGGTGAAGTCGCCCCAGATCCGCGAACCCTCGCCCTTGAAGTTCAGGTTGACGACCCATTGGGAGTTCTGGGTGTCGTAGCCCGAGGAGGCGTCGGAGATCTCGGTTCCGGGGAGGAACTCCGGCTCCAGCAGGTACTTCATGGTGTTCTTGTCACCGCAGGCGACGAGCGGCTTGTCGGTGAGGTCGTTGCCGACCAGCGGGTCCGACACCTTGGGGTCGCAGTTGAGGGCCGCGAAGGCCTTCTCGGCGGCCGCGGACTGCTTCGCCTGGTCCGTCGAAAGCAGATCGGGGTTCTGCCGGAGGTTCCGGGCCTCCTCGATCTCCTTCTTGGTCTGCTCGTCGGAGTCGCCGGGCTGCTGCTGCGCGCCCGCGGCGCCACCGCCGCCATTGGCCGGGCTGCTCGGCGGAGCGCTCGACGCGCCCGGGGCACCCGACGACGGCGGGGCCGACGAGGGCGCGCCCGAAGCAGGCGGGGTCGACGGCTGCGGCGCCGGGGTCACCGGCTGCGACGTCACGACCTTCCGGAAGCCCAGCTTCGCGGTCTTGCCCAGGGTCTTGGCCTGGTCGCCCTGCTCGCCGGGAACGGTGATCACGACGTTGCTGCCGTCGAGGACGACCTCGGTGCCGCCGACGCCGATACCGTTGACCCGGCGCTCGATGATCGAGCGGGCCTGTTCGAGGGACTCTCGCGGAGGGTCGCCGCCGTCGGGATTACGGGCGGTCAGGGTGACCCTCGTGCCGCCTTGCAGATCGATGCCGAGTTTCGGCGTCGGCTTGCCGCTACCGGTGAAGAACACCAGGGCGTACAGCGCCACCACGATCAGGGCGAAGAAGGCGAGATAGCGTCCCGGGCGGAGATGCCCGGCCGGTGCGGCCACTGTGCTTCGGTCTCCTCGGACGGACTGGGTGTTCCCCAATGGACTTGGCTGTTCACGCACCGGACGGGAGTCCGGTGGTACCGCGAACGTGCCTCGATGACGTTGCCCGATGAACGGGCACGACTATGACGACGGACACGCACGCAGCACCGAGACACTACTCGGTGCTGCGTGAGCCCGGCGTTGCCCCCGCACCTACGAAAGTCTGGTGTCGGGGATGGCCTTACAACCGCTACTTCTTGCCGTGCTCCAGCGGCGGGGCGATCTGCGCGCCCGACTTCTCCTCGACGCGCTCGTCGTCCTTCGCCTCGACGACCGTCTCGTCGACGGCTTCGTCGTCGATGGTGTCTTCGTCGGTCTCGACGACCGGCTCGACCTTCTCGCGGACGGCCTGGCGCAGCCAGGTGGTCACGACACCGGGGGCGATCTCGAGGTCGATCGTGGTGTCGGCGGAGGCGTCGGCGACAGACGCGTAGAGACCGGAGGTGGTCATCACCCGGTCGCCGGGAGCGAGGCTCGCGAGCAGCTCCTGCTGCGCTGCCGCCGCCTTCTTCTGCTTACGGGTGCCCATGACGAGCGGAATCGCCACAACGAGCATCAGGAGCAGCGGCAGCAATAACTGGTTCATGGTTCTCCATTTCGAGCGGACGCCGCGCGGTGCGCTGTTTTGTCCGATTTGGCGGGGTGTGCTCTACCCGAGTGTGCCAGGTGCCAGCGGAAACTCCACCACCACCCGTCGCCACCACGGGCCCCGTACCGCGTGCACGGTCCGGTCAGTCCTGGTCGAACAGGGTCGGGCCGCCCTGATCGCCGCGCGTGGCACCGGCCGGAGCCGTCAGTCCGAGGTGCTCCCAAGCGGCCGCTGTGGCGACCCGGCCGCGAGGAGTGCGGGCGAGCATACCGGCGCGGACCAGGTAAGGCTCACACACCTCCTCGACGGTGGTGGGTTCTTCCCCCACCGCGACGGCCAGTGTCGACACGCCGACCGGACCGCCGCCGAAGGACCGCACCAGTGCCGTCAGCACCGCGCGGTCGAGCCTGTCGAGGCCGAGTTCGTCGACGTCGTAGACCTCCAGCGCGGCGCGCGCGATCTTGCGCGTGACCTTGCCGTCGGCCCGGACCTCGGCGTAGTCGCGCACCCGCCGCAGCAGCCGGTTCGCGATCCGGGGGGTGCCACGGGACCGGCGGGCGATCTCCGCGCAACCGTCCCGGTCGATGTCGACGTCGAGAATGGTGGCGGCGCGGCGCGCGACGAGTTCCAGTTCGCTGTCGGTGTAGAACTCCATCTGGCCGGTGAAACCGAACCGGTCACGCAGCGGCCCGGTCAGCGAACCGGACCGTGTCGTGGCCCCGACCAGCGTGAACGGCGCGATCTCCAGCGGGATGCTGGTGGCGCCGGGCCCCTTGCCGACGACGACGTCGACGCGGAAGTCCTCCATCGCGAGGTACAGCATTTCCTCGGCTGGGCGGGCGATGCGGTGGATCTCGTCGATGAACAGGACGTCGCCGGGCGCCAGGTTGGACAGCATCGCGGCGAGGTCACCCGCCCGTTCCAGCGCCGGACCGGAGGTGATCCGGATGGCGGCGTTGAGTTCGGCGGCGACGATCATCGCCATACTCGTCTTGCCAAGCCCCGGCGGCCCGGAGAGCAGGACATGGTCCGGCGGGACACCCCGGCGGCGCGCGCTTTCCAGTACGAGTTCGAGCTGTTCGCGTACCCGCGGCTGGCCGACGAACTCGTCGAGTTTGCGCGGGCGCAGTGTGGTCTCGACCTCGCGTTCGCCGGTCTGCGGCAGCGCCGAAAGCGTCTCTTCCTCGGCGTCGAAATCCGTCACGGCCTCATAGTCCATGTGGCCGGCTACCGCTTACGCCCGAGGGTGGCCAACGCGGCGCGCAGCACGGAGGCCGTCGTATGTCCGTCGCCCTCACTGAGCACCTTGTCGACGGCCTGTTCGGCCTGCTTGGCCGGGAAACCGAGGCCCGCGAGCGCTTCGACGACCTCGCCCCGGAGCACGCCGGGTGCGGTGACCACCGGGGAGCCGTCGGTCGGGCCGGCGAGCGCGGTGACCTTGTCGCGCAGTTCGAGGGTCAGCCGCTCGGCGCCCTTGCGGCCGATGCCGGGCACCTGGGTCAGCACGGTGATGTTGCCTTCGACCAGCGCGGACCGCAGTTTGTCCGGATCGAGCACCGCCAGCGTCGCCAGCGCGAGCCGCGGGCCGATCCCGGAGACCGTCTGCAGGAGGCCGAACAGCTCGCGGGCGTCGGCGTCGGCGAAACCGAACAACGTCAAGGAATCCTCGCGGACCACGAGCGCGGTGTGCAGCATCGCCTCTTCTCCGCGGCGAAGCGTCGCGAGTGTGGCGGGCGTGGCCTGCACGGCGAAGCCGACTCCCCCGACCTCGATCACGACGTGGTCGAGGCCGATGGAGAGGATTTCACCGCGTACCGAGGAGATCATCGAGCCGCTCCTTGCGCTTTCGCTTCGTGTTGTTTGGCGCGCTGTGCCGCGGCGGCGAGCCTGGCCTTGTGGTTCTTGGCGATCTCGGCCGCCCTGGCCTCGGCTTCGGCGAGCCGGACCCGCATCGGCTCGCGCCAGAGATGGCAGATCGCGAGCGCGAGCGCGTCCGCGGCGTCCGCCGGATGCGGTTTGACTTCGAGGCCGAGCAGCCGCATGACCATACCGGTGACCTGCGCCTTGTCCGCACGGCCGGAGCCGGTGACGGCCGCCTTCACCTCACTCGGCGTGTGGAACACGACCGGCAGCCCGCGCCGGGCGGCCGCGAGCGCCACGACCCCGCCCGCCTGCGCGGTGCCCATCGCGGTGCGCACGTTGTGCTGCGCGAAAACCCGTTCCACGGCGACCGCTTCGGGCTTGTAGCGATCCATCCAGCGCTCGACGGCGTCGGAGATCCCCAGCAGACGCACGGAAAGGTCGGCGTCCGGCGAGGTCCGCACGACGTCGACGGCCACCGCGCGGACGGTGCGGCCCGTGCCGCCGTCGACCACGCCGAGCCCGCACCTGGTCAGACCGGGGTCGACCCCGAGTACCCGCACGTGTTTCCCTCCGCCGGTTTCACGAACATCCGTTCGAGCCTGAGGCTACCCGGAGCGATCGACGGCAGGATGGAGACATGCCGAGCCCTGCCGACTTCACCGCTCATCTGGGTCTCCAGCCGCTGCCCGTGGAAGGTGGCCGCTGGGCGCAGAGCTGGCGCGACGAGACCGCGTCGGCGATCTACTACCTGCTGGTACCGCCGGAAACCTCGGCGCCGCACCGGCTCGACCGGCTGGAGATCTACGCCCATCACGCCGGGGCGCCGGTCCGGATGCTGTTGTTGTTCCCGGACGGCCGGATCTCGCGGCCAGTACTGGGACCGGACGTCGCGGGCGGTCAGCGTCCGCAGGTGGTGGTGCCCGCCGGGGTGTGGCAGGCGTCGGTGAGTACCGGTGAGTGGAGCCTGCTCGGGACTGTGGTGGTGCCGCCTTATACGGACGACTGTGTGGAGTTCCGTTCCGCGGCGGCGTTGGCCGCGGAGTGGCCGGGGGCGGTGGAGGACCTGGCACCCTGGCTCTCGTGAGGTCCGCATTTGGTCCTCTGAATGCGCCGCTTGCGGCCGGTACCGGGTCGGTCGGGGTGGTCCGCGGCCTGGCTCACAACGGCTGAGGCCGCTGAGGCTCGTGACGGCCGCTACCGGACCTCCATCCGCGTATGTACCTAAAACACCCTTCGCCAGAACGACACTCACCACTCACCACTCACGATTACCCCGAGGCCCGCCTCACCCCTGCCGAGAAGCACCGCGAACCAAGACGACGGATGCCATGAAAGGTCCTTTCCTCGCAAATCTTGCAAGGAAAGGACCTTTCATAGCACGCTCAGCAGCGACCTCAGGGACCGTCGACGCCCGGCGTCCAGCTCTCCGGGTCGCCGGATTCGGTCAGCACCGGCTGATACCGCGCGAAGCCCTCCGGCGCGTCCGGGTGCCAGGGGAAGTGTCCGTCCGGTGTGGCGACGATCAGCTGCAGCGCCGGGAAGTCCCCGTCCGGGTAGATCAGGAACGCGCTCCCGAAGTACTCGGGATAGTGCCCCTTCGCGACCCGTTCGAAGACCACCGGCGCGCCCTCGAAGAAATCGTCGTAGCGCTTGCCGACCTCGAAGATCTCACCGTTGGCCGCGCGGTCGACGTAGGCGTCGAGCAGGACCGGCCCCATGTGCTCGGGCAGCCCGATCACGACCGCTTCCGCGACGCTGTGCAGCGCCCAGGCGCACGCGGTGAAGCAGAAGCCCGCTTCCTCCTCGTCGCCCGCGACCGCGATGACCGCGTTCCCTCTCGCCTTCGCCTGCGACTCGATCCACTGGATGAGTTCGGTTTCTTCGGCGGTGAGGGCATCGGCTTCGGAGGTCGTCACGCGCGACATTCTGCCCCACGTCCGCGCCCGCACCTAGCCCCGGGACGGATTTTCCGCGGCATGACTGGAAAAACGATCAGCCGACCTCGGCCATGACCTCGTCAGAGACGTCGAAGTTCGCATAGACGTTCTGTACGTCGTCGCAGTCTTCGAGCGCGTCGATGAGCTTGAAGACCTTCTTCGCACCGTCGACGTCCAGCGGGACGCTGACCGACGGCAGGAAGGTGAGATCCGCGGACTCGTACTCGAAACCGGCTTCCTGCAAGGCTTTCCGGACCGGGACGAGATCGGTGGCCTCGGAGACGATCTCGAAGTTCTCGTCGAGGTCGTTGACCTCTTCGGCGCCCGCGTCGAGCACGGCCATGAGGACGTCGTCCTCGGCGGCGTCACCCTTGGGCATGATCACGACGCCCTTGCGGTTGAACATGTAGGCGACCGAACCCGGGTCGGCGAGGGAGCCGTTGTTCCGGGTGAGGGCGGTCCGTACCTCCATCGCGGCGCGGTTCTTGTTGTCGGTGAGGCATTCGATCAGCACGGCCACACCGTTCGGGCCGTAGCCTTCGTAGGTGATGGTCTGCCAGTCGGCGCCACCGGCCTCTTCACCGGCACCACGTTTGCGGGCGCGCTCGATGTTGTCCTGCGGGACCGAGTTCTTCTTCGCCTTCTGGATGGCGTCGTAGAGCGTCGGATTGCCATCCGGGTCGCCACCGCCGGTCCGTGCCGCCACCTCGATGTTCTTGATCAACCGGGCGAAGAGCTTGCCGCGCTTCGCGTCCAGGTTGGCCTTCTTGTGCTTCGTGGTGGCCCACTTGGAGTGGCCGCTCATCTCTCCTCCATCTACTCCTGTGCCCGCCGCTGAGCACAGTGTCGGTTTTGCTTAAGCCTGCCGCACGAGGTCGACGAACAGCCTGTGCACGCGTTCGTCCCCGGTGAGTTCGGGATGGAACGACGTGGCGAGTACCGCCCCCTGCCGGACCGCGACGATCCTAGCGGCCGCGTCGTCCGAGCCCGGTATTTCGGGGACACTGGCGAGTACTTCCACCCCGTCGCCCGCCTTCTCCACCCACGGGGCGCGGATGAACACAGCGTGCACCGGACCGCCTTCGATACCGGTGAAGTCGAGGTCGGCTTCGAACGAGTCGACCTGCCGCCCGAACGCGTTGCGCCGGACGACGACGTCGAGCCCGCCGAGTTGCCGCTGGTCAGGCCGTCCGTCGAGGGCCTGGCGGGCGAGCAGGATCATCCCGGCGCAGGAGCCGAACGCGGGCAGTCCGTCCGCGATGCGTTCCTGCAGGGGTTCGAGCAGTTCGAAGCTCTCCAGGAGCCTCGACATGGTGGTCGATTCGCCACCCGGCAGTACCAGACCGTCCACTTCGGACAGTTCGCTCGCGCGGCGGACGGGCAGCGCGCGGGCGCCCGCGCGTTCCACCATCGCGGCGTGCTCCCGCACGTCACCTTGCAGTGCGAGCACGCCGACCACCGGCTGTGCCCCCGTCGCGATCGCCACTCGACCTCCCGAAAGACCTTCCCCCCAGCTTAGGCGTCCCGGGGAACGGCCAGGTCAGGGGACCCCGGCGAGCCGCAGGAGTGCGGCGGTCGCGGCGGCCGCGACGACGACCAGGGCGAACGGCGCTTTACGCCAGGCGAGCACGCCGCCGACCAGGACACCGGCTGGCCGGGCGTAACCGGCGAACTCGTGTCCCTCGGTCAGCGCGGCGACCGCGACCAGCGCGGCCAGCAGGACGATGGCCGAGCGCGTCATCAGCTTTTCTGCCTTGGGCGAAACCGTGAACCGGGCTTTCAGGACCGGTCCGGCGAAGCGGAAGGCGAAGGTCCCGACGGCGAGCACGCCGCCCGCGATGATCAGGTCCAGCGGGTCCATCAGTGCACTCCCTCGGGTTCACGGTCGGCGGGTTCCTTCGCGGCGACCCCGGCCAGTACGCCGACCAGCGCGAGCAGCACCGGCAGCCCGGCGGGCAGGAACGGCGTCGTGGCCAGCGCGACGGCCACCCCCAGGAACACGGGCAGCCGGGCGGCACGGTCCCGCAGCGACGGCAGGACCAGCGCGAGCAGGACGGCGGGGAACGCCGCGTCGAGACCGAACGCGTCGGTGTCGCTGATCGCGGTCCCGGCGTAGGCACCGGCGAGGACGCCGATGTTCCAGCACACGAACAGCCCGATGCCGCAGACCCAGTACGCGGCCCGGCGCCGTTCCTCGTCCCGTTGGGCCAGCGCGAACGCGACGGATTCGTCGATCATGAGATGGCTGCCGACAAGCCTCGTCGACCAGCGCTTCCCCAGGACGTCGCCGATCGCGAAGCCGAACGGCAGATGCCGCGCGTTGGCCAGCAGGCCCGCCGCGACGGCCGCGACCGGGCTGCCACCGGCGGCGATGATGCCGACGAACATGAACTGCGAGGCGCCGGCGAAGACCAGCACCGAAAGCAGCATCGGCGCCCAGATCGGGAAGCCGGAGCCCACCGCGATCGCGCCGTAGGAGATGCCGACAATGGTGTCGGCGAGGCAGACCAGCCCGATGTCACGGAGAAGATCGCGCCCCAGGACACGAGTGGTTGTTCGCCATATCGAACGCATAGCGTCATACAATGAACGAACGCCACCGTGTTCGTCAAGGCGAACGAAACGACCGATGGAGCGAACGCATGTCCCCGACCGCGTCCGACGGCGCACCACTGGACGTCATCGCCACGTCCCTGCGCCGGGAACGCGCCCGCACCGGGCTGTCCCTCACCGAGGTCGCCAAACGCGCCGGGATCGCGAAGTCGACGCTCTCCCAGCTGGAGTCCGGCACCGGGAATCCGAGCGTCGAGACGATCTGGGCGTTGTGCGTCGCGCTCGACGTCCCGTTCTCCCGGGTGGTCGAGCCCGAACGCCCCCGCGTGCAGGTGATCCGCTCGGGCAGCGGGCCGACGGTGTTCGCCGAACACGCCGACTACGCGTGCACACTGCTCAGCTCCTGCCCGCCCGGTGCCCGGCGCGACGTGTACCTGATTCGCGCCGAGCCCGGGAAACCCCGGCTCTCGGATCCGCATATGAGCGGCATCGTCGAGCACATCGTCCTCAGCGCGGGCCGCGCCAAGGTCGGACCGCGGGACGAGCCGGTCGAACTGCTGCCCGGCGACTACATCTGCTACCCCGGCGACGTCCCGCACATCTTCGAGGCACTCGAACCGGGCACCTACGGCGTGGAGATCGCCGAGTACACCTGATTCAGGCGGGCTCCTCGGCCTTCTCTTCGGTGACGTCGGCGAGCTTCCAGCCACCCCTCCTCCGGAGCACGAAAACGTAGTACGCGATCGAGAGCAGGGCGACGCAGGCCGTGACGATCAGGCTCGGCCTGCCCACCGCCGGGTCGAGCAGGTTCTGGTAGACGACGAACACCAGGACTGCGAGCGCCAGCACCGGCGCGACCGGGAACCAGGGCATCCGATACTCGGCGTGCGCGGTGGCGCCGGTGCGGCGGCCGACGATCGCGCCGAGGCAGAGCGCCGCGTAGACCGCCACGATCGACGTGCTCGTCACCACCAGCAGCAGTTTCGGGTCGACGAAGCAGAGCAGCGCGGCCACCAGCCCGGTGCCGACGGTGGCCACCCACGGCGTCCCGAACTTCGGATGCACCGCGGCCAGCGCGCGGTTGACCGGCGACGGCCACGCGCGGTCGCGGCCACTGCTGAACAGCATCCGCGAGCTGATCAGCACGATCGCCAGCACCGCGTTGACGATCGCGAGCGCGACCGCCAGGCCGATCACCGTGCCGAGCGTGCCGCCGCCCCGTGAGTCGATGAAGTGGGACAACATGTTCCCCGAGGCGAACAGGGCGTTCAGGTCGGGCGCGCCGAGCAGCACGGCGGTCACCGGGACCAGTTCGGCGAGGACGGTGATGCCGAGCGCGAACAGGATCGCGCGGGCGATCCCGCGGGAGGCGTTCTGCGTCTCCTCGCCGAAGTACACCGCCGAGCCGTAGCCGTTGTAGGCGAAGATCGCGACCGAGGTGGCGATCGCGATGGCGCCGACCGTCGCCGGGCCGCCGTCCGGGGCGACCGGATGCGCGAGCAGCTCGCCGAACGAACGCGCCGGATTCAGCAGGCCGAGCGCGCTGACCACGATCAGCGCGAGGATCTCGATGGCCAGGAAGATCCCGGTCACCCAGGCGTTGAGCTTGATGTCGAACACCCCGACCACGGCGGCGACGGCGCAGGTCACCGCCGCGATCACCGGACCTGGCACACCGGGCATCAGCACCCCGAGGTAGGTGCCGACGCCGAGCGCGATGACCGCGACGATGAGCACCTGGGTGATGATCATCAAGCCCAGTACGGCGAACCCCGGCAGCCTGCCGAGGGTGCGGGTGACGATCGCGTACTCCCCGCCTGCCAGCGGGAACGCCGACGCGAGTTCGGCGTAGACGAAGGCCATGAACACGCCGACGACCGCGGCGGCCACGAAGCTGTAGAAGGCGCCCGTACCGGCGCCGGAGACGACCCCCGGCGCGATGATGAAGACCGACGAGGCCGGGCTGATCGCGGAGAGCGTGATGAGCAGTGTGCCGAGGGTGCGCAGACCGCGGCGTAGTGCGGGAGTGGACACGGCCGACCTCCAGTGGGGGCGGGAATCGGTTCTTTGAGTCTCCTTCGAAAAACTGTTGAGCACGCATCAAAGGCTCTTCTCGTTGTGACGTCAAGAGCCGATCCGGATCCGGGGTTGCATTTTTTGAACAAGATTCGAAGAATGGAGCCATGGCGAGACCGAGCAAGGCACCGGAACGACGAGCCGAGCTGATCGAGGTGGCGAGACGTGCCGTCCTCGAACGAGGAGTGCTGAACCTGCGGCTGCGGGACATCGCCGAGGGCGCGGGCATGTCGTCCGGATCGATCCTGTACTACTTCCCCACCCTCGACGACCTGCTCCAAGAGGTGCAGCGGGAGGCAGTGGCGCGCTTCTGCTCGGCGAGGGAGCAGGCAGCCGCCGCGAAGACGGATCCGGGAGAGCGGCTGCGCTCGATGATCCGCAGCGGCCTGCCGACCGGCCCGGACGACGAGCTCTGCGTACTGCTCTACGAACTCGGCACCATCGCCCGGCGCGATCCCGTGTACGCGGCGCGCCACATCACGCTCTTCGAACAACAGGTGCGGATTTACACCGGCATCCTCGAAGCCGGCTCGGCCACCGGCGAGTTCACCCTGACCGCCGACGCGGTGTCGATCGCGCGGAACCTGGTCGCGCTGGAGGACGGCTACGGCCTGCATCTCACCCAGGCCGTACCGACGCTGGAAACCGCCACCGCCGAAGCGATGTTGCTCTCCTACGCCCGCACCGCCACCGCCCACCCCTTGGAGGAACGGAAGTGACCCGCGCCCGCGACCTGGGTGTCCCCCTGCCCGGCCGGACCGGCGAGCACAACGCGCTCACCGACGTCCCCGGAGTCGAGGTCGGGTTCACGACCCTCGTCGAGGGCGACTCGGTGCGCACCGGTGTCACCGCCGTCCTGCCGCGCGGCCGCGAGGATTTCGCCGTGCCGTGCGCGGCCGGGACCTATGCCCTCAACGGCAACGGCGAGATGACCGGAACCGCTTGGCTCGCCGAGACCGGATCGCTGACCCTGCCGGTGCTGATCACTTCGACGCACGCTGTCGGCCCGTGCCATCGCGGCGTGATCGACTGGGTGGTCCGCGAACGGCCGGACGTCGCCGCGGAATGGCTGCTGCCGGTGGTCGCCGAAACCTGGGACGGCTACCTGAACGACAGCACCGCGCCGACAGTCCACAGTGGACACGCCGTCGCCGCGATCGACTCCGCGCGAGGCGGGGCGATCGACGAGGGTTCCGTCGGCGGTGGGACCGGGATGACCTGCTACGGCTTCAAGGGCGGCACCGGCACTGCCTCGCGCCTGGTGTCCTACGGGGACGACGAGTACACCGTGGGTGTGTTGGTACAGGCCAACTTCGGCTCGCGCCGCGAACTCACCGTCGCCGGCGAACCGGTCGGGCTCGCACTGGGCGAGGACAACCCGATGGAGGAGGACTGGACGGCGCCGTCGGGCGCGGGGTCGGTGATCGTGATCGTGGGCACCGACGCTCCTTTGCTGCCCGGCCAGTGCACCTCGCTCGCCCGCCGGGTCCCGCTGGGCCTCGCCCGGACCGGCACCACGGGCTCGCACTTCTCCGGTGACCTCTTCCTCACCTTCAGCACGGCGAACCCGGGCGCGCTCAGCAGCCGGTTCCCGCGCACCGAGGAGGCCGAGTACGAGAGCCTCCGGTTCGTTCCGTGGGGCAGGCTCGACCCGTTCTTCGAAGCCGTGGTGCAGGCGACCGAAGAGGCGGTGCTCAACGCGCTCTTCGCGAACCAGGAGATGACCGGCCACCTCGGTCACCGGGTCCCCGCACTCCCGACTTCACGTTGGCACCCCTGACCCCCTCGCGTTTCGTCGGTCAGGAACCGGACAGGGCGCCGAGCAGACGCGCGCAGGCGGCCGCGCTGCTGCGGTTGCCCGCCCCGGTGAACTGCGAGGACGCGCCGGTGAGCACCTTCGCCGCGGCCTGCCGCTCCCCCAGTGTCGTGTAGGTCCGGCCGATGTCGAGCCGGACCTGCGCGGCACAGAGTTCGTCGGAGAGCGATTCGAGCAGTTCCAGCGCGCGACGCAGGCAGGACATCGCGCCACGCGGGTCCCGGCGCCGCAGATGCAGTTGTCCTTGCCTGCGCAGGACGAGCGCCATCCGGTGCGGATCGTCCAGTTCGACGCAGAGCCGCCAGGCCTCGTCCAGTTCCGCCTCGGCCTCGTCGAGCAGATCGAGTTCGGCGCTCGCGACCGCGTGCGACGTGTGGAGATGCGCCATGCCGAGCACGTCGCCGATCTCGGTGAAGATCGCCAGCGCACGTTTCGCGATCGCCCGTGATTCCTCGTGCCGTCCGGTCGACCGCGCGAGGACGCAGAGTCCGGCCAGTGCCCTGGCCCGCCCGGCGGGATCGCCGATACGCTCGCTGATCCGGTACGACTCCGTGAGTGTCCTGGCGGCCTCCGGATAGTCGTCCCAGTACAGGTGGATCTGGCCGATTCCGCGCAGCAGCGCGGCTTCCCCGCGCGCGCTTCCCGACGCCCTCGCCGCTTCGAGCGCGCGCCGATGACACCGCGACCATTCCGCATACAGTCCACTGTGGTCGAAGTAGGACGCCGCGACGACGGCGATCTCCCAGGCCAGCTCCCCGAGCCCGGCATCCGCCGCGTGCGAGACGACGGCTTCCAGCGCGGGAAGTTCGCCCTGGAACCACGAATGCGGGTCGGCCACCAGCGTTTCGTCGACGGCCGTGCGGGCAGCCGTGCCTGGCTCGGGCCGGAGCACACTGCCGGGCAACCGGTCCGCCGCCTTCTCGGCGAGCCAGAGCCACCCGCCGAGCACCCGTTCGACGGCGTCCGCGCGTTCGCGCTCCGGCTCGGCGCCCACCTCCTCGACGGCGAACGCGCGCAGCAGGTCGTGCACCCGGTAGCGGGGCGTACCGGTTCCGCGAGAGAGCGGCTGGATCATGTGCCGGTGTCTCAAATCTTCGAGCGCGCCCTCGACATGGTCAGGGGTGCCGCCGTCGGCGAGCCCGGCCGCCCAGGCCGGGAAATCCGCCGCGGGCAGGAGACCCAGCCTGCGGAAGAGCCGCTGCCTGTCCGGCGCCAGTTGGCGGTAACCAAGGGAAAGACTGCTGCGGACCGCGAGATCGCCGGCACGAAGCCAGTCGAGCCGCCGCCGTTCGACGGACAGCTCGACGGCGACGTCGGCGAGTCTCCAGCCGGACCGGTCGCCGATCCGGCTCCCGACGATCCGCAGCGCCAGCGGCAGCCCGCCGCAGTACTCGAGAACCTGCCGAGCGGCAACGGAGTCCTTGTCGATCTCGCCGCTGCCGGTGAGCCTCGCGAGCAGCGCGGCCGCGTCGGCGGACGGCAGGACGTCGACCGGGATCGGACGGCCGATTTCGAGGCCGTCCAGGGCGAACCTGCTCGTGACGAGCACCGCGCAGCCGCCGCCGGCGGGCAGCAACGGCCGCAGCTGGGCCTCGCCCGCGGCGTCGTCGAGGACCAGCAGGACCCGGCGCCCATGGACCAGGCTCCGGAACAGGCAGGCACTCTCGTCGACGTCGGCGGGGATCGCGTCGGAGGGAACGCCGAACGCGCGGAGGAAGCCGGCGAGCACGGCCTCCGGCGACCGTGGTTCGTTCGTCGTACCGCGGAGGGCGGCGAACAGCCTGCCGTCCGGGTATTCCCCGGCCACCTCATGCGCGAGCCGGATCGCCAGGGAGGACTTCCCGATCCCGCCCGCGCCGGTGAGCAGCAGGACCCGCGGTGTCCCGCGGTCCCCGGCCGGGACCAGTTCCGCCAGCAGGTCGGCGACCAGCGCCTCGCGGCCGACGAAGTCCGGGATGCCGGGCGGCAACTGGCTCGGCACCGCGGGTTCCCGGTACCCGGGATGATCGCGCGCGGTCGTATTCGGGTCGTCACGCAGGATCTCACCGTGCAGCGCGCGGATCGCCGAGGACGGCTCGACACCCAGTTCGTCGACGAGCCCGCGGCGCCATTTCCCGTAGACGTCGAGCGCCTCGGCCATCCGGCCCGCCCTGGCGAGCGCGGTCATCAGCTGCCCGCAGGTCCGTTCGCGGAACGGAGCCGCGGCGAGCATTTCGCGCAGCTCCGGCACCAGCCGGTCGTGCTCGCCGAGCTCGAGTTCGGCCTCGACGCGGTCCTCCAGCACGGAAAGCCGCTGATCCTCCCAGCGCGCGACGACCTCGGCCGCGACCTGGACTCCGGCGAGCACCGGCCCGCGCCACAGCGCGAGCGCCTCCTGGAACCGTTGCGCCGCCTCGCGGTGATTTCCGCGCGCGAGCAGTTCGCGGCCGTGGGCGGCCAGGCGGGTGAACCGGCCGCCGTCGGTCTCCTCAGGTCGCGCGTCGAGGAGGTACGCCGCTCCCCTGGTCAGGATCGGCTGATCGCCCAGCGGTGACCGCAGAGCACGGCGAAGGCCGGAGATCAGCCCCTGGACCTGCACCTTCGCCGACGCCGGCGGGGCGCCACCCCAGAGTTCGTCGATGATCCGGTCGCAGGAGACCAGTTGCCCGGCCTCGATGAGCAGTAGCGCGAAGAGCCGGCGAGCCTGCGGCGGACCGAGCGGGAGATCCGCGCCCTCCCATTCGGCGGCCGGCTCCCCCAGTAGGCGATAAAAGCGTGCTCCTGTCCTCATGAAGCCCCCTTTGATGTGACACCTGAACCAAGAGTGTCACGGCTCAGTGAGGTCAGGCGTCATCCGTTCGGGCGAATCGTTCAACGGTCGGGGACGGTCTCGGTCAGCGGGAACGGAGCGAGACCGTAGACGGCCCGTTTTTCTCGAAAGGGGCCCACAAGCTGGCTATGATCGACTCGTGGTGCGATTCCACGGTGTGGCCGTACAGCCGGCCGGTTCCGCCGAGGGGGTGGAACGACCCGGTGTGATTCCGGGGCCAGGCGGTGAGACCCCGCGTCCCTGTGTCCGGCCGTCGCCGGACCTTTCGGGGTACCGCGTCAAAACGGGGTGTTGATTCATGTTCACCGGGCGAATCGGCGAGCAGCGCCGACCTCGAAGTGGCGGCGCTGCGCTGGGGAATGCCCATGGTGGATTTGGCCGATCTGAAAGCGTGGCTCTGATGACCGTACTGACCCTAGAAGACGCCCGGAAGGGCCTCGCCGCGCAACCGTTCAGCGTTCTGCTCGGTGCCCGGGTGACCTCGTTCGGCGACGGCGCGGCGACCCTGGAACTCGACATCCGCGAAGACCTGTTGCAACAGAACGGCTATCTCCACGGCGGGGTACTCGCCTACGCCGCGGACAACGCGATCACCTTCGCCGCCGGGACGACACTGGGACCGGCCATTCTCACCAGTGGTTTCAGCATCGACTACCTACGGCCTGCCCAAGGAGTCCGGCTCGTGGCGGAGGCACGGGTCCTCTACAGCGGCCGACGGCAAGCCACCTGCCGCTGCGATCTCCGCGTGGTCGGCGAGGACGGGACCACGACGCTCAGTGCCGCGGCACAAGGAAGTGTGATGACCAGGAACGGCGCGACCCCCTGATTCGCCGGTCCTGTCATCCCAGGCGGAAGCCCGCGGTCAACGGCCCGTAGAGAGTGCGCACGTAAGTGTCGGTGAGGTGATTGTCCCGGTACACCACGACGTTACCGACGACAGCCGGGCACACGTCGCCGACGCAGAGCCACGGGGTCAAGTCGACGACCGTCGAGCGTGGCACACGCCGGGCGGCCTCCACCAAGGGATCCTCGTCCGGGCCGAACGCGGCACCCAGAGCGGTGTCGCATTCTTTGTGCCGTCCGGGATTGCTTTCCAGGCAACGCGGGGTGTTCTTGACAGGCCGGGGCACATCGCGGATCACTCCGGTCCGGATACCGGCGTCGGAGATGCGCCGCAACATGGCCTCGTAACCGTCCACGGCCTCCGCGCGCGACTCCCAACGCCAACCGAGATCCTTGTCGTAAGACGCGGGAGACATCGCCGAGGTCACCACGAGTTCCGGCTTCAGGGCGAGGATTCCGGCGAGTTCGAGTTCGTTCTGATCGGAGCAGACGGTGAGACCGGCCGGCGCGACGGCGTTGAAGGGGCAGCCGTTGCGCAGCATCATCTTCACTCGCCACTCAGGATGCTCACGCACGAACCGGGCGAAGGCCGTGCTGAACATCGCCGCGTGCGAATCGCCGACCAATACGAGGGTCTTCGGCGCGGTCGCCGCGCCGTACGTGCACTTGTCGCCGGTGGGCGGCCAGTTCTCGATGTCGTATGTGGTGCAGTTGACGGCCTGATCCTTGAGCGGCCAGTCCTTTCCCGCCACCGCCGGGTCAGGAGTCAGCGGGACACCTTCCGGCGCCGCTCTCGGATTGTCCCTGTCCAGCGTGAGGGCGCCCGGATGATCTTCGTCGAGGCCGGTGGCCGACGCGAGGCGATCGAGTTCCGCCGAGGCGTACTGCCACGGTACCGCCGCGGAGACCGCGGTCATCGCGATCATGGCCGCACCGAGGAGGTAGGCACTGCGGCGCCGGGGCAGGTGGAGCCGGAACGGCGGAGAGACGGCACTCCCGCCCCGGAAGGCGTCTTCGACCACGTGTTTGGACACCACGGCCAGTGCCAGACTCAGCAGGAAAGCACCCGCCGCCTGCTGCGGCGTCAGTTCCGTATCGCCCGCGAGCTGCAGGGTCACCACGATGACCGGCCAGTGCCAGAGGTACAGGCTGTAGGAGATGTCGCCGAGGTAGCGCAGCGGCTGGAGACCGAGCACGACGGCGGTTTCCCGCCGTGCCACGCGCTGGTCCGAAGCGACGACCCCGGCCAGCAACAAGCCGACGGTACCCAGGGTCGGCAGGAGAGCGACGTAGCCGGGGAACGCCATCGCGGTGGTCAGCAGGAACGAACCGACCACGACCGCGGCCAACCCGCCCCAACCGAGAATCAGCCGGACCCGGCCCGTGAGGCGGATCCGATGGACGGTCAGCGCGGCGAGGCCGCCGAGGCCGAGTTCCCACATCCGGGTGGGCGTCACGAAGTAGGCACGGCCGTGGTCGAGTTCGCTGTAGACGACGGAGAACACGAACGACACGGCGGTGACGATGGCGACCGCCGTGACGGCGTGGCGGGCGGCCTTCGGGCCGGCGCGGTGGGCCAGTCGAGCGCAGAACAGCAGGACCAGGGGGATGACCAGATAGAACTGCTCTTCGACGCTGAGCGACCAGAAGTGCTGGACCGGTGACACGGCGGCCGTGGCATGGGCGTAATCGGCGGCCTTGGCGGCCAGCGCCCAGTTCTGGACGTTCAGCGAGGAGGTGAGGACGTCGCTCATGATGGCCGGCCAGCGTGAGATCGGCAGGATCAGCCAGGTCGCGAGCACGGTGCTCAGCAGGACGACCGACGCGGCCGGCAGCAGACGCCGGATGCGGCGCGCGTAGAACTCACGCAGGCGGATGGTCCCGGTGCGGCGCAGTTCGCCGGTGAGGGTGCCGATGATGAGGTAGCCGGAGATGACGAAGAAGACGTCGACACCGACGAAACCGCCAGGCAGCCAATCCGGCCGGAGGTGATAGACGATCACCAAACCGACCGCCAGCGCACGCAATCCCTGGATGTCCCGACGCTGGCCGGACGGCTTGGCCGATACCGCTCTCAGTGGAACCGTGTCTTCGACCTGCGCGAGCGCCATCGCAACAACCCTTATCCCGTCGCTTCGGCCGCGCTGGGATAATGACGGCCGCTCACCGAAGAGCGTAGAACGTCGATTCGAACACCTGCGTTCACCCTCCCGGGCAAGGAAAATCGCCGTTGCCCGAGGGCGTCAACGCACCTGCCTGGCGCTCACGTAGCGGACCCCGGGGCAGGCACGCCTGCTCCCGGGGTCCGCGGTGAAATCCAAAGAAGGCCGGCTTTACCAGCCGCGCTCGGAAAGCCGGTGCGGCTCGGGCACGTCGTCGACGTTGATGCCGACCATGGCCTCGCCCAGGCCACGCGAAACCTTCGCGATGACGTCCGGGTCGTCGTAGAACGTGGTGGCCTTGACGATCGCCTCGGCGCGCTGAGCCGGGTTACCGGACTTGAAGATGCCCGAACCGACGAACACGCCTTCGGCGCCGAGCTGCATCATCATCGCGGCGTCGGCCGGGGTCGCGATACCACCCGCGGTGAACAGCACGACGGGGAGCTTGCCCTTCTCCGCGACCTCCTTGACGAGGTCGTACGGGGCCTGAAGTTCCTTCGCCGCAACGTAAAGCTCGTCCTCGGGCAGCGACGAGAGGCGACGCAGCTCCGCGCGGATCTTACGCATGTGCGTGGTCGCGTTCGAGACGTCGCCGGTGCCGGCCTCACCCTTGGAGCGGATCATGGCCGCGCCCTCGTTGATCCGTCGCAGCGCCTCGCCGAGGTTGGTCGCACCGCAGACGAAGGGCACGGTGAAGGCCCACTTGTCGATGTGGTTCTCGTAGTCGGCCGGGGTCAGCACCTCGGACTCGTCGATGTAGTCGACGCCGAGCGACTGCAGCAGCTGGGCCTCGACGAAGTGGCCGATGCGGGCCTTCGCCATGACCGGGATCGAGACGGCCTCGATGATGCCGTCGATCAAGTCCGGGTCGCTCATCCTGGCGACGCCGCCCTGCGCGCGGATGTCCGCGGGGACCCGCTCGAGCGCCATCACGGCGACGGCACCGGCGTCTTCGGCGATCTTCGCCTGCTCGGCGGTGACCACGTCCATGATCACACCGCCCTTGAGCATCTCCGCCATCCCGCGCTTGACCCGGGCGGTGCCGGTGAGCGAGGTGGTGGCCGTGTTCGTGGAGTCGTCAGACACTGCTGGACCTTTCGGAAAGCGCGCGAGGTGGAGTGACCCTTCCGAGGGTAGGCCGCTTTTGGACCTCTCAAGCAGGCCAGTTCATGACGATTTCAGCAGTCCACTGGGTGATCTGGCCCGCATTTGGTCCTCTGGTCGCGTGAGGGGCTAGCGGGCCAGGCCCTGCGCGAAGGCGAACAGGCCGTCCGGGTCGTACTTCCGCGCCACCCGCCGCAGCCGCGGCAGGCTCTCGCCGTAGTACGCGTTCGCCCAGTCCGGCATCTCCGGGTCGATGTAGTTGACGTACCCGGCCTGCCCCAGTTCCCGGCCGAGCTGGTCCCTGACCTGGCCGATCACCCGTCGCGCCCGCGCTTCGCCATCGCTGGTCCCGCGGATCACCTGGATGCTTCCGAGCGCGTCCCGGTGCGGGAAACACGACTCGCTCGGTGACACGCGGGCGATCGCACCGCCGTAGGCGTCGAAGATCGTGTACAGATCAGGATCGCTGGTCAGCAGGGACGCCAGCGCGTCCGTGTCCGACACCGGATGGGTCAGCATCCTCGAAGTGGCCACATAATCCGCCCGGTCACGGGCCGCGGCCGGGAAGTCGGTCTCCTTGGCGAAGGCGCGCATCGTGGCCAGATGGCTCTGTTCGGTCACCTCGCGTGTGATCGGCTGAGTGCCCACGCGGCGGACGAGGTCGTCGAGCAGCGGGTTCACCTGCGCGGCGGAGCCCACGAAACAACCGCCACAGTTCGCGACCGTCGCGCCGAGGCCCATTCCGGCCCACAGTTCGTCCGGCATCGCGGGTTGCCACTCCTGCCACGCCGCGACGAGGTCGGCGAGCGCGGCGGGCGGGAAGGTCAGCGCGAAGTTGGTCAGCGTCCGCGCGGCCGCCGTCTTGAAGGTGAACGACGTGACGATGCCGAAGTTGCCGCCGCCACCTCCGCGCAACGCCCACAGCAGGTCCGGCGCGGTCTCCGCCGACACCAGGCGCAGTTTCCCGTCCGCACCCACGAAACGCACGGATTCCAGGACATCGCAGGTCAATCCGTACTTGCGGCCCAGGACGCCGATTCCGCCACCGAGGGTCAGCCCGCCGATGCCGACCGCCGGACAGCTGCCCGCGGGCAGCGCGCGGCCCGCCGCCGCCAGTGCCTCGTACACGTGGCCCAGTACCGCGCCCGCCCCGATCGCCGCCCGGCCACCCGGCAGGATCTCGACCGCGGAGAGGCGGGACAGATCGACGACGAGCCCTCTGTCCACTGTGGAATAACCGGCGTAACTGTGCCCGCCGGACCGCGCCGCGATCGGCACGCGATGCTTGGCCGCGAAATCGACACAGCGCCGGACGTCGTCCTCGTTCGCGCACACCGCGACACCGGCGGGAAGCCGATGGTCGTACAGAGAGAAAAAGCCGAGCCGCGCCTCGTCATAACCGGGTTCCCCAGGCCGGAACAGCGTGCCCGCCAGCCGGGCGCGCAGCCGCTCCCACTCGTCCCCGCCGCCTGCCCCGGGGATCACCGCCATCGCCGGAACCGCGCCTGCCAGCCGCAACACCGTCCGCCTGTCGAGCTCCATCGCTCTCCCCCACCGTCGGATTCGCTTCGGATTCGCCTCCGGGTGTCCGCCATCGAGCATAGCGGCGGGTCGACATTCGGGGGGTCCATCGCCGGTCGCCTTGCCGCGACGGCCGTCGCGGGTGTGTGATCGAGGACACACCTGTTACCGGCGTCGTGTGGTGAGGAGACCGGCATGGCCGACAAACAGAGCAAGAACGGGGACTCCGGGGCCGCCGTCGCTGTGGACGACCCGGTGAAAGTGCGCAACGTGGTCCTGGTCGGCCCCTCGGGATCCGGCAAGACGACACTCGCCGAAGCCTTGCTCGCCGCGTCCGGGACGGTGACGCGGGCAGGCTCCGTCGTCGAGGGCACGACGGTGTGCGACCACGACCCCGCCGCGGTCCGGCAGCAGCGGTCGGTCGGCCTCTCGGTCGCGCCGGTGCTGCACCAGGGCCACAAGATCAATCTCATCGACACCCCCGGATACGCCGATTTCGTGGGCGAACTGCGGGCCGGGCTCCGTGCCGCCGACGCGGCGCTGTTCGTGGTCTGCGCGGCCGAAGGCGTCGACGCGGCCACGGTCGCGGTGTGGGAGGAATGCGCGGCCGTCGGGATGCCGAGGGCGGTGGTCGTCTCCCGGCTCGACCATCACCGCGCCGACCCCGAAGGTGAGATCGCGGCCTGCCAAGCGGCCTTCGGCGCCGGCGTCCTGCCGCTGTACCTGCCCGCTCGTGACGGACTCGTCGGGCTGATCACGCGTCGCTACTTCGACTATTCGGACGGCTACCCGCCCACTATCGGTGAGCCGGACGAGGCCGATCTCGCCAGGATCACCGAAGCGCGCAACGAACTGATCGAAGGGGTCATCGCCGAGAGCGAGGACGAGTCCCTGATGGACCGGTACCTCGCCGGTGAGGAGATCGCCGAGGACACGCTGATCGCCGACCTCGAGACAGCCGTGGCGCGCGGGTCCTTCCATCCGGTGATCCCCGTATGCGCGACGACCGGGGTCGGGCTCGCCGAAGTCCTCGACGGCATCGTGCGTGCCTTCCCCTCGCCGCTGGAACATGCCCCGCCGGAGGTCACCTCCCCCACCGGCGAGCCGCACGCGAGCCTCCGCGCCGATCCCGACGGCCCGCTGGCGGCCGAGGTGGTGCGGACCGCGGTGGACTCCTACGTCGGCCGGGTGTCGCTCGTGCGGGTGTTTTCCGGGACGCTTCGCCCGGAACGTCCGGTGCACGTCTCGGGCCACGGCCTCGCCGAACGCGGGCACGAGGATCACGACGCCGACGAACGGGTGGCGCATCTGTACTCGCCGCTCGGCGCGAACCTGCGCGAAGTCCCGTATTGCGTCGCGGGCGACCTCTGCGCGCTCACCAAGGTCGGCTCTGCGGAGACGGGCGACACCGTCTCCTCACCGGACGATCCGCTGATCATGAAGCCGTGGACGATGCCGGAACCGCTGCTGCCGGTCGCCGTGATCGCCAAGACGCGCAGCGACGAGGACACCCTGGCGCGCAACCTTTCCCGGCTGGTCGCGGGCGATCCGACGCTCCGGCTGGACCGCAACGCCGAGACCAATCAGCTCGTGCTGTGGTGCATGGGCGAGGCACACGCCGACGTCGTGCTGTCGCGGCTGCGCGCGGGAGGCGCCGACGTGGACACCGAACCCGTCCGCATCAGCCTGCGTTCGACGTTCGCCGGTCCGGGCCGCGGGCACGGACGGCACGTCAAGCAGTCCGGCGGTCATGGCCAGTTCGCCGTCTGCGACATCGAGGTCGAGCCACTGCCGCGCGGTTCTGGCTTCGAGTTCGTCGACAAGGTCGTCGGCGGCTCGGTGCCGCACCAGTTCATCCCGAGTGTCGAAAAGGGGGTCCGGGCCCAAGCCCAGCGAGGGCTGGTCGACGGCCATCCGCTGATCGACATCCGGGTGACCCTCGTCGACGGCAAGGCGCACAGTGTCGATTCCTCGGACGCCGCGTTCCAGACCGCGGGCGCGTTGGCGCTCAAGGAAGCCGCCGCGGCCGCGAGGATCGTGTTGCTCGAACCACTCGAAGAGGTGGCGGTGCGGCTTCCGGACGAGCATCTGGGCACCGTGCTGGGTGATCTGTCGTCCCGGCGTGGCCGCGTTCTCGGCACCGAATCGGGTGAAGGCGGCCGCACGGTCATCCGCGCCGAGGTACCCGCCGCGGAACTGCTGCGCTACGCGACCGACCTACGCTCACTGACCTCGGGCACGGCGACCTTCACCCGCAAGCACGCCCGGTTCGAGCCCATGCCGGAAGGAGCCGTGGCCCTCTAGACACGAACTACCGCGGTTATTGAGGGGTAAGTCGAACGTGTCGTGACGGTGGGCGGCCTGTTCGCCAGGGTGGCGGGGTGGCGTAACTCGTGTGCCTGGATCCCGCACTCGGTGTCCCGGCTCCAGGCCCGCTGCCCCAGCATCGAAGCGTGATGTCCTGAAGGCCCCCGTTGAGACCTTCAACGTCATAGAAGACTAATCGCGAGGCGGCGGGAACTCGAAGCCACCTGGACGTCCGTTCCGGTCGGCGAGCAGGCCCGCCAAGGTCGCGACGGCGATCTCGGGCGGCGTGCGCGAGCCGATGTTCAAGCCGACCGGGCGATGCACGCGCGCGATCTGGTTCTCCGGGACGTCCAGTGCCTTGAGCGCGGCGACATGCGGTCCGGCATGGCGCGGATTGCCCAGCACCCCGACCCAGCGGGCCGGGTGGTCGAGTACGGCCTTGAGCACCTCGCCGAGTTCGGGCCGGTTGTGATCGGTGACGACCACGTCTGTGCCCGCTCCGAGTTCCGGCACCGTCGAGACGGCCTCGAAGCCGTTCTCGACGTCGGTCGCCCGCGCGCCGTCCGGCTCGAACAACACCGTCGTGTACCCGAGGTCCTTGCCGTAGCGCAGGAGGTACGACGCCACCGGCGTCGCGAACACCGCTACCAACACCCGCTGTTCGTCGCTCACGAGCCCATCTTCCCGCATTTCGTCCTCTGATCGCGCTCTATGCGCGCGCGACTACCGCGTTTATTGAGGGGCAAGGCAAACATGGCGTGCCGTGGCGCGGTAACGGGCTGCCTGACGGAAGCCGGGCCGCGCACCAGCATCCGCAACGGACACCTTTCTGAAGAAGTCTGTCCGACTTGGGTGGTTTGCGCGGTTCTGGGCGGGGGTCGTGAGTGGCAATGAGGGTTGGCACGTGAATCGTTGCACCTGAGGCTGGTGTGACTAATGGGTCTTTTGTGGTGACGTCTTTGCGCGTGAAGGCCCCCTTCCCTCGGCTGAGCCGAGGGAAGGGGGCCTTCACGCGCATCAGAACCGGGCGTCAGGAGATTCACCTCCACCCGCGAGCGGGCGTGCCAGCGCCCATCCCCAGTTCTATCGAGGGGTAAGGCAAATATGGCGTAGGCGCCGCTGCCCAGCGTCGAAGCGTGATGTCCTGAAGGCCCCCGTTGAGACCTTCAACGTCTCAACGGGGGCCTTCAGGACACGCCACATTGACGTACCCCTCAATAGAGGACTGAACGCGGAGGTCAGAGGTCGGGTTCGGCGATTTCGAAGTATTCGGGGAGCCGCGCGGTGCCGGCCAGGCCGAAGTACCGGACCTTCCGGCGCCGCCGCAGATGCAGCGTGTCCCGGACGGCGTCGTTGTGCACCCGCCGCGCGATGACGACGCGGTGTTCGGCGTCGGTCAGCTCCTCGGCCAGCGGGGGTGGCAACGTCGTCCGGTCGACGCGCGCCAGCCACAGCGTCAGTTCGCTCTCCTCGGCTTCGCGATCCGGGCGTTCGGCGTGCTCGGCTCGTTCGGCCAGTGCGCGCAGTCCCTCGTCACCCAGGATCGCCGCGGCCGCCCTGGCCACGACGGCGCGCCGCGCGAGGGCCGCGTCGAGCGCCGCCCACCCCGCGTCCGTACGCACGTGCAGCCGGTCCAGCCGGTTCGCCGTCGCGAGCAGGAACAGCCCGCCGAGCACCACGATCGCGGCCACCAGGCCACCGATCCACAACCACGTCGTCACCGGCTGAACTCGCGTTCGCCCGCGCCGACCCGCCGGGGATCGGCGGCGATCGCCGTCTCGTACACCCGCAGGACCTGCGTGGTGACCACGGACCAGTCGAACATCGCGACCCGCTCCCCCGCGGCCGCCGCCAGCGACACCCGTCGCGCCGGATCACCGAGCAGCTCACGCAACCCGTCGGCCAGCGCGGCCGCGTCCCCGGTTTCGGTCAGCATCCCGGCCTTGCCGTCGTCGAGCACCCGGCGGAACGAGTCCAGCCCGCTCGCCAGTACCGGTGTGCCCGCCGCCATCGCCTCGGTGAGGATCATCCCGAAACTCTCGCCGCCCGTGTTCGGCGCGCAGTAGACGTCGACGCTGCGCAGCGCCCGCGCCTTCGTCTCGTCGTCGACCTGGCCCAGCAGGTCGATATGCGACGCGAGTTCCGGCCCGGCCTCGCGCCGGAGCTGCTCCGCGTCACCGCGGCCGACCACCAGCATCCGCAGGTCCTCGAATTCCGGCAGCAGCAGGCGCAACGCCTCCAGCAGCACACCCATCCCCTTGCGGGGCTCGGTGTACCGCCCGACGAAGCCGACCGTGCCGCCCGCCCGCGGGTAGCCGTCCAGCGGGAGCGCCCGGGAGAAGAAGTCGACGTCGACGCCGTTAGGTACCTCGACCGCGTCGCCGCCGGCGTGCTCGACCTGAACCCGGCGGGCCAGCGCCGACACCGCGATCCGCGCGGTGATCTTCTCCAGCAGCGGCCGCAGCACCGGCTGGAACGCCGCCAGCGTGCGCGAACGGGTCGTCGCGGTGTGGAAGGTCGCCACGATCGGGCCGTCCGCGACCTTCAGCGCCAGCAAGGAAAGGCTCGGCGCGGCGGGCTCGTGCAGGTGCAGGACGTCGAACTCGCCGTCACGGATCCATCGCCGCACCCTGGCGTAGGACACCGGACCGAACTGCAGCCGCGCGACCGAGCCGTTGTACGGGATGCCGAGCGCCTTCCCCGCGGGGACGACGAAATCCGGGACGTCCGAGTCCTCGTCCGCCGGCGCGAGCACCGAGACCTCGTGCCCGCGCGCGAGCAGCGCCTTCGCGAGATCGATGACGTGGCCCTGTACACCGCCCGGTACGTCGAACGAGTACGGACAGACGATCCCGATCTTCATGACCCGTGTCTGAGCCATCGGCTCAGCTCGCTTCGCCGAGGTCGGCCTGTTCCCCGGGTTCGAGATCGGAGAGCCAGAACTTCTGCATCATGTGCCAGTCGGCCGGATGCGCGGCGATGTCGCCGGCGAAGATGTCCGCCAGCGCCTGGGTGGCCGCCGGGACCTCGGACCGGTTCGTGACCCGGATCCGCGGGTGGAGCCGGATCTGCCAGCCGTCCTCGGTGAACCAGCAGCCCGCCGGGATCAACGCGGCACCGGTGGTCGCGGCCAGCCGCGCCGGTCCGCCGGGCAGCCGGGCCCGCTCGCCGAAGAACTTGACCGGAACGCCCGAATTCGTCAGATCCCTGTCACCGACCAGGCAGATCGCCTTGTTCTCCCGCAGCCGTTTGAGCAGCACGCGCATCGCGGAACTGTCGCCGGTCAGCGGCACGATCTCGAACCCGAGCGACTCGCGATAGGACACGAACCGCTGGTACAGCGACTCGGGTTTCAGCCGTTCCGCGACCGTGGTGAAACCGCCGAGGTAATCCGCGAGCCAGACGCCCGCCGCGTCCCAGTTGCCGCTGTGCGGCAGCGCCATCACCGCGCCGTTGCCCTCGGCGAGGGCGGCGTCGAGGTTCTCGACCCCGGTGATCGACTGGGCGACCTTGCGGCTGACCTCCTTGTGGTCCATCGAGGGCAGTCGGAACATCTCGTGCCAGTAGCGGGCGTAAGACCGCATCGCGCGACGGGTCAGTTCGTCGAGCTCGACCTCGTCCGCTTGCGGTACGACGCGGGCGAGATTGGTCCGCAGCTGCTGTACGCCGCCGCCGTCGCGCCGGACGGCGAGATCCGCGCCCAGCCCGAAGGTCACCGAGCCGAGCGACTCCGGCAGCCAGCGCGCGAGCCGCCAGCCCGCCGCGTAGCCGAAGTCGCTCAAACGCTGTGAGAACCCGCTCACGAGCCGGCCTCCCCGGCTGGTGGACCGGCGGCCTTGGCGGCACGGGCCGCCTTCGCGACCGCGGCCGTCCGCTGCAGCAGGGTGATCGCCGAAAGCACCGCGAGCAGCCAGAGGGTGATGTCCACGGTGTACGGAACGCCCAGACCGTGCAGTCCGGTTCCGACGAGGGCGATGATCAGCCGTTCCGCGCGCTCGACGAGCCCGCCGTCCGCCTCCAGCCCGGATGCCTCGGCGCGGGCCTTGACGTAGGAGATGACCTGCGCGAGCACCAGGCAGATCAGCGCGGCGGCCGCGGCGGGGCGGTTGTCGTCGTGGACGAAGCACCACCACGCGATCGCGGCGAACAACGCGCCGTCGACGAGCCTGTCGCAGGTCGCGTCGAGCACGGCTCCGAACGCCGTACCGTACCCGCGGGCGCGGGCCATCGCGCCGTCGAGCAGGTCCAGCATCGCGAAGCCCCACACGGTGAAGGTGCCCCACAGCAGCATGTCGTTGGGGAAGAACGCGAGCGCGCACAGGACCGCCCCGGCCGTGCCGATGACGGTCATCGCGTTCGGGGTCAGACCGGCGCGGACGAGCACCTTCCCCATCGGGTCGGTGACGCGGGAAACGGAGGCGCGCGCGAAAATGTTGAGCATCGGTTCTTCAGGTGCACCTAAGCAGCAGGGTCGGATGGGCGCCCGAAGCCTATCCACCCGCACCGACACCCGTCGCCGTGCCCGCCCTGGACCGGCTTTTTCTCAGTCGGTTTTGGCCAGTTCGGGTGCCTCCCGAAGGTCGCCGGAGACCACGCCGGATTCCGCCTCCAAGGCCAGAGCCGCCTCGGCGGCGGCGCATTTCGGCGACAGCCTGGCCAGCACCGCGGCGCTGATCTCCCCGAGCGCCTTGACCTGTTCGGGGGTCAACGGGTCGAAGAGGCTCTCGCGGACCGCCTCGACGTGCCCGGGAGCCGCCTCCTCCAGCGCGGCGAAACCTTCGGCGGTGAGCACCGCCCACGAACCGCGTTTGTCGGTGGGACAGGACTCACGTCGCACCCAGCCGTTCGCCTCGAGCCGCGCGACCGCGTGCGACAGCCTGCTGCGTGACGCCTTGCGCGCGTCGGCGAGCTCGCTCATGCGCAGACGGCGGCCCGGCGCCTCGGACAGGGCGACGAGTACTTCGTAGTAGGTGTGGGGCATGCCCGCCTCATGCTGGAGCTGGCCCTCCAGATGCGCTTGCAGCATCCGCGTGGCCGCGGAGAAGTCGCGCCAGACTTTTTGCTCCTCATCGGAGAGCCATCGGGGTTCGGACATGTAGCCCATTCTACTCCTGGTTGAACGCTCAACCAAATTGCGCTACAGTCCTTGTTGAGCGCTCAACAAGCTGAGGGCTCACCACAGGCAGACCACAGACTTTGGAGATCGACTTCCATGACCACCACCGAAATCCCGGGCTACGTCGCAGGCAAGTGGACGATCGACACCGCTCACTCCGACATCGCTTACACCGTGAAGCACCTCGGCCTGGCGAAGTCCCGGGGCAACTTCACCGCCTTCACCGGTGAGGTCGTCACCGCCGACAACATCCTCGACTCCTCGGTCACCGTCGAAATCGACGCCTCCTCGGTCGCCAGCGGTGTCGACGGGCGTGACACGCACCTCAAGTCCGAGGACTTCTTCCACGTCGACGAGCACCCGGTCATCACCTTCCGCTCGACCGGCATCCGCGAGGACGGCGGCGACTACGTCATCGACGGCGAGCTCACCTGGCGCGGCAAGACCGTCCCGGTCTCGCTCGAGGCCGAGTTCAACGGCATCGGCACCAACCCGGCCAACGACAACGCCACCACCCTCGGCGTTTCGGCCAGCGCGACGGTGAACCGCCGCGACTTCGGCATCGGCCCGGAGGGCAATGCCTTCCTGTCCGAGAAGGTCAAGATCGACATCGAGCTGCAGGCCGCGCTCAACTCCTGAGGGACTTCCGGCTTCAGGGCGCCGGTCAGGCGTCCGAGCGCGCTATGAAAGGACCTTTCCTTGCAAAATTTGCAAGGAAAGGTCCTTTCATAGCGCTTTTCATCCTGGTTTGCGCCTCGGGGCTGAAGGGCGCTTTCCCCGCATCGCATGTGGGGAAAGCGCCCTTCGCCGCGTGAGATGAGGGGAAAGTCCCCTTCAGCCACGTCCACCAGCCAGTCACAGCGGCTGCGCGTGAAGGCCCCCTTCCCTCGACTGAGCCGAGGGAAGGGGGCCTTCACGCGCAAGCAGGAGCTACCAGGCCCCGGCCAGCAGCTTCCGTGTCTCCCCCAGCAGCTGCGGCAACACCTTCGTATGCCCGATCACCGGCATGAAGTTCGCGTCGCCACCCCACCGCGGCACCACGTGCTGGTGCAGATGCGCGGCGATGCCGGCACCGGCGATCACGCCCTGGTTCATCCCGATGTTGAACCCGTGCGCCGAGGACACCTCCCGGATCACCCGCATCGCGTGCTGGGTGAACTCCGCCAGCTCGACGGTCTCTTCCGCCGTCAGATCCGTGTAGTCCGCGACATGGCGGTACGGCACGGCCATCAGATGGCCGGGGTTGTACGGGTACAGGTTCAGCACCGCGTAGACCGTTTTCCCGCGCGCGAGGATCAGCGCGTCCTCGTCACTCTTCTCGGGGAGACGGCAGAACGGACAGCCCTCGTCGGGTTTCTTCGACCCCTGCACGTAGGCGAGCCGGTGCGGGGTCCACAGGCGCTGCAACGCGTCCGGGACCCCCACACCGTCCTGTCCGACGACTTCCGGGCCATCGGGGCCCGTCACCGGAGGACCGCCTCCAAGCCCGCCACCGTCGGCGAGGAGTTCTCGCGGCGCTGGATCCACCCGGCGATCGCCTCGACCGCGTCGTCCACCGGGACACCGTTGATCTGGCCGCCGTCGCGGAACCGGAACGAGACCGCGCCCGCCTCGACGTCCTTCGCGCCCGCCAGGAGCATGAAGGGCACCTTCTGCGTGGTGTGGGTGCGGATCTTCTTCTGCATCCGGTCGTCACTCGCGTCGACGTTGATCCGGACCCCCTTGGCCCGCAACGCCTTCTCGACCCCGCGCAGATGCTCGACCTGGTCCTCGGTGATCGGGATGCCGACCACCTGCACCGGTGACAGCCACGCCGGGAACGCGCCGGCGTAGTGCTCGGTGAGCACGCCGAAGAACCGCTCGATCGAGCCGAACAGCGCGCGGTGGATCATCACCGGGCGCTGGCGGCTGCCGTCGGCCGCGGTGTACTCGAGCTCGAACTTGTCGGGCAGCATGAAGTCCAGCTGGATGGTCGACATCTGCCAGGTGCGGCCCAGCGCGTCCTTCGCCTGGACGGAGATCTTCGGCCCGTAGAACGCCGCGCCGCCCGGATCCGGCACCAGCTCGAGCCCGGAGTCGAGGGCGGCCGTGCGCAGCACCTCGGTGGCCTCGGTCCACACCTCGTCGGAACCGATGTACTTCTCTTCGTTCCGAGTGGACAGTTCGAGATAGAAGTCGTCGAGACCGTAGTCGCGCAGCAGGTTCAGCACGAAGTCCAAAAGGGACTTCAGCTCACCGGGGACCTGCTCCAGGGTGCAGAAGATGTGCGCGTCGTCCTGCGTCATGCCCCGGACGCGGGTCAGCCCGTGGATGACACCGGACTTCTCGTAGCGGTACACCGAACCGAACTCGAACATCCGCAGCGGCAGTTCCCGGTAGGAACGCCCGCGCGAGCGGAAGATCAGGTCGTGGAACGGGCAGTTCATCGGCTTGAGGTAGTAGTCCTGGCCGGGCTTGCGGACCGAACCGTCCTCGTTGTGCTCGGCGTCGAGGTGCATCGCCGGGTACATGCCGTCGCGGTACCAGTCGAGGTGACCGGAGGTCTCGAACAGCGCGCCCTTGGTGATGTGCGGCGAGTAGACGAACTCGTAGCCCGCCTCGACGTGCCGCTGACGCGAGTAGTTCTCCATCTCCTGCCGGATGATCCCGCCCTTGGGGTGGAACACGGGCAGTCCGGAACCGATCTCGTCCGGGAACGAGAACAGGTCGAGCTCGACACCGAGCTTGCGGTGATCACGGCGCTCCGCTTCGGCGAGGCGCTCCAGGTAGACGTCCTGCGCTTCGGCGGATTCCCAGGCGGTTCCGTAGATCCGCTGCAGCTGCGGGTTCTTGTCGTCGCCACGCCAGTACGCGGCGGCGACGCGGGTGAGCTTGAACGCCGGGATGAACTTGGTGGTCGGCACGTGCGGGCCACGGCAGAGGTCGCTCCACACGCGTTCCTTGGTGCGAGGGTCGAGGTTGTCGTAGATGGTCAGCTCGCCACCGCCGACCTCCATCACCTCGGAGGTGTCCACATCGGACTTGAGGTCGACGAGTTCGAGTTTGAACGGCTCGTCGGCCAGTTCCTTCTTGGCCTCGTCGACCGAATCGAAGACGCGGCGGGAGAACTGCTGCGCGCCCTTCACGATCTGCTTCATGCGCTTTTCCAGCGCCTGCAGGTCTTCCGGGGTGAACGGGGTGTCGACGGCGAAGTCGTAGTAGAAGCCGTCCTTGACCGGCGGGCCGATGCCGAGCTTGGCCTGCGGGAACTGCTGCTGCACGGCCTGTGCGAGCACGTGGGCGGCCGAGTGGCGGATGACGCTGCGGCCGTCCTCGGTGTTCGCGGCGACAGCCTCGACCTCGACCTCGGACTCCGGGGCCCAGGCGAGATCGCGGAGGTTGCCCTCGGCGTCGCGCACGACGACGATCGTGTCCGGTCCCTTGGTCGGCAGCCCGGCTTCGCGGACCGCGGTGCCCGCCGTAGTGCCCGCCGGTACCACCACGCGCGGGGCGGTTGCGGCTGCTACTGACGACGGCTGGGACACGATGGACTCCTCGTGGTTAAAGCGGATGGTTCCCGTGATGTTAGTCGTCAGACGCGGCGCGGCTCACGCGCATTACCCCTAACTCGCGCGAAGGCCTCCTTCCCGTTGGAAGAAGGCCTTCGCGTAGCGAGGGACGAGGTCAGATGGTCTCGACGACCTCGTCGAAGCCGAGTCGCGGCAGGCGGTCGTACCACGGGTTGTCGCCCGGCTTTCCGACGTTGATCACGACGAGGGACTTCCACGGCTTGTCCGCGAAGAACTCCTTGTCGATGCCCTCGGCGTCGAAGCCGGTCATCGGGCCGGCGGCCAGCCCGGCGGCGCGGACTCCGATGATGAAGTAGCCGACCTGCAGCAGTGCGTTCAGCTTGGCGGTCTCGACGCGGCCGGCCTCATCGGCGAACAGGTCCTTCGCACCGGGGAAGTGCGGGAACGTCCGCGGGAGGTGCTCGTGGAATTCGGTGTCGGCGGCCAGCACGACGGTGACCGGCGCCGTCTCGGTCTTGGCGCGGTTACCCTCGGACATCAGCGGCGTGAGGCGCTTCTTGCCCTCTTCGGTGCGGATCACCAGCGCGCGCAGCGGCTGGTTGTTCATCGAGGTCGGGGCCCACTTGACCAGCTCGTAGATCGCGCGGATCTGCTCGTCGGTCACCGGCTCGTCGCTGAAGCTGTTCGCGGTGCGGGCTTCGCGGAACAACAGGTCCTGGACGTCCTGCGGGAGGCTCAGGGCTTCGGTCGGCTCAACGCTGGTGGTCATGGGTGGATCTTCCTTCCGTACGCTTGCCTGTACCCCTCCCAACCTAGTTGAGCGCTGAACTATTTCTCGTTCAACTATCGCTGCGTGTGGGTCCAGTCACAGGAAGGCGTCAGTAGGCTCCCCTCCCCTGCACGACGGCACGGAAGGTCTTCCACAGGATCACCAGGTCGAGGGCGAGGGACCAGTCTTCGACGTAACGCAGGTCGAGACGGATGCTTTCGGCCCAGCTGAGGTCGCTGCGGCCGCTGACCTGCCAGAGCCCGGTCAGCCCCGGCTTCACCAGCAGACGCCGCCGCGCGTCGGGGGCGTACTTCGCGGTCTCCTCCGGCAACGGCGGACGGGGGCCGACGAGGGACATGCGTCCGCTCACGACGTTGAGCAGCTGCGGCAGTTCGTCGAGCGAATACCGCCGGAGCAGGGCGCCGACCCGGGTCACCCGGGGATCCTTGCGCATCTTGAACAGCGGACCCGCGCCTTCGTTGTCCGCCTGGAGGTCCTGCTTGAGCTTGTCGGCGTCGGTGACCATCGTGCGGAACTTCAGCATGGTGAAGGTGTGGCCGTCGCGGCCGACGCGGCGCTGGCGATAGATGACCGGGCCGCGGTCGTCGAGTTTGATCGCGACCGCGATCGCCAGCAGCAGCGGGGAAACGAGGGTGAGGAGCAGGGTCGAGCCGAACCTGTCGAGCACCTCCTTGACCAGGCGGCGCCCACCGGTGAAACTCGGCGCGCTGACCCGCAGGAGCGGCATGCCGAGTACACCGGAGACGTTCAGCCGGGGACCTGCCACCTCCATCAGCATCGGGGCGACCACCATCTCCGCGGAGGTACCTTCGAGGTCCCAGGCGAGCCGCTGCAGGCGTTTGGGGTTCCAGTGCTGGTCCGCGGTCACGGCGACCACGCGGTAGCCGCCGCGGCGGACGTGGCCCGCCAGTTCGTCGAGCTTCCCGACGACCGGGACACCCTCCACCTCGCCACTCCCCCGTTCCGCGCCGCCACCGGAGTAGGTGCAGACGGCTTCGACCCGCCAGCCGACATGAGGATCGGCCTTGGTGCGGGCGATGAGGTCGGCGACCGTGTCGGGGCTTCCGGCCGCGAGCACCGGCAGCAGGCATTCACCGAGCCGCCTGCGCCGATGCAGCACCTGTCTCAAGGCGTACCGCTGCAGGAACATGATGATCGAGATCATCGGGACGACGATGAAGACCCACGGCTGCACGGCGAGCGCGCCGAAGAGCAGGCCGCCCAGTGCGACGAGCACCGCGGTGGTTATCAGGCCTCGTCCGAGCGTCCGGTACTCCTCGGCGCCTTCGCCGAGCACGCGCGGACTCCAGGCCCGGCAAACCGACAGTCCGAACAGGAAGGCGGCGGCGGTACCGAGCGCGTGCATGTCGTGCGGATCGGAGCGATCGATCAAGAAGGCGCTCATCACGATGAGCACGAAGGCGGTGAAAACGTCACTACCGATGACCCACGCGCGATAGCGCGATTCCCAGGCCGCGTACGGCGGCCGCGCCGAAGTGTTGTCGACCTCGGCGGCACTGCCCGCACCCCGTTGCGGGGGAAGCGGGATCGACTGGAGGTCGATGTGCTGCGGCGTCCCGTTGACGGTGGACGACGACCGCACCGACTCTTCCATCAGACCTCCCGGAGTGGGAATTCCCGAACGCCGGATCAACACGCTGAGTCAATGAGAGCGATTTCGAAGAGTGATCGATTCTCAAGATCCTTCAGCGGCCGATGGGGCGACACACGCCAAGGTATCGGCCACTCTCCGGCCATCGTTACAAGGATTTCCAGCCACATCCTGCGCGGGCTTCCGGCAAATGAATGCCGCGATGATAACAAGGTGATGACGATGCGTAATAAACCGTATCCGCCCAACAACTACGCAAAGTAGTCACAAATTTCCGGTTCTCGCGGCCACTTGGACCACCGCGCGCCCGAACGGCCGAATGGCCCGGAAAACTCCACAGTGGACGGTGCAGGGGAATCGATCACGGGCCGGTCCACTATGGATCCCGCGGCCGCCGAGGACCACCTCGCCCGCGGTGCGTCCACCGGACGTCGACCTACCTTGTCAATCCGTCACCGGAGTGAGGTTTCGTCACATCACGTCAGCATCACGGGGACGCCGGCACCGGAGCCGTGCGGGTGAGCCGCTCCTCCGTGCCCCGTATCACTTCCACGGTGGTCTGAACCTGCCGAAGGGGTGCACAGTGCGGAGGATCACAATGTCGTGTCGACGACGGACTCTTGCCACCCATTCACCGCGCGACGCAAGACTTATGTCAAATGTCCACACCGGCCGGACCGCCCGGGCGGCCGATCTTCGAACGCGACGGCCTTCGGTCATCGCCGTCGCGTCGGGTGAATCCGGCCGTGCTACCGCCCCGCCCCGCCACGGCAGAAGTACCGTCCCCGGATAACCCGCGTCCGACCTGGGGATCGAATGCGTCCGGACGGCTCTGCGCCGACACTGTCCGAGAATGAACAAGGCCCCGGACCGAGTGGTCCAGGGCCTTCATCCGGTGGGCGATACTGGGATCGAACCAGTGACCTCTTCGGTGTGAACGAAGCGCTCTCCCGCTGAGCTAATCGCCCGCTCGCGGTGTCCGGCAGACTCTACCCCACGACTTTAGGGGGCCTGCAAACGGGTGGTTCGCTCCGACCACACTCCGCTCACCAGCAAATACGGAGCGAACAACCGCGAGCTAGCCGGGGCTGTGGAGGCAGGGGGCCGCCCGCGACGCGATTCGACATTCGTGCGACGGTGCTATCGCGTGACGACTAAACCGCGCAGTATGTACATGTGGACTGCCTGCAGGGCGCATGTAGGGCTGCGCGTCGCGCGGGTGATGATGGGGTGACGGAGCATGGACCCGGGGTCCGATGACCCCGTCCGGGTGATCTGCGGCAAAACCGCGTTCCGATCAGTCGGCCGACGCGTCACATCATCGCCACTCGGTTCGACCGAGCCGGGAAGGAGACGAAGGGTAGGACGATGCGCAACGATCACGTGACGCTCCGCTCGACGGCGGTGTTCGACCTCCTGGCGCCGCGGACCCCCGCGGTCCCGGTGAAGGTGGAACTGCGATACGACACACGCGACCCCTATGCGGTCGTCGCCGCCTTCCGCACCGGCCGGGCCGGCTGGGTCGAGTGGGTCTACGCGCGGGATCTCCTCGCCGACGGCCTCCTGGCCGACGCGGGCGACGGCGACGTACGCATCCGCCCCTCCGTCGAAGACCCCGAGTCCGTCCTCATCGAACTGAACTCGCCGTCCGGGCACGCCATGTTCGAGGCGTCCGCTCAGGAGCTGGCCGACTTCCTCGACCGGACCTACGACGTCGTACTGCCCGGCAACGAGCACCTGTGGGTCGACGTCGACGACGCCCTGACTCACCTCATCCCGAACGATATGGCCTGATGACGAGCTTGCGAACAGCAAGTGGCACCCCGGTTGCAGGGCCGTTTTCGGGGTCGGATAGTGTTTACACACACCACGGCGACGGGGTGAGGAGCAGAACCGCGAGGATCTGACCTCCCAGCCCGACCGAGGATGTGCGGATGTAGCGCAGCTGGTAGCGCATCACCTTGCCAAGGTGAGGGTCGCGGGTTCGAATCCCGTCATCCGCTCGGAAGGCCCTCTCGGGCCTGACACGGTGGAGTGGCCGAGAGGCGAGGCAACGGCCTGCAAAGCCGTGTACACGGGTTCGAATCCCGTCTCCACCTCGCGCGATTAGCTCAGCGGGAGAGCGCTTCCCTGACACGGAAGAGGTCACTGGTTCAATCCCAGTATCGCGCACCATCTGTTTTGGCAGGTCTGAAGCCCTGCTCCTCTTCGGAGGGGTGGGGCTTCAGTCGTTTAGTGGCGATTGCCTCTCTAAGTGCCTGTCACGAAAAGTGGCGTGCAGGTGCGAGTGCCACTCCCCCAGCTTCGTGCGCCCGCTCGACGTGGGCCCGATGACGCGGTCTCGTCGAATGACGGGGTTTTGGACGGCATCACCGAGACGTCCACCAGGTGGCGTTCAGCCCCGGTGGCCGCATGCTGGCCACCGCGAGCAGCGACAAGACCGCTCGGCTGTGGGATGTGACGAGCCGCCGACAGTCCGGCCAGCCTCTCAACCATGCCAGCATCGTCGAAAGCGTGGCGTTCAGTCCGGACGGACGTCTCCTGGCAACCGCCGGCCAGGACCAGCCACGAACTTCGACGAGTTTCACTGGTCCGAGCAGAGTCACCGGATCCGCCGCGACAAACCTCCCTGCCCCGAAACAGCAACGACGTAGTTTCCCTCCCTGTGACAGATGAAATCCGCTGGCTTCCAAGGCGGGGACGGCAGGCACCACGGTGTTGGCTGCCGCCCGATCTTGTGCTCCGTGACCATCATTCTTCATGAGCTCACCGACAACACTGGAGTTCACTGGGATGGCATGGCCGGGTACCGAACGCCGAACCACTGCCCGGCGGTGTAGTACTCGAACCGATCCACCTCGGTGAATCCCAGCTTCACCGCGAGGCCATCGAGCGGTCATCAGCGGCCTCTGGACAGAGCACGACTGGTTCGCCAGCAAGCGCGTCGACAATGTCACCGAGCTGTTCTGCGGCGTCCACGATCTCCGGGGATTCGTGTGGTCAGGTCAGTGTCCTGCCGGGACTTGAGGGCGCAATGCTTGAAACCTGTGGATGGGCTGGGAAGGTACGACCCGATGCTGAACGTAGTCCCTGTTCCTGCTGCTGGTGATGACGGTGCGGCGGGCGGCTCGTCCGCATCGTCGGTGATCGATGAGCTGGTGCGTGAAGACGCCAACCCGCACCGGTTCGGTGGCATCACCACGACACCGAAGGTGCTCGATCTCTCCGACACCGCCTGGAACAACCGACCCGCCGACGACACCGACCACGAATCCGAAACGAAAGCCGCCTGGCATCCACTGGTCTCACTCACCTTGACAAATTCCGCGACGGCGGACGACGAGGCCAGCCGACGTACTGTGTCCATACCTTCCTGCGTCGGATACGACCAATACCCCAAGCCTGACACGGACCGACTATGACCTCACGATCGTCCGGGAACGGTCTTTCCTTGTTCAGGCGGCGGTGAGGTCCACGACTACCTTGACGTCGTCCTCCTTGCCGCGGCAGGCGTCCGCGGCACGGGCCAAGCCGACCCGGCGGGTGATCAACCGCTCGAGCCAGTGGGTATCGGCTTTGGCGAGTGCTTCGGCGACCTGGCGGCAATGTCGCAGGTTGGCGTTCACCGAGCCGAGAAAGGCATCGTTCTCGAGCACGAGTTCACGATTGACGGCACCGGCGCCGACGGGCACAAAACCGCGCAAACCACCCAAGGCGGACAGCAGCCTTCTTCAAAAAGTGTCCCTTGTGGACATTGGGGCGCGGCCCGGCTTCCGTCAGTCAGCCCGGCCCCGAGCCGGGGCACGCCATGTTCGCCTCACCCCTCAATAGTCTCAGAACCGTGTCATTTCCTCGCCGCGAGCGAATGGAAGCGAGACCTTCGGCGGGCGCCTGAACTCCAGTTTCTTTGGAGTTGCCAACGCCATCAAGTAGTTCACCCACTGCCACGGCGTGCACCAGTGCCACTACCGCAGCGAGGACAAAGCCCACGTCAGCACGTGCTGACCGCCATCGTCGTCAACGTCGAACGAATCAGCCCTCAGCTCTCACCGCCGAGAGCGGCAGGCCCCGGCCCCTTACCGCCCTGCAGGATTCCTCGACGGGGAACTCAATGAGGCGTTCGCGGGGAGCGCCTTGCGGACGGCGACACGGATCAGCCCTGTGGCTCGTGTTCGAGACTTCGTGACAGGGCGCGGCGGTACGGGATGTTGTTCGAGAAGGTGACGAACGATGTCGAGAGACAACCCACAGCTGCCGCGCCGCGGTGCTGAGCGCGCTGTCGTCCTCGCGGATAGGCGGCGCAGCGTGGGAACATCCACGTGTCCGGGAAGGCGGAGACCCTCGAGCAGCGCGAGTGGCGGCTGCCAGTGGACCGCCGACGATTGCCCCGCCGTCACCACGGTCCCCGCGCCCGACCCACACACCGGTTTGCACACGTTCGTCGACGGTGGCGCGGACATCGCCTTCGGTGCTGGCACCGTCGTGGTCGAAGCGGCCTATCGCGGCCTCGACGTGACGATCGTCGCCGAAGCAGGGGGGCTCGCTGATCAGAACGCGGCGATCGTCGTTCACGGCGACGCTGCGGCGCGCCTGTCGTCAACGCTCTGCGGATCAGATGGCTCCGCGCTCCACCGGCTGAGCGGCGAGCGCGGGGCCACCTTCCCCGATTCGGACTGAGCCCCAGCAACTTCAGGCCCGGCGAGTTCTAGAGGTGAGCGACGTCGGCCGGGGTCGCGGCGCGGAGCGCGAGGGTCTGCAGAGCGTCCGGCCGGCCGGTGACGAACACAGTCTGACCGTGCCAGGCCAGTTCGACGACCGCGGCGTCCAGCGCGTCCATCCGGGTGCCACGCACCCCCTCACCATCGATCGCCACCTCGACCTCCTGAACAGCGGCCCCGTTCACGGCGGCACGAACCTGATCGAACCCCGCCCTCGACGACGCCCTCGACGGCGTGGTCAGCCCGTGTCCCAGCGGACGGTCAGCTCGGGCAAGGAAGTTGACCATCTGAATGCTCGCGTCCTCGACCGGCAGCCCACGAGGATTCATGTCCCGTGACGAGCGCACCGTCCGAATCACAAGACACGGCCTGCCCGACTTCTGATACGTCGCCTCGATGGCCCATGGCTCGTCATTGACGGCATCACCGTCCAAGGACGCTACCGGTCCCAGCGAGCCGTCACCATGAACGATCGCGACCGGCCGCGGAAACCGGGCCAGCCTGTCCACGGGACGCGGCATCCGTCCTCCAGGAATCTCCGCTCCGTCTTGCTGTTCCATGACAGTCACCTCTCGCCGGGTTCAGCGTAGAGCACTCACGTGATGTAGGCGTCGTCCGATGGGCCGCCGGAATAACAAACCGTTCCATCGACAAGAACTGCGAAATTCTGGAACGGGAAACCGTAGATCGTCGCCCTCGCGTAACCAACCGAAAGGCCACCAACGATTCTATTGAGATCCACATAACCATCCGCGTCATAAAAGCCAGGAAAGTCATGTTTGGTCGTTCCGCCGGTGTCGGACAACGTCGCGGTCCAAGAGAAGGTGGATACCGCATCCCGGACATGGAAACCGGTGTTGATGCGCACAGACCTGCCGCCGACACCATCGAGCCACATCCAGGAACGCCCACAGTTCCCCGGAACGACGTCCATGGGAATCACTTCGGCCGGGGTTCCTCTTTTCACCGAGTACTGGGTGCCGTCGGGTCTGGTCCGAACCTCGTAACCGTTCGCCGTCGCCACGTCCGGATTGTATCCGACAACGTTCATGACCACTTCCACAACCTTGTCGACCGGCGGGGCATCCGCCCCTCCGGTCGACGTTGCGGCTCCACTCGTTCCAGTGATCCCCGCCATCGCCGCCACGGCCGCGGCCGCGGCCACCGTCGCACGAAGCGCCAGCGAACGACCTGAGTAATGATATTTCACTGTGTCCCCATTCATGAACCGTCGGGAATGAACTACAAGCAGCGAGTATTACCGAAGCCCCAGCGGTGCCGCTACGCGCCTACATGAGAAACCGCAGCAGGAAATGCGGAACCTTTGCCAGGTCGGCGCGACTTCTCCCCCTGCCTGATCGACTTGACAGGAGAAACATTCCAGTCGCTCGAAACCCGCCATGCGAGTGACCAAGATGGCGATCTCACCATTAGCCAGAAGGGCCCAATAACAGGTCCATTACTGCGAAACTGTCAAAGGTCAATCCTCTCACACGCGAATTCAGAAGCCGGTTCTCTCTAACACGCCGGGTCCCGCCACACAGAATGCGCACGATCGGGACGGAGCATCAAGGCGGCGGGGGCATTTCCTCGGCAGGGTCAGCCTGCCAGGCCGCTGCGACGCGGTGGTGCGGACTGGTCCAGCCGCATGCCCGAAGGTCCTCGTCGCGGCATGAGCAGATGTTCACCAACAGGTGTGCCGCGCGAGGGCATTTTTGTGCCTATCTCGATCGGGGGATGCCGGATTTCGGCCAACCTGTGTGACGTCGCCCACTGCGCGCGTGGTGACGTCCTGGGCCGGCTGGCTACTGTCCTCGGGATGAACTTTCTTGATCATGTTCTTTTGGGAGTGCGCGATCTCGAGGAGGCGGCGGACCGGTTTCGTCGCAAGTGGGGTCTGGGGACGGTGCCTGGCGGATCACCGGTTCCGGGTGTCGCCAACGCGGTGGTTCCTCTCGCCCCGCCGGTGTATCTGGAACTCGTCACCGCCACGGATGCCGGTGCGAGTGAGGCTGCGGCGCGTTTGGCGGCCGTCACCGCGGCAGGAGATCGCCTGTTCACCTGGGCGGTTGAGCCGGACGATCTCGATGCCCGTGCGGCAGGTTTGGAGGTCGAGCCGCTGAGCGGCGGCGGAGACATCGGGCGGTGGCGTTCGCTTGGCGAGGTTGAACAGAGTCGGCCGTTCTTCATCGAATACGACGTCGCCCGCGCCGGTCGCATAGCGGGATGGCAACGCGCTTATACGGAGGCAGCGCATGACTGTGCGCCTGGCAGGGTGACGTATCTGGAGGTCGGCGGCGATGCGTCCGATGTGCGGCAGTGGGTGGGCGAGGTCGATGTGCCGCTGCGCCTGGTTGGCGGTCAGCCACGCCTTGTGGCCGTGGGGATCGCCACCGCCCGAGGTGAGATCGTGGTGCGCTGACGGGGGCTGCTTCCGGATTGTCTGCATGATGAAAGCGGGTCGCCGACAGTGATCTGGCTGTAGGGCTCATATGTCGCCGACCAGGATCGGATCCGATGTCTCCTCGCCGTGGATCGCGGCACCTACGACCGCTTACACGCCCGGAGTACCGGACGCCATCGCCGGACCCCGACCCAGCACGAGGAAAGCAGCTTGTACGACCTGGGAGACGGCTTCGCGACGTGGTCGAGTACAAAACCTGATCCGGCGACTCTTCCACGACGGCGAGGGTCGCGGGAAGCTGCAGTGGCTTCACTATGGCAGGAACAAGCTGTGGTTTCGATGCGGCTTTGACGGTTCCTGCCACCGCGCCAGAGCGTGAAGACGATCAGCGGCAGGACTGTCCACTTTAAGGAGAGTTGAGCGATGGGATCTACTGCGCTGTTGATGATTGACATGCAGAACTCGTACGTCGCAGACGATGGCGTCCGGGACGCGTTGGGCTGGCCGCCGATCTGGCGGTTGGAGGAGACGGTCACGGCGTGCGTAGATCTGCTGGCAGCGGCCCGGGCCCAGGGGCTGCAGGTGATCTACTCCCGGTCGACCATCGGTGCTGCCGGGACACTCGGAGTAAGTCCCCGTATGGCTCGGTTGTCGGCTCACCGCTCCCACCTCATTCCAGAGGTGGGAGCGGCCGAGCAGGAGTGGAAGCGGCAAATCATGGACGCTGTCGCGCCTCAGCGGGATGACGTCGTACTGGACAAGACCCGGGCCAGCTTCTTCGACTACACCGAACTTGATCCGCTGCTTCACAACCTCGGCGTCCAGCGACTCGTTGTTGCGGGCTTGCAGACGAACGTGTGCGTCGAAGCCACGGCCCGAGCCGCGCTGGCCCGCAACTTCGAGGTCGCCGTGCCCAGTGACGCAGTGTCAACCGACGGCCCCGCTTTGCACGAGGGCGCGCTCAACTCCCTGCGCGTCCTCTATACCGAGGTTGCCCCGTGGCGGGAGATCCTCGCGCCCGATGCGGCCTGGGATCGTGCGTTCACCACTCCGAACTACGGCCGCGATCCGGCCTACTGGGCGGAGACCACCGCCACCGCGTGAGCGCGTTCTTCAACAGCCCGCACTGCGGCATGAGCAGACGATGCGGTCAGGCGTCATCGCCCATCACGTCCAGGAGTAGATCACCTGGCACTGTCAGCAGTCGTCGAAGAAGCCTTCGGTCGAGCTCGATCGCGTGTTCTGTCGCATCCGACGCCGCCAAGCAGAACCAGTCGGCCATATACCCCTGATTCGTCAACTGCCACAGCGTGTCAGCCTTTGGCTCGAGCCGGTCGAGAAGCCAGTGAAGATGATCGGCAAGTTCGCCACCCGGCGGCAAATCCGACGACAGCAGCCACAGCGACACCCGACGGATGGCTCCAGAACGGCGCCCTACTCGATCACCGACCTCGAACGCATGGGATGGCTCCAGACCAAGTAGTCGAGTCACGGACGAAGCGCTACCGCCATGATCACCTGAGAGCCGAAACGTCGCACCTGTCCGCACCGGCGCATCATCGCGCAGCACACGCCGCACCGCGAGGCATATACCCGCGGGCCGAGCACCTCCTCGCGGCATGAGCGGACGGTTCCCACGCGGTCGCGACGTTTTCGTCACTGCCGGCACCAGGGCGCGTGGTGGTCCTGCAAGGAGTCACGCCACTGACACACGCGCGACGGGCGGCAGAAGAACGTTTCGAGCCGGGGCTGCCGGCACTCGCTCTCGTCAACCGGTAGCCACCACATCCGACCAGCTGCCCGCGTCCATCAGCGCCAGCAGTTCCTTCGCCAGCTTTCTGGCGTGGCTGCCGTCGGACCAGTCCCGGCGACGTCACGCAAGACCCCTGTCGCGTCACGGACCTGCCGCTCGACTGCGTCCAACAGGTCGACACGAAGCCCATCAGCGCCTTGGTAGACGGCGTAACCGGGGTGAGCTGCGCACGATCTTGTGTTCTCGGCCCCAGAGACGTTGTGTCACAACAATGTTCAGCCTGCCGGTTTCGTCGTCGAGGTTGAGGTAGGTGATGCCGCCCGCGGTGGCGGGGCGTTGCCCGCGTCTTCGCGGCCAGTCGCCTTGGGCTCGTCGGCGTGGTCCTGATCAGTATCCCGCCGCTTGAGGTCCTGCCGAACGGTGCCCCGAAGTTCCCCATGAAGGAAGTCAAGCAAACTCCCGCTCCTCTTCATTTGGAATGGCGCATCAAGAAGTAGGCGACCGGGTCACGTACTCCTGAACAGCCGGTCCAGGTGCACGTCGATCGCGGCGAGTGCGTCCTGGGGCTCGATCACGCCGAGTTCGATCAGGGGGGTGAAGCCGGTGAGGGCGAGGAGCAGGTTGGTCTCGGTCGCCGGATCGCGGCCGGAGTCGATGTGCCCGTCGGCGATCGCCTGGCGGACCAGCTGCTCGACGAGGGCCCGCCCTTGGCTGAGGCCGCGGCGGGCCTGCTCGTGCACGGCCTCGTCGTGCAGCGCCTCCAGGACGTAGGCGGTGCTCATCCGGCTGGTCGCGCGGGCGTCGGCATGCAAAGGGAGCATTTCCGCGATCGTCAGTCGCAGTACGTCACGGGGGTGCGGACGGTCACCGAGCTTTTCGAGTCCCTGCTGTACGCGCACCGAGGTCTGCTGGGACGCGAAATCCATGGCGAAGGTGAGCATGTCGGTCCGGGAAGCGAAGTAGTGCTGCAGCTGCCCGAGTGACATGCCCGCCTCCTGCGCCACCACGCGCATCGTCAGCTGAGTGACGCCGCGCTGCTCAACCACCCGCCACAGTGCGCGGGCGATCGCTTCGCGGCGGCCCCGGTGATCCACCTGCTTCGGCATCGCCGGCTCCTCCCTGATACCCGGGTCTGTTCCAATACAGTTGACATAATACACCTGACCCATAATCCTGACGGCAGTCGAGGGAGGGAATCGTCCTTGTCCGAACAGCCAAAGGTACGAACCACGGAAGGCGTGGTGCAGGGGCTCTGGCGGCAGGGGCACGCGGTGTTCCGCGGCATCCCCTACGCCCAGCCCCCGGTCGGAGCGCTCCGCTTCGCCGCGCCCGCACCGCCGCACCGTTGGGAAGGGACGAGGCAGGCGGTCGAGTTCGGCCCCGTGGTGCCGCTGTCCCTGCCGATCGACGTGCCCCCGCAGGGCACCGACTGGCTGACACTCAACGTCGGCACTCCGGATCCCGGCGCGGCGGGACTGCCGGTGTTGGTGTGGATCCCCGTGGGTGGCTACCTTTCGGCGGCGTCGAGCGATCCGATGTACGACCCGGCAGCGCTGGCCGAGGCGGGAGTCGTCGTGGTGACCATCAACTGCCGCGTGGGCGTGGAGGGATTCGCGTTCCTCGACGACGTGCCGCCCAACCGCGGATTCCTCGACCAGATCGCGGCGCTGGAGTGGGTGCAGCGCAACATCGCCGCCTTCGGAGGCGACCCCGGCCGGGTCACCGTGGGCGGGGTGTCCGCCGGGGCGGGATCGGTCGCCGCGCTGCTGACGATGAAGTCCGCGCGCGGGCTGTTCCGGCGGGCCATCGCCCATTCGGTGCCGGGGCTGCACAGCACCCCCGCACTGGCACGGCAGGTCACCGCGACGTTCGCGCACCGGCTCGGCGCGGCGGCCCCCACCGCCGAGGCCCTGCGCGACATCGACCCATGGCGCCTGGCCGCCGAGCTCACCTCGTTCAACGCCGGCCTCCACACGCACCGGGAGAACTGGGGACGCCTCACGGAGACCGGCACCGCGCTGTGCCCCGTCGTCGACGGCGAGGTCCTCCCGGAAACACCCTGGCCCGCGCTGACCGGCACGCGTGTGAGCGGGATCGAACTGCTCGTCGGCCACACCCGGGACGAATTCCGGTACTTCAGCGTCGTAAGCGGACGGTACGGCACCTTCACCGAGCAGGACGCCAACGCAGCCCTGGAATTGCATGCCCCGCAGCCGGACGGCACGCGGGCCTACCGTGCCGCCTTCCCGCAGGCAGGCCCGGAGGAACTGGTGGAGACGGTCTACTCCGACGCCCTCTTCCGCATGCCCTCACAGAAGCTGGCCGAGGCGAACACCGTGGCCGGCGGCACCTCGTACCTGTTCGAACTGTGCTGGGCTGCCCCGGCCCTCGGCGGCATCCTGGGCGCCTGCCACAGTCTCGACGTCCCCCTGGCGTTCGGCACCCTGGACAGCCCCGTCGGCACCCAGCTCATCGGCGAGAACCCCACTCCCGAGGCCATCGCGCTCTCCCGCGAATTCCAGGAGGCATGGATCCGTTTCGTCACCACCGGCGACGCGGGCTGGTCCGCCCACCGCCCCGGCGGGCATCTCACCCGCGTCCTGGACATCGAGTCGAAAACTCTGCCCTACCCCGAACAGGCATCCCGCCAGATCTGGGAAGGCCACTTCCCCGCCCCCTTCGATTTCCCGTAATCGTCCGGGCGGCTCCAACGACTGCGACGTCTCCGCCGGACACCGACGCCTGGCTGATTTCGGCAAGTCGAATCGGCCCGGCTTCGGCATTCTGAAGTGGCCGACGGCCGAGTTGCGAGACGATGGAGGACCGCCCGCCTGAAACCGATGATCACCGCGCGCTACCGGTTAGCGGGGCACGCGGTCGCCGATGACCGCATCACCGCGGCCGCGGAGGACCGTTCGGTACACCCGTGGCGTCATCCCGGTCCAGCGGCGGAACGCATGTGTGAAGGCCGAGGTGTCGGCGTATCCCAGGCGCTTGGCGACCTGTTCGACACTCAGCAGGCCCGTGGCGAGCAGTTCAGCGGCGACCGAAGCCCGGACCTGATCGGACAGTTCCCGAAACGACGTGTCTTCCGCCGCCAATCGCCTGCGCAGTGTCCGGCTCGTGGTGAGCAGCGCTTGGGCGACCTGTTCGAGGCCCAGTATTCCGCTGGCGCTGCGCAGCCGGTCGAGTACTTGACCGGAAACCGTGTTCCGGCTGCGCCGCTGGGCGATCAACGCCTGGCAGTCGCGTTCGGCGAGCCACAGCATGTCAGCGCTCGCCTGCGGCAGCGGCCGGTCGAGCACCGCATCGGCGATCACCAGCCGGGTCTCCCGTGCGTCGTAGACAGCCGGGAAACCCCATCCGCGCAGCCGCGGCCTGCCGGTGGGTGCGGGGAAGGCGAACTCGACCCGGTCAGCCGCAATCCGTCTGCCGGTCAGGTCATTGGCCACCGTGGTGGCAGTGCCGACATCGCGCTCGACCAGGAATCTGCGCGCGTCCGCCGGTATGGCGCTGCCGTCGAAAAAGATCATGGTGCTGCCGTCGGAGCGTTCGGTACTGACTCGGCTGAACACGTAGGTCAACGCGGCGTAGCGCTGGGCGAAGTCGAAGGCCGCGCGCAGCGTCGGGCAGCTGAGCATGGCCAGTCCGGCGACTCCGTACGCGGTGGCGTGCAACGCGAGCCCGCTACGCAGGCCGAGCTGCGGTCGATCGCCGAGCTCCATCGCCACATTGCGCGCGATCGCCAGCTCCTGCCAGGCCGAGATCTCGCCGTCTCGGTCCGGCGGACCGTCGTCCAGTCCGGCATCGGCGAGACAGTCCCGCACGCTGAGTCCTCCGGCCACGCCGGTCGCGATCAGTTGCCGCGCGGCGACCGCCGACCGAGGAATGTCCCACTGCCCCATGGGGCGCACCGTACGGACCGTGTCCGGAACTCACAAGATTCCGGCCGTAACTCACCTGGGCAACCGCGGGGGCTTTTCTTAGGTTCGTCTGCACGACTTCACCGTGGCCGGTGACTCAAATGCGCAAGGAGGCGCTAGTGACTGGATCGGTTCGACGCCTAGTTTGTTGTCTCGCAGGAATATTGGTGATGCTGACCGTATTGCCGGCGACTGCGGACGCCGCCACGGTGGAGGCGGAGAGTTACCAAGGGCCTGCGTTGCGGACGCCGCAGACGATCCTCCAAGCGGCGCTGTCGTGCTCGGACGATCTGGCCGATGCGAACAAGACACCCATCCTGCTGACGCCCGGCACATTCGAGACACCCCGGCAGGTCTACAGCTGGGGCTATCAGAAAGTGTTGCGCAGCCAGGGACACCCGGTGTGCACGGTGACGCTGCCCGGCGGCGGCGTACAGGACATGCAGATCACCGTGGAGTACGTGGTCAACGCGATCCGGTACATGCACGCCACCAGCGGCCGCAAGATCTCGATCATCGGGCACAGCCAGGGTGGGCTGCTCAACGCCTGGGCACTGCGGTTCTGGCCGGACCTGTCCGGCGCCGTCGATGACGCGATCTCGCTCGGCTCGCCCTACCAGGGCTCACAGGTGCTCAACAAACTCATCTGTGTGTTCGGCGTATGCCCGCCCGTCGCCTGGCAGGGCAGGGTCGGCTCCGCTTGGTCGGCCGCGGTCACCCGTGCGCCGATCGCCCCAGGACCATCGGTTACCTCGATCGGATCCATCACCGACGAACTCGTCCAGCCCGCACCCGCCAGCACCAAGCTGCCTGGCGCCACCAACCTGTTGATCCAGGATCTCTGCCCGGGCCGCATCGTCGGACATCTCGGTGAGGTTGCCGACGCCGCCGGCTTCGCATTGGTCGACGACGCCCTCACACACGCGGGTCCGGCCAGCCTTGACCGCGCCGGCTCGACAAGCTGCTCGCGACTGTTCTTCGACGGCATCGACTCCGACGCCCTGTCCCGGCTCCTGCCCGTGGTGCGGACGATCATCGACGACCTGCTCGCGGCCCCCTTCGTATTCGCCGAACCCGCACTACGCGGCTACGCGACAGCCTGACAACATTTTCAGGTCCGGAGCGCACGCGGCATTCGTGCTGAGCGGCCGATCATGGTCGGGTGCTGTGGGTCCGGGTCAGTACATGGCCTCGATCGTCTGGGCGTAGTGGGTGGCGATCGGCGCGCGCTTGAGCTTGCCGGTCGGGGTCAGGAGTGCGCTGCCCGGTTGCCAGACCTCGGGCAGGACGGTGAACTTCTTGATCTGCTCGACCCGGGACAGGGTGGCGTTGGCGGCGTCCACCCCGGCTTGAACGGCCGCCACCAGCCGCGGGCTCTCGGCCAGCGTCGCGAGGTCGGCCGGCAGTTCATGCCGGTCGGCAAAGATCGACGCGGCGTCGGGATCGAGACAGATCAGCATCGTGTTGTACGGGCGCTGTTCGCCGATGACCGCGACCGTGCTCACCAGCGGGCAGTTCGCGAGAACGGCGTTCTCGATGTTCGTCGGTGACATGTTCTTGCCCGCCGCGTTGATGATGAGCTCTTTCTTGCGGTCGACGATCCTCAGATAGCCGTCGGAATCGAACTCGCCGACGTCGCCGGTGTGCAGCCAGCCGTCGGCGTCGATGGCCTCGGCGGTCCTGGCCGGGTCCTTGCGGTAACCGCGCATGACCATCGGGCCGCGCGCGAGAACCTCGCCGTCGTCGGCCAGGGTGATCCGAGCGCCGGGCACCGGAAGGCCGACGGTGCCGATTTTGATGCGGTGCAGCGGGTTCACCGTGACCGCCGCGGTGCATTCGGACATTCCCCAGCCCTCGGACAGCGGGATGCCGAGGCCGAGGATGAACTCGTGCACCTCGCGCGGGATGGGCGCGGCACCGCTGACCGCGGCGACGATCTGGTCCAGGCCGAGTCGCTGCCGGACCCGCGCCAGTACCAGCCGGTCGGCCACCGCGTACCGCAGCCGGGCCAGCGGATGCTGCTCGCGGGCGTCGGACTGGGCCCGTGCACGGGCCCGTCCGGTGCCGATCGCCCATTCGGCGAGCCTGCGCTTGACCGGGTCCTGCTGGGCGAGGGCGGTTTGCAGTCCGGACTTGATCTTGACCCAGACGCGCGGCACGCCGAGGAAGTAGGTGGGCCGGACCTGAGTGAGTGCGTCCAGCACCCTCTTGGGGTCGGCGACGGTGGTGATCTGCCCGCCGTACAGCAACTGGGCGTAATGGCTGAACCAGCGGTTGGCCGCGTGCGCGTCCGGCAGGTAGGAGATCATCCGGTGGGGTTGATCGCGGACGCCGAAGTCGACGAGGATCCGTGCGTTCTCAAGGAAGTTTGCGTGGGTGAGTTCGACGCCCTTGGGCGGTCCGGTGGTCCCGGAGGTGTAGACGAGGGTGAGCAGGTCGTGCGGCTGGACCGCACGCCAGGCCGCCTCGAAGTCGAACTCCGGGGCCGGCGCGGCTTCCAGTTGCTCCAGCGACAACGTGTCCCCGTCGACACACACGACGTGTTCGACCTTGCCGCCCTGCTGGACGGCCTCGCGGATGACGGGCAGGAACTGCCGCTCGCAGATCACGACGCGGTTGTCGGCGTTGTCGAACTGGTAGGCCAGCGCCTGCGCCGGATTCGTGTTGTAGACCGAGAACGGCGTCGCGCCCAAATGCAGCGTGGCGGTGTCACACAGGTGGAACTCGGGCCGGTTGGTCAGCATCAACGCGACGGTGTCGCCCCGGCCGATACCCAGGCCCGCCAGCCCGGCGGCGATGGAGCGCACCCGGTCCCGATACTGCCGCCAGGTGATCGCCACATCGCCGCCGAGATCGCGCAGAGCGACCGCGTCCGGGTCCAGCGCCGCGACCGTCTGGAATGCCTCACACAGGGTTCGGGGGGTTGATACCGCACGAGGCATCGCGGGGCTCCTTTGGTGAATGAGGGTGGGGAGCGGGACGTCAGTTGCCGCGAGCGCGCTCCTCGTAGGCCCGGCGCTGCTCGGGGTCGACGTCGTCGGTGAACAGGTGGTCGCCGCCGAGCAGCCGCGCGGCGGCCTCCGAGACACGGCGGGGCAGGAACTTCTGCGACCCGAGCAGCGCCCCGGTCTGCCAGGTCACCCGCACGACCGCACGCGGCTTGCCGATCAGCCGGACGATGGCCGCGGCGATCTCCGCCGGCTCGGCCGCCCGGAACCCGGAGATCCCCTTGGTGCCCGCGGTGAGCTCGGTGTTGACGAACGAGGGCAGCACCAGGGAGAAGTCGACGCCGTTGCCGCGGTTCTCGACCCGGACCGCGTCGGTGAACCCGATGACGGCGTACTTGCTGCCGCAGTAGGTGGCCACCCCGGGTGCGTACGTCTCACCGGCCAGGGACGCGATGTTGATGACATGCCCGCTGCGCCGAGGGAGCATGCGCTCGAGTGCGAGCTTGGTCCCGAGGATCACGCCGTAGACGTTGATGTCCAGGATGCGCCTGGTCACCTCGTCGGACTCTTCGGCCACCAAGCCGACCGGCATGATTCCGGCGTTGTTGATCAGCACGTCGACCGGTCCGATGCGGTTCTCGACGTCGCGGAGGAACGCCTCGAACGACTCCCGTCCGGTGACGTCCAGCTTCCCGGCGACCTCGAACCCGGTCTGCTCGCCCGCTGCCTTCGCGGCGTTCTCGTTGACGTCACCGATGGCGACGCGGGCACCGAGGCGGTGCAGCGCCGTAGCGGTCGCGAGACCGATACCGCGTGCACCGCCGGTGACGACGACGACCTTGCCGCGGACCGTCGCGGTCTTGTCCCTGCTCACGCCGACGCCCACTGGTCGAACAGCCCTGGCAGCTTCTCCAGCTCCCACGGACCGTCGGTCTCCACCAGGTCCTTGGACGTCCAGCCCTGCAGCAGCGAGATCGCGCCCCCCTGCACGGCCAGCACCTTGCCGGTGAGCGGGCAGTCCGCGCCGGCCAGGTACGCCACGATCGGGGCGATGTTGGCCGGGGAGAAGGCGTCGAACTCGCCCTCGGGCACCTCTTCGGCGAAGATCGCGCCCATACCCGGGGTGGCCAGGGTGAGCCGGGTACGCGCGACCGGCGCGATGGCGTTGACCCGCACCCCGTAGCGCTCCAGCTCCAGTGCCGCGACCTCGGTGAGGGCCGCGATGCCTGCCTTGGCCGCGCCATAGTTGGCCTGGCCCGCGTTGGGCATGAAGGTGCCCGACGCCGAAGCGGTGTTGATCACCGATGCGGAGACCGGCTTGCCCGCCTTGGTCTGCTCCTTCCAGTACGCCGACGCGTGGTGCAGCACGGCGAAGTGGCCCTTCAGGTGGACAGCGATGACCGAGTCCCACTGGGTCTCGTCCATCCCGGCGACGAACGCGTCGCGCAGGATGCCCGCGTTGTTCACCACGACGTCCAGCCCGCCGAACTCCGCGACCGCCTGGTCGATGAGCGCCTTCGCGCCGTCCCAGGTGGCGACGTTGCCGGTGTTGGCCGCGGCCCGGCCACCGGCGGCGACGATCTCGTCGGCCACCTCCTGGGCCGGACCGGCGTCCGAACCGCTGCCGTCGTTGCCGCCGCCGAGGTCGTTGACCACGACCGCGGCACCCTCCTTGGCGAACAGCAGGGCATGCTCGCGGCCGATGCCGCGGCCCGCTCCGGTGATGACGGCGACCCGTCCATCCAGCATGCCCATGTCAGGCCACCAGCTTCCCGAGGTTGTCCAGCGAGGCGGTGAGCTCCTTGGTGGTGGCCCGCTCGATGGCGCCACCGATCGCGCCGACCATCATCTGGCTGATGAACTCCGCGTCGATCTTGGCCACGGAGGCGTCCGCGCCGTTGGCCTCGACGGAGAGGGTGAAGGTGATCTTCGCGCCGGCCATGCCGTTGCCGGAGAAGCGGGTGGTGTTCGGCGCGTCGAACTCTTCGACGGTGAAGGTGATCGTGTTGGCCATGCCCATGATGGTCAGGACCTCGGCCATCGTGGCACCCTTGGCCAGCTCGGTGGGCGGCTCTTCCTTCCACTTGGTGTGCACCGTCAGCCACTCCTCGAAGCGCTTCGGGTCGGAGATGACCGCCCACAGCTTTTCCTGCGAGACGCCGAACTCCTTCGAAACGTGTGCCTCGGCCATGTTCATTTCTCCTTGGTGTCGTGGTTTTCAGCGGTTGGCGGGCCGGTAGGCGGTGACGAACGACGCCCCGCCGAGGCCGATGTTGTGCGCGAGCGCGATCCGCGCGCCCTCGACCTGACGGCCCTCGGCCTCGCCGCGGAGCTGCCAGGTCATTTCGGCGCACTGGGCCAGGCCGGTGGCACCGAGCGGGTGTCCCTTGGAGATCAGCCCGCCAGATGGGTTGACGACCCAGCGGCCGCCGTAGGTGGTGTCGCCGTTGTCGACGAGCTTGTGCCCCTCGCCCACCGGTGCGAGGCCGAGCGCCTCGTAGGTGAGCAGCTCGTTGGGGGCGAAGCAGTCGTGCAGCTCGATCACGTCGATGTCTTCAGCGCCGATCCCGGCCTGGGCGTACACCTTCTCGGCGGCGGCGGCGGTCATGTCGACGCCGACGAGGGCACGGGCCGTCTTGGCCTCGAACGTCGAGGGCAGGTCGGTGACCACGGCCTGCCCGACGATCTCGACCGCGCGGTCGCCCAGCCCGTGCTCCTCGACGAACCGCTCACTGGCCAGCACGGCCGCGGCCGAGCCGTCCGAGGTGGGCGAGCACATCAGCCGGGTCATGCCCAGCGGCTCGTACACCATCTTCGCGCTGCGGATCTCGTCCAGCGTGTACACGTCCTGGAACTGCGCGTACGGGTTGTCGGCCGAGTGCCGGTGGTTCTTCTCGGCGATCTTGGCATAGTGCTCGGGGGTGGAGCCGTAGACGTCCATGTGCTCCGCACCCGCCGCGCCGAACATCCACGGCGCCACCGGCATCGCGAACTCGCGCAACTGGGCCAGCGCCTCGAGATGGCGCATCAGCGGCTGTTCCCGGTCGGACCAGCCGGATTCCAGCGAGCCGGACTGCATCTTCTCGAAGCCGATGGCCAGCGCGCAGTCGGCTTCGCCGCTGCGCACGCCCCGGGCCGCGAGGTACAGCGCGGTGGAACCGGTGGAGCAGTTGTTGTTCACGTTGACGATCGGGATGCCGGTCAGGCCCAGCTCGTAGACGGCGCGCTGACCGCTGGTGGAGTCGCCGTAGCAGTAGCCCGCCGCGGCCTCCTGGACCTTGGCGTAGTCGATACCGGCGTCCTCGAGAGCCTTGGTGCCGGCCTCTTTGGCCATGGCCGGATAGTCCCAGCCCTCCCGGCGACCCGGCTTCTCGAACTTCGTCATGCCGACGCCGACCACGAAAACCTTGTTGCTCATGAGAAACGCTCCTCTGCTGGTTTACGCGAACTCGGCGCGGCCGTCGGTGATCAGGAACTTGCCGGGGTTCTCGTCACCGGCCGTCTCGAACGCGTAGGCGCCGTCGCCTGCCGACCACACGCTGGTGGTGATGGTTTCCTTCGGCAGGCCCGGCTTGGTCAGCCGCACCGCGAGCCGCTTGAGCCGCGTCGGGTCGTCCGGGCTGATCTCGGTGATCAGCGCGTGCGAGATGAACGCGATGGTGCACAGGCCGTGGATGATGATCCCGGGCAGGCCCATCTGCCGGGCGAACTCGTCGTCGGTGTGGATCGGCATCGGGTCACCGGCCGGCTCGGCGTAGCGGAAGGTCTGGTCCTCGTCGAACCGCTGCTCCGCGACGAAGTCCGGCTCGCGCTCGCGCAGTTCGGCGGGGAAGGCGTGCTCCGGCGCGGGGACGCCGACGCTGCCCTCGAACTCGCCACCGCGGAAGAAGCCGATGAAGTACTGCTCGTTCACCAGGTCGCCGTGGGTGCTGCTGCGGGTCTCGATCAGCGTGGTGACCACGACGCCGGATTCCTTGCCCTGGATGCCGACCGGCTTGGCCCGCACCACCAGCGTCTCGCCCGGCACGATCGGCCGGTGCAGCCGGAAGTCCTGCTCGCCGTGCAGGATGCGCAGCATCAGCTCGTCGGGCACCACGGACATGGTGGCGTCGGCCATCATGACCATCGCCGGCACGATCGCGAACACCGGCGGCGCGTAGGTGCCGTCCAGGTGCTGAGCGATGGGGTCGTTGGTGGCCTTCGCATACGCGATGGTGCGCTCGGCCTCGACCACGAACTCCTGCTCCTCACCCCACACGTCGAGGCGGTCGAGGTGGTAACCCTCGTTGTCGGCCACGGTGACCTCCTGCGCTTCATCGGACATGCAGTGAAGGTATGAACCGCACCGGTCGCCTGACGATGGCCGAATCACTCGCGCTCTTGGCCGAACCGCTCACGTCTGCGGTCGCTGAAGCCGCGGACCGGGGACTAACCTCCATTCCATGCACGACGTGTCGGTGACGACCGGCCATACCGTCCCGATTCAGCGCGTACAACAGATCGTCGCGCTGGCCATGCGGCGCGGCTGGGATGTCAACGCCCTGCTTGCCGCCGCCGGGATCTCGCCAGACCTGCTCGCCGAGGGCCGCTCCCGAGTCACCGCCGCGCAGCTGGGCTCCGTGATCAAGGGGCTGTGGCGCGCCACCGACGACGATCTGCTCGGCTTCGGGCTCGCGCCGGTGCCGCGCGGCGCCGGGCACCTGCTCGGGCACACCATGATCACCGCACCGGATCTCGGCGGGATGCTGCGGCGAGGCCAGGCGTTCCGTCGGGCGGTCCCGGGGTTCCCGCCGCTGGTGGTGACGGTCGACGGTGACCTGGCAAGGTTCACCTGCGACATCCGGGCCGTCGAAGATCCCATTCCGCTGCTGATCGACACCATGCTCGCGATCGCCCACCGGTTCATCGGCTGGGCGATCGGTGAGCGCCTGCCGCTGCACCGCGTCGAGGTGCCCTACCGACGGCAGCCGGATATCGACGACTACGACCTGATTTTCGGCGCGCCTGCGATGTTCGGCGCGGTGCGACCGGGCCTGGTTTTCGACGCCAAATGGCTCGCGGCGCCGATCATGCGCGGCTCCGACGAGCTCGACGAGTACCTGCGTGACTCGGCGACCCGCATCCTCACCGATGCCGGATGCAGCACCACGCTCACCGAGCAGGTCCGCGCGCGGATGGCCCGCGACCTCGGCGGTGAGCCGGCCCGCGTCGAGGAGATCGCCACCGAGCTGGCGATGAGCCCGCAGACGCTGCGCCGACGACTCCGCGAGGAGGGAACTTCCGCGCGGGAGATCCGCGAGGAGGTCCTGCGCGACGCCGCCATCGCCGGCCTGGTCCGCGGGCAGGAGACGGTGCAGGCCCTCTCACGACGGCTCGGGTTCTCCGAGCCCAGCACCTTCTCCCGGGCCTTCCGGCGCTGGACCGGCAGCCCGCCCGGCGCATACCAACACCAGAACACCTGAGCGTTTCGGCCAATCATCTGGTCGGCACGGCCATGGGATGCCCATCCACCCGCTCCTACCGTCGTAGCCGTGGAAACAACCGGGATCGACGTGCGATCACCCGTCGACGACAGACTGCTCGCGTCGGTCGGCAACGCCGACGCGGCGACAGTGGCGCGCATCGTCGCGAACCTGCGTGCGGCGCAACCGGAGTGGGAAGCCCTCGGGGTCGCCGAGCGCTCTCACTGGCTTTACCGCTACCGCGACTGGCTGCTCGACCACGCCGACGACCTGGCCCGGCTGCTGCAGGAGGAGACGGGCAAAGCGTGGCCGGAGTCCCGCGCCGAACCCGCCTACCCGGTCCACGTGATCAACTACTACACCAAGCACGCCGCCCGCTTCCTCGCGGCCGAACGCCCCCGCCCGGCGTCGGTACTGGTCGCGAACAAGCGGCAGGAACGGTTGCTGCGCCCCTACCCGGTGGTCGGGGTGATCTCACCGTGGAACTTCCCGCTCGCGCTGGCCATGATGGACGCGCTGCCCGCGCTGATCGCGGGCGCAGCCGTGGCGATCAAGCCGTCGGAGTTCACCCCGCTGGCCACCCAGGCCGCCGTGGCCGGGTGGCGCGAGATCGGCGCCCCGGACATCTTCGCCTGCGTGACCGGGGCGGGAGAGACCGGCGCGGCGTTGGTCGATGAGGTCGACTTCGTCCAGTTCACCGGCTCCGAGCGCACCGGCCGCCGCATCGCCGAGCGCGCCGGGGCGCGGCTGATCCCGTGCGGCCTGGAACTCGGCGGCAAGGACGCGATGATCGTGCTGGCCGACGCCGACATCGAGCGAGCGGCCCGGGGAGCGGTGTTCGGTGCGCTGTACAACGCCGGCCAGACTTGCGTGTCGGTCGAGCGGGTCTATGTGGTCGCCGAGGTCCATGACCGGTTCGTCAACGCCGTTGTCGCCGAGGTCGGGCGGTTGCGCCACGGCCCGGTCACCCCCGGCTACGGCATCGACGTCGGCGCCATGTCGGTCGCGCAGCAGACGGAGATCGTCGCCGAGCATGTCGCCGACGCCCGCGAGCGCGGCGCTCGCGTGCTGATCGGTGGGTCGCGGCGGGGCGGGCACTACTACGAACCGACCGTCCTCGTGGACGTCGACCACTCGATGACCTGCATGCGAGCGGAGACCTTCGGGCCGCTGCTGCCGATCATGAAGGCCAAGGACGCCGATGAGGCGATCCGGTTGGCCAACGACTCGCCCTACGGGCTGTCGGCGAGCATCTGGACCCGTGACCGGGCCTTGGCCCGCCGCCAGGCGCGGCGGCTCGAAGTGGGCGCGGTGAACGTCAACGACGTCATCGTCAACCTGCTCGCGCTGCCCCTGCCGCACGGCGGCTGGAAGGCCTCCGGGCTCGGCGCCCGCAACGGTGGACCGGACGGCATCCGCAAGTACTGCCGCAGCCAGGCAGTGCTGTCCGACCGGTTCGCCCTGCCCCTTACCCCGCATTGGTTCCCCTACAAGCGCGGCAACGCGGAACTGTTCGCCAGATTCATGCGCGCCGCCGGAACTCGTGACATGCGGAGGCGATGGCGAGCGATGACCGGCCGCTGACATCCGAACGAGAAACCAAGAGCGCACCGATCACCGCGGGCCCGGGGGCCGCGAGGTGGAGCGGAAGTGGATCTGGCTGTCGAAGCCGCAGTTCTTCGTCGGCTACGGCTATCCGAGTTTCAGCACCCGACCCGGCCGGGTCGGCTGATTTGTTGGTGAGGAGTGATGATGGTGGCGGCCGACGATCTGGCGGGATTCATGAATGCCGTGATCGAACATGGCGTCGCGCCGATGTACTCGTTGGGAATTCGAGTTGTCGACTTGCGGCCAGGGCACGTGATCGGTGCGGCTCCGCTGACGGGAAACGTCAACCACCTCGGCACGATGTACGCCGGAACCCTGTTCGGTTTGGCCGAGATGCTGGGCGGCGCGTTGTTCGTCGCAAGCTTCGATATCGAGCGGTTCTACCCGACGGTGAAGGACGTTCGGATCCGTTACCGACGTCCGGCCACCACCGATGTGCGGGCCGAAGCATCCCTCGATGCGGACACGATCGCCCGGCTGCGGCGCGAGGCGGATCACCACGGCAAGGCCGAGTTCGTGCTCGACGCGACGATCACCGATAGCGCCGGCGAGGTTGTCGCCAGCACTCAGGGGACCTACCAGGTCCGGGCGAACGCCACGGGAACGATCACATCGTGACCGCGCCGGAGTCGGCGAAATCGCCCACGTCCGACTTTCGGGCCTACACGCCGGTGCGATGGCAGGCCTACCTTGAGTGTGGTCTAGACCTCTCAGGAGAGGACTTCCGCGATGAGAATTTCCCGCTCCACCGTCAAAATCGCGATACTGACCGCCGTACTCGGCACGGTCTCGGTGTTCACCGCCGTCCCCGCCCTCGCGCACGGCTCGATGAGCAATCCGATCAGCCGGATCATGCAATGTTTCCAGGAAGGTCCGGAGAACCCGCGCTCCGCCGCCTGCAAGGCCGCCATCGCGGTGGGCGACAGCTGGCCGATCTACGACTGGGACGAGGTCAACATCGCAGACGCCGGCGGCCGCAGTCGCGAGATCATCCCGGACGGCAAGCTGTGCAGCGCCGGCCGGAGCAAGTACAAGGGTCTCGACCTGGCCCGCAACGACTGGCCGGCGACCACGATGCCGGGCAGCGGCCCGTACACCTTCAAGTATCAGCGGACAGCCGCGCACCCGGGCACCTTCGAGCTGTACGTCACCAAGCCGGGCTACGACCTGACGAAGCCGCTCAAGTGGTCCGACCTGGAAGACACCCCGTTCTACAAACAGGACAACCCGCCGGTCGCAGGCAACGCCTACCAGCTCCGGGCGAACCTGCCCGGCGGACGCACCGGCAGGCACCTGATCTACTCGATCTGGCAACGTCACTGGCCCGACTCCGGCGAGGCCTTCTACACCTGCTCGGACGTCATCTTCACCTGACCTCCACGACCCGGTCGGCCCCGGCGGCGGCAGTTCCCACGGCGTCCGCCTGCCGGGCCGGCCTGACCGTCCGGCGAACACTCATCGCGAGTACGACGGTGGGCGCGCGGTCGGTTTGTCACTTCAAGATCCGGACCAGCGTTGGTGATCTACCGCGCCGCCGACGATGAGAGCCGGTCGGCATTGGACCGGTTGTCCAGGACGAGCCGGGAATAAACCCGCGGTGGCCGCAGGTTGAGGCCGCCGTTGGCCGCTCCTACCCTGGAAGAGGCAAGTCCATGATGTCCTCGCCGACCACCATGCGCGCCGTCCGGCTCTCCGCCCCCGGCCCTGTGGACAACCTTCGGCTGACCACGCTCCCGCTCCCGCCCGAGCGGGACGGCTGGGTGCGCATCCGCGTCGAGGCGTTCGGGCTCAACCGCTCGGAACTCAAGCTCCGGCTGGGACTGGGCGAAGGGGTCAGCTTTCCCAGGGTGCCGGGTATCGAGGCCGCCGGCACCGTCGACGCGGCCCCAGAGGGCAGCGGGCTGGCTCTCGGGCAGCGGGTCGTGGCGATGATGGGCAACATGGGGCGCACCTACGACGGCGGCTATGCCGAGTACACCTCGGTGCCGCTGTCGCAGGTCATCCCCGTCGACACCGACCTGCCTTGGGAGATACTGGGCGCCCTGCCGGAGATGGTCCAGACCGCCTACGGCTCGCTCACCGTCGGCCTGGACCTCAAGCCCGGTCAGACCGTGCTCATCCGCGGCGGAACCTCCTCGGTAGGCCTGGCCGCCGCCGCGCTGGCCGCGTGGCGCGGCGTCACGGTCCTGTCCACCACCCGGCGGCCCGAACGCCTCGCACTGCTGAAGGAGCACGGCGTCCACCATCCCCTGCTCGACACCGGCGAGGTCGCGCCGGCCGTGCGCGAGCTGTACCCAGAGGGGGTCGACGCCGCCCTTGATCTCGTCGGCACGCCGACCCTGCCCGACACTCTGCGCGCGGTGCGTGTGCACGGCACGGGCTGCTTCGGCGGCAGCCTGTCCAACCAGTGGACGGTGCGGGAGTTCTCCCCGAACGAGTACCTGCCGAAGGGTGTGCGCCTGTCGGGCTACTTCGGTGACGCCACCGACCTGCCTCGCGAGGCGCTCCAGGAGATCCTCGACGCGATCGCGGCCGGCGAGCTGGCGTTCCCCGTGGATCGCGTCTACGACGGCCTCGAGCAAGTGCCGCAGGCCCATGACGACATGGAACACGATCGGGCCACCGGCAAGCTCGTCGTCCGCGTCCGGCACTGAGGCCTGGAATCGACCCATCGCCCGAACCGGAGCACTAGGCCGTGTCCTGCAAGTCTGTTCGATGGGCTTCGTGATCCAGGTGGTTCCTGACGGTGCGGGCGGATCGGCCTCGTACCGGGTCGTACTCGGCCGCATCCACCCGTGCCGTCAGGGGCCGCCTGGGCGCGGAGACCGCGAACATGACTTGCAGGACACGGCCTAGGCCAGTTCGTTGACCGTTTTGCCGTCCCCGTCCAGGATTTTGATGGTCGGCCGGTCGTTCTCGTCGACCTGGAGCACGATCCGCGGCCGTCCCTGGGAATCGCACAACGCCAGCTGCGCGCCGAAGTTGGTGTGGCAGCCGAAGAGCGCGCGTGGCGTGGCACGGACGCCGGGTCCCGCATCGGGATCCGGAATGCCGTTGATGGTCAGGCCCGCGCCACCCACGCTGTCCTTCGCGGACAGGCTGAGATTGATCCCGTCCACCGCGTGCGGATAGTCGAAGGCGATGTGGCCGCCGTTGGGGTGGACGAGCAGGCCACCCTTTTCGTCGCCGGTCTCGTCGTTGAAGATCAGATAGGAGCCGTTCTCCGGTCCGGAGCGCCGCTCGGGCGGGTAGGTCTGGCCGTCGATGATCAGCGGCGGCTTACGACTGTCGAGCAGGAACCGCTGCCGCCCTCGCTTGTCCACCACGGTGAACGAAGGGCTCACCTGATGCTTGCCGTCCACTGTGGAGTCCACAGTGGACTCCGCCGCGGCCGCGGTGCCCCCTGCCAGTAACGCGCCGCCGGCGGTCGCCGCCATCCCGAAGGCCGCCCGTCGCCCAACTTCTCCTGTCATCGCCCAGTCTCCTCAAGTCGGTTTCCGGACGCTAGCAAAGATCATTGCGCGATGGGGCAGGTAGCCAATTTCTGCGACTCGCGTGGTCCAGCCTGGGGGTCGGAGTACCACTCAACGACGACGCGGTCCTGGCCCGCTCCCCCGATGGCACGAATCCGGCTTCCAGCAGTCTCGCCTCGGCCGCGGCGGCCCTGTCCGGCCCGCCGCGGCTGAGGGTCCTGACGGCTCTAGTCGGGCCTGCCGACCTGAGTGTTCGACAGGTCGAGACCGATCGCGAAGTCCGCCGTGTAGCCGTTCCCGGCCTGCACCGGACGCAGCAGCATTTGGGAGCCGCCGTTGCGATAGATCGAGTCCCGGTTGTTGGTCGTGTCGGCCGGTCCTTTCCGCCGGTACGGTTCGGTCCGCAGATAGGCCGCGCCGAACTCGGGCGTGAAGTAGAGCTGCGAGGTGAACTCGTACGGTCTGCCGTTCGTTCCGACGGTGCGTATCTTGACGTGGATATGCAGCGTACGTCCCGAATACCAGCCCGGCAGAATGGTGGTGAACCGGGCTGTCCCGGCTTGGTCGGTGTTCTGGTAACCGCGCAGGAAACGGCGGCCGGAACTTCCCTGAGACGGAATGTCGGAGTACAGCCCGAACGCGTCGCACTGCCAGAGGTCGATCATCGCTCCCGGCAGTGGCGTGCACTGCTGCTGCCGAATTTGCTGAACAGTGAAATTGATGACCAGCGCAGTGCCGGGAACCAGTTGTCCGGTGGCAGGCTCACTGCGGATATCGGAGCGGTTGAGCCGCTCGTCGACGAAGTACGGACCCTCCATCTGCTCTGGCTTGACCACACAATCCAGCGCGCACACCTCGGGCGCGCCCGAGGTGGAGGTGGTCGCGCTCGCCGTGGTGGAGCCCGCGACGGCGAGTGTCGCACCGGCGGCGCCGAGCAGGATCAACGCCTGCCGCCTACCGAGCACCCGGCCCACCGGCTCATCATCGTCATGCATGGGTTTCCTTTTCGCCAATTGACGGAAACGGGGGAACTGAGCGCGACAAAGGCTTTTCCTGCAGGGTGCCGCGCGCATCCGATCGTCCGCCATGACTTGTCCCACTGTCGAGACGGTTCACTCTCGCGCATCATACTTCGAATCGAGCAGTATCCATTGATGGACCAAATTCTCGAACCTCATTACGGCATTTCGCCTACGCCGATCGGTGATTGAGCACGCCCGCGATCTCACCGACCGCGGTCGGGTCAAGACCGGCTCGTCACCGGTTGGCCGGTACCCCGGCGACGGTCTTTGCTGACAGGCTGGGATCACTTCTGTCCCCGCCGAAAGGATGACCCCCGGTGACGCGTCCGCTGGTGCTGGACCCGAACGGCCACGACATCCACGCAGAGAACGAACGGCTGCGCGAGCGCGGCCCGCTCACCCAGGTGGAACTGCCAGGCGGTGTCGTGGCCTGGTCAGTGACGAGCTACGAAGTGCTGCGCGGTCTGCTCAACGATCCGCGGGTGTCGAAGGACGCCCGGCGACATTGGCCCGCGTTCGCCGACATCAGCGCGGATTGGCCGTTGCTGGTATGGGTTTCGGTGCGGAACATGTTCACCGCTTACGGCGCCGACCACAGACGGCTGCGCTCGCTCGTCGCGCAGGCGTTCACCGCGCGCCGGATCGCGATGCTGCGGCCCTGGATCACCGCGATCGTCTCCGACCTGCTGGAGAAGCTCGCGGCCGAACCCGCGGGCGAACCCGTCGACCTGCGGGAGAGCTTCGCCTATCCGGTGCCCATCGAGGTGATCTGCCAACTGTTCGGCGTCCCGGACTCGGCCCGCGGCAGGCTACGCGAGTCCGTCGACGTCTTTTTCCAGACCTCGGCGAGCCAGGCGGCGATGCTGGCCGCGTACCAGGACATCCACTCGATCTTCACCGACCTCGTCGCCGCCAAGCGCGCGAACCCCGGCGAAGACCTCACCACCGCACTCATCGCCGCGCAGACCCAGGACGACGGCGCCCGGCTGGACGAGACCGAACTGATCGACACCCTGATCCTGTTCATCTCGGCCGGTCACGAAACCACCGTGAACCTTCTCGACCAGGCCATCACCGCACTGCTCACCCATCCGGAGCAACTCGCCGAGATCCGGGCCGGCCGGGTGTCTTGGCCGGACGCGATCGAGGAGACGCTGCGGTGGCAGGCACCGGTGGCGCATCTGCCGCTGCGCTACGCCGTCGACGACATCCACGTCGCCGATGTGGTCATCCGGAAAGGCGAGGCGATCCTTGCGGGTTACGCCGCCGCCGGCCGGGATCCGGCGCTGCACGGGACGGACGCCGACGCGTTCGACGTCACCCGCGCCGACAAATCACATCTCGCGTTCGGCCACGGAGTGCACCACTGTCTCGGCGCCCCGCTGGCGCGGATGGAGGCGGCGATCGCGCTGCCTGCCCTGTTCGAACGTTTCCCGGATCTGACACTCGCGACCTCCCCGGCGGAACTGCGGCATCTGGAGTCCTTTATTTCCAATGGACACCGTGTGCTGCCGGTCTTGCTGCACGGCAGGCGCGAAGACACCTCCCCGAAGCGCTGATTCCGGCGGATGTCAGCTCCCCGTGTAGAACCCCTGAGGGCGGAATCGGTTCGGTCGCTCGCGGTATTCCTCCAGCGCGTGCGCCAGCCACCCCGCGGTCCGCCCGATCGCGCCGATCGTCTCGCCCGCGCCCGGCACCATGTCGTAGGTCTCGGCGAGCACCGCGAGCGCGAGGTCGACGTTCGGCCGCATGCCGGGCCGCGCGACCATCAGGTCATCCACCATGGACCGGATCGGGCCTGGGACATGGACCAGTTCGAGCAGCTTCGCCGCGCGCGGGTCACCCTCGGGATAGCGAGGTTCGCCGAACCCCGGCACGCGCCCTGTGTCGTGGACGCGGTCGGCGACGGCGGCCATCGGATCGGCCAGTTCGGCCGCCGAACGCAGAAAGCGGCGCACCGCTTCCGCGGCCGCGCCGTGCGCCGGGCCATCCATGGCACCGAGCCCGGTGGCGACCACCGCGTAGGGATGGGCCCGGGTGGACGCGGCCGTGCGGACAGCCATCGTCGACGCCGCGAGATCGTGGTCGGCCAGCAGCACCAGAGCGGCGCCGAGCGCGCGGATCCCGTCCTCGTCCGGCTCCCTCGTGGTCAGCGCCGACCACAGGCGCACCCCGAGGGGGTCGGTCGGGCCGGCGTGCCCGGACGAGGGCAGGGCGTCGACCATCACCGCGAGCAGGGCACGTCCGGTGGCCACCACGATCGCCGGATCCACGTCGTAGCGCAGCGGATCCGCCGTGGCGGCCGCTCCGACGATCACCGGCAGCAGGTCCACCGGTCGCGCTTGCCCCACGAGAGGCCGGATCACCGCGCACGCGAGTTCGCGCACGGACGCGGACGCCACGAATGCCGCTTCCTCGTCCAGCACGCCTGTCCACAGTAGATTCGCGACGGCCTCGAACGTGTTCGTACCCGCGAGTTCGGCGGCGTTCCACCCCCGGTAGTACAGCGCGCCGTCGCGGATGGCGGTGAGCGACGTCTCGATCCGAGCGGATTCCGGTGTCCCCCGGCGGTTCCTCGCCGCCAGGCGCCGGACCTCCTCGGCGTCGAACCGGCTCGTCCGCCCGTCGGCGGCCCGTGTCCTGCTCAGCAGCCCGCGACTCACGTAGGCGTACACCGTGTTCGCCTTCACCCCGAGCAGACGGGCGGCCTGCGCCGTGGTGAACGTCCGATCGGTCATGCGGCCAGCATCTCACATTGATTCGATCAAGATTGACGACCTTGATCGTAGCGGCGATGCTCGGCGGACCGAACCGAATCGACTGGGGGCGTGGTGTCCGAGAGCCGTATCGCGTGGCGCGGGCTGCCGCCGCTGGCCGTGCCCGCTTACCGGAAGCTGTGGATCGTCTCGGCGGTGTCCAACTTCGGCACGTGGATGCACAACACCGCGGCCGCCGCGCAGCTCGCGCTCCTTTCGCCGTCGCCGCTGATCAACGCGCTTCTCCTGGCGGCGGCCACCCTCCCGGCCGTGCTCCTGTCGTTCCCGGCGGGTGTGCTGGCCGACCGGATCGGCCGCGGCACGGTCCTGTTCTGGGCCAACGCGACCAGTGCCCTCGTGGCGGCCCTCTTCGCCGCGCTCGGGCTGTGCGGCGGCCTCACTCCGGTCGTGATCCTCGTGCTGACCTTCGCGCTCAACGCGGGCTGGGCGGCCGCCTACCCGGCGTGGAACGCGGAAGTGTCCTCGGTACTACCGGCGGATCTGGTGAAGGATGGCTCGGCGCTGAACAGCCTGTCGTTCAACCTCGCCCGGACGCTCGGCCCGGCGGCGGGAGGGTTCGCGTTCGGCGCGGTCGGCGGGTTCCCGGTCTACCTCGCCAACGCGCTGTCCTTCGCCGGTTTCGTACTGTGTTTCCGGAAGACCCGGGAAATCGTGGCGCCGGACGTCACGGGCTCATGGCGGGATTCACTGCGGGAAACCACGGCCTTCCTCCGGACCACACCGCGATACCGCGAACTGCTCGTGCGCGCGGCGGCGTTCTTCTCGCTGGCTCAAGCGATGTCGGCGATCGTCCCGGTGTACGTCCTGACAGTCCGGCACCTTTCCGCCGCCGACCTCGGGTTCGTGTTGGCCGCGTTCGGGATCGGCGCGGTCTGCTCGGCCGTGGCCTACCCGAACCTGCGCCGGTACGTCCCCGAGCAGTTGCTGCGGTCCGCGTGCGCACTGTTCGCCGCGCTCGCGCTCGCCGCACTCCCCTTGCTCGGCTCGGTGACGGCGTTGTTCGCGACCGGCCTGGTGTTCGGCGCGGCGCAGGCGTCGATGGTCACGGTCAACAACGGCTTCCTGCAGGCGACGGTGGCCCTTTCCCTGCGGTCGCGGGCGGTGGCGCTGTATATCGTCGTGCTCTATGGCTCCCAGACGATCGGTGCGGTCACCGCGGGCGCGCTCTCCACGTGGTGGGGTGTGGGGCCGACCGCGTGGACGATCGCGGCGCTGCTCGCCGCTTGCGCACTGCCGAGCGGGTCGAACGGCGGTTCATCGAGGAGGCGGCACGGCCATGGTGAGTGAGATTCGGGTCGGTGTCGAGAATGTCGAACCAGAGCTGGACGAGGTGGTCGTCTGCGTTGTCCGATGCCTGGGCGGGCCGGTGTCCGTGGGGCATCCGGCGCTACGACCGCGCGATTGACTCGCTTGAGCCCCCGCATAGCCGGTTCAGCACAAAGAAGTTGAACGTCAAGCGCTCCTTCAACACGTTCAACATCCAGCACGCGTGAACCGGCTGGCACACCACAGCGGCCGAAAGCTGTACTGACAGCGACCCTTGACTCGCTGCTGGAGGTAACGCCGTGCGTGACCTTTCCGCCCGACAGGCCGAGATCTCCGAGCTGGTCGACACCCGGTGGGGAACCTTGCTCGACGAAGTCAGCGGCACCGTGGTCGAGCGGGACGAGGCAAGGCAGCCGCCTCCAGCCGCGCTGCTCGACGCGCTCGCGGCGGCCGGGCTGCACGGGCTGTCACTGGACCCGGAAATCGGCGGCGAAGGTGTCGACGTCCTGACCTGGGGCATGGTGCTCGAAGAGATCGGCTACCGATGCCTGGACTCGGCGCTTCCGATGATCATCAATCACACCATAGACATCGCCCGGTTCGCGCACGAATCCGGTCGCACCGATCTGATCGGGAAGTACGCCGTCCCCATCGGCAGGGGAACCATCGGCGCGGGCATCGCCTACACGGAAGACGCGGACGCGTGGTCGTTCCGGACCGTACTGCGGCGCAAAGGCGACGACTTCACCTTGTCCGGCTACAAGTCCTACGTGACGGCCGGGATGATGAGTGACGTCTTCCTGACCTATCCACTGGACGAGGGCGGGGACATGGTGGCGTGCCTGGTCGAGCGGAACGACCCGGGTGTGAAGGTGACCCCGGCGCGACCGCTGGGGATGCGCACGGCCGGAGCGGCGGCGCTCACCTTCCAGGACGTCCTGCTCCCCGCGGACCGGATACTCCAGGCCAGCGACGGTCTCACACACGCGCAACGGTTCCTGAGCAACCAGCGGCTGTGGATCACCTGCGCGCCGCTCGGTCGCGCGCAGCGGGTCATGGAGGAGTGCGCGGCACGGTTGTCGACCAGTATCCGTTACGGCGAGCCGGTCTCCGGGTTCAAGAACGTCGAAGCGACCCTGGGCCGCATGTACGTGGCGATCGAATCGGCCAGGGCGATGCTCTACCACGCGCTCACCCATGTCGGCGCCGGTCTCGCCGAGCCGGTGTTCGACCCGGTTCTGTCCGCCGCCAAGCATTTCGCGGCCGAGCAGATCCGCTTCGTGCTCGAATCGGCGTTCCGGGTGTCGGGTGGCTACGGCTTCTACGGCACCCCGCACCTGGGCCGGTACATGCGCGACTTCAGCGGGCTCACGCTCGTCGCGGGAACCAACGACATCCTGGAAACCAACCTCGGCGCGGGCGTCGTCGCGCGAGCGGGCCGGAACCACGAGAACGGAGACCGAGGATGAACTTCGAGTTCACAGGCATCCTTCTGCGCACGGCGGACAACCAGCGTTCGGTGTCGGTCGAAGCCACCACGCTCGCCGGTGCCCTGGCCGAACTGTCCGGCATGTTCCCCTCGATGGGCCGGGTCCTGCTCGACAACACCGGAAGCCTGCGGAAGGCGCACCGCGTGTTCCTCAACGGCGAACTGGTCCCCCATCCCGACGAGACCATGCCGCTGGGGGACGACGACCGGATCGAGTTCTTCACCGCGGTCGCCGGTGGCTGAGGACGCGGCGCTCGCGGAGGGAAAACGCTGGGGCGGCCACGCGCGGGACTGGGCGGAGATCCAGGAGCGAACGATCCGCCCCGCGTGGCAGGCCGTGCTGACCGCGCTGCCGGCTTCGTCGTCACATTCGTTGCTGGACCTCGGCTGCGGCGCCGGCGGATTCACCCGGCTGGCCGCGGCACACCACACCCGCGTCACCGGCCTGGACGCCTCCCTCGCACTGGTCGACATCGCCCGCACCCGCCACCCGGCCGGGCCGTTCCTGGTGGGCGACATCGAGCACGTTCCCTTCCCCGACGCGGAATTCACCGCGGTGACGGCGTTCAACAGCCTGCACTTCGCGCGGCACCCGGCCAGGGTCGTCGCGGAGGCGATCCGGGTCACCCGGCCAGGAGGACGGATCGCCGTCACCGCCTGGGGACCGCTCCTGGACTGTGACGCGATGGCGTACTTCCTCGATCTCGGCGGGCTGCTGCCGCCCGCCCCGCGCCACGCCGAACCCGCCGCTCACCTCACGGATCCGGCGGCCGTGCGGCGGCTGCTCTCGCGCGCCGGCCTGGCCGTCGGCCCGGCGCGGACGTTGTCCTGCCCCTGGGAGTACCCCGACCTGACGACCGCCCTCCGCGGATTGCTCTCCACCGGACCCGCGACGGCCGCGATCAGCCACGCCGGTCTGGAGAGGGTCGCGGAAACCATCACCGGATCGATCTCTCCCTACCGGCGTCCCGACGGTTCCTATCTCCTGCACAACACCTGTTTCACCGTGGTCGCCACCCTTCCCTGACTCCCCCGCGCCGAGAATTTCAGCCGCGGCTCCAGCGCTGGGCGGCGCCTCCGTCGCAGCTCCACGTGATCACTTTGGTGCCATTGGCCGTACCACCACCGGAGGCGGCCAGGCACAGTCCTGAGTGGACATTGACGATCGCGCCGTCCGCGCCGAACGTCCACTGCTGGGAATCCGCGCCGGCGCAGTCGCCGATCACGGCCTTCGTACCGGGCGCGGTCCCGCCGGACTCGGCGCCGAGGCACTTGGTCCCGTATACCCGCAGTTGCTTGCCGGAAGTGGCCGTCCACTGCTGATTGGCACCGCCGTTGCAGTCCCACAACGCCGTCTGCGTGCCGTTCGCCTGTGAGAGGCCCGGCACGTCCAGACATCGGCCGGCCGCCGCCGCGCGCACCGGACCGGTCGTCTCGCCGCCGCCGTCGAGACCCAGGAAGGAGATCGCGTACGCGAGCATCCCGGCCTGTGGCAACGTGTGACCGGTGCCCGCGATGCTGATTCCTTCGACCGTGGCACGAGTACCGGTGTCGCCGTATCGGGTCCGCGTCCAAGTCTGTTGTGGATGGTCGGTGAACGACGGGGTCTGGCTCAGCCCGCGAAGTGCCGTCCACTGCTTGATCTCTTCGCCGTAGTTGGGATACGCCAGGGTGGTGTCCTGGTTTCCGTGCCACAGCTGCATTCTGGGATAGCCGCCGGTGTAGCCGGGGTACATGGCACGAGCCAGCTCACCCCACTGCTGCGCGGTCTTGATGACGTTCCCGCCCGCGCACTGACTGTTCCACAGCGAACCGTTGGTCGTCGCGAAGCAGCCGGCGGGCACTCCGGAGAACGCCGCTCCGGCGGAGAACACGTCCGGGTATTCGGCGGCCAGCACGTTCGTCATCATGGCACCGGACGAGAAGCCGCTGACCACGATGCGGCCGGGGTCGACCGGATAGCGCTGCCGCGCCCAGGCCACCATCGACATGATGCCCGTGGAGTCGCTGCCGCCGTTGCGAGTGAGCCCCGCTTTCGTGGAGACGTCGAAACAGTGCCCGTCGCGGGTGGCCTCCGGCACGACCACGACGAAGCCGTACCGGTCGGCCGCGGTCGCGTAGTCGTGGCCGTTACCGTTGAAGATCGCACCCGCCGAACCGCCGCAGTAGTGGACCAGCACCAGCAACGCCGGCCGCGGGGCCACCGTGGCCGGCACGTACAGGTACATGTTCAGGTTGGTGGGATTGGCGCCGAAGGCACCGATCTTCGTCAATCCCGCGGCACTGGCCGGACGGGCCGTCAGCAGCGCCGTGCCTGCCACGAGCGGCAACAGCATCATCAGTGCCAGCAAGAGTTTCATCGATGAGCAGGACTTGATCAACCGGGACAGTCTCATACATCACCTCTGAATCCGACGTTAAGCACGCCGCGTGATCACGTCAACACTCGATTCACGAGCCGTGCAAGTTACATCGAGGTACGGCAAAGATGTCGTGACCGTGGGCGGCCTGTTCGCCGGGGTGGTGGGCGGAGCGAAGGGCGTAACTCGCGTGCTCAGACGCGTAACTCGCGCAGTGACGTTTCGCCAACGAAGGTCGCTGGTCCGTGAAGGCCTCCTTGGCGAGCAATGATTTGTTGACCGGGGACCTGAGTGAGGTGCCCTTGATCAGCAGCCGAGCCGGTGAGGACCCCCGCTGTCTATGAAGGATTTGGGACACTCAACGTCCCAAATCCTTCATAGACGCGCTCGTCGGGCCGCCGAATCACTGCTCATCTGCTGGTCAGAAGTAGGTTCACAAGACCGACACATCCTTGAGGGACTCAGAGTCCCTCAAGGAGGCCTTCACGGACTCCACCTTGCCTGACCATCGCCCTGTCTACAATGGACGAATGAACGCGGCCCCGGTCACCCCCGGGTCCATTTCTGTCCGTTCGTGCCGATACAGGCCGCGAGTACCACCTGCGTTCCGTTATCACCGCCGCCAGCGTCAAGACACAGTTTCGAGCGGACCCCGGTGATCGCGCCGTCCGCGTTGACGGTCCACTGCTGGCCGTCACCGCCGCCGCAGTCCCAGATCTGCACCCGGGTGCCGGGGGCGGTGCCGCCCCCTTCCGTGTCGAGGCATTTGGTGCCGTACACCTGCAACTGCTTGGCGGCGGTGAGCGTCCACCACTGGTTCGCTCCCCCGTTGCAGTCCCACACCACCGTGCGGGTGCCGTTCGCCTGCGACTGGCCGAAGACATCGAGGCAGCGGCCGGAGCCGGTATTGCGCAACGCCGACGACTGCCCGCCCGAAGCCGAGACCACACTGAAGTTGTCGAACTGCGCCGTCTCGCCCTGACTGGTCCCGAGCCCTGCCTGACCGGCCGTCCACGTCGTGTCGTTCACCGTGCCGACGACGCCGCCGTCGACACTCGCGGTGATGGTGCCGCCCGAGAAGCCGAGCGCGAGGGTATGCCAGCGGTTGGTGCCCAGCGCGGTGGTCGTGCCGCTGCGCAACGTCGTGACCTGACGGTTGGTGTTGTTCCGCAGGATCGACCACGCGCCGTTGTCCCCTGCCCTGAAGTAATAGGCGGCCAGTGCGCCCTGGTCGGCCGTCTTCTGCCCACCGGCGCGGCCGATCAGCTCGGCGTGCCCCGGCTTTTCCAGCAGCACGTCGGCCGAGACGGTGTAGTTGTTCCAGTTCACGTTGCCCAGCAACGCGTACGGAGCCGTCTCGGTCTTCCAGGGGATGGCCTTCTGCGGTGAGGCCTGCCGGACGCACCGGCCCGTGCGGCCGGCGCCGCAGGCGGCGACCTCGAACGCGCCTTCCATGTCCATCAGGTACTTGGCCTCTTTGCCGAGCGCGTAGCCGTCGAAGTCGTCGCTGTAGGGCAGGCCGAGCGAGCCGGGCGGCGGGCTGACGGCGGTGCCCTTTCCCTGGCCGGTCGTGGTCGTGAGGGTGTACAGGCGTCCCGGCTGGACGGTGAGCGAGTACCGGCCGCCCGACGGGGTGAGGTCCGCGCTGTGCACGAAGTGGTCGGCGGGGTTGTTGGAGTTCAGGTTGGTCGACCACACCCGCACCGGACCGGTGGACAGGCCGCCCGCGACGGTGAAGTCCAGCGTCTGGGCCGAGGTGGCGTCCATCGTCTCGATGATGGTGCTGTAGTCGGTGGTGTTCGGCGACTTCATCGAGACGAAGCTGCCGTTGGCCCGGTTCCCGCCGAGGTAGCCGCTGGATGCGTCCAGATACTTCCAGCCGGGTGCGGTGAACTGCGCCGTATGCGCCAGCGCCCACGTGTCCTTGCCGACCGAGTAGTTGCCGGACCACGGTTGGTTGGCCAGGATCAGGCCGACCGTCGGCCAGGGGATGTTCGGCGTGGTCGCGGCGATCAGGTCCCAGTTGAGATAGGCGGTCATCTTCCCGTCGATGTAGACCCGGTTGATGCCGCGGGCCAGTGGTTTGGCGCCGTCGTTGTAGTCCTGCGAGCCGTTCTCGCTCGACCAGAGCACCTTGCCGGAGCTCGCGGCGTTCGCCGGTACCGGGCAGGAGGTCTGCGCGCTGAGGTAGCCGCACGTGTAGTGGGCGCTCAGCACATCGGTCGCGTCGCGGTAAGCGGGGTTCGTCGCGAGCGGGCCCGCTGGTCCCCAGTCACCGGGCCACGAGTCGCCCACGATCACCTTGACGCCGCTGTAGCCGTTGGCGTTCAACGCGTTGCGCAGGTCGACAGTCCACTGAGGACTCCACTGCTTTTCGTTCTGCGCCGCGGTGAGGTAGTCGATGGTCAGGTTGTGCTTCTTCGCGCAGCCCAGCCAGGTCAGCAGGTAGTCGATCATGTCCTTGGAGAGGAAGGTCCCATTGCCGATCCAGCCTGGTGCTCCCCAAGGCAGGCCGACCAGCTTGATGCCGGGGTTGCGGGCCTTCGCCTGCTCGGCGATCCACCACTCGTAGCCGCGGTCGCAGTCGAGATCGCCGCGGAAGTGGGCGTGGCTCGGTTCGGCCCCGCTGGTGGAGTTGGTGTCGCCACCGATCTCGACCTTGAGGATCTGCAGGGCCGCGCCGTAGGCGGGTTTGAACAGGTAGTCCAGGATCTGCCCGCGCTGTGGCTCGGGATAGTCGATCAGCAGACGGCTGTTCCCACCGCCGCCGCTGACCGCCCCGACGCCGTCGAAGGTGCGGCCACCCGAAGCTCCGTTGATCGTGATCGAGGTGGCGGCCAGTGCCGGCGACGGGGCCGGGCTCACGACACTCGCCGCGCACAGGGCCATGACGACGGCGGCCACCGCCGAGCCACGCCACCGACGCGGTCTCCTCATACGGGACATGGTGCTCTCCTTCGGCGGAAACCCGGCTACGGAGTGGTCAGATCGAAGCGCTGCAGGGTGACGGCGCCGCCGAGCGACTGGGTGGCGTGGTTGAACACCGCGAACCGGTAGCCCATGAAGAACGGCCAGTCGCTGTTGAGCGTGAAGCCGGGCCCGAACGAGGTGAAGTTGACGCCGTCGGCGCTGTAGGAGAACCGGGCCTGCCGCCCGGCACCGGGCCGGATGTCGGCGTTGGCGCGCAACCAGATCCGGCTGCCGGTGAAACCGGCTCCGGCGACCTCCGTCCCGGTCGTCTTGGTGTTCCAATTGCCGTCCATGGTGAGGTTGTTCACCATCACCACCCGGTTGCGGCCGCCGTCCCGTTTGACCCCGATCCAGGCGGACGAGTCACGCAGCATGGCCAGTCCCGTCCGGTCACCGTCTCTCATCGCACTCAGATCGAGCGAGATCGTCGCGGTGGACGTCGGCCCCGGTATCCGGTGGGTCAAGGTGTTCTTCGCGGCGTAGAGATCGCCGGTGACGGACGCTGTCTGCAGGCGCAGGCCGTTGCCGACCGAGAACCTGGCGGTGTCCGGGTTGTGGTTCCACTCCCACTCCGGCCCGAGCGCGGTGCCGGTGAACGTGTCGGTGCCGAGCATCGGCTTGACCGGCCGTGGCGGCGGTGGCAGGTTCGGCGCCGGATAGCTGGTACCCCAGCGGTTGTTGACGGTCTGCAACCGCGGCCAGCCGTCGGCGGTCCAGGTGACCGGCGCGAGCACCGGGATCCGGCCGCCGGGATAGGCGTCGACGAAGGCCATGTAGTACCAGTCGCCGTTCTGCGTCTGCACCATGCCGCCCTGGTGCGGCACACCGCCACCGGCCACCGGCCCCGGCAGGTTCAGCAGTACCTGCTGCACGGTGTAAGGCCCGAACGGACCCGAGGTCGATTTCAGGATGTACTGTCCGTTCGCGGGGCGCGTGACGAAGATGTAGTAGCTGCCGTTGCGCTTGTAGAACCGCGAACCCTCGAGCGTGCCGATGTTCGACGGTGTCTGGAACACCTGCTGCGAGCGCACCTCGGTTTTGCCGTCCTTCGACAGCTGGGCCACGCTGAGGGTGGTGTTGCCGTACGCGACGTACATCGTGTCGTCGTCATCGACGAGCATCCCCGCGTCGTAGTAGCACTTGTCGATCGTCGTGTGCTTGGTCCACTGCCCGTCGACGGAAGTCGCCGTGTAGATGTGGGTCTTGGCGAAATCGACGCACCCGCCCCAATAGAAGGTGCTGTTGCTCTTGCGGTGGTTCAAGAACGACGCCCAGATCCCCCGGACGTACCCGCGTCCGCCGTTCAGGTCGTACTTGGCCCCGAAGTCGAGCCGTGGCACGGAATGCCCGGCGAACTCCCAGTTCACCAGGTCGTACGACCGCAGGATCGGCGCACCGGGCGAGTAATGCATCGTCGAGGCCGAGTAGTAGTACGCGTCGCCGACCCTGATGATGTCGACGTCCGCGAAATCCTGCCAGAGGATCGGGTTCGTGATCGCCGCGCCGCGCGGAGCCTGCTGCGCGACGGCATCCGGACGCGGGCTCGCGGTGAGCCCGCCGAACAGCAGACCGACGGCCGCGGCCAAAGCCAGTACCGCTTTCCCTAGTCGATGACGTGCCATCACGGTCCTTTCGCCTCCCGGCGATCTCTTCGCCGAATGGGAAATGCCTTTCGCGGACGCCCCGGTTCACCACTTATGTCCATTGAGGACATTTGAAGGATTTCGTTCGACAGGGGCTTTCGAGCAATGGAACCATTACGCGACACCGGAGTCAACGTTCCGAAACGAACGAACACTTTCGAAGCTTCCTCACTTCGATCGCGCTTGGATGAAAATTTCACCGCGAATGCTCCATTCAGGGCACCGCCGTCGGCGCAATTCCCCTAACGCTCTTGTGAGCGTGAACATCGCGATGCGACACTGCGAAAACTCCCAGCGCGCGAGCCCGGAGTTTCCCGGACATCCCCCTTCCAGAAGGTGTCAACATATGAAGCTGACAGCGAAGTCGGTGTCACGAGCCGCACTCGTGGCCACCTTGTTCACGACGACCGCGCTCCTGGCGGCCACCCCGGCGGGCGCCGCCTCGACGCTCGGCGCGTCCGCCGCGCAGAGTGGCCGCTACTTCGGCACCGCCGTCGCCGCGGGCAGGCTCGGCGACGGGACCTACGTCGGGATTCTCAACCGGGAATTCTCGATGGTCACCGCCGAGAACGAGATGAAGATGGACGCCACCGAGCCGAATCCGAACCAGTTCACCTTCGGCAACGGTGACCGGATTCTGAACCAGGCACGAAGCCAGGGCAAACGCGTACGGGGACACACCCTCGCCTGGCATGGCCAGCAACCCGGCTGGATGCAGCGGATGGAGGGCCCGTCGCTGCGTTCCGCACTCGTCAACCACATCACCAAGGTCGCCACCCACTACCGGGGCCAGCTCTACGCCTGGGACGTGGTGAACGAGGCGTTCGCCGACGGCGGCTCCGGTGGCCGCCGCGACTCGAACCTCCAGCGCACCGGCAACGACTGGATCGAGGTCGCCTTCCGCACCGCGCGTGCCGCCGACCCCGGCGCGAAGCTCTGCTACAACGACTACAACATCGACAGCTGGTCCGCCGCGAAGACGCAAGGCGTGTACCGGATGGTGAAGGACTTCAAGGCGCGCGGCGTCCCGATCGACTGCGTCGGGCTCCAGTCGCATTTCGGCACCGGAATTCCCGGCGACTACCAGACCACCATCCAGCGCTTCGGTGAACTCGGTGTCGACGTCCAGATCACCGAGCTCGACATCGCCGGATCGGGCGCGCAGCAGGCCGAGAACTACCGGCGGGTCACGCAGGCCTGCCTCAGCGTCGCGCGCTGCGGCGGCATCACCGTATGGGGCATCCGCGACACGGATTCCTGGCGCGCGCGGGAAACCCCGCTCCTGTTCGACGGCGCAGGCAACAAGAAGGCGGCGTACAACACCGTGCTGAACGCGCTCAACGGTGGCTCGGTCGTCCCGCATCCGACAGCCGCGACGCAGTGACCACGGAGACAGCGATGCGATCGTCTCCACCGAGCCGGTTCAGGCGCGGACTCGCCTGGCTGGTCACGACACTCTGCGCCGTCACGCTGTTCCCGGCGACGGCGGCGGCCGACAACCCGATCGTCCAGCACATCCACACGGCCGATCCCGCCCCGCTGGTGCACAACGGCCGGGTCTACCTGTACACCGGGCACGACGAGGACAACTCCACCTGGTTCACCATGAAGGAGTGGCGGGTGTGGTCGTCCGCGGACATGGTGAACTGGACCGACCACGGTTCCCCGATGAACCTGGCCACCTTCACGTGGGCGAAGTCCGACGCGTGGGCGGGCCAGGCCATCGAGCGCAACGGCAAGTTCTACTGGTACGTCCCGGTGACCAGCAAGGCCACCGGGCGCTACGCCATCGGGGTCGCGGTCGCCGACAGTCCCACCGGTCCGTTCAGGGACGCGCTCGGCCATCCGCTGGCGGAAAACGGCGAGATCGACCCGACCGTCTTCATCGACGACAACGGCCAAGCGTATCTCTACTGGGGCAACCCGAACCTGTGGTACGTCAAGCTGAACCCCGACATGATCTCCTTCAGTGGCAGCCCGGCCCAGATCCCGCTCACCACCGCGGGATTCGGCACCCGGCCCAACGGCGGGAACCGGCCGACCCTGTTCGAGGAGGCCCCCTGGGTCTACAAGCGGAACGGGTTGTACTACAACGTATTCGCGGCCAAGTGCTGCTCGGAGTTCATCGGATACTCGACGGCGCCCGGTCCGACCGGCCCATGGACCTATCGCGGAACGGTCATGCCGACGCAGGGCAGCAGTTTCACCAACCATCCCGGCATCATCGATTTCAAGGGCAATTCGTACTTCTTCTACCACAACGGCGCGTTGCCCGGCGGCGGTGGCTTCACGCGTTCGGTCGCCGTCGAGAAGTTCGACTACCGGCCCGACGGCACGATCCCGACGATCATGATGACCGGCACGGGAGCCCCACAGGCAGGCACCTTGGATCCGTACACCCGCCAAGAGGCCGAGACCATCGCGTGGGGCTCCGGCATCGAGACCGAGGTCGCCGTCGAGGGCGGCATGAACGTGTCGCATATCGAAAACGGCGACTGGATCAAGGTCAAGGGTGCCGCGTTCGGCGCCGGCGCGGCCACCTTCACCACCCGGGTGGCGTCGGCGACCGGGGGCGGTGACGTCGAACTCCGTCTCGACAGCCCCACCGGAACCCTGGTTGGCAAGTGCGGCGTGCGAGGTACCGGCGGCTGGCAGAACTGGACCACGGTCTCGTGTCCGGTGAACGGCGCTTCCGGCACCCACGATCTGTATCTCCGGTTCGCCGGAGGAGGCGGATACCTGTTCAACGTGAACTGGTGGCAGTTCGGTTCACGCTGAGCCGTCCTGCGCCGAGCCGCGGCGCCCGCCCCGTTCCCGGGGGCGGGCGCCGCGGTGCGTCAGCTTGTTCAGCGCACATGATGAGTAGTACTCATCCGTGCGGCGTCGACACGGTGGTCTGAATGGATGAAAATCGCGAGATCGACCGACTTCCGGGGAAAGTATCTTGAATCCGGCGCCTACGGGCTCTTGACTGGGATGTAACAAGACGCTGTCATGTGATGAGGATCGACCCCGCCAACCCGTCCCCCACTGCCGAAGGCGTCCCGATGCCGCGAATGAGTCGCATACATCGCCCGTCCGCCCAGTCGCCACCGGCCAGGGCCCCCGAGTATCGACGTCCTTGTGCATGAAGGTCTTCAGTCCCCCGCATCGGCACAGTGAATCCCCCGAATTGCCGTAGCCCCCGCACGAACAAAAGCATGCCTCTTTTCCGCACAAAGAGAAGGGGCGGCATCTTGCCGGTCGACAGAAGCTCATCCGCCCCATAGTCCGTGCCGTCACGTGCGCGATCGCCATGCCGCCAAAGGGTTTCCTGCCCGAGGAAACCGGCAGCCGACCACCCGTCGAACACTTCTTTTCGCACCAAAGAGGCGCTATTGTCGGGTCGACATACGGTTTTGGGCAAACGCCGCCCACCGGACAGGGTTGTCTTCGGAAGGTGGAAAGTGTCCGCAGTCGAGCTGCCCGATATTCGCCCGACGCTGGCCGATGTGGCCAGGGTCGCCGGCGTGTCGACGGCGACAGCGTCCCGCGTGCTCAACGGTTTCGCCAAGGTCCGGCCGGAGACGCGCGACCAGGTCAAATCCGCGATGATCGCGCTCGGCTACGCCCGCCGTCGCGCGGCGAGCCTCAAAGACCCGCGGCGGACCGGATCGATCGCACTGGTGGTCTGCGAGAAGATGCTGCAGGTCTTCGCGGACCCCTACGTCGCGCGGATAGCGGCCGGGATGACCAAGGAACTCGCCACGGCGGGTGCACAGCTCGTGCTCATACCCATGTCGTCGGTGGAGGACTACCCGGCCTCGATCGTGCACTACCTCGCCGACGGACATGTCGACGGCGCGCTGGTGATCGGCATGCACGGCCGGTACCCGCTCGACCTCGCGTGGCTCGGCATCCCGGTGGTGTTCGGCGGACGCCCGGTGTGCGACGAGGATTCCGGGCATTACTCCTATGTGGACGCGGACAACCGGGGCGGCGCGGAACAGGCCGTCCGGCATCTGCTCGCGTCCGGGCGGCGCACCATCGCGACGATCGCGGGTCCGCAGGACATGGTGGCCGGCATCGATCGGTTGCTCGGTTACCGGAAAGCCGTGTGCAAGGCCGAGGGCATCGACGACAGCCTGGTGGTGTTCGGCGACTTCGGGCTGGCCTCCGGCGACCACGCCACGGCACGGTTGCTCGAGCGGAGGCCCGACGTGGACGCCATCTTCGCCGCCTCCGATCTGATGGCGGCGGGTGCGCTGCGCGCGCTGCGCCGGGCCGGGCGGCGCGTACCCGAGGACGTCGCCGTGATCGGCTTCGACGACCTGCCGCTCGGCCGCCGCACCGAGCCGCCACTCACCACGGTGCGCCAGCCGATCGAGGAGATGGGTGCCCGGATGGCCCGCGAGCTGCTCGCGATGATCAACGGGCCCGCCACCCCCGCCGGCCTGGTGTTCGACACCGAGCTGATCGTGCGCGAGTCGGCCTGAGTTTCGCCCACCGCATGGCGCGCTGACCGCGGGCGGGTGTCGTCGGAAATCCGCCAGCCCCTCTCGCCCCTGCTCTCCTAGGGTCGCGGCATGTCACAGCAGAGCCGCGAGATCGTCCAGAACGCTTGGAAAGCCTTCGCCAGCCACGACCCCGATCAGATTTCCGCGGTCTTCACCGAGGACGCCGAGTGGATGGCGCCTCCGGGAAACGCCACCGCCGTCGCACTGGAGGGCCCGGCCCATTTGGTGGGCAGGAAGGCGATCGTGCGTTTCCTCGCCGAAGACTTCCCGCGTTTCTTCGTGAGTGACGTCGAAGTGACCTTCCACGGGTTCCATGCCGACGGCGAGCGCGTGATCGTGGAGGAGACCATGACGGCGACGTTGGCCAACGGCAACCATTACGCCAACGACTACTGCTTCGTCTTCGAACTCCGGGATGGACTCATCCACCGGGTCCGCGAGTACATGGACACCGCTCGCGGGAACCGCATGGTCTTCGGAGAGGGACCGTAGGGAATCAACCGGTTTCCGGACGGACCGGCGCCGGCGCCTTTCACTGGGGCCCAAGTCAACCAGGCTCTCAGCGTCAGGCCCCCCGGTGGAATCCGCCCTCGCCGGCCCGCGGACGGGATCGCGACCCAGGCTCAAGATCCCGTCCCTTTTGGACATGGCCGGCAAGCCTAGGTCTCCCGGGCCCCGGAGTCCGGCAGGCCGGCGTAGTCGGGCAGGTCGACGCCGTTGAGTGCGCGCTCGATCAGCGGCATGAGCGCCTCCATGTCGGGTTCCGGGCTCGGCTCGGCGTCCGGCCGGGAAGGGTTGAGGATCTGCGCGTGAACCCGGCCGATCTCCTGGTTGGCTTCGACGAACGAGCGCATCCGCGACTCGTAGCCGTCGAACCCGGCCTTGGGCTCCCACCCCGCGGCGGCGAGTTCCCCCGCCAGCAGGTAGGCGCCGACCAGTGCCAGCCCGGTGCCCTGTCCGGACATCGGCGACGAGCTGAACGCCGCGTCGCCGATCAGCCCCACCCGTCCGTCCGACCAGCGGTCCATCACCACCTGGGCGACCTGATCGAGGTAGAAGTCCGGGGTGTCGTCCAGATGCGCGAGAATGGCCGGGGTCAACCAGCCCAGGCCGTCCATCTGCGCACGCAGCAGGCGCTTCTGGCCCTCGATGTCGCGGTAGTCGACATCGAAATCGGCCGCGGGGAAGGAGAACATGGCCATCGCCCGGGTGGCGTCCTGGATGGGCCGCAGCAAGGCGGACCGTCCGGACTCCTTGTCCTGGTACTCGATCAGCCAGCGATCCAGCCCGAACTCGTTGGGCACACTGTAGAACGCCAGCACCAGCCCGAGGTGGCGGATGAACCGCTCGCGCGGCCCGAAGACCATCCCGCGCAGCGCCGAATGCAGCCCGTCGGCCCCGATCACCAGATCGAAGCGCCGCCGTCCGCCGCTCGCGAAGGTCACGTCGACCCCGTCCGCGTCCTGGGTGAGTTCCGCGATCCGATCGTCGAAGAGGTATTCGACGCCATCGCGGGTGTCGTCGTAGAGCACCTGGGACAGGTCTCCGCGCAGGATCTCGATGTCCGCGATGTATCCGTCGCCGCCGTGGTCCTCGGCGCTGTGGGTCTCCAGCACGTTCCCGTCGACGTCCACGGTGTACGCGCCCGCCGTGTCGGTGCAGGCCGCGCGCACCGCCGCGTCCAGCCCCATCCGCCGGATGACCTCCTTGGTCACCCCGCGCGCGTCCACCGCCTGGCCGCCGGGACGCAGCCCGGGGGCCCGCTCCACCACGGTCACCTCGGCTCCCCGCCGTCGCAACCAATGGGCCAGCGCGGGCCCCGCGATACTCGCCCCGGCCACCAAAACCTTGCTACCGCTCACCGCGGCCCCCAATCGCCATCCGGACAACGCGCTGGAGTGTACGGCGAACTCGGCCCCTCGCGGCTTTCGACACTGTCTTGAGTGGTGATGAGGGTTATTGAGAGGTAACTCAAAGGTGGCGTGTCCTGAAGGACCCCGTTGAGACGTTGAAGGTCTCAACGGGGTCCTTCAGGACATCACGCTTCGACGCTGGGGTATCGGTGTTCGCGCCGTCGCGAAAGCCCCTTTGAGGGACTCGTATTTGTCTACCTACTGGTGTGGAGCTTGTGCGGGTTTGCCGGGGCGGTCCGGGTGGGGAAGATTCCGGACGTTGAGCGTCCGGAATCTTCCCCACTCGATCACCGGTCCACCGGTCGTGAGCGAGCACGAGCTTGATCAACGGCCGTTGATGTCCCGGATCTTCCGTTGATCAAGAGGTGAGACCGGGCGACGATGCCCGCGGAACCACCCTCGTCCAGGTCGGGCGTAGGTACCCAAATGCGGGTTCCCGTTCGGGACATGTGGTGTCCCGAACGGGTCTTTCGCGACACGGGCGCCGACCGCGCCATATTTGCCTTACCCCTCAAGAGAACGAACCCTCTTAGGCACCTACGCGTGGCCTGCGTCCTGGCTCGTGGGGGAAGCGCGTGAAGGCCCCCTTCCCTCGGCTGAGCCGGGGGTATGGGGGCGTAAAGCGCCGCCGGTGTG
>NZ_JBVIRO010000006.1:143202-171152 GCF_055575975.1 Amycolatopsis sp. NPDC033938
TGGTGCCGCTTTCGCACGTGCGGGCCGTCGGGGGCGGTCAAGGACTCCTTGAGGGACTCTGAGTCCCTCAAGGAGTCCTTCACGGCCCGGCCGCTACGGACCCACCCACCGCAGGTACCTAAAACACCTTTGGCCAGGACAACACTTACCCCTCGCGAAACCGTGCAAATTACCCAAACCGGGCACATTCGTCCCGAGCAGAGTCCCTTATGGACAGTCGAGATCTGGTGAGGCCCCTTACGTGAGCCCGGTCCCACCCCGACACCCTCGCCTTGCCCCGCTCTAGCGGCGGAGCCACCCAGAACCCGCTACTTTGCCGAGCCCTGACGCCTAGCGCAAGGAAGAGGTCCTTCATGTACCTCACACCGGCAACGCCACAGGCCGGTCTCGCAATGAGTCCTCTAATGACGTTTCGGGTACAGGTCTCGAGGCGGTTCACCCCGTGGCGGCGAAGATCGGGTTGGAGTAGAACCAGAGGTCCTCCCAAGGATCGGCCTGGCCCACGACGTCGAGCGCGGGGCCGGCCGGGTCGACAGCGGAGCCGTGGTAACCGGGAGCGACGCGCTTGCCGTCCGTGCCGCGCACCCGGAGGTAGACCGGCCCGTCGACGGTGAACCGGTGGACGAGTTCGACGGTGCCGGTCCGTTCGCGGATTTCCCACGACTTCTCGACCTTGGTGTGCGGCGCGTGGAACACCGACCGGTCCGCGGCCGGACCGGTGACCTTGCCGAGGACCAGATCCACTCGAGCCAGTTTCGGCACCAGGCCTGCGAAGTTGGCACGGTCCGCGAGATCGATCCTGATCACCGCTTCGACGACGTCGCCGGGGCGGGCCGCCATCGTGCCGCCCATGGGCACGCCCGGCCGATGCGACCGGGCCGGGCGCAGCCGCACGTCCAGACCGGCGATGAGATCGCCGAGGCAGACCCACATCCGGCCCGCCCGCATCGCCCGCATCACCTCGCGGTGGCCATAGCCGGTGGCGCCGACCCAGGTCTTGTTGTAGGCGCCGGGCGGGAACAAGCTGTACTCGGTGATCGGACGGCCGGCGTGGACGGGATCGGGGAACCGCCCGGTGGTGGCGAACGTGTGACCGGCGTCGTCGTAGGGAACGGTGTCGTAGGACGTCTGGTTCAACGGGTCGACCGGGTTCTTCACCCAATCCCCGCAACCCTGATGCCCGTCCGAGGTCGTGGTGATCCACCACGGCTTGCCCTCGGCCAGGAAGCTGTCCCAGAGGCCGCCCACGGTGGCGGTCGCCCAGTCGAATCCGCCCCAGGTGCGGTAACTCTCCAACGGATACCCCGGGAACGAGAACGTCCCGGGTGCCGAGTCGTACAACCCGCGCCCCCGTGCCATCCCCGGCGCGGGCAGCCCGGCCGCCTGATGGCCGGGCGCGCCCTCCATGCCGATCACGATTCCCGGCGCGGTGTCACGCCAGTCGCGTGTCTCGCGCGGCGAGTTGATCCCCAGCCGCGATGGATGGTTCGGCAGCACCAAGGCGTCGTCGACCCGTCCCGCGGCGACGGCGTCCTTCAGGAACCTCAAGGCCTGCAACGCGATCGCTTCGTTCGCGGGCGTGCCGTCGCGGGTACCGTTCACCCGCGCGTCGTACCGGTTCACGAACTCCTGCAACAGCGCCGCCTCGCCGCGCCCCGGGGCGAGCATGAGCGTGGTGTGCTCGCCCGCCGGGATGTTCCATTCGAGCCCGGTGAACACGAGGATGTCTTCGCCGTGCCCGCGTCGCGCCGCGACGATGTCGGCCACCAGCGGCGGGACACTGTGGGTGGCGAACGGGACGTTGCCGTGGTCGGTGATGGTCAGCCAGCTCAGGCCCCCGGCGATCGCGCGCTGGACCTGCGTCGCCACCGGATACATGGCGTCGTTGCTGTACTGCGTGTGGATGTGGTGGTCACCGGCCAGCCACAGATAGCCGTCACGCGGTTCGCGCCGACCGTTCTCGGCCGAGGCGGGCGCGGCGCCGAGGACGGCGCCGACACCCGCCAGCCCGGTGCCGATCAGAAATCCGCGCCTGCCGGTGTTTCCCATGTTCACAAGGCTCCTCGACGATCAGATGCGAGCGATCGCCCGTCGGCACCACGTTAGTCAACATGAGAACTATTCATGAACCAGCGCGCGACCAGGAGATGAACGCCGCGAGGCCATGACGTGCCGTCACACGGGGTTCCCGACCACCACCCCACGCCCGTTCGTGCCGAGATAGACCCGGCCGTACACCCGCGGGTCACCGGTGATCGCGTCGCCGATGTTGCCGTACTGGTGCCTGTCGTCGTTGATCCGGACCCAGCTGGTCCCCGCATCGTCCGAACGGAACACGCCGTGGACACCCGCGATCCTGGCGATCGTGTAGAGAGCCGGATAGGTCTTGCCCGGTGCGGCCTTGCCCATGCCGATGTTGTCCGCCTCCGCCACGCCCGCCGTCTTGGTGAACGACGCGCCGGAGTCGGTCGAGTGCCAGATCCCCGCTCCCCCGGCGAGCCAGATGTCACCCTCGCGACCGGCTACCGCCTTGAAATGCGCGGAAGCGGGAAGCCCGGTGGCGGCGCTCGCCGTGAAGGTCGCCCCGCCGTCGGTGCTCACGTAGAACCGTCCGGCCGCGAAACCGTAGAACTTCCTGGGGTTGACCCGGTCGGACTCGATGACGGCACCGGCAGGTATCCCGGTCGAGGCGGTCCACGAGCTGCCGTACCAGGACGCGTAATGCACGCCCGTCCCCTTGGGGCTCCAGACGAACCGGCTGGCGTCGGCCCCGGCGGCGACCGTACCGCCGCCGGTGACACCCGCCGGTTCCGCGCCCTGCCACCAGTTCGATCCGCCATCTGTGGAGAACGCGACCCGGTTGTCGCCTGGGCGCGCGGCTTTGTCGAAATCACCGACCCGCACGATCGAGGATGGGGCGAGTTCGGCGTAGTCGAGACTGGTGGTGGTCGTGAAGGCCGGCGAGAGGAAGACCTTCGACGGCACCTTGTCGAGCCTGTCGTGGCGGAATCCGCCGATGTCGCCGAGCGCGCTGAGCAAGGGCGCCCCGGCCGGTGGACTGATCAGGTCCAGCACCGCGGTCTCCTCCAGCCCGGCGACCGTGGGCTTGATCGTGATCTTCCCGCCACTGTCCCAAGTGGTCAGATTCGTGGTCCCGTAGATCGTCGCACCGGTCCCGTACATCATGCGGTTCGAGTCGAACGGGTCGATCTCCATCGTTTCGGTCATCCACCCCAGCTTCGGTGACACCTCCGGCGGCGACGGATTCGCGCCGAGGTTCAGCCACGGAACGGCCGAGATGTCCTGTGTGTACCGGAGCGCACGGTTGGGATAGCTCGTCCAGTCCCAGATCCGCGTCCACGACGCGCCACCATCGGTGCTGCGGAAGAAGATGACGTCGGGCCACCAGGAAACCTGGGTGGCGACCATGAGCGTGCCCGGTCGCTGTCTGTCGAGGGTCAGGCCGCTGTATCCGAAGTAGTCGTCGGAACTGGTCGACGGAATCGGGCTGACGAGAGTCCATACCCCGGACGCCGTGCTGAACTTCCACACGTCACCCTTGGCGCCGTCGTACGGTCCGCCGGTGTCACTCGTCGCGACGTACAGGGCACCGTTGACCGGGTCGAGAACCCCCTTGTGCGGCACGTAACCCGTCGGCTGCCCGGCCACCCGCTCCCAGCTCGTCCCGCCGTTCGTGCTGCGGTAGAGGATGTTCTCCTTGTCCGCCACCCCGACATAGATCGTCTGGGTGGTGTTCCCGCGGGAACCGGTGCGCGGATCGAAGGTCACGAAGGCGATGCCCTGGTTGTCGCTCAGATAACCGTTGGGGTCGCTGGGATCCTGGGCGTAATTGCCGGGATTGGGGAAGGACGTCACCTTGTTCCAGGTCACCCCGTGGTCGGTGCTGCGCCAGAGCCCGTTGCCGCTCGGGGCGCCGAGATAGAGGACGCTGTTGCGGTTCGGATCGATGACCAGGCGCTCGCCCATCCCCCGGCCCGGCATGTTCCCGCCGAGTTTGAACGGCAAGGCCGTCTTCTGCCAGCTGCTCCCCCGGTCCGCCGACCGCAGGATGGCCCCGTTCCCGGGATCCCAGCTGTTGGTGTACATCCCGGCGGCGACGTAGACCCGGTTCGGTTCCATCGGATCGGTGGCCAGCGCGGCCACACCGTTGTGTCCCCAGTCGCTCCGCCCGACGTGGTCCAGCAACGGGATCCACCGGCCGGTCGCCTGGTTCCATCGATACGCGCCACCGATGTCGGTGCGCGCGTAGATCAAGTCCCGTTCGGTCTGATTGAACACGATGCCCGGAACGAAGCCGCCGCCCGCGATCTCGGCGTTGCTCCAGGCGGCTGGATCCGCCGCGGGTTGCGCGACGGCCGAGGTCCGCATGACGGCCATCAGGCTCGCCGTCATCGTCACCGCGAGTATCCCGGCTAGAGCCCTCTTCATCGAGAGTCCTCCGATCGACAGGGTGAACAGAGATATGGGAGCGCTCCCACTCCTACCGTAGGCCGTGGTCCGGGCGGGCACATCCGCCGTTCAGGCCCCGCTTGTCGCCAGAGTGGCTTTCAGGACGTCGATGCCGACGGGAGTCCGATGGGTGTCCAGGTCCGTGATCCGCCACGGGCGGTCGAGCAGGGCCGCGAGGGCGATGCGGACTTCCATGCGGGCGAGGTGGGCGCCCATGCAGAAGTGGACGCCGTGACCGAAGGACAGGTGGGGATTGGGCGTCCGGTGCGGGTCGAAAGTGTGCGGGTCGGTGAAGACCTCCGGATCACGGTTGGCCGCCGTGAGCATCGCGACGACCCGTTGTCCTGGGCGGAGTTCCTGACCGCCGAGCGTGGTGGGCTGGGTGACGAACCGATCCGTTCCGCCGGTGGGCGGCAGGTAGCGCAGAACCTCCTCGACGGCGAGTCGCACGTCGGCAGGCTTCGGTCGGGAGGCAAGACAAAGGACGGCGTTGACGAGCAGGGTCTTGGTGGTTTCGTGGCCGTTGATCAGCAGCAAAGCGCAGAAGTCGAGCAGCTCGTCCTCGGTGAGGTCCGACGCCTTCAGGGTCGCGATGATGCCGGTCGGGTGCTCGAACTCCTCGCGGAAGCAGGCACCCATTTCCGTCAGAGCCTGGTGGTAGGCGTTCTGGTGGGCCTCGTCCGCGGTGAACGTACCGAAGAACGACGTGATGGCCTCGGTCCACCGGACGAAATCCGGCCACCGCGACGGCTGCACGCCGAGCAGATCCGCGATCGTGTGCACCGACAACGGGTAGGCCACCTCCCCGATCAGGTCGAAACTCGGCCCGGCCGAGGCGAGTAGATCGTGGACCCTCGCCGTGATCAACGGCTCCAGCGACGACACGGCCCGTGGAGTGAACACCTGGCTGACGACTCGGCGCAACGCGTGGTGCTTGGGTGGATCGGTCGCCTGCAGGCCACGCAACAACGGGTTCGAGCCGTGCGGGATCGGCTGGGTGCTGTACCGCAGTTCGTCGGAGGAGAACGTCACATGATCGGTGAGCACTCTGTCCACATCGGAATAGCGGGTGACCACCCAGCCGCCGAACTGCTCGGCGAACCGCACCGGGCCCACCTCTTGCGTGTGAAAAGCGAAGATCTCCTCAACGGACATACCCACAGGGTGCTACTCGCCCGCGGCCACCGCTTGGAAAAAACGGACACACGACGACCCGACCGCGCGCCGGAACTCCGCGAGCATATGCGGCTGGTCGTAGAACCCGCTGCGGACGGCGATTTCCGCCCAGTCCGGCATCGGAGACGACCGCGCCAGCGCCAACGCCTGGTGCAACCGCACCACCCGTGCGTACGCCTTGGGGCTCAACCCGACCGCCACCAGGAACCGCCGCCGCAACTGGCGTTCGGACAACCCGACCGCGGCCGCGTGGTGGGAGACCGACGTCCCAGGAGCCGTTCGCATGGCCTGGAGCACCTGCCCGATCGCCTGATCGGCCGGCCGGGCCGGTGCCCGCAGCGCCCGTAGCCCGTCGTCGAGCCCCGAACCAGGGAACGGCATTCCCGCCAAGGGCACCTCGTCCGCGGCGATCCCCAACACCGACGCGCACGTTCCCGGCCGCAGCCGCACCCCCGTCAACGGCTCGGTCAGGAGCCCCGTCCTGGCCTCGGTCTCCGGCCCGGCCAACCACAACGAACCGTCCGCGAACACCAGCAGGTCCACCGACGGTTGCGGCAACGCGGGCGGCAGGCGCCCGCTGCGCCGCCACATCCCGCTGACCCGGTCGGCCAGGTCAACGGGCGGAGCGAAGTCACTGGTCACACGCCGATTGGACCCTCAACCGGCCGGTTTCCGCTACCGAAATACCTGGCGGGTGCGCGCCGGACAGGCCTGCACATGTGACGCGGCCGGTCGGCGGGACATCGGTGCGCCTGACTTTCGGCTACGGTCCGTTCATGGACATAGTGCGCCGCATCGACCGCGCCGCGAGTGAGTTCCTGCTGTTCGCTCTGACACCGCCGCGCTTGGCCACCACCCGCGAACGCGTTCAAGAGATCGCCGATGCCACCATGGCTCGCTTGCGCCCGCTGAATCTCGACGGCCTGATCCTCTACGACATCGATGACGAGGCAGCGCGGAACCCGACGCAGCGCCCGTTCCCGTTCTCGCCGACCCTCGACCCCGCGGACTATCTCGCGAACAACCTCACGAGTTGGCAAACTCCGGTCATCGTCTACCGAGCGGTCGGCAAGTACACGCCGCCGGAGCTGCGGTCATGGTTGGCGGCCCAGGACCCGGCGCGCGTGATGACGGTTCTCGTTGGCGCCGCTTCCAGCAAGGTCGACGCCATGACATCACTCGCCGATGCGCAGGTACTGCGGCGTGACGCCAACCCCAGCCTGTCGCTCGGCGGCGTCGCGATTCCGGAACGTCACAGCCGCCGGGACGACGAACATCTGCGGCTGCTGGCGAAACAGGATGCCGGATGCCGATTCTTCGTGACTCAGGTGGTTTACGACGTCAACGCGGCGAAGAACCTCGTCTCTGATTACCACTACGAATGCGTCGCACGTGGACGAGCGCCCGTTCCGGTCGTCTTCACCTTCTCGGTCTGCGGATCGTTGAAGACACTCGACTTTCTGCGGTGGCTGGGCGTCGACGTACCGCGGTGGATAGAGAACGACCTCAGGCACGCGGGCGACACCCTCGAAGCGTCGTATCAGGTGGCCGTCGCGGCGGCTACCGAACTGATGACCTACTGCCGCGGCCTGGGCGTTCCGTTCGGCATCAACGTCGAAAGCGTGTCGATCAGGCGGGAAGAGATCGAGGCGTCCGTACGGCTTGCCGAACGACTTCGGATGGAGATCAAGGGCTGAAGTCGCAAGCTTCCCGACACTGTGCGGAATTGCGGCCCCGGGGCGCTCCGCACGAACGGTCGTCGACATCAGCCGGTCGCTTAGGTACACCAGTACCACAAATGTGGCGTGTCCTGAAGGCCCCCGTTGAGACGTTGAAGGTCTCAAAGGGGTCCTTCAGGACATCACGCTTCGACGCTGGGGCAGCGGTGTTCCCGCATGTCGCGAGAGCCCCTTTCGGGACACCACATGTCCCGCAGGGGAACCCGCATTTGGGTACCTACGCCCGACCTGGACGAGGGCGGCTCCGCGGGCATCGTCGCCCGGTCTCACCTCTTGATCAACGGAAGATTCGGGACACTGAACGTCCCTGATCTTCCGTTGATCAAGCTTGTGCTCGAGCACGACCGGTGGACCGGGTGGGGAAGATTCCGGACGCTCAACGTCCGGAATCTTCCCCACCCAGACCGCCCCGGCAACCCGCACAAGCCCCACCCCAGTGGGTAAGCAAATGCGAGTGCCTCAAAGGGGCTGTCGCGACATATGCAGCGGGCGCCGACCCCACCATATCTGCCTTACCCCTCAATAACGCTCTTTACCACTTACCGGTAACTATCCCTTGTGGACAGTCCTCAAGGTAGCGAAGGCCTCCTTCGCTACCTTGAGAGTAGGGAAGGAGGCCTTCACGGCACCGAGTCGATCACGCCATGCTTGACTTACCTCTCGGTATCCCTCGTCAGCACTCACGACCGCACGCCGAACCGTATTCAGAAGCTTCAACCGGTAGCGAAGGTCGAGTCAGCGCCCGTGGCAGATCAGTGGCTTCGCCGACCGTCGCGCTCCTCCCGGACTCGCGCTTCCCGGCGACGCAGGTCCGCCCGTTCCGACCAGCTGTCGATCAGGTCGTAGCCCGCCATGCTGAGCCCGACCAAGCCCACGATGCCGGTGATCACCGCAGCGGGGATCAGGTCCAGCACCGAGCACAATACGGCCACGCCCAGCAGGATGGCGCCGAGACCGAGATTCCACTTGCCGAAGCCACTCAAACCGGTACCTGTCTCTCCGCGCGGCCACGCCGCGATCGTCTCCGTTAGCCTGACCATCATGCGGGAAGGCGACGAGTGCGACATGCCGGCGGTCGCCGTGCGCTGGTATGACGACGAGCCGCAACCCGGTCTGGTCGAGGTGGAACTGACCGACCGGCACGGCACAGTCCACCGGCTGATCCACAAGACCTACTTCTTCGAGGACGACGACCCGCTCCGGCCAGACGCCGAGTACCCGATCGACGTCGCGGTCCGGGGCACCGTGATCGCGGTCGACGAAGACGTGCTCACCGTCCGGTCCCACCACATCCCCGGCAGGCTCCCGGCGGACGACCTGATGACCTTCGAGGTCGCCCTGTCCGCTGTGCGGCCCGTCGCCGTCTTTCTCGCGGGCGAGCTGTGTCAGTTCGACGCGGAGGCGGTCGCCCTGCTGGACGACGACTACCCGGGGGTGGTCATCGTCGAGTTCACCGACGCCTACGGTCGCCCACACCAGCTGGTCGACAAGGTCCCCCGCTTCGGCAACGAACAAGCGGTCACTCCGGACGCGAAGTTCCCGGTCCCCGTCACCGTCGACGTCGTGGCCGGCGGGTCCGAGGGCGAAGTGACCGCGGTCAGTACCCGGTGGCTGACCTCGTCCGGGAACCTCCCGTTCGTCTTCGACATGCCGACCACAGCGCTGCGCAGCGCAGGCTCCCAAGACCGGTAGTCCGGCTCGACGATTTCGCGTGCTCAGGGCCGTATCTCGCGTGCTTGAAGCCGGAACACCCGAGTGCGGGATCCACGCGTGTCCCAGCGAACAGGCCGCCCACCATCACGCCACGTTCGACCTACCGCTCAAGAGAACGCTCTGGTCCATGGGCTCAATCGTGGTCGGGGATCCCGTGAAGGTGGTGGTCGGCCGCGTTCATGACCTCCGCCAGCAGGCGCCGGACGTGCCCGCCGCGGGCGCGGTAGAGGATCCGGCGGCCATCCCGGCGTTGCGTGACCAGTCCGGCCAGCTTGAGCTTGGCCAAGTGCTGCGACACCGCCGGACGCGCGATGGCCACCGCGGCCGCCAGCGACGCGACGTCGTACTCCTCGCCGCTGATCAGCCACAGCATCCGCATCCGGGTCGGATCCGCCAGCATCCGCAGCGCCGTGGACGCGGCTTCGACCTGGTCGTCCGGCGGCAGGTGGGACCATTGGTCGCCAGTTTCGTCATGTGCGTACATGAGCACCTATCATGGAAGGAGCGTCGAACAAGAGGAGCGGTGGAGCGTGTCGTTGTTCGGTCATCGGGACTACCGGCATCTGTTCGGGGCGCAGCTGGTCGCGCTGTTCGGCACTGGATTGACGACCGTAGCGCTCGGCCTGCTGGCCTACGACCTGGCGGGAGCCGACGCCGGAGCCGTACTGGGTACCGCACTGGCGATCAAGATGATCACCTACGTCACGGTCGCGCCCCTCGCCGGGGCCTACGCCGACCGGGTACCGCGCCGCTTGTTCCTCGTCTCCCTCGACGCTGTCCGCGCACTGGTGGTCCTCGCACTGCCCTTCGTCGACCAGATCTGGCAGATCTACATCCTGATCGTGATCCTGCAGTCCGCGTCGGCGTCGTTCACCCCGACCTTCCAGGCGGTCCTCCCCGACATCCTTCCCGGCGAACGCGACTACACGAAGGCACTGTCGCTGTCGCAACTGGCGTCGACGATGGAAAGCCTGCTCAGTCCCCTGCTGGCCGCCGCCGTGCTCAGCCTGGTGTCCTTCCACTGGCTGTTCACCGGCACCTCGATCGGATTCGCGGCCTCCGCCGCACTGGTGATGAGCACCCGCATCCCCGACGCGAGCCGCAGCGGCCGTGACAGCGTCCGGGACCGCACCCTCGCCGGGATCAAGGCTTTCACCGCGACCCCGCGCCTGCGCGGAACACTCGGCCTCGACCTGACAGTCGCCGCGGTCGGCTCGGTCGTCATGGTCAACACGGTCAACTACGTCCAGGACACCCTCGGCCGGGCACAAGCCGACGTCGCGCTCCTCCTGGCGGGCAACGGCATCGGCACCATCCTGGTCGCGCTCCTTCTCCCCCGCGTCCTGGACCGGATCCCCGAACGCACCGTCATGCTTTCCGGCGGCGCGACCCTCCTCGCGGGAATGACCGGCGCGATCGCGCTGTCCACCGTCGACACCGGCAGCCCGCGCTGGGCCGCGGCACTGACGGTCTGGGCGATCATCGGCCTCGGCACCGGCCTCGTCCTCACCCCCGTCGGCCGGGTCCTGCGCAAGTCCAGCCGTCCCAGCGACCGGCCCGCGATCTTCGCCGCCCACTTCTCGCTGTCCCACGCCTGCTGGCTGCTCGCCTACCCCATCGCCGGCTGGCTCGCCACCACCGCCGGATTCACCACCACCTGGCTCGTCCTCGGCGCTCTCGGGCTACTCGGACTCGCCGTCGCGATCCGCTCCTGGCCACGACACGACCCCTCGCTTCTCGAACACACCCGCCGGCCCGCCGACTTCCCGGCACGAAGTGTCGATCGCGGCAGCTCCCGTTCGACGCGTTGACGAACGCACGCTTCATCGCCGGGCCGGACGATCGGCCGGGCCAGGAACTCGGCCGCGACGGAGGGCGGCTGTTCGACTGGCTCGACGACCGGATGTCCGAGGGGGTCAATGGACAGGTGTACGCCGAGGCCTGCTCGACCGGCGCCGTGATATCCGGACGCCGCACCTTCGAGCTGGCCGAACGATGGCACGGCGACCACCACGACGGCGTGCCGATCCACGTGCTCACCCACACCGTCGACCCGGCCGACGAGCCACCGGGCAGCGCGAAGTTCTACACCGACATCGACGCGTGTGCCGACCAGGCCCGGGAAGCGGCGGGAGATCGAGCCGTACTGGTCCATGGCGCGGGTGCGGCGCAGGCGTTGCCGGCAGCCGGCCAGCTCGACGAACTCGAACTGCACCTCGTCCCCGTGCTGTTGGGTGACGGACGGCGGCTGTTCGAGCCGATCGGACTCGGCCACGTCGAACTGGAGCTCGTCCGCCGTCTCGAAGGCCGCGACGTCACACATCTGCGTTACCGCATAGTCCATCGAGAAGGGAAGCCGTGACCGCCCGCCCGCACGAGGCCCCCTGCCCCACGGCGGGCGAACGGGCGATCTCTTCCCGCTCGGCCACACTCAACCGGACCGGGCCAGGCCGGCGGGGGTCACTGATCCCCCGCCGGCCTGCCGGAACAACCGGCCCCGGAGCTCAAACCCGGTCAGCAGCTGAGGTTGTAGAACCAGGTCGGGTTGTACAGCCGGATCCACTCACCGGGGTTGTAGGTCTCGCCACGGAAGTAGACCTTGCACGTCTTCGACCGGACGCAGTCGGTGTCCTTCCAGTAGTCGTTCGAGTCCTCGCCGTCCTTGAGCGTCCTCCGGTGGTCGCCGGAGAGGTTGTTGCAGTTCCAGTGGGACTTGGCGTCCCGTTCGATCTGCAGGCTCTTCCCGGTGCGGTTGTGCGCTCGTCCGCAGGCAGGCATGGTGCAGCTCGTGCCGTACGTCTGCACAGGTGCCGCGTTGGCGTCCACCGGCGCCAGTTCCTCGACCACGATCACGCCCGGTGCCGGTTCCGCCGGGGCCGCCTGTGTCGTCCCCGTGAAGCCCAGTAGCAAGCCGGCCGCGGTCGTGGCCGCGATCAGCCCGATGCGTTTCGTCAAGACCTGTAGTCGCATGGTGCTCCCCTCATCATCGCGACGCCCGATCGGTCGCCGCCCGAGAAGTACCGTTCCTGGGCGACGGCCCGCGATCAAGGTCTTCGCGTCCCAACCCGGGGATGGGACGCCGTCTCAGCCGCTGACCTGCGAGTTCACCCCGTCATCGGGACGGCCCGCGCCAGCAGGCGGACGCCGTCTCCCCGCGATGCCTTGCTATGCGGGACAGGCGTTTCGCTAGCATTCGTCCGGGGGTGGCAAGTGGACGGGGAACCGCAGGACGACATCGCAGGGCTGCTGTCACAGGTGAAGAGTCGCAGCGGTCTCAGCTATGCCGAGCTCAGCACGCGACTGTATGTGAGCAGGTCGAGCCTGCACCGGTATTGCACCGGACGGAGCGTGCCACCGAACTACCGATTGCTGGTCGGCATCGCCCAGGAGTGTGGCGCGACCGAAGAGGAACTGAGCGAACTGCTGCTCAGATGGCGCCGCCGCGAGGGAGGCACCCCGTCGGCCGTGCCACGACCGGCACCTCCCGCGGCCCCCGCCGACGAATCCGGCTCCCCACGTATGCGGCTGGTCGCTGTCGCGCTCGTCCTGCTCATGGTCTTCGTCGCGACGTCGAGTGCCCCGGGCGGTACGGGTGCCGACGCGAATGCGGCGGCGGGTGCGGAGATCACCGCGCCGACCTGGCAGGCGGCACCGGTTCCGGTGTCACCGGAGTTGTTCGGCGTGACCATGAACAGCGCCACCGGGACCATGCCGGCGTTCCAGGTGGGCAGCGTGCGCTTCTGGGACAGCCAGACCCGCTGGGCGAACCTGCAGCCCGCTCGCGACCGGTTCGACTGGGCCACCTTGGACAGGCTGGTCGGCGGCGCGGAGAAAGCCGGGCTGTCCACGCTTTTCGTGCTGGGCGGCACACCCGGGTGGGCGGCACCGAACTCGCCGAAGGGTGCCTACACCGACGGTTCCCGCACCGGTACGCCCGATGATCTCGCCGACTGGGACCACTTCGTTCAGGCTCTCGCGTCCCGCTACCGGGGCAGGCTCGATGCCTATGAGCTTTGGGTACAGGCCACGCACTACAAGTATTACTCGGGGTCGGTCGAGAAGCTGGTCGAGATGACCGAGCGGGCCGCGAAGATCGTGCGCTCGAGCGATCCGGACGCCACGCTGGTCTGTCCTTCGATGGGACAGCTCTGGCAACCGGAGGCCCGGCGGATACTGAAGCGGTTCGCCGAACTCGGCGGTTACCACCACTGTGACGTCGCGGGCGTCAAGCTGTATCAACGGAACGCGGCCGACCCGCCGGAGACACTGGTGCGGATACTGCGCGAGATCGACGCGACGATGCATGCGGCGGGGGTTCACCCGCCGCTGTGGAACACGGGCACTCTCTACGACATCCCGCTACGGGAGCCGCTGGCCCCGGCACGCGCGGTCGACCACGCGATGCGGTTCTACCTCGCCGGCCTTTACGGCAGGGAGTTCAATCTACGGCGGATGTACTTCTACAACTGGGGCTCCGGCAAGCTTCCGCTCGTGCTGCAGGTCGAAGGAAGCCCGCCGACCGGCGCCGCCCTCGCGGTAGAGACGCTTCAGCGCTGGCTGGCCGGTTCCCGGTTGCGCGGCTGCGGGCAGGGGCTGCCCTCGGGGCTGCCTGCCAACGTCTGGCAGTGCGACTTCCTCGACGAGGCCAACCGGCTGAGGGTGATCCGCTGGACACATTCGGGAACCGCGTTCATGACGACCGGCCCCGGAGCCGAGTCCCACGCACGGATCAACGGTACGGCCACGCCGGTGCGTCCGGGCGAATCCCTTCAGGTCACGGAAACCCCGTCGTTGATCACCCACGCGGCCCAGCCCTGGCCGAACTGACCAGGCTGACCCGCCCCGGCGGGAACCGGAGCGGGTCAGCGGGTGTCACGAGTGCTGCGAAACGACGGCCGGACGCGCGGCCGCCGCGGTTCCCGCCGTCGGCACCGGCAGCGGATGGGGCGCGATGTCGAGGTCGCCGTTCGGGAGCAGACCGTCGACGAGGTATTCCTTGCCGATCCGCTGAGCCTCCCCGTTGACCATCGCCGGATGGCTGCCGAACACGCAGTGGGTGCCCGCGCCACGTTCGGTCACCAGCACCGAACTCGGCAATTGCCTGTGCATCGCGACGGTGTTCGCGTACGGCGTCGCGGAGTCTCCTTCGACGCCGAAGAGCAGAATCGGCGGCAGTTTCCTCCCCGAAGGCACGATCCGCTGGTCACGTACCGGCCAGTTGGCGCAGGCGGACGGGATCGACACGTTGTACCAGGCGAAATCGCTGGTCTCGGCCAGCGCGCCGAAGTCGCGTTCGATCTCGGTCCGGTCCGTCGGCGCGTCGGAGTCGACACAGGCGATCGAGATCATTCCCGCGATGGTGCGCTCGCCCTCCGCGCCACCCGATGGAGTCGCCCAGTCCAGTACGGCGCGATCGTCACCGCGCAGGACGTAGTCGGCCATCGCCTTTGCGAGAGGTTCCCAGTAGAGCTCGTGGGAGAGGTTGGCGATGTAGACGTCCAGCAGTTCCACCGCGCCGACGTTCTTCGACGGCCCGCGCGGCGCCTTCCGGAAGTCGCCGAGCAGCTTCTGCCAGGCCGCGTTCACCTCGTCGTGGGTTTTGCCGAGGTGGAACACGTTGTCGTACTTGGCGATCCAGCTCAGGTAGGCATGTTCACGGGCGACTCCCGCGGTGACCTGACCGGTCGAATTGTGGTACCACATCTGTGGTTCCACCGGATTCATCGAGCTGTCGAGAACCATCCGGTCCACCCGGTCCGGATAGCGCTCGGCATAGGCGCTGCCGAGGTAGGTGCCGTAGGAATACCCCAGGTAGCTGATCTTCTCCTCGCCGAGCAGCGTGCGTACGCGATCCATGTCCTGGATGACGTTGCGGCTGCCGGTGTGCTTCAGCTTCTCCCCGTTCTTCTCCGCGCACGAGCGGGCGAAGGCTTTCCAGCGCTCCCAGCTCTTGTCCCGCTCTTCGGGCCGGTCCGGGTCGGGCTGCAGCTCGCGCCAGTAGTCCTCGCCGACGCAGCTGAGCGGCTGGCTGTGCCCGGTGCCGCGGGAATCGAGACCGACGATGTCGTAGGCCTCGAGCACTTCCTTGGGCAGCCGCGTGTACCCGGTCGCGTTCGGAAGGGACAGCTTCCCCGCCAGCAGCACCGCGGAACCCGCCGGGCCGCCGGGGTTGACGAACAGCACGCCGCGCCGTTTCGCCGGGTCGGTGGCGGCGTGTTTCGAGACGAGCACGTCCATCCGCGCGCCGAACGGCCGCGAATAGTCGAGCGGGACGGTGACCGTCGCGCATTTCAGTGCCGGATAAACCTGGGCGACATCCGCCGGGCAAGCCCCGAAGTCGAGCTGCGAAGCGGCATACGCCGGTGTACTGACGGCCGCCGCGGTGCCCATGGCGAGCAGCGCGGTCAGGCCGATGGTGAGGAATCTCCTCATTCGAACCCCCAGTTCGATCGGACCGGGGGGAATGTAGCGGCAACACCGGCCACTCGTCCGCGTGTTCGCCAAGATCGTGCCGGTGCCCCTCGCATTCCGCCGTCGGAATGCGAGGGGACGACCTCAGCCCGCGCAGCGCCAGACGACCGGTGTGGACCATCCGGCGGTGCCGCCGATCCGTCCGTCGTCACCCACGACCGAAACGCGGCCGCCCGAGGCGCCGTCCGGCAGCGGAAGCCGCGTCGGCTGCCCGGCGGCGTCCCACACCGCGGGCGGGCCGATCTGCTGGGTGTCGATCTGGCCGCCGACCACTCCCGACCGGTTGATGGCGAAGACACCGGTGTTGCGCTCGAGGCGACGCGGCGACCGCGGGTCGTCCCAGACGAAACCGTCGCCTGTGTAACGGCCCTCCGCCGACAGGGAGGCGATCACCTTGCCCGCGCTGATGGCGACCGGCGAGGAGTCGTCATAACCCGCCGGAAGCGCGTAAGAGGTGAGGACACCGTCCTTCCACGTGTACGGCCCGCCCGAACCGTCCCCGAAGAGGACCGTGCCGTCGTCATCGATGTCGACCGGGTTCGAGAGGTGCTGCGTGTTGGTGATCGCGAGGGGATTCCCGCCCGCCGGCCACAGCACCGGGACCTCGTAGTACGGGTCGAGATGGGCGACGACGCCGACCACGTCGCCGCGGGAGTTGATCGCCGAAGCGCGCGGGTAGCGGTGTCCCTCCAGCGTCGGCAGGAACCGGTAGGTGCTCCCGGAGAGGACGAACGACGCGTAGTCGGTCGAGCCGGGCGTCGCGGCGTAACCGACGATGTCGCCCCATCGGTTCTGGTCGTTCACGGACGCTCGCTCGTAGCCGGCCGGGATGTCCCGCAGCGTGAACCCGCCGTGCTTCCACCGGATGATCCGCGACACCGAACCGTCCGAGACCTGCCCGGAGAATTCGCCCCGTCCGTCGGTGCCCTCGACCGAGCCGGAAACCGTCCCCGCCGGGACCGGCAAGGTCTTGGCCTGCCAGGTGCACGCCACTTCCTGGGCCGTCGCCGCTTCGGCGGGCGCGGCGAGCAGCGCGCCGAGCGCGATCATCCCGGTGACCACGGCCGTTCTGCGAGATTTCGGTGTGGGCGTCATGTCATCCCCCTGCTCTGGGTCAGCCGGTCCTTCCAGCCGACCGGGACGTTCGCAGATCCATGGGCGCGGTGTCTGCGTCAGCTGACACAGATCCCGGACGGCTCGGTCGATGTGACGGCCACCACACGTCAGCCTCACCCGTTCGGGGGACGAATGCGGCGATTTCGGCCAAACTCTCGTCGTCGTCACCGACTGGGGGGACGACATGTCCGAGAAATGAGTCCGATTTTGTTCACCAAATCCTGGAGAACCGCGGCCGTCGGCGCCGCGGTCGCGATCGTCGCGGGACTGTTCGGTCCGGCGGGCGCGGCGGGTGCCGCGCCACAAGAAGACATCCTCGACCAGCTCAAGCGGATCCCGGGCCTGACGGTGCTTTCCGAGGGCACGCCACCGGCTCCCGAGCATCGCTATTTCGTGCTCGCCTACACACAGCCTGTCGATCACCGCCGGCCGGACGGTGCCACCTTCCAGCAACGGTTCAGCCTGGTACACAAGGCTGTCGACCGGCCGATGATCCTGCACACCACCGGGTACGGGCTCTACCCGACCCCGTTCCGCACCGAGACGACCCAGATCGTCGGCGGCAACCAGATCTCGACCGAGCAGAGGTTCTTTCCGCCGTCCCGGCCGGAACCGGCGAACTGGGACCAGCTCACCATCTGGCAGGCGGCGACCGATCACCACCGGCTGGTCAGCGCGCTCAAGCCGATCTATGCCAAGAAATGGCTCTCCAGCGGGGCCAGCAAGGGCGGGATGGCCTCGGTCTACCACAGCCGCTTCTACCCGGGCGATGTCGACGGCGTCGTCGCGAATGTGGCGCCGAACGACCGCGACAACGACGAAGACAGCGCCTACGACCGGTTCTTCGCGGCTGTCGGCCCGGAGGCCTGCCGCGCCATGCTCGCCGACCTCCAAGTGGAGGCTTTCAAGCGAAGGCCGGAAATGGTCGCCCTGCTGACGCAGTACGCGGCCAAGTTCGGCTGGACCTACGACAAGATCGTCGGCAGCCTTGACCAGGCGTTCGAAAAGTCGGTGATGATGCTCGGCTGGGCGTTCTGGCAGTTCCTCGGCAAGGCAGAGTGCGCGAACGTGCCGCCGACCTCCGCCACCACCGAGCAGATCTTCGAGTACATCGACAAGACCGTCGCCTTCGGTTCGTTCAGCGACAACGACCTCGGTCAGATGACGCCGTACTACTTCCACGCGATGACCGAACTCGGCTGGCCGCAACCGCAGTTCGCCCACGTGCGTCCCTATCTCAAGTATTCGGACTCGGCGTCGGTGTACTCCAACGTTCCGCCGGAGCTGCACCGGACGCACAACCCGGGTCCCATGCTCGACGTCGACGGCTGGGTGCGCACCTCCGCACAGCGGATCATGTTCGTCTACGGGGAGAACGACCCCTGGAGCGCCGAGCGGTTCACACCGAGCCCGCACGATTCGCACCTCTACACCGCACCCGGTGCGCACCACGGGGCGAAGATCTCTCTTCTCGCCGACGGTGACCGCCTCGCGGCGACCGACATCGTGCGTCGCTGGGCCGACGTCGGGTTCCAGACCGCCGGTACCCAGCCGGTGATCGACCCGGCCGAATCGGAGGTCATCCGGACGCCGCTTCCGTTCTGATTTTCCTTTGCTCGTGGGTGCTTTCCTCGAACCGAGGGGAAGGCACCCACGAGACGGCACCGGAGCATCTCGTGGATACCGGTCTGGTACGGCCGGCCTCAGCGGCACTTTCGGCTTCCCCGGATTCGGTATCTCGCAAGTGTCCCTTATGGACAGTCAAGAGGCGGGTGTGAAAGTGGCTTTCGCACCCTTCGACGTCGCGAAATTGGCGAAGATGCGATCCTGCCGAGCAGGGCAGCCCAGCACGTGGGCTGGTGCCAGACATCAGGAACGAGGAGGAAGGTCGGGCGGGCCGTGACGGTGGGCATGGACGCTCCTTCTGCGGGTGAATTGGCGGGCACGAAACCCTCGCCATCCCGAAACTACGGCTGGAGTATTAGGGGTCGCACCAGATCGTTAGGGGTTGTTCCGGTCCAGTCCGTCGCCGCACACTCGGTAGTGCGGGCAGCCGCCCGCCGACACGGGCAGGAGGGGCCGGGTGGCCGGAAAAGACGAGGATCTCTGGGTACGGAGGTTCCACCCCGCCGAGCACGCGGCCTACCGGGTCGTCTGTCTCCCGCACGCGGGTGGCTCCGCGAGCTATTTCTTCCCGGTTTCGAAATCGCTGAGCCGGGTCGCCGACGTTCTCGCGATCCAGTACCCGGGACGGCAGGACCGCCGGAGGGAAAAGGGAATCGACACCATCGCCGGACTCGCCGACGGTGTGACCGAAGCGCTCCGGCCGTGGCTGGACCGGCCGACCGTCCTTTTCGGTCACAGCATGGGCGCAACTCTCGGCTTCGAAGTCGCCCGCAGGCTCGAATCCGGCGGCATCAGGCCGCACGCGCTGTTCGTTTCCGGCCGCGTGGCGCCCACCCGCGCCCGTGACGAAAACGTGCACCTGTGCGACGACGCCGGGCTGATCGCCGCGGTCAAGGCGCTCGGCGGGACCGACCCTCAGGTCTTCGGGAACGAGGCGGTGCTGGAGATGGTCCTGCCCTCGATCCGCACCGACTACACCGCCGCCGAGACCTACCGCTACGAACCGGGGCCACTACTGGAAACCCCGATCCACGCCCACGTCGGCGACAACGATCCCAAAGCGACGATCGACGAGGTCCGGGATTGGCGGGAACGCACCAACGGCCGGTTCACCCTGACCACCTATCCCGGCGGCCACTTCTACCTGAACACCCATGCCGCCGCGGTGATCCAAGCGATCGCCGAGGTCCTCACACCTTCCGAGTTCCTCAACACTCACCGAGAAGGAGCCCTGCCATGATGCCCATCAAGATCGACCTCACGGGTTCGCGCGCGCTGCCGTCGGATCTGGAGACCAGCCAGAAGGTCGAGGACCTGACCGAGGACCTCAAGATCTGCGTCAACGGAGGGTACGAACACTTCTCCCACGCCGGGGAGTTCCAGAAGGTCGACGACGTGGAGGTCGCGGTCTTCCGCTGGTCAGGGCGCACCAAGATCGCGGAGTGACCTGTGAAGGGTCGATCGAGCTCGTGCCCGATCACGACCGGTGGACCGGCGGCCGAGCGGGGAAGATTCCGGACGCTCGACGACCGGAATCTTCCCCACCTGGGCGAAGTTCCTGGCATTGACGCTCAAGGCAGGGAAGGAAGCCTTCACGGAATCGATCAGCTGCCCGGCCGGACCAGACCGCTTTCGTAGGCGAAGATCACCGCCTGGGTGCGGTCTCGCAGCGCGAGCTTGGCGAGTATCCGGCCGACGTGCGTTTTCACCGTCTGCTCGGCGATGTCCAGATCCCCGGCGATCTCCGCGTTGGAACGGCCGCGAGCCAGTAGCGTGAGGACTTCCGTCTCTCGATCGGTCAGCTCTTCGACGCGCTGCCTGCCGGCCAAGTACATCGGGCCTTGGCGAACGAACTCGACGATCAATCGCTTCGTGACCGATGGCGAGAGCAACGCGTCCCCGGCGGCGACCACTCGCACCGCCTCCGCGAGGTTCCTGGTGGAAGAGTCCTTGAGCAGGAACCCGCTGGCACCCGCGCGCAACGCTTCATAGACATACTCGTCCAGGTCGAAAGTGGTCAGCACGAGCACCTTCGCGGTGTCCTGATCGGTGATCAGCCGCGCGGCCCGCAATCCGTCCAGAACCGGCATACGGATGTCCATCAGCACCACGTCCGGAGCCAGCGCGGCGACCTGCTCCACCGCGTGCCGCCCGTCGACGGCCTCACCGACGACCTCGATGTCGGGCTGCGCGGAGAGCAGTACCGAAAGCCCTTCCCTGACCAGCTCCTGGTCGTCGGCGATCAAGACCCGGACCATCACGACCCCGCTCCCCGCGGCACCGGCAATACCGCCGACACCCGATAGCCGCCCTCCGGCGTCACGCCGACTTCCAGCGAACCCCTGAGCATGTCCACTCGTTCCCGCATTCCCACCACACCGTGCCCGGAGCCCGCCTGGCCGACGCCGCGCCCACCGGGGCCGTTGACGACCTGGAGTCGCACCTCGTCGCGCCGGTACACCAGTTCCACCCGGACCGCCGCGTCCGGCGCGTGCCGCATCACGTTGTTGAGCCCTTCCTGGATGATCCGGTAGGCGGACAACTCGAGGCCCGACGGCAGCGAGCCGGGTTCGCCGGTGATCACCGTGGTCACGGTCAGCCCGGCGTCCCGCGCCCCGGCGATCAGCTCCGGAAGGCTTCGCAGGCTCGGCTGCGGTTGAGAGTCCAGAGCGCGGCCCTCGGCGCGGAGCACGCCCAGCACCCGGCGGACCTCGTCCAGCGCGTCCTGCGCGTGCTTACGGATGGTGGCGAAACTGGCCACCGGTTCGGACGGGTCCTTCACCCGGTAAGGCCCGGCCTCGGCCAGGATCGCGATCACCGACATATGGTGCGCCAGCACATCGTGCAGCTCACGAGCGATCCGGCTGCGTTCCTCGAGTACCGCGCGGCGTTTCCGTTCGGTGGCGTTGATGTCGAGCTGTTCGGCCAGCCGCTGCCACGCCTCGCCGCGGCTGTGCAGGGCACCCGCGGCGAGCAGCACCACGGCCGATAGCGCAGGCATCTCTTCGACGTCGGCGAGATTTCGGGCGGCCGGCAGGAGGAGCGCGACGGCAAAACTGGCGGCGAGGGTGAGCAGCCACATCTCCAGCAGTACCCGCGGCCGCACCTGCCGGCCCGCGAAAGCGAGCACGCACAGATGCGCCAGCAGGCTCGCCTCCGTCCACATCGGTCCCGGGGTCCCGGCTCGGGTCAGCTCGCTGAGTACCGGGTTCAGCACCAGCGAAAGCCACACGCCCGCCAGCGGACGGTGAAGACAAGCCAGCAATGGAACCCCGTGCAGCGCGCCTGCGAGCGTCCACGCCGGGTTGACCCGCGACAACTCCGCGGAGCCCGCTATCCCGAGAGACACGGCGATGGCGAACACCAGCAGATGCGGAGCCGGCCCGAGCCGGGGATGCCGAGGCAGCGCCGCACCGGCCAGCGGGTTCAGATCGCCCGCCAACGCGGCGATGCCCGCACTGGCCCGGCGTACCACGGACGCTCCCCACAACGGCATATCGGCTCACACCGGACGGACCCGCACGGCGAGCACGGCCCCACGTCCACTCCGCACGATCTCGACCGCTTCCTTCAGCAGAACCGGCAACTCCGCCGGATCCACCACCGTGCGGCCCCACGCGCCACCCGCCGCCATGGCGATCCCCGGCAGATCCGCCGACGGCTCGAAACTCACGCCGAAATCGTCGTTTCGCGCCGCCGCACCGGCCGGATGTACCGCGAGGGTGGACTGCTTCGGTGCCTTCCAGCCCTGGTTGTCGATGATCACCGTCAGACTCGGCGCCCCGTAGCGGCGGGCCACCCACTGAGCCGAGGACGGCACGCCGAAGAGATAGGTTCCGTCACCGACCAGCGAGACCACCAGTCTGTCCGGCGCGGCGAGTTTGGCACCGATCGCCGCGCCCGCGTGCCAGCCGAGCGAACCACCGCCCGACCCGAGCAGGGTGCCGGGTACCGACTGGCGCAGATGCTCGTTCACCACACGGAAACCGGTGATCGCCTCGGACAGCACGATGGTGTCCTCGGTGATGGCTTCCCGCACGCAGGACACGAGATACTCCGGCGTGATCTCGTCGGGCGGGGCGAGTTCCGCACGACGCCGTTCGACGCATCGGCTTTCATATCTCGCGACCGTGGCGGTCCGGCGCGTCGCCACCAGCTCGGTGTCGATCTCGCTCGTGGCGACCGCGTCGGCCAGCTGGCCGAGCGCGATGCGGAGGTCGGCGCACGCGAACAGCTCGGCGGGCACCTGCCACAGCGGCATCTGCTCCTTGAGCGGATCGATGTCCACGACGAACACCCGCGCACCCGCGGCGGGACGATTGCTCACCGGGATCCACGGAACGTCGCTACCGAGCACCAGCACCACGTCCGCCTCGGTCAGCACCGGGTTCGGTTCACGGGTGTTCCACTGATATCCGGCGTGCAAGGGATTCGACGCCGGGAAATTGACGTAGGTCGGCACCGATTCGATCACCGGGATCGCGAGCGATTCGCAGAGCCGGACCAGCTCCGGAACGGCGAGCGGATCCCGCCCGGCGTACGAGGTGACGACCACCGGTTTCTTCGCCGTCGTCAGGGCTTCCGCGATGTGCCGAACCGTCGAGGGCGTCAGCGCCGCCGGTTCCACCGCGGGCAGCGGGAGTCCCGCCCGCGGTTCGAGCGCCTGCTCCATCACCTCGCGCGCGCCGACCAGGTAGACCGGGCCTGCCGGTGAGCTCCGGGCGATCTGCAACGCCCGGTGCACCAGCTGCTTGACGTTGTGCCCGGTACGGATCTCGTTGTCGTACTTGGTGTAACCCCGGACGATTCCACGCTGGTCGTGCACGTCCTGGATCCAGTGGATGAATTCGTTGCGCCCGCCGGGCAGCTCACCCTCCTGGGTCACCGGGGAGGCTCCGGCGAACAACAGCACCGGAACCCGCGCCTTGGCGACGTTGTGGAGCATGCCGCCGACATTCTGGGTGCCGCAGTCGACATGCACGACCACGGCCTGTGGTTCGCCGGTGACCTGGGCGTATCCCTGCGCGGCCGAGAGGGCGACACTCTCATGTGGACAGATGACGATCTCGGGGAAACGCTCCGCACGGCCTTGTGCGCGAGCCAGCGCGTACGCCTCGATCAGCGCGGGGTGGTCGCTGCCGAGGTTCGCGAAGAGATACCGGACCCCGGCCTCCCCCAGCGCTTCGAGAAACGCCGTACTGGTGGTGTATTCCGGCATCAGGCACCGTCCAGACCCGGCACGACGAGCACCTTGCCCCGTGCGCCCGATTCCAGCGCGCGATAGGCGTCGGCGGCCTTGTCCAGCGGGAAACGTCCGGCGATCGGGCTCGCCACCCCTGGCAGGGCGACGGCCAGTTCCAGTGCCTCGCGGATCAGCCCGGCCACGTCCGCGAAGCCGTCCACGTAGGCGCCTGCGTTGAACTTGGTGACGAAAACCCCGCCTGCCTTGAACAACTCGCCGAACTCCGCGCCGACCGGACCGGTGAGCTGCCCGTAGTTGATCAGGCAGCCCCTGGGGGCGAGCATGGCCAGGCTGGTACGGAAGGTCTCCCCGGCGACCGGGTCGAAGATCACGTCCGCGCCCCGGCCTCCGGTGACCGCGCGCACGGCCGCCGCGATGTCTCCGGCGTCGCGGTCGATCACGTGCTTGGCGCCGAGATCGCGCGGGATCGCCACCCGGTCCCCGCCGACGACGCCGATCACCTCCGCGCCCTTCCGGCTGAGCCAGGTGACCAGCAACCGCCCGACCGCCCCGGACGCGCCCCAGACAACGGCTTGGTGCCCGTCCAGCGGCCACACCCGGAGCAGCGCGCCCGCCGCCGCGCCGGCGTGCGCCACGGACGCGGCCTCCTCGAAGCCCAGCCCGTCGGGAATGGACACGAGTCTCTCCTCCGGCACCACCACATGGTCCGCGCAGGAACCGAGCCAGCCCGTGCCGCACACTCTGGCGCCCACCTCGGTGGCGACCCCCTCTCCGGTGGCGATCACCGTGCCCGCCGCCTCCACGCCGACCGCGAGGGGAAACGGCATGGTCACCACGTAGTCGCCGCCCCGGATCAGGCTGTCGGCATGGTTGAGCCCGGTGGCCTCGACCCGCACCAGCACCTCCCCCGGCCCAAGCGGGGGCAGGTCCTCGGTCACCGTCTCGATCACCTCGGGGCCGCCGGGTCGGGCCGCCATCGCGACGCGCCGGGTTTTCGGTTCCATGACTCGTTCCGTTCGCTCAGGTCGCCTCGGCCGTGTCCCGGGCCTTGACGAGGGATTCGATGACGCCGTCACGGGTAGGCGTAGAAGCCGCGGCCGGACTTCCGGCCGAGGAGACCGCCGTCGACCATGCGGCACAGCAGCGGCGGGGCGGCGTAGAGCGGTTCCTTGAACTCGGCGTAGAGCCCGTCCGCCACCGCCACCAGGGTGTCCAGCCCGATCATGTCCGACAGGCGCAGCGGGCCCATCGGATGCGCACAGCCCAGCATCATCCCCCGGTCCACGTCTTCGACCGAGGCGAAGCCGGACTCCACCATGCGCATCGCGGAAAGCAGGTACGGCACCAGCAACGCGTTCACCACGAACCCGGCCCGGTCCGGTGAGCGGATCACCTGCTTGTCCAGGAACTTGGTGGCGAACAGGGCGAACCGCTCGAAGGTCTCCTCGGTGGTGAGCAGCGAACCTGCCAGTTCCACCAGCGGTAGCACGGGCACCGGGTTGAAGAAATGCGTGCCGATGACCTGCCCCGGGCGGGTGGTCGCACTGGCGATGCGCATGATCGGCAGTGAAGAGGTGTTGGTGGCGAAGATCGCCGAGGACTCCTCGACGATCCGGTCCAAGGTGGAGAACAACGCCACCTTCTCGCGCTCGTCCTCGGTAATGGCCTCGATGACCAGTTCACGGTCGGCGAAAGCGGCGAGGTCGGTGGTGAACTCGATCCGCCCGAGGATCGAGTCCCGCTCCTCGGCGCTCATCTTCCCCTTGCCCACCGCGCGGTCGAGCGAATCGGTGATCCGCCGCCGCCCCGACACCCCGGACTCCAGCGAGCGCGCCGCGACCAGCACGTCCAACCCCGGCCGCGCACAGATCTCGGCCAGCCCGGCGCCCATCAACCCGCAGCCGACCACGCCGACCCTGCTGATCTCGTTCATCCCGGCTCCTCCGCCTTCCAGCGCAGCAGGCACGTGCCCACCGCCATACCACCGCCGAATCCGGCCAGCAGCACCAGATCCCGGTCCTTCAGCGCACCCGATCGGGCCGCGTGGTCGAGCGTGACGGCCATCGAGGCCGCGCCCGAGTTCCCGTACTCCTCCAGCGTGAGATGCGTACGCGCCCGCTCGAACCCGAGCTGCTCGGCGAGCTTGCCCAGCAGCACCCCATTCGCCTGATGTGGCACGAAATGGGCGATGTCCTCGTGGTGGACGCCGGTGCGCAGGAGCAGTTCCTTCACCGCCTGCGGCACCGTGCCCAGGGCGAACTCGGTGACCTCCCGGCCGCGCATCCTCAGTACGTGGCCGATCTCGTCCACGGTCTCGTGCGAAGCGGGCCGCCTGCTCCCCCCGGCCTCGACCACCAGCAACGAGGACTGCTCCCCATAGCCGACCAGGTCGGTACCGAGAATCCCGTAAGGCTCGGCCACCGGGCCGACCAGCGCCGCACCTGCCCCGTCGCCGAGCAGCACCGTGGTGGACCGGTCGGCCGGGTCGATGAACCGGGACCAGAGGTCCGCGGCGATCACCAGCGCGTGCGCACCTGGCCGGGTCGCCACCAGACCGTTGGCCACGGCGAGCGCGTAAGCGAACCCGCTGCAGGCGATGTTGATGTCGAAACAGGCGGCCCGGCGCGCGCCGATGCCGACCTGTACCAGCGACGAGGTCGGTGGGAGCGGGGCGTCCCCTGTGGACGTTGCCACGATGAGGAAGTCCACCTTCTCCGCCGGAAACCCGGCCCGGTCCAACGCGGACCGGGCCGCGTGCACCGCGAGGTCCGAGGTCGCCTCCTCCGGTGCGGCGTAGCGCCGCGCGCGGATCATCGTCTTGCGCTCGATCCACTCAGGGGTCACGTCGAATCGAGGCGCCAGCTCCGCGTTGGTGACCGAACGGGCGGGCACGTAGGAGCCGGTGGAGAGAATTCCGGTGGCGGCCATGGTCAGCCACCCGCCAGCGGGTTGATCCGGTGTTCCCCGATCCGGGCGCGCTTCGCGGGGTCGGTGACGCCGAGCCCGCGTTCCGGGGCCAGGCACAGCACGCCGACCTTGCCGATGTGCCCGTTGGTCTGCACCAGGCGCCCCGCCTCGCCGATCTCCGCGAGCGGGTACACAGTGGACAGTGCGGGATGGATCCGGCCGAGGTCGATCAGCCGGTTGCTCTCCCACTGCTCCTGCAGGTTCGCCGCGTGGCTGCCGATCACCCGCTTCAGCTTCATCCACAGGTACCGGTTGTCGTACTCGTGGTGGTAGCCGGTGCTCGACCCGCAGGTGACGATGACGCCGCCGCGCCGCACCACGAACATGGAAATGCCGAAGGTGGCCCGGCCGACGTACTCGAAGACGATGTGCGGGTCCTCGCCCGTCTCGCGGCGAATGGCCTTGCCGAGCCGCTTGCCGGCGGCGATCACCGCCTCGGGGCTGTCCGCCGCGTCCGCGATGTCGATCTCCTCGCGGTTGATCACCACGTCACAGCCCAGCGCCCTCATCCGCTCGGCCTTCTCCTCGGAGCTCACCACGCCGACGGGGATTCCGCCGCCCTGCTTGACCAGCTGGGTGGCGTACACGCCGAGCCCGCCCGCCGCACCCCAGATCAGGACGACGTCACCCTGCTTCATCCGGGCGCCGCGGTCGCTGATCAGCATGCGGTACGCGGTCCCGGCGCAGGCGGGCGTACTGGCCGCCTCCTCCCAGGTCAGATGCGCCGGCTTGGGGATCAGCTGACTGGCGCGGACCACGGCGTACTCGGCCAGCCCGCCGAAGTTGGTCTCGTAACCCCAGGCTTTCTGGCCCTCGCCGAGCATGCCGTCGGCGTGGGTCATCGCCTCCTGGTCGTCCACCTGGATCGGGCTGGCCAGCACGTGGTCGCCGACCTTCCAGCGGCGCACGCCGACCCCGGTGCGCACGATCACCCCGGCCGCGTCCGAGCCCAGCACGTGGAAATGCTGATCGTGACGGGCCTCCCAGCGCCCGCGTTTCCCGTACGCCTTGAGGAATTCGAAGGTGGAGACCGGTTCGAAGGTGCCGGACCAAACGGTGTTGTAATTGATGGAACTGGCCATCACCGCGATCAGCACCTCGTCGGGCGCCAGCTCCGGCATCGGCACCGCGTTCACCCTCAGCGACTTCCGGACGTCCTTGTCCTCCACGCCGCGAAACATGTCCACGTCCTCGATCCGGGTGTGCGCGGCGACGTACTCCGCGGGCACCGGATGACGTTCGAGTTCCTCGGGTCCGGCCCCGCGGACGGCGGCCTCTGCCAGGGAATCCATCTCTACCTACTTTCTCCGACATACGGTCTGAGTGGTTGGTACCGCGAGTTCGTCCGTGGGCCCGGCGGGGGGGGGGGTGGGGGGTGGGGGTTTTAAAAACAACCCCCCCCACAACCCCCCCCCCGGCGGATTGGGGGAGGACGAGGGGCGGGGCCGCGCGGGGAGGCCCCCCCCCCC
>NZ_JBVIRO010000006.1:171162-364699 GCF_055575975.1 Amycolatopsis sp. NPDC033938
TTTCCCGGTTTGTTGGGGGGGGGCGGGGGGGTTTTTTTTTGGGTTTTTTTTTTATACCCCCTTCCCCCCCCCCACGACCCGCGCGAGGGCTTAGGGGACGAGGACCAGGCGGCGGCCGGGCGATTCGCGCCGCCACGCCTCGCCGATATCGGCCAGTGCCACGGTTTCGGTCTCCACCCGCAACTCGCCGCGTACCGCGTGGGTCATGACGGTGGAGTGCAGCCCGCGGAGGAACTCGATCGATGGCGGGCTGCCCGCGCCGAGGGTGACGCCCGCGCGGCGGAGCACGTTGGCGTGTACCGAGACCTCGGTGCCGGCGCTGCTTCCCAGCTGCAGGTACCTGATCTCCTTGCGTGCCAGGAAGGTACGCGGGATGGAGTCCAGCAGCACCTGCGCGGGGCGGCCCCAAAGGTAGTCCAGCACCACGTGGTAGCCGTCCTCTCCGGCCTGGTCACGGAACGCCTCCGCCAGTGCCGCGTCCGACTGTCCTAACGGGATCGTCGCGTCGGCGCCGGTTTCGCGGAGCACGCTTTCGTTACGCCCGGCGGCGACCACGCGGCCGGCGCCGAGCAGTTTCGCGATCTGCACAGCGGTCCGGCCTGCCACGCCGGTCGCGCCGAGCACCAGCACCGTCTCCCCCGGCCGCAGTTTCGCGCCCCAGGACAACGCGCTCCACCCGGAGAGTCCCGGGTTCATCAGCGCCGCGGCGGCGATGTCGTCGATCTCGCCGGGAAGCGGTGTGCACATCTTTTCCGGCGCCACGGCGTACTCCGCCATCGCGCCGTACGGCCCACGCGGAACGCCGAAGGAGACCCTGGTGCCGTTCTCCAGTTCGCCGATTCCCTCGGTGCCGCAGACGAACGGCACCTCGCGGCCCCTGGCGTAGTCGCGATCCTTCGTCACCCAGCGGGACAGCTGGGTCAGCGCGGCGGCCTTGACCCGGACCAGCACCTCACCGTCGCCGGGGACCGGTTTGGCGAACTTCTCGTAGCGCGGCACGGCGCCGAATTCGCGCAGCACCGCCGCGTGCATCACGCGGCCTCCTCGGGCAGGTCGTTGTTCAGGTAGTTGCTCGATCCCTTGACCTGCGCCATGTTGAGCTTGGTGACCGGCAGCAGCCTGCCGAACGCCCGGAGCAGCCACGGCGGTGCAGGCACGGTCTTGCGGCCCAACGCCCTCGCCGCCTTCTGCATGCCGCGCACCCGCTTGATCCGGACCTGCTCGTAGGCCCGGACCCTGGCGATGGGGTCCCGTCCGCCACCGGCGAGCGCGCGGCTGAGCACCCACGCGTCCTCCAATGCCTGGCTCAGCCCCATGCCCACCCGCGGCGGCACCACATGCGCGGCGTCTCCGACCAGGGTGATCGGACCTTCGCCCCACTGCGGAAGCTCCCGGTGGATGATGTGCGGGAAGACGCTGACGTCGTCGTCTTTCATCGCGTCGAGCAGATTCCTCAGGCCGGGTGCGGTCCAGTGGCCGAACCTGGCACGCAGATTGGCCACCGCCGAACCGGGCTCCTTGAGCGAGGCGGTGTCGCCGGGGGCGCCGGGCGGCAGGATGTCGCCGTCGTCGAACGGGAGCTCGAAAGCCCAGTAGACCTTGCCGTCGCCGACGGGATGCATGACGCAGATGCCCTCGTTGCCGAAGATGCTGTGCACCGCGTGCCCATCGGCGAAGGCGCCGGGAAGTTCGGTGATCCCGTGCCAGGTGGCGTCACCGAGATAGACCGCCGGGTCCTCGCCGAACAGCTTGGTGCGGACCACCGAGCGTTGCCCGTCCGCGCCGATCACGAGATCGGCCTTGACCTCGGATCCGTCGGCGAAGGTGACGCGCACGGGGCCGTCGCCGTTCTGCTCGATCCCGGTGCAGCGCATGTTCAACCGCAACGAGCCGTCGAGCAGGCACGCGGCCATCCGCTCGACGATCAGGCCACGAGAACCCACGAGCACCGGCGAACCGAACTTGGCGGAGATCTTCGCGAGGTCCACCCTCAGCGACAGCGAACCGTCGTGATAGAGCCCGTCCACGGAGTCCATCCGCGCGCCGAGCCCGTCCAGCTCCACGCCGAGCTCGCTCAGCAGGCCGGTGCCGTTGGGCAGCAACAGCACCCCGTTGCCGCTGGTGCGCAGCTGCGGGGCCTGCTCGTACAGTTCGACCTCGTGCCCGGCCTCGGACAGCCAGATGGCACAGGCCATACCGCCGAACCCGGCGCCGATGATGACGATTTTCATGCGGGGGAACCTCCAATTCGAACCGGATTCTCTTGGAGCCACTGGTCGACGGCGTGAGCCGTGGAATCGGCGTGCTTCTCCAGAATCGTGAAATGGTCGCCAGGAACGTCCACGGCGGTGTGCGGCAACTCCCAGAAGGACCGCCAGTCGTTCTTGTGCGGGTTGTCCTCGTCCAGCAGGGCCGGGGAGAACGGGTCGAGCGCGCTGAGCAGCAGGGTCGGCGCGTCGATGGGTTTCGGCCGCCAGCCGTCGAAGATCCGCGAGTAGCCGCCCATCGCCGCCAGCCGGATGTCGCTGAGCAGATCGAATCCGCTCTCCCGGTCGGCCATCGCACCGCCCATCGCGTTGGCGACCCCGGTTTTCGCCATATGCTCCGGCGACGAGCTGTCCATCAGCACCACCGCCCCGGCCGGGAGCCCGCGCTTTTCGAGCTGATAGGCGATCTCCTGGGCGAGCCAGCCGCTGGCGGACCGTCCGACGAGGACGAACGGACGGCCATCGGCGCGGTCCACCACCGCTTCGGCGTGCATCAGCGCCAGCGCCTCGATGGTGTCCGGTAGCCGCTGTCCCTTCATGAACCCCGGCTGGGGAATCGCCCAGACCTCACGGGGCTCGGTGAAGGCCCCGGCGAACCGGGCGAACTCGTGCGGGCCGGCGACCGGCGCGAAGGACGGGAAGCAGATCAGCAGCGGGTCCGCCGCGCCACGGGCGAGCCGCACCGTGGGCGGAGCCTCGTCCAGTTCCGCGACGGTGAACGCGGGACGCAGCCGGGAGGCGGCCTCCAGCAGCTTCACCGACTCTTCGACCTTGCCCAGTTCCGTTGCCTGCCAGTACAAGGCGGCCAGCGGACCGGCGGCGTCGGAGTCGAGCGTGACCGTGGCCGACGTGGCCGACGTGGCCGCCGGGGCCGCGGCACGCCGCACCTCGGCCGCCAGATGCGCCGCCAGTGTGGCGGGATCGGCGAAGTCGAAGACCAGGGTGGCAGGCAGGTTCAGCTCCGTCGCGGTGGCGATGTGGTTGCGCAGCTCCATCGCGCTGAGTGAGTCGAAACCCTGTTCCAGGAAGGCCACTCGCGGTTCGACCGCTTCGGCGGACGCGTGCCCGAGCGCGGTGGCGGCGTGCGTGCGCACCAGCTTCAGCATCGCGGCCACCCGGTCCTCTTCGGACAGTGCCGCCATCCCCTCGACCGCGGAGGCCGCGGTCTCGCCAGCGGCTTTCGTGCGTGCGGCCCGACGCGTGTTCACCAGTCCACTGAGGACCGGAGGCAGCGAGCCGGCGCGAGCCTGCTCGGCCAGGACGGTCAAGTCCACCCGCATCAGCGCGGGGGCCGGATCCGCGCCCCGGCAAGCCAGGTCGAACTGCTCCAGCGCTTCGGCGGTCTCCCACGGGATCGCGCCGCCCCTGATGATCCGGGCACGGTCCTTCTCGGCCAGCCGGCCGGTGATGCCGCCGGGTTCCAGCCATGGCGCCCAGGCGAGCGACGTGCCGGGCAGCCCCTCCGCCCGGCGGAGGCGGGCCAGCCCGTCCAGGAAGGCGTTGGCCGCCGCGTAGTTACCCTGCCCCGGGCTGCCGACGGTGGCCCCGGCGGAGGAGAACATCACGAACGCCGAGAGGTCCAGGTCGCGGGTCAGCTCGTGCAGCACCAGCGCGCCGTCCACCTTCGGGCGCAGTACCCGGTCGAACTTCGCGCTGGTCAGCGAGCCGATCAGGCCGTCGTCGACCACTCCGGCCAAATGCACCACGCCGGTCAGCGGCCGGTCGGCGGGGATCTCCGCCAGCACCCTGGCCACGGTCGAGCGGTCGGCGACGTCTCCGGCCACCTGCCGGACGTCCTCGGTCGAGAGCGCGGGGTCCGCGCTGCGGGAGAGCAGCACGAGGTGACGCACCCCGTGCCGCTCGGCCAGATGCCGGGTGAGCAGGCGGCCGAGCCCGCCCGTCGCCCCGGTGACCAGCACCGTGCCGGACGGGTCGAACACCGGCTCTTCCCTGCCGCTCTCCTCGGCGACGGTCACCTTGGCGAACCGGGGCACCCTGATCTCCTCGCCCCGTACCGAAACCTGGGGCTCGCCGAGACCGCAGGCTTGCGCGAGCGCCGTCGGCGACCAGTCGTCCCCGTCGACATCGGCGAGCACGAACCGGTCCGGGTGCTCCAGCTGCGCGGATCGCAGCAGACCCCAGATCGGTGCGGCCACGAGGTCCATGAGGGCATCCCTGGTGACGAAGACGAGGCGCGAGTGCTGGAAACGCTCCTCACCGGCCCACTGCCGGAGCAGGTCGAGCACGGTCGCCATGGCTTCCCGCACGTTCGTGCCGATGTCGCCGGACCACGGCCCGCAGGGCACCAGCACGAACTCGGGCACGGGATCCGGCAGCTCGGTCAACTCGGCCACCGGGTGAACCGTGCTGCCCAAGCTTGCCAGCCCGGCTCCCAGTTTCAGCTCGTCGAACCCCAGCACGGCAAAGGAGTCCGGCGTCTCCGAACCGGCCCGGACCGTCCACTCCAGACTGAGCGCCGACCGCGCGACCCGCTGATCGGCGGGCAGGTCCCGCAGCGAGACGGCCGCGGCCGTGAGCACGGGGGCACCGTTCTCGTCGGCGAGCAGCAGCGCCAGGACGCCGGGTTCTGGCTCGGTGATCCGGGCGCGGACGGTGGTCGCGCCGGTCGCGTGCAAGCGCACGTCCCGCCAGTTCCCCGGCATCTTGCCTTCGGCTCCCACCAGGATGTCCAGCAACTCCGGATGGATGCCGAATTCACCGGTGCCGTCCTCAATGGACACTTCCGCGAAGATCTCGCCATCGCGTTGCCAAGCGGCGGTGGCACCGTCGAGCCAGAGTTCCCTGGATCCGGCGGGGGGCCACTCGATCAGCTCCGGCGACGCGGGGGTCCCGGCGGTCAGGAATCCGGTGGCGTGCCTGGTCCATGCCCCGTCGCCGTCCGCCCGGGAATGGACGCTCACCGCCCGCCTGCCCGCCTCGTCGGCTCCCAGCAGTACCTGGAGCCGACGATTCTCGCCGGTGATCGGGCTGTCCACGGTCAGCGTCTCGATGCGGTCGAGCCCGGCCTCCTGCCCGGCGCGGAACACCAGTTCCACCAGTGCGGAGGCGCTCAACGCGGACGCCGTCCGTCCGGTCAGCATGACCCCGTCACCTTCGGCGAATCCGACCGCCGCCGCCAACAGGGGGTGTTCGGTCGAGGTCAGTCCCAGTCCGTCCGCGTCGGCGGCCTCCGGCTCGCTGTCCTCCAGCCAGTAACGCTGCCGTTGGAACGCGTAGGTCGGCAGGTCGACACGACGCGCACCGGTCCCGGCGAACACGGCCGCCCAGTCGACGAAGGCACCGTCCACATGCAACCGGCTCACCGCGCCGAACAGTGTCTCCACCTCCGGACGGTCCCGGCGCGCGGTGGCGATGGCGAGTTCCGCCGAGCAGTCCAGTGCCATCGCGGTCAGGATCCCGTCGGGGCCCAGCTCGACGAAGCGCCGCACGCCGTCGCGTCGCAGCCGGTCCACACCCCGCTGGAAATGGACTCCCCTCGACACGTGCCGGACCCAGTGACCGGCATCGATCCGCACCGGCTCACCATCCATAGTGGACACGAGCGGAAGCTTCGGTTCGGCGTACGCCAGGGATTCGGCGACCTGGCCGAACTCCTCGAGCACGCCGTTCATCAGCGGCGAATGGAACGCGTGGCTCACCTTGAGCCGTTTGGTGCGACGGCCTCGCTTCGCCATCGCCTCCGCGACGGCCAGCACGGCGGCCTCCTCACCGGAGAGCACCGTGGCGGCGGGCCCGTTGATCGCCGCGATCGCCACGCCGTCCCCGAGCAGGGGCAGCACCTCGGCTTCGGACGCCTGCACGGAAACCATCGCCCCGCCACGCGGGAGTTCCTGCATCAGCCGTCCGCGAGCGGCGACCAGCTTCGCCGCGTCGTCGAGGCCGAGCACTCCGGCGGCGTGGGCGGCGGCCAGCTCGCCGATGGAATGGCCGAGCACGTAGTCGGGATGGACGCCCCAGCTTTCCAGCAGACGGAACAACGCGACCTCGAAGGCGAACAAGCCCGCTTGCGTGAAGGCCGTTTCGGCCAGCTGGTCGGCGTCCTCGCCGAAGACCACGTCGTGTACGGAAGCGCCGAGGTGAGCTTCGAGCCGTTCACAGACCTCGTCGAAGGCCTGAGCGAAGAGGGGGAAGGTGTCGTACAGTTCCCGTCCCATCCCCGGCCGCTGCGAACCCTGGCCGGAGAACAGGAACGCGGTTCTCCCGCCGACGGTTTCCGGCAGGGCGGCGCCGGAGGCGAGCGCGTCCAGGCCGGCCAGCAGGCTCTCCCCGTTCCCCACGACGGCCGCGCGATGAGCGAACTGGGATCTGGTGGTCGCCAGTGAGAACGCGACATCCGCGGGATTCAGCCCGGCCACGACGGACCGCAGCCGGTCGGCCTGCGCCCGCAGCGCCGCCTCCGACTTGGCCGAGAGCAGCCAGGGCACCGCGGGCAGGTTCGCCGCGGTCACCGACTCGTCCCGGTCCGGCGCCTGCTCCAGTATCACGTGGGCGTTGGTGCCGCTGACGCCGAACGACGACACCGCCGCCCGCCGCGGACGGCCCGTCTCCGGCCAGGGCTCCGACTCGGTCAGCAGCTTCACCGCGCCCGCCGACCAGTCGATCTCCGGTGAGGGCTCGTCCACGTGCAGCGTCTTCGGCCAGACACCGTGTCGCAGTGCGAGGACCGTCTTGATCACCCCGCCGACCCCGGCGGCGCCGAGTGTGTGCCCGATATTGGACTTCAGCGAGCCGAGCCCGACGGGCTCGTCGCGGTGACGGCCATAGGTGGCGAGCAGGGCTTGGGCCTCGATCGGATCGCCGAGCTTCGTGCCCGTGCCATGCGCCTCCACCAGGTCGATGTCCCGCGGTTCGAGGTTCGCGGCGGCCAGTGCCTGGCGGATCACCCGCTGCTGTGAGGGCCCGTTCGGCGCGGTCAGGCCGTTCGACGCGCCATCGGAGTTCACCGCAGAGCCCCGCATCACCGCGAGGATCTCCCTGCCGTTGCGCAGCGCGTCGGAGAGCCGCTCGACCATCACCACGCCGACGCCCTCGCCCCAGCTCGTGCCGTCGGCGGCGGCGGCGAAGGATTTGCAGCGGCCGTCCACGGCGAGCCCACGCTGGCGGCTGAACTCGATGAACGCGGCCGGGGTGGACATGATCGTCACCCCACCGGCCAGCGCGAGCGAACACTCCCCCGCGCGCAACGCCTGCGCGGCCAGGTGCAACGCCACCAAGGACGACGAGCAGGCGGTGTCGACCGTCATGGTCGGCCCCTCGAAACCGAAGAGGTACGAGACCCGCCCGGAAAGGACACTCGCCGCGCTGCCGTTGCCGAGGTAGCCCGCGAGCTCGTCCGGCACCACCCGCAGACGGCTGGCGTAGTCGTGGGACACGACGCCGGCGAACACCCCGGTCCGGCTGCCTCGCAGGGAGACCGGGTCGATACCGGAGCGCTCCACCGCCTCCCAGGCGGCTTCGAGCAGCAATCGCTGCTGCGGGTCCATCGCCAGCGCCTCACGCGGGCCGATACCGAAGAATCCGCTGTCGAAGTCGGCCGCGTCCAGCACGAATCCGCCATGTTCGGTGTAGCTCTTGCCTGCCTTGTCCGGATCCGGATCGAACGACCCGGCCAGATCCCAGCCGCGGTCGGCCGGAAAGCCGGAGATCGCGTCGGTGCCGGAGTCGACCAGCCGCCACAGGTCCTCCGGGGTGGCCACCCCACCGGGATAACGGCAGCTCATGCCGATGATGGCGATCGGCTCGTTCTCGGCGGTACCGGTGGTGGTCACGGTGATCTCGCCGGTCTCGCCCGCGAGCACCGCGCGGAGATGACGGGCGAGCACCTCGGGGGTGGGATGGTCGAACACCAGCGTGGCGGGCAGCGCGACACCGGCGGTGTCGGCGAGCAGGGTGCGGAACTCGACCGCGGTCATCGAGTCGAAACCGAGGTCGGCGAACGGCCCCGCCGGGTCGATCTCGTCCGGCGAATCATGGCCGAGCACGGTGGCCGCGCTCCGGCGCACCAGGGCCAGCAGCTCGGGAAGCTCACGTGGTGGCGCCGTCTCCTGAGGCTCGGGTGCCGGCCCGGCGGGCACGATCGGCTCGCGGGAACCGAAGTCCGCCACCGGCCAATAACGCTTGCGCTGGAAGGCGTACGTCGGGAGATCGACCGTGCGGCCCGCGTCGCCGAGCACGGCGAGCCAGTCGACCTTCACTCCGTCGGCATACAGCAGCCCGAGCGCCCTCAGCAGCGTGAGCGGTTCGGACCGGTCCTTGCGGCAGGTCGCCGCCAGCACCGCCCTCCGCCCGCCTTCGGGCTCGACGACGCAGTCACGCGCCATGGCCGTCAGCACCGCGTCCGGCCCGATCTCCAGGAACCGGACGACACCGTGGGCACGCAGCCAGTCGACGCCGTCGTGGAACCGCACGGCCGCTCGAACATGCCGCACCCAGTGCCCGGCGGAGAACGCGTTCACCGGCTCGCCGGTCAGGTTGGACACCACGGGGAACCGGGGCCGCTGGTAGGAAATCCCCTCGGCGATCCGGCGGAAGTCGTCCAGCATCGGTTCCATCAGCGGCGAGTGGAACGCGTGGGAGACGGTGAGGCGCTTGCACTTGCGGCCTTCACCGGTCCAGTGCGCGGCGATCCGCTCGATCGCCGCGACCGCGCCGGAGACCACAGTGGACCGGGGGCCGTTCAGCGCGGCGATCGACACCTCGTCGTCCAGCAGCGGCAGCACTTCCGCTTCGGACGCCTCCACCGCCAGCATCCCTCCCGCATCCGGCAACGCCTGCATCAGCCTGCCGCGGGCGGCGACGAGCCGTGCCGCGTCGGGGAGGGAGAGCACCCCGGCGACGTGCGCGGCGCTCAGCTCGCCGATCGAATGTCCGGCGACGAAATCCGGGCGGAGGCCCCAGTGCTCCACGAGCCGGAACAGCGCCACCTCGAAGGCGAACAACGCGGCCTGAGTGAACTCCGTGCGGTGCACCGCGTCCGAATCCCACACCGTGGCCAGCGGCTGGTCGAGATGCCGGTCCAGCTCGGCACGGACCTCGTCGAAGGCGGCGGCGAAGACCGGGTACTCCCCGGCCAGCTCACGTCCCATGCCCAGCCGCTGGGAACCCTGGCCCGAGAAGAGGAACGCCAGCTTTCCGGAACCGGTCGAACCACGGACCACGGCCGCGTCCGGCTCGCCCGAGGCCAGTGCGGCGAGACCCCGGCGCAGCTCGTCACGGCTCCGGCCGACGACCACCGCGCGATGATCCAGTTCGGCTCGGGTGGTCAGCAGCGAGCGCGCGATGTCCACAGTGGAATGTCCGTCGGCGTCGAGCAGCCGTCCCGCTTGGGCGGCGAGCGCCTTGGCGCCGCGCGCGGACAGCACCCACGGCACCACGCCGCCGGGCTCCGGCGAGGATTCCGCCGACGGCTCCGGCACCTGTTCGAGGATCACGTGGGCGTTGGTGCCACTGATCCCGAACGAGGACACCCCGGCGCGGCGCGGTCGTCCGGTCTCCGGCCAGTCCCGCGCCTCGGTGAGCAGTTCGACCGAGCCCGAATCCCAGTCGATGTGCCGCGAAGGCTCGTCCACGTGCAAGGTGCGCGGCAGAACACCGTTACGGAGCGCCATCACGGTTTTGATCACGCCTGCCACTCCGGCGGCGGCCTGCGCGTGCCCGATGTTCGACTTCAGCGAACCCAGCAGCAGCGGGCGTTCGCGGTCCTGGCCGTAGGTGGCCAGCAGCGCGTGGGCTTCGATGGGGTCACCGAGCGAGGTCCCCGTGCCGTGCGCCTCCACCGCGTCCACTTCGGCCGCGGAAAGCCGCGCGTTCGCCAGCGCCTGCCGGATCACCGCCTCCTGCGACCGCCCGTTGGGCGCGGTCATGCCGTTCGACGCGCCGTCGGAGTTGACCGCGCTGCCCCGCACCACCGCGAGCACGCGGTGGCCGTTGCGCCGGGCCGCCGACAGGCGCTCCACCACGAGCATGCCGACGCCTTCGGCGAAGCCCGTACCGTTCGCCGCCGAAGCGAACGCCTTGCAGCGGAAGTCCGGGGCCATACCGCCCTGTTTCCGGAAGGCGGCCAGCCCATCCGGCATGCACACCACGGAAACCCCGCCGACGAGCGCCAGGAAGCATTCCTCCGCCCGCAGCGCCTGCGCCGCGAGATGCAGTGCCACCAGCGAAGAAGAGCACGCGGTGTCCACCGTGACCGCGGGCCCCTCGAGACCGAAGGTGTAGGCGACGCGGCCGGACATGACGCTCGCGCTGGTACTGGTGGCGAGATAGCCGTCGCTCTGCGCGGCACTGGTCAGCAAGCCGAGATAGTCCTGTCCGTGGGTGCCGACGAACACGCCGGTCCGGCTGCCCCGCAGGGTCGCCGGATCGATCCCGGCGCGTTCGAGTACCTCCCAGGACGCTTCCAGCAGCAGACGCTGCTGCGGGTCCATCGCCAGCGCCTCACGCGGGCTGATGCCGAAGAACGCGGCGTCGAACTCCCCTGCGTCGGGCAGGAACCCACCGCTGCCCTGCTCGGGCCAGCCGCGGTCGGCGGGGAACTCCCCGACCGCGTCGACCTCGTCGGCGACCAGCCGCCACAGTTCCTCGGGCGAGCCGACGCCGCCGGGGAACCGGCAGCTCATCCCGACGATCGCGATGGGCTCGGCCCACGCGTCCGAGAGCTGCTGGTTCCGCGCGCGGAGCCGGTCGATCTCCTTGAGCGAATCCCGCAGCGCGGCGACCACCTGCTCGGCCGGTGCCTCCATGACTGGTCTCCCATTCCGTGGTTCAGAAGCCGAGGCTCTGGCTCGCCTTGCGCAGCAGGCCCTGCACGTCCATGTCGTCGATCTCGCCCTCCGGCACGGGCGCCGCGGGGGTGCCGGGTTTGCCGCCGGTTGCCAGGCGCAGCAGGGCGTCGAGCAACCCGGCCTCCCGCACCCGGCTCGCCGGGATGGTCGACAGCAGCCGTTCGATCTCCGCGTCCCCTGTTTCGTCCGCCGCCACCGGCTCCGCCGGAGCGTCGGGAGTGAGGTCGGCCAGCAGCCGGCGCGCCAGCTCGACCGGGGTCGGATGGTCGAAGATCAGCGTGGCCCGCAGTTTCAGCCCGGTGGCCGCAGTGAGCCGGTTGCGGAGTTCGAGCGAGGTCAGCGAGTCGAACCCGAGGTCCTTGAAGGCCCGTTCCGGTTCGACGCCGTCTGCCGAGTGGTGGCCGAGCACCGCGGCGGCGTGGGAGCGCACCAGGTCCAGCACCGCGCGGTCGCGTTCCTCCTGCGGCATTCCCGGCAGCTCGGTGCGCAGTGACCGGGCTCCGGTGGCGTCGGCCCCGGCCATCCGGCGGGACCGGGTGCGGACCAGGCCGCGGAACAGCGCCGGAAGCCGCTCACCCTGTCCGCGCAGGACGGCGAGGTCCATCCGGACCGGCACCAGCATCGGTTCGTCCGTGGCCAGCGCGGTGTCGAACAGCGCCAGGGCGTCCTCAGTGGACAGTGCGACGGCGCCGCCGCGGGTCATCCGGGAGAGATCGGCCTCGTCCAGCTTCGCGGTCAGCGCGCTGCGCTCGGCCCACAGGCCCCAGGCCAGCGAGATCGCCGGAAGCCCGCTGCCGCGCCGGTGCGCCGCCAGCGCGTCGAGGAACGCGTTCGCCGCGGCGTAATTGCCCTGACCTGGCGAGCCGAAAGTGGCCGCCCCCGAAGAGAACAGCACGAACAGGGACAGGTCGAGGTCCCGCGTCAGCTCGTGCAGATTGAGCGCGCCCTTGACCTTGGGCCGCAGCACCTGCTCGACCTGCTCCGGAGTGAGCTGGCCGAGTACGGCGTCGGCGAGCACACCCGCGGTGTGCACGACGCCGGTCAGTGGCCGGTCCGCCGGGATTCCGGCGAGCAGATCCGCCAGCGCCGCACGGTCGGCGACGTCGCAGGCGGCGAACCGGACCCTGGCGCCCAGCTCCGCCATTTCGGCGGCCAGTTCCGCCGAGCCCCGGCCGCTGCGGCTCGCCAGGATCACGTCGCGGGCGCCGTACTCCCGGACCAGATGCCTGGCGACGAGGCCGCCGAGCGTGCCGGAGCCACCGGTGACCAGGACCGTCCCTTGTGGACGTTGGGACGGCCGGCAGGTGAGCACCACCTTGCCGATGTGCTTCGCCTGGCTGAGATGGCGGAACGCCTGCGGGGCGCGGCGCACATCCCAGGCCCGCAGCGGCAGCGGCCGGAGCAGCCCCTGCTCGAACAGCCCGGCCAGCTCCACGAGCATGGACTGGATCCGGTCCAGACCGGCTTCCTGCAGGTCGTACGCCTGATACCGGACGCCGGGGTGGCCGGCCGCGACCTGGTCGGGAATCCGCTTGTCGGTCTTGCCCATTTCCAGGAACCGGCCACCGCGCGGCAGCAGACCGAGCGAGGTGTCGACGTACTCGCGGGCCAGCGAGTTGAGCACCACGTCCACGCCGCGCCCGCCGGTGGTCGCCAGGAATTTCGGCGCGAAGTCGAGAGAGCGCGAGGAGCCGATGCGGTCGTCGGTGAACCCGGTGGCCCGCAGCGCGTCCCATTTCCCTTCACTCGCCGTGCCGTAGATCTCCGCACCGAGATGGCGGGCGATCTGCACGGCCGCCATGCCGACACCGCCGGCGGCGGCGTGCACCAGCAGCGTCTCCCCCCGGCGCAGACCGGCGAGGTCCACCAGGCCGTAGTACGCGGTGAGGAAGGCGATCGGCACGGTGGCGGCTTCGGCGAAGGTGAGCCCGGCCGGGATCTTCGTCATCATGCGGTGGTCCGCGACCGCGATCGGGCCGAAGGCACCGGCGAGCGCGCCCATCACCCGGTCGCCGGGGGCCACATTCGTCACACCGGGGCCGACGTCGAGCACCACACCCGCGGCCTCGCCGCCGAACGAGCCCTCCCCCAGGGAAAGGCCGAGTCCGTAAAGGACGTCGCGGAAGTTCAACCCGGCCGCGCGGACCTCCACCCGGACCTGTCCGTCCGCCAGCGGTTCCAGCACCTCGGGGCAGGGGCTGAGCACCAGGTTGTCGAAGGTGCCGGTGGTCGGGATGTCCAGGCGCCAGGCGGGTTCGGCAGGCGGGGTGAGCACTCCGCCGGTGTCGGCGGCGGCCAGCCTGGGCAGCAGGATCGCGCCGCCGCGGATCGCCACCTGTGGTTCTCCGGTGGCCACCGCCTCGGCCAGCTTCGCTTGTGACGACTCGTGGTCGTCGACGTCCACCACGACGAACCGGTCCGGGTTCTCCGACTGGGCGGACCGCAGCAGCCCCCACAGTGGAGCGTGCAGAAGATCCGGTTCGCCGTCCTCCGGGGTCGCGGTGACCGCGTTACGGGTGACGATGACCAGCTTGGCGTCGGCGAACCGGTCTTCGTCCAACCAGGACTGGAGAAGCCCGAGTGTTTCGTTCACCGAAGCGCGAACGGTCTCCTCGTCCGGCACGCCGGAGCCCGCCGGGCACGAGTACACCACGTGGTCTCCCGGGTCCGAAATGGACCCGAGGTCGAGCGAGCCGAGCCACACTCCCCGGCCCGCGTCGGTTCGGACGGCGGGTGCCGGAATCCAGTCGACGCGGTAGAGGGAACCGCCGCTGCGGGCCGCGCGGAGTTGTTCCGCGGCGACCGGTCGCACGACCAGTGAGTCCACTGTGGCCACCGGTGCGCCCGCTTCGTCGGTGACCAGCACCGATATTCCGTCCGACATCAGGCTCCCGGCGGGCGCGAGCCGGACCCGCACCGTGGTGGCACCCGAGGCGTGCAGGCTCAGGCCGTTCCAGGAGAACGGCAGTAGCACGCGGTCCGGGTCCTTGCCGGTGTCGATCAGGGTTCCGAGACCGATTCCGTGCAGCGCGGCGTCCAGCAACGCCGGGTGCAGCCCGAACCGGGCGGCGTCGGCGTGCTGCGTCTCCGGCAGGGCGACCTCGGCGTAGATCTCCCGGCCACGCCGCCAGGCCGCCCGCAGTCCCTGGAACGCGGGCCCGTAGTACAGGGTGGTCTCGTTGATCCGGTCGTAGAACTCGGCGAGGTCGATCTCCTCGGCGTCCTCCGGAGGCCAGGCGGCCAGATCGCCCGGCGGCTGGTCGCCCGGCGGCGCGAGGATCCCGCCGGCGTGGCGGGTCCAGTCGTCCGTGCCGTCCGGCCGGGCGTACACGCTCAGCGAACGGGCGCCGGTCTCGTCGGCCGGGCCCGCCAGCACCCGCACCGCGACCCCGCCCTGTTCGGGCAGCGGCAGCGGCACTTCGATGGTCAGCTCCTCCACCACCGGGCAGCCGACTTCGTCCCCGGCGCGCAGGGCGAGCTCTCCGAACGCGGTCCCCGGAAGGATCACCTCGCCCATCACCGAATGGTCGGCCAGCCATGGCTGGCCGTGCCGGGAAAGCAGGCCGGTCATCAGGAACCCGTCGGTGTCCGGCAGATCGGCCGCCGCGCCGAGCAGCGGATGTCCGGCCGGGGTGAGGCCGAACCCGGCGGCGTCGGCCACGTCGGTGGTCGCGTCGTGCCAGTACCGCTCGTGCTGGAAGGCGTAGGTTGGCAGGTCGATGCGCCGTGCTCCGGGGAACACCGCGTGCCAGTCGACGGTGGCGCCGTGCACCTGGGCCTGACCGACCGAGAGCAGGAACCGCTTGAGACCGCCTTCGCCCCGGCGCAGGGAGCCGACGGCTGCGACCCGCTTCCCGGCCATCTCGGCGGTCGCCTCCATCGCCATGGCCAGCACGGGATGGGCGCTGATCTCGATGAACACGGTGTGTCCCTCGTCGATCAGGGCCGTGGTCGCCGCTTCGAAACGGACCGTGCGCCGCAGGTTCCGGTACCAGTACGCCGAGTCCAGCTCGGTTCCGGTGAGCCACCGCGAATCGGTGGCCGAGTAGAACGGGATCTCCGCCTTTCCCGGTGTGATCGGTTCGAGGACTTCGTGCAGCACGTCGGAAAGCCGGTCGATCGACGCGGAATGGGCTGGGAAGTCGACGCCGGGGATCTCCCAGCGCAAAGCCCGCTCCGCGGCGAGTTTCCGGCCGAATTCGGTGAGCGCGTCCCGTTCGCCGGACACCACCACCGAGGTCGGCCCGTTCACCGCGGCCACGGCGAGCCGGTCGGCCCAGGGTTCCAACCAGGCGGCCACTTCCTGCTGGGTCCGCTCCACCGAGACCATGCCGCCCAGCCCGGCGAGCGCGAGCAGTTCGCGGCTGCGCAACGCCACCACCCGGCAGGCGTCACGCAGGCTCAGCGCGCCGGAGACGTACGCGGCGGCGATCTCGCCCTGGGAATGCCCGACCACCGCGGCGGGCTCCACCCCGTGCGAACGCCACAGCTTCGCCAGCGACACCATCACCGCGAAGGACGAAGGCTGGAGCACGTCGACCCGTTCCAGTGGCGGCGCTCCGGGTGCCTCCCGCAGGACGTCGAGCAGGTTCCAGCCGGTGAACTCGGCGAGCGCCTCGGCGCAGGCGTGCAGTGCCTCGGCGAACACGGGCGCGGTGTCCAGGAGCTCGACGGCCATCCCCGCCCAGTGCGTGCCCTGTCCCGGGAACACGAACACCACGCGCGCGGCGGCCGTCGCCATGCCCTGTGCGATGCCGGGCCCTGGCCGGTCTTCGGCGAGCGCGGACAAGGACGCGCACAGTTCGGCCCGGTCCTCGCTGACGAACGCGGCCCGGTGTTCCAGCGCGGACCGGGTGGTCGCCAGGGAGAAGCCGATGTCCGCGCGCGACGCGTCCGGGTTTTCGTCCACGAAGGACAGGAGCTTGGCCGCCTGCCCGCGCAGGGCGTCACGGCCCTTGCCGGAGAGCACGACCAGCGAAGGAACGCTGTCCTTTTCGGACGGTCCGGGCTCCGCCGTGGCGGCGACACCTTCGAGGATGACGTGCGCGTTGGTGCCGCTGATCCCGAACGAGGACACCCCGGCCCGGCGCGGCTGCCCGGTCTCCGGCCACTCCCGCGGCTCGGTCAGCAGCTCGATGTTCCCCGCGTCCCAGTCGATCCGCGGCGAGGGCTGGTCGACGTGCAGCGTTCGCGGCAGTACACCGTGCCGGATCGCCTGCACCATCTTGATCACCCCGGCCACCCCGGCCGCGGCCTGCGCGTGGGCGATATTCGACTTGATGCTGCCCAGCCACAACGGCCGCGGGCGGTCCTGGCCGTAGGTGGCCAGCAAGGCGTGCGCCTCGATCGGATCGCCGAGCGAGGTCCCGGTGCCGTGTGCTTCCACCGCGTCGATGTCCTTGGTGGTCAGGCGTGCGTCCTCCAGCGCCTGCCGGATCACCTTCTCCTGGGAATTGCCGTTCGGCGCGCTGAACCCGTTGCTCGCGCCGTCCTGGTTCACCGCGGTTCCCCGTACGACGGCCAGTACGCGGTGGCCGAGGCGTTCGGCGTCGGACAGCCGCTCCAGGAGCAGCAGTCCGGCCCCCTCGGAGAACCCGGCGCCGTCGGTCGCGGCGGAGAAGGCTTTGCAGCGCCCGTCCTTCGCCAGCCCGCGCTGCCGGCTCAGCTCCACGAACAGCCATGGCGTGGACATCACCGCGACACCGCCCGCCATCGCGAGCGAGCATTCGCCCTCGCGCAGGGACCGGACCGCCAAGTGCAGCGCCACCAGCGAAGAGGAGCACGCGGTGTCCACGGTGACCGCCGGTCCCTCCAGGCCCAGCGTGTAGGCGATCCGGCCGGAGACGAGACTGCCGATGCTGTCGTTGCTCAGGTAGCGGCCGGTACCCTTCGGCACGGGCGTGAGCCGGACGCCGTAGTCGTGATACATCGCCCCGGCGAACACCCCGGTGCGGCTTCCGCGCAGGGTCGCCGGGTCGATGCGGGCGTGTTCGCAGACCTCCCATGCCGATTCCAGCAGCAGCCGTTGCTGCGGATCCATCGCCAAAGCCTCACGCGGTGAGATGCCGAAGAACCCGGCGTCGAACTCGCCTGCCTCGTCGAGGAAGCCGCCTTCCTTCGCGTAGGTGGTGCCGTCGTGGTCCGGATCCGGGTCATACAGCCCGCCGACGTCCCAGCCGCGATCCGCCGGGAACTCGGTGACCGCGTCGACCCCGTCGGCAACCAGCCGCCAGAGCTGCTCCGGATCGCGCACGCCACCGGGGAACCGGCAGCTCATCCCGACCACGGCGATCGGCTCGTGACGCCGGTCCTCGGCGTCGCTGAGCCGCTGCCGGGTGGCGTGCAGATCGGCCGACACCCGGCGGAGGTAGTCGCGAAGCTTGTCCTCTGTGGACATTCCAGTGCCCTTCGGTTCGCGCTGCGTGTCTGTTGGTGAACCCGCGCCGCGATCGACGTCGGCAGGACGCGACCTGGTAGAACCCGTCCCGACGGGCGTCCAGGGCGTCCTGCCACCGCGATAGCGGGGCCTTCGGCCGGGCGGGTTCACGCGTTGTGTCCGGTTTACGGGTCCGTCCTCAGCTCCCGCCAACAGGCGCTGCGGCATCAGATTCCGAGCTCTTGGTCGATGAAGGCGAACATCTCGTCGTCGCTGGCCGAGCTCAGCCGGTCGCCCGCGGTCTCGTCCCGTTCGCTCGCGCTCCTGGCGGCCAGCGCCCGCAGCCGGGCGGTGACCCGGCCCCGGTCTCCGTCGTCCAGTCCGGTGAGCAGGAGCTCGATCCGGTCGAGCTGGGTCAGCACCTCGTCGGCGGCCCCGAGCTCGTCGGCGGCGAACTGGTCGGACAGGTACGCGGCCAGCGCGGTCGCGGTCGGCTGGTCGAAGGCGAGGGTGGCCCGCAACCGGAGCCCGGTGGCCGCACTCAGCCGGTTCCGCAGCTCGACCGAGGTGAGCGAATCGAAACCGAGCTCCTTGAAGGCCCGGTCCGGGCCGACCGTGTCTTCCCGGTCACCGTCGTGCCCGAGCACGTCGGCGGCCTGCTTCCGGACGAGGTCGAGCAGTTTGCGCACCCGGTCGCCGGCCGGGAGTTCCGCCCACGAAATGTCCTCTGTGGACTGGGAACGGGACGCGGCGGGGAGCCGGACGAGACCACGCAGCAGCGGGGGCAGGGTGCCGGCCTCCGCCTGCTTCCGGAGTACGCGGGAGTCGAACCGGATCGGCACCAGTACGGCGGGCTCGGCGGTGAGCGCGCCGTCGAACAAGGCCAGCGCGTCCTCTGTGGACATCGGAGCGGAACCGCTGCGTGCCATCCTGGCGAGGTCGCTGTCGGTGAGGTCGCCGGTGAGCCCGCTGCGTTCGGCCCAGAGCCCCCACGCGAGGGACACGGCGGGGAGCCCGTCCGCCTTGCGTTGCTGCGCCAGCGCGTCGAGAGCGGCGTTGGCGGCGGCGTAATTCCCCTGCCCCGGCGCGCCGAACGTGGTCGCACCGGAGGAAAAGAGCACGAAGGCGGCCAGGTCCAGCCCCGCGGTGAGCTCGTGCAGGTTGCGGGCGCCGTCCAGTTTCGGCTCGAGCACCCGGGCGAACCGGTCGGCGCTCAGCGACTCGATCACCCCGTCGTCGACCACCCCCGCGGTGTGCACCACTCCGGTCAGCGGATGCCCGTCGGGGATCGCGTCCAGCACCGCGGCGAGCGCGTCCCGGTCGGCCACGTCACAGGCGACCGCGGTGATCTCGGCGTTCTCGGTGCTCTCCGCTCCGGCCAGTGCTTCCGGGAGCCGTCCGCTGCGGCTGGCCAGTATCAGGCGTCCGACGCCGTGCGTCGTCACCAGATGCCTGGCGATCAGACCGGCGAGTGTGCCGGAACCACCGGTGATCAGCACCGTCCCGCCGGGCGCGAACACCGGCTCCCCGGTCGCCGGGACCTCCGTTTTCTCGAGCCGGGGCGCGAAGACCCGGCCACCGCGGACGGCCAGCTGCGGTTCGCCCGGCACGAACGGCACCGACTCCGGGGTGGCGGTGTCGACAAGGACGAACCGGCCGGGATGCTCCGACTGCGCGCTCCGGACCAGGCCCCAGACGGCGGCCTGCGCCAGGTTCCTCGGGGCGCGCTCGTCGCCGACCGCGACCGCGCCGTCGGTCACCAGCACCAGCGGCGCGTCCTCCCGCAACCAGGACTGAAGGAGACCGAGTACCTGGCCGAGCGTTTCCTCGACCGAGCCCGCCACCGGGCACTCCACGATGACGCCGGGGGTTCCGGCCACCGTGTCCACCGCGGCGACCGGTGTCCAGTCCACCCGGTACAGCGGGTTTCGCCGCTGGCCGGAGAACAGGCTCCGCGACACCGGACGGAGGACCAGCGAGTCCACCGAGATCACCGGCGCGCCGGATTCGTCGGACGCGGTCAGCGAAAGCGTGTCCTCACCACCGGAGGCGATCCGCACTCGCAGCGTCGAGGCGCCGTTCGCGTGGAGGGTCACCCCGCTCCAGCTGAACGGCAACCGCGCGTCGTCCCCGTCCCGTTCCAAGACCGGGTCGGCCGGATGCAACGCCGAGTCGAGCAACGCCGGATGAATGCCGAACCGGCCGGTTTCGGCTTCCTCGGGCGGCCCGACTTCGGCGAACACGGCGTCCTCCGTCCGCCAGGCCGACCGCAGACCGGTGAACAGCGGGCCGTAGCCGATACCCGCTTCTTCCAGCCGCGGGTAGATCTCGTCCACCGCGAGCGGGGTCGCGCCGACGGGCGGCCACTCCGGGAAACCGGAGTCCATAATGGACATTGGGGCTTCGGTGAGGGTGCCGGTCGCATGCCGCGTCCACGGCTCGTCGTCAAGTCGCGAGTGGACGGTCACCTCCCGCCGTCCCGCTTCCTCGGCGCCGACCAGCACCCGCAGCCGCACCGGCCCGTCCTCGGGCAGTGTCAGCGGGGTCTCCAGGGTCAGCTCTTCGATCCGGCCGAGGCCTGCTTCGGCACCCGCCCGCAAGGCCAGTTCGACGAATGCCGTTCCGGGCAGGATCACCGTGTCCAGCACCGAGTGGTCGGCCAGCCACGGATGTGTCCGCAACGAGAGCAGACCCGTCAGCAGGAAGCCTTCCGGCAGTTCGACCACCGCGTCCAGCAACGGATGCCCGGCGAGACCGAGTCCGACCGCGCCGAGATCACCGGCGCCACCCGGCTCCGGTTCGGGCCAGTACCGCTTGTGCTGGAAGGCATAGGTGGGCAGCTCCACCGGCAGGTGCCCGGGGAATACGGTCGACCAGTCCGGCGAGATCCCGCGCGTGTGCAGTTCACCGACGGAAAGCAGGAAACGGTCCAGCCCGCCTTCGTCGCGGCGCAGGGTGCCGAGCGCGATCGCGGTGTCCGAGCACTCCTGGACGGCCGTGGTGAGCACCGGATGCGGGCTGGTCTCCAAAAAGATCCCGTGGCCGTGCGCGGCCAGCCCGCGCACGGCGATGTCGAAGCGCACCCGCTCGCGGAGGTTCGTGTACCAGTAGCCGGCGTCCAGGCCCGAGGTGTCGAACCAGTCCCCGGTCACCGTCGAGAAGAACGGGATCTCGCCGCGGATCGGCGAGAGAGGGGCGAGTGCGGCGAGCAGCCGATCCTTGATGCGTTCCACCTGCGCGGAATGCGAGGCGTAGTCCACCGGGATCTTCTTCGCGCGCACGCCCTCGGCGGCGCAATCGGCCATCAGTTCGGCCAGCGCGACGGGGTCACCGGACACCACGACGGAGTCCGGGCTGTTCACCGCGGCGATCGACAGGCCGCTCCGATCCTTGATCCGCCCGGCCACTTTTTCGGCGGGCAGGGCGATCGAGACCATGCCGCCGTGTCCGGCGAGCATCTCGGCGATCAGCTTCGACCGCAGTGCGACCACACTCGCGGCGTCGGCGAGGGACAGCGCGCCCGCGACATACGCGGCGGCGATCTCACCCTGCGAATGGCCGACCACCGCGGCGGGCTCCACCCCGTGCGAACGCCACAGCCCGGCCAGTGAGACCAGTACGGCGAACAACACCGGCTGGACGACATCGACCCGGTCCAGGGTCGGCGCTCCCGGCTCGCCGCGAAGCACCCCGGTCACGGAGAAGTCCACATACGCCTCCAGCGCCGCGGCGCAGTCGGCGAAGTGGGCGGCGAACACCGGCGAGCTTTCCAGCAACGAGACGGCCATCCCGGCCCACTGCGAACCCTGGCCGGGGAACACGAACACCACCCGGTCGTCGGCGGACGCGGTACCCCGCACGACTCCGGGCGCGGTACCGCCTTCGGCGATCGAGACGAGCCCTTCCCGCAGCTCCGCCGCCCCGGTTCCGACGACGACCGCGCGCTCTTCGAACGCGGTACGGGCCGCGAGCGACCCGCCGACATCGGCGATCCGCGCCTCGGGATGGGCGTCCACATAGGACACCAACCGACGAGCCTGCGCGCTCAGCGCGTCAGCGGACCTGGCGGAAAGCACCCATGGCACCACTCCGGCAGGCACCGGCTCGGCCGCCGGCGCGTCGGTTGCCTGTTCGAGGATGACGTGCGCGTTGGTGCCGCTGATCCCGAACGAGGACACCCCGGCGCGGCGCGGCCGGTCCGGCACCGGCCACGGCTTCGCCTCGGTCAGCAGCTCGACCGCGCCCAGGCTCCAGTCCACCTTCGGCGTGGGCGCGTCCACGTGCAGGGTCGGCGGCAGCACACCGTGGCGGATCGCCTCCACCATCTTGATCACCCCGGCCACCCCGGCGGCCGCCTGCGTATGGGCGATGTTCGACTTGACCGAACCGAGCAGCAGCGGATGCTCCCGATCCTGGCCGTAGGTGGCCAGCAGCGCGTGCGCCTCGATCGGATCACCCAGCGAGGTTCCGGTGCCATGCGCCTCCACGACGTCCACTTCGGACGGCCGGAGCCGGGCACTGGCCAGCGCCTGGAGGATCACCTTCTCCTGGGAAGGACCGTGGGGAGCGGCGAACCCGCTGCTCGCCCCGTCCTGGTTGACCGCGGAACCCCGTAGTACGGCGAGCACCCGGTACCCGCGCTCCCGCGCCACCGAAAGCCGCGCCACCACCAGTACGCCGACCCCTTCGGCGAGGCTGAAACCGTCGGCCGCCGCGGCGAACGCCTTGCACCGGCCGTCGGCGGCGAGCCCGCGCTGACGGCTGAAGGTGACGAACGGGTCGGGAACCGACATCACCGTGACACCGCCCGCCAACGCGAGCGAACATTCGTCCGCGCGCAGGGCCCGCGCGGCGAGATGCAGTGCCACCAACGAGGACGAGCAGGCGGTGTCGACGGTGACCGCCGGCCCCTCCAGCCCGAGGGTGTAGGCGACCCGCCCGGACACCAAGCTGCCCCCGGTGCTCATCGCGAGCGTGCCGTCGCGGCCCTTCGCCGTCTTCGCCAGCGCGGCGCCGTAGTCCATCCCGCTGATCCCGGCGAACACCCCGGTTCTGCTGCCCGGCAAGGACGACGGATCGATCCCGGCCCGCTCGAACGCCTCCCACGAGGTCTCCAGCAGCAACCGCTGCTGGGGGTCCATCGCCAGCGCCTCACGCGGCGAGATGCCGAAGAAGGCCGGGTCGAACATGCCCGCCTCGTGCAGGAAACCGCCCTCGGTGACATACGCGGTGCCGGGGTTGTCGGGGTCGGGGTCGAACAACGCGGCGACATCCCAGCCGCGGTCGGCGGGAAAGCCGGAGACACCGTCCCGTCCGGTCGACACCATATGCCAAAGGTCCTCTGGCGAGGACACGCCGCCGGGGAACCGGCAGGCCATCCCCACGATGGCGATCGGCTCGTGCGCCGCTTCGGTCACCTCGCGCAGCCGCGCCTTGGCGTCGCGGGCGTCGGTGATCGCCCGTTTCAGATATTCGCGGAGTTTGGCGTCCCCGGTCACGTGATGTCCACCCCTCGCTCGCTTTCGTCATCGACCAGCGCGAACAGCTCCTCGTCCGTCGCGGAATCGAGATCATCGGCAGGTCCCCCACAGGAGGCCAGCAACGCGCGCAGCAGCGCGGCGACCCGGTCGCGATCGTCCACATCGGACACGATGGCGGGCAGCGCCGCACCGATCTCGTTCAGTCCGGCCAGCACCTGGTCCGCAGGCGAGACCGGAACAGGCTCGGCGAGAGCGAACCGCTCTCGCAGGTGCGCGGCCAGCCGTGCCGGGGTCGGGAAGTCGAACACCAGCGTGGTGCGCAGTTTCTCGCCGCTGGCGCGGACCATCCGGTTCCGCAGCTCGACCGCGGTCAGCGAGTCGAACCCCATTTCCAGGAAGGGGCGCTGAGGGTCCACTGCCGCGGCGGAAGAGTGTCCCAGCACCGCGGCGGCGTGCGAGCGCACCAGGTCCAGGAGCGCGCGTTCCCGTTCCGGCTCGGTCATCCCGGCCAGCCGTCGCTCCAGCGAGCCTTCATCGGCGGCCGGGTCCTTGACGTCGGAGGGAATCAGCTCGGCGAACAAGGTGGGCAAGGTGCCAGCCTGCGCCCGCAGCACCGTCAGATCCAGCCGGACCGGCACCAGGTTCGCCTGTTCGAGACCGTGGGTGGCGTCGAGCAGCGCGAGACCGTCGTCGACCGAAAGCGGCAGTGACCCGTTGCGGGCCATGCGCGCGAGCGCGGCCTCCCCCAGCCTGCTGCCCATGCCGCGGTCCTCGTCCCACATTCCCCAGGCGAGGGAGACCGCGGCGAGACCCCGCGCACGCCGATACGAGGCGAGCGCGTCGAGAAAGGCGTTGGCCGCCGCGTACCCGCCCTGCCCCGGACCGCCGAAAGTGGTCGCACCGGAGGAGAAGAGCACGAACGCCGCCAGGTCGAGATCCTTGGTCAGCTCGTGCAGCAACCAGGCGCCATGGGCCTTCGGCGCCAGCACCCGATCGATCTGGGCGTCGCTGAGCTGGTCCACCACGGCGTCGTCCACCACACCGGCCGTGTGCACGACACCGGTCAGCGGATGCGCCGCGGGAACGGCGGCCAGCGCTTCGGCGAGCCCGGCGGCGTCGGCGACATCGCAGGCCAGGTACTGGACCTCCGCGCCCAGTGCCCGGAGCTCGGCGGCCTGCTCTGGCGCGCCCGGGGCCTCGATCCCCCGGCGAGACAGCAGCATCAGGTTCCGCACCCCGTGCCGCTCCACCAGGTGTTTCGCGACCAGTCCGCCGAGGCCGCCGGACGCGCCGGTGATCAGCACCGTGCCGTGCTCGGTGAAGCCGAATCCCGGGCTGGCGGGCGGGCTCACCTTGCCGAGCCTCGGCGCGAGCAGCTTCCCCGCCCGCACGGCGACCTGCGGTTCACCGGTGGAGAACACCGACGGCAGCAGGCCGACGGCGGTGTTCTCGTCATCGACGTCCACCAGGAGGATCCGGTCGGGGTGTTCGGACTGCGCGCTGCGGACGAGGCCCCAGACCGGCGACGCGCTCAGGTCGAGATCGTCACCGCCGGTGGTCACCGCCCGGCGGGTCACCACGGCGAGCCGGGTGTCGGCCAGCCGCTCGTCGGTGAGCCACTGCCGAAGCGCGGCGAGCACCCCGACCAGGACGTCGCGCATCGCGGCCGTCGTCTCCCCCGGCAGCCCGGGAACGGGCAGCACCACGATGTCCGGCGGTGAAGCACCCCATTCGAGTGCCTGGGAGAGCTCGGGCATCGACGCGAAGCTTCCGGTGTGCTCACCGAGTTCGAGCCAGTCACCCCAGCCCCATTCGTCCGCGCCGACCAGCGCGAGACGCCACGGGTCGGCGGGCAGTCCGGGCAGTTCCGTCCAGGACACGGCGAACAGTGAGTTGCGGGGCAGCCTTCCGGCGTCGCCGAGCTGCGCCGCCGTCACCGGGCGCATCACCAGCGACGCCACCGAAGCGACCGGCTTGCCCGCTTCGTCGGCGACTTCCACCGACACCGCGTCGGTCCCGGCCGGGGTCAGCCGCACCCGGACCGAGGACGCGCCGGCCGAACGCAGGGTCACCCCGGTCCAGGCGAAGGCGACCGAACCCTGGGAATCCTCGTCCGGCCCGGCGAACACCGAGCCCAGTCCCATTCCGTGCAGGGCCGCGTCCAGCAGCGCGGGATGCAGGCCGAACCGCTCCGCCGAGACGTCCTCCGGCAAGCGGATCTCGGCGAAGATCTCGTTCTCCCGCTGCCAAGCCGCTTTCAGGCAACGGAACGAAGGACCGTAGTCGATACCCGACGCCGCGAGCCGCGGATACAACTCGGCTGCGGGCAGCGGTTCGGCACCCGGAGGCGGCCACTCGGCGGCGAAACCGGCAGCCGTTTCCTTTTCGGAGCTGAGAATCCCGCTGGCGTGCCTGACCCACGGTTCGTCCGCCTCCGCGTCGGCGGGGCGGGAGTGAATGCTGACGTCGCCGTCGTCGACGATCACCTGGACGTGGAACGCGGACTCCTCGGTGAACACCAGTGGCGCTTCGAGGGTCAGCTCCTCCAGAGTGTGGGAGCCCAGCTCGGCCCCGGCGTACAGGGCCAGTTCCGCGAACAGCGAACCCGGCGCGATCACCGTGTCGAGCACGGAGTGGTCGGCCAGCCACGGGTGGGTGCTCAGCGAGAGTCGTCCGGTGAACACCGCTCCGGTGCCCTCGGCGAGGTGGACCGCCGCGCCCAGCAAGGGATGCGCGGCGGGGCGCAGCCCCAGTCCGCCGGGGTCGCCGCTGCCCGCTTGCCAGGATTCCGGCCAGAAACGCCGGTGCTGGAACGGATAGGTGGGCAGATCGAGTGTCCGCGCGGAGTCGCCGAACGCGGAGGAGAAGTCGACCGGAAGCCCATGGACATACGCTTCGCCGAGGGAAAGCAGGAAACGCCGGAGGCCGCCGTCGTCGCGCCGGAGCGAGCCGAGCACCACTCCCTCGCCGATCGTCTCCTCCACGGCCATGGTGAGCACGGGATGCGGACTGGTCTCGACGAAAGTGCCGTAGCCCGCTTCGGCCAGGCTCCGCACCGCGGTGTCGAACTCGACGGTCTGCCGCAGGTTCCGGTACCAGTACTCGGGGTTCATCGTGGTGGTGTCCAGCCAGTCCCCGGTCACCGTGGAGAAGAAGGGGACCTCCGACCCGCGCGGCTCGATCCCGGCGAGCACCTCGATCAGCGACGTCCGGATTCGTTCCACCTGGACCGAATGCGAGGCGTAGTCCACGGGAACGGCTTTCGCCCGGACCTTGGCCACCCTGGCCTCGGCGATCAGTTCGGCCAGCGCGGCGGGCTCACCCGAGACGACCGTGGAGTTCGAGCCGTTGACCGCCGCGATGGAGATCCGTCCTTCCCAGCGAGCGATCCGCGTACGGACGTCCTCGGCGGGAGCGGCCACCGAGACCATGCCGCCGTGGCCGGCGAGCTCGGCGCCGATGAGCCGCGAGCGCAGGGTGACCACCCGCGCCGCGTCCTCCAGCGACAGCGCGCCCGCCACACAGGCCGCGGCGATCTCACCCTGAGAGTGCCCGACGACGGCGGCCGGTTCGACACCGTGGTGGCGCCACAGCTTCGCCAACGAGACCAGCACCGCGAACAACAACGGCTGCACCACGTCGACCCGGTCGAATTCGGCCGCGTGCAGCCGATCGGCCACTTTCCAGTCCACAAAGGATTCGATGGCCTTGGCGCAGTCGGCCATCGACTCGGCGAAGACCGGCGCGGTCTCGATCAGCTCCAGCGCCATACCCGGCCACTGCGAACCCTGTCCGGGGAAGACGAACACCGGCCGGTGACCACCCCGGGAAACCCGGCCCTTGACCACCGTCGCGTCCGGCAGGCCGTCGGCCAACGACCGGAGCGCGCCGCGAAGTCCGGCCACGGTCTCGCCGACGAGCACCGCACGCTCCTCGAACGCGGTGCGGGTGGTCACCAGCGACCTGCCGAGATCGGCCGGGTTCAGGTCCTCGTCCAGCTCCAGCAACCGCCGCGCCTGGTCCCGCAACGCGGCCTCGGTCCGGCAGGCCAGGGCGAGGGGCACCGGGCCGGTGACCGAGGCGGGCGGCGGTTCCACCGCGGACGGCGCCTCTTCGAGAATCACGTGCGCGTTCGTGCCGCTGACGCCGAAAGAGGAGACCCCGGCACGGCGCGGGCGGTCCAGCTCCGGCCAGGACGTCTGCTCGGTCAGCAGTGCCACCGAGCCCGCCGCCCAGTCCACCTTGGGTGTCGGAGCGTCGATGTGCAGCGTGCGCGGCAGCACCCCGCGCCGTATCGCCTCGACCATTTTGATCACCCCGGCCATCCCGGCGGCGGCCTGGGTGTGCCCGATGTTCGACTTGATCGACCCCAGCAGCAGCGGGGTTTCCCGATCCTGGCCGTAGGTCGCGAGCAGCGCCTGCGCCTCGATCGGGTCACCGAGGGTGGTGCCGGTCCCGTGTGCCTCGACGGCGTCCACCTCGGCGGGTGACAGCCGCGCGCTCGCCAGGGCCTGCCGGATCACTCGCTCCTGAGAAGGTCCGTTCGGCGCGGTCAGGCCACTGCTGGCGCCGTCGGAGTTGACCGCGGATCCACGCAGGACGGCCAGCACCCGGCGGCCGTTCCGGACCGCGTCGGACAGCCGCTCGACCACCACCGCGCCGACACCCTCACCCCAGCCGGTGCCGTCGGCCGCGGCGGCGAAGGGTTTGCACCGGCCGTCGGCGGCCAGTCCGCGTTGACGGCTGAAGCCGATGAACCCCTCCGGTGTCGTCATCAGCGAGACGCCGGTGACCAGCGCCAGTGCGCATTCCTTGCCCCGCAACGCCTGCGTGGCCAGGTGCAGGGCGACCAACGAGGACGAACACGCGGTGTCCACGGTGACCGTGGGACCTTCCAGGCCCAGTTCGTAGGAGATCCGCCCGGAGGCGACACTGGCCGCGTTGCCGATGCCGATATGCCCTTCCAGCTCCTCCGGTGCGTCCAGCAGCAGCATCGGGTAGTCCCGCCCGTTGGTGCCGACGAACACCCCGGTCCGGCTGCCGCGCAGGGACGCCGGGTCGATGCCGGAGCGTTCGATGGTCTCCCAGCCGACCTCCAGCAGCAGACGGTGCTGGGGGTCCATCGCGAGGGCCTCCCGCGGTGAGATCCCGAAGAACTCCGCGTCGAATTCCCCGGCGTCGTGCAGGAAACCGCCGTCACGGACGTAGGAGGTGCCAGGGTGGTCGGGATCGGGGTGGTACAGGTTCTCCAGATCCCAGCCGCGGTCGGCGGGGAACCCGGACAACGCGTCCCGTCCCTCGGCGAGCAGCTCCCACAGCTGTTCCGGCGAGTTCGCGCCGCCGGGGAACCGGCACCCCATGCCCACGATGGCGATCGGCTCGCGGGCCTCGGCGGCCAGCTGCTGGTTCTGCCGCCGGAGACGGCTGACTTCCTTCAGCGAGTCCCGCAAGGCGCCGACGACTTCGGCCTGGGACGTGTTCGTACTGTCCGACACAGTTCGCTCCGTCAAGAGTCGAGGGTTTCCCGGGCCATGCGCACCAGGCTCGTGACATCCATTTCGTCGATCAGCTCCACGCCGTCCGGTACGGCCACGCCGCCACCGTCCAGTGCGAGCAGATCGTTGAGCAGCCCGGCCTCCTCCAGTCGTTCCAACGGGATGGCGGCGAGGAGCGCGCGCACCCGCGCCTCGCGGGGATCGGTCTCCCCTTGCTCGCCCGCCAGCTCCGTGAGCAGCCAGTTCGCGAGCGCGACCGGGCTGGGGTGATCGAAGATCAGCGTCGGCGGCAACCGGAGCCCGGTGCGGGCGGCCAGCTGGTTGCGCAGCTCCACCGCGGTCAGCGAGTCGAAGCCCAGTTCCAGGAAGCCCCTGGTGACCTCGACCGCGTCACGGGAGTCGTGGCCGAGTACGTCCGCGACATGCGCGCGGACCAGATCCAGCAGGATCCTCGTCCGCTCGGCAGCCGAAGCCGCCGCGAGCTGCTCCGGCAACGCCGGGCCCGTCTCGGTCTCGGTTCGCTCCGGACCGGCCGCCCAGCCCGGTACCGCCAGCATGTCCAGCAGCGGGCTGGGCCGGGTGGTGGTGAAGGCAGGCACGAAACCTGACCAGTCCACATTGGACACCAGTAGCGTGGGCCCGGTGCCGGGAACGGCTCGGACCAGTTCGGCCACCGCCCGCTCGGGCGCCATCGGCCGCACGCCGTTGCGGCGCAGGCGGCTTTCATCCACTCCTTCGAGCTGGGCCATCCCCTCGCCTTCCCACCAGCCCCAGGAGACCGACAGCGCGGTCAGCCCCTCGGCCCGGCGGTGCTCGGCGAGCGCGTCGAGGTAGGCGTTCGCGGCGGCGTAGTTGCCCTGTCCCGGACTGCCGACCGCCCCGGCCATCGCCGAATACAGGACGAACGCGTCCAGCTCCAGATGCCTGGTCAGCTCGTGCAGGTTCCGCGCGGCGTCGACCTTGGGCCGCATGACCTCCTGGATGCGGTACGGGGTCAGGGATTCGAGTACGCCGTCGGCGACCACACCGGCCGTGTGCACCACGGCGGTGAGCGGATACCGCTCCCCCGCCGTGGCGAGCAGGCCCGCGAGGGCGTCGCGATCGGCGACGTCGCATGCGACGACAGACACCGCGGCACCCAGTGCTTCCAGCTCCGCCGTCAGTTCCGCCGCCCCTGGCGCGGCGGGCCCGCGCCTGCTGGCCAGCAGCAGATGCTCGGCGCCCGCGCCGGCGAGCCACCGGGCGACATGCCCGCCGAGCGCGCCGGTCCCACCGGTGATCAGTACCGTGCCACGGGGTTCCCAGTCCGGTGTATCGGCGGGAAGCGGCGCGGGGGTCAGCCGCCGGGCCAGCACCCCGTGCTCGCGGACGGCGAGCTGATCCTCTCCCGCCTCGGCGGCAAGCACCCCGAGCATCCGGTCCTGGCCGATGCCGGTGCATTCGCCGGGCAGGTCCAGCATTCCGCCCCAGCGCGTCGGATACTCCAGCGCGGCCACCCGGCCGAGCCCCCAGAGCTGCCCCTGCACCAGACCGGCGACCGGTTCACCCTCCACTGTGGACACCGCGTTCTCGGTGGCGCACCACAGTGGAGCGTCGATCGCCACGTCGCCGAGCGCCTGGATCAGGGTCACCGTGGCGGAGAGTCCCGCCGAGGCGGACGGGTAGTCCGGATGCGGCCGCTCGTCGAGACCGACGAGCGAGAGCACGCCGCTGACCTGCCCGGCACCGGCGGCAGCGCGGAGCCGTCCGGCCAGCGCGGTCCGGTCCTCGCCGGGTTCGACATCCACGACGCTCACTTCGGCGCCCGCCCGTGCCAGCAGCTCGGGCGAACGCAGGGACCACTCCCCGGACAGCCCGGCCGCTCGCACCACCAGCCAGTGGCCGGTCAACGTCGTCGCACGGGTGTCGGCGATCGGCCGCCACTCCATCCGGTAACGCCACGAACCGGTGTCGTCCTGCCGGACGCCGGGCACCGGGCCGTCGAGCCAGTAGCGGCGGCGCTGGAAGGCGTAGGTCGGCAGGTCCACCCGCCGGGCGCCACCGAAGAACGCGTCCCAATCCGGGGCGAGCCCGCTGACCTGGAGTCGCGCCAGCGCGGTGAGCAGCGAACGCACCTCGGAGCGATCCTTGCGGGACGCCGTGGCCAGCGTCGCGCTGTCGCCGACCGAGTCCCTCGCCATTCCGGTGGCCACGCCGTCCGGCCCGAGTTCGAGGAACACCTCGACGCCGAGTTCGGTCAGGCGACGCACGCTGTCCCCGAAGCGGACGGTGTCGCGAACGTGCCGCACCCAGTACCCGGCGGTCCGGATCTGCTCGGTGGCGAGTTCGCCGGTGCCGTTGGAGAAGATCGGGATCTCCGGCGCAAGATATGTCAGTTTCCCGGCCACCTCGGCGAATTCGTCGAGCATGGCATCCATCCGGTGCGAGTGGAACGCGTGGCTGACCCGCAACCGCTTGGTCCGGTGGCCACGAGCGGCGAGTTCCCCGGCGATCTTCAGCACGGCTTCCTCGTCGCCGGCGAGCACTGTCGCATCGGGACCGTTGACGGCGGCGAGCGACACCCGGCCGTCGATCAGCAACGGCAGCACCACGCTTTCGGGTGCCCGCACCGAAACCATCGCCGAGCCCTCGGACGGCAGCGCCTGCATCAACCGGCCCCGCGCGGCGACCAGTGTCGCGGCGGCGTCGAGGTCGAGGACACCCGCGACATGCGCGGCGCTCAGTTCGCCGATCGAGTGGCCGAGCACGTAGTCCGGCCGCAGGCCCCATGCCGTGATCAGCCGGAACAGCGCCACCTCGAACGCGAACAGGGCCGCCTGCGTGTAGCAGGTCTGATCCAGCAGGTCGTCACCGGCGAAGGCCACGTCCCGCACACCGCGTTCGGCGTGGCCCGCCAGCTCCACGTCGAGCCGGTCGCAGATCTCGTCGAACGCTTCGGCGAAGACCGGGTAAGCCTCGTACAGCTCGCGCCCCATCCCGGGCCGCTGCGAACCCTGGCCGGAGAACAGGAAGGCGCATTTGGCGTCCTCATGGGGCATACCGCGCACGACATTCGAGGCCAGCGCGTCACCGGCGAGCGCGTCCAGACCGCGTACGAGCTCGTCCCGATCGGTCGCCACGACCACGGCACGGTGCTCCAGCGAAGCGCGCGTGGTGGCCGCGGAGAAGGCCAGGTCCGCGAGCGCGGCCCCGTGGTCTTCCTCCACAAAGGACTTCAGGCCGCGCGCCTGCGCCGCGAGTCCTTCGGCGCTGCGCGCGGACACCGGCACCAGCACCTGCGGCAATTCCACGGTGGTCTGGCCGGCTTCGTCGGCCGCGGGCGCCTGCTCGATGATGGCGTGGGCGTTGGTCCCGCTGATACCGAACGACGACACTCCTGCCCGGCGCGGGCGGCCGGTCTCCGGCCAGGGCACCGTCCGGTCCGCGATCCGGACGGCTCCGGCCGACCAGTCCACATGGGACGATGGCCGCTCCGCGTGCAGGGTGCGTGGCACGACACCGTGCCGCAGCGCGAGCACCATCTTGATCACCCCGGCGACGCCGGCGGCGCCGAGCGTGTGCCCGATGTTGGACTTCACCGAACCGAGCAGCAGCGGGGCCTGCCTGTCCTGCCCGTAGGTGGCCAGCAGCGCCTGCGCCTCGATCGGGTCGCCGAGCGAGGTCCCGGTGCCGTGCGCTTCCACCACGTCCACTTCGGACGCCGCCAGTCCGGCGTTCGCCAGCGCCTGGCGGATCACCCGCTGCTGGGAAGGCCCGTTCGGCGCGGTCAGCCCGTTGGACGCGCCATCCTGGTTGACCGCCGAGCCACGCAGCACGGCCAGGACCGGATGCCCGTTGCGCCGGGCGTCGGAAAGGCGTTCCAGCAGCAGGATTCCCGCGCCTTCGGCCATGCCGAACCCGTCGGCCTCGTCGGAGAACGCCTTGCACCTTCCATCCGGCGAGAGCCCACGCTGACGGCTGGCGGCGATCAACGTCTGCGGGGTGGCGAGCACGGTCGCGCCGCCGGCGAGGGCCAGCGTGCACTCCCCGGATCGCAGGGCCTGCGCCGCGAGATGCAGCGCCACCAGCGAGGAGGAACAGGCGGTGTCCACCGACATGGCCGGGCCTTCCAGCCCGAGCGTGTACGACACGCGGCCGGACAACACGCTGGCACCGGTACTGGTGACGAGATAGCCCTCGTCGGCCTCCGGCACGTTCGAGGCGAGAGCGGCGTAGTCCTGACCGCTGGTACCGGTGAAGATGCCGGTCCGGCTGCCGCGCAGGGACAGCGGATCGATCCCGGCGCGTTCCACGGCCTCCCAGCAGGTTTCGAGCAGGAGCCGCTGCTGCGGGTCCATCGCGGCGGCCTCCCGCGGGCTGATGCCGAAGAAGCCCGCGTCGAAGTCCCCGGCGTCCCGCAGGAAGCCGCCCTCTCGGACGTAGCTCTTACCCGGGGTGTCCGGATCGGCGGCGTACAACGCCGCGAGATCCCAGCCACGGTCGGTCGGCAGCCCGGAGATGGCGTCCGTACCGGATTCCAGCAGCCGCCACAGGTCATCGGGCGACCGCACATCACCGGGAAGCCGGCAGCTCATCGCCACGATCGCGATGGGTTCGTCCGCCGGGACAGCGGTTTCGGCCACTCGCACGGCGGTCTGGCCGAACAGCTCGGCGTGCAGGTATCCGGCCACCGCCATCGGGGTGGGATGGTCGAAGACCAGGGTGGCGGGCAGGCGGATGCCGGCGGCTGTCTGCAGGCGGTTGCGGAACTCCACGGCGGTCAGCGAGTCGAAACCGAGGTCACGGAAGGCGCGCCGGGCGCCGAGGTTCTCGGTCCCGGAGTACCCGAGCACCGTCGCGGCGTCGCCGCGGACCAGTTCCAGCAGCGCTTCGAGCCGTTCGGCTTCGGTACGGGCGGCCAGCTTGGCCACGAGTGAGGACGCGCCGGTTCGCTCGTCCTCGGCGGCCCGCTTGGCCGGAATCCTGACCAGCCCCCGGAACAGGGGCGGCAGCGAACCGGTTTTCGCCTGCGCTCGCAGCGTGGCGAAATCGAGCCGGGTGGGCACGAGCAACGCGTCGTCGAGTGCCGTGGCGGCGTCGAACAACGCCAATCCCTGTTCCGCCGACATCTCCAGCGTGCCGTTGCGGGCGATCCGCGTCAGGTCGGCCCGTCCCAGTCCCTCCGCCGAGGCACTCCGGTCGGCCCACAATCCCCATGCCAGCGAGACCGCCGGCCGGCCGGCGGCACGACGATGGTGGGCCAGCGCGTCGAGGAAGGTGTTGGCGGCGGCGTAGTTCGCCTGTCCCGGCGAACCGAAGATGCCCGCGCCCGAGGAGAACACCACGAAGGCGTCCAGGTCACCGGTCAGTTCGTGCAGGTTCAGCGCACCGTCGATCTTCGGCCGCAGCACCGTTTCCAGCCGATCGGCCGACAGCGAACCGAGCACGCCGTCGTCGATCACCCCGGCGGCGTGGATGACCGCGGTGAGCGGGTGCTCGGCGGGAACGCCGGCCAGCACTCCCGCCAGCGCGGAGCGATCGGCGGCGTCGCAGGCGGCGAACCGGACCGAAGCGCCGAGCCCGCTGAGATACGCGCCCAGTTCGGCCGCGCCAGGGGTGCGCTCGCCGCGGCGGCCGGTGAGCAGCAGGTGCCGCACCCCGTGCCGGGTGACCAGGTGCTCGGCGAACAACGCGCCGAGCGCCCCGGCGCCACCGGTGATCAAGACCGTCCCCTGCGGGCGGAAACGCGGGGTTTCCCCCGGCGCCGCCACGCGGGCGAGGCGAGGGGCCAGCAGCCTGCCCTCCCGCACGGCCAGCTGCGGTTCGCCCGCAGCGACAGCGGCCGGGACCAGGTCCGCGGCGGCCTTGTGGGCCGCCCCGTCAGCCTGGTCGCGCAGATCCACCAGGATCAGCCGGTCCGGATTCTCGGACTGGGCCGAGCGCATCAGACCCCAGACGGGAGCCTGGGTCAGATCCGGCGCGCCGTCGCCGTGACCGGTGCTCACCGCACCCGAGGTCAGCACGACGAGCCGTGCGGGGGCGAACCGCTCGTCGGCCAACCACGTCTTCAGTAGTTCGAGGACTTGGACGGTGTTCTCGCGGGCGGCCTCCGCGACCGTCGCGGCGTTCGCTCCGCCTGCCCTGACCACCACGTAGGGCGGCACGTCCATCCCCGAGTCGATCGCCGCCGCCAGCGCGGCCAGATCCTCGAAGTCCGCGCCGAGCTCCACCCCGTGCCCAGCGATGCCGTCAGCCGACACCGCCGTCCAGTCGAGCCGGAAAAGCGCGTCGCCGTGCCCTTCGTTCACCCGTAGCGCCTCGGCAGGGCGCAGTTCGACGGCGGCCACCGACAGCACCGGCGAGCCGGTCTCGTCCGCGGCGTCCACCGTGAACCGTCCGTCGTCGACGCCCAGTCGCACCCGCAGCTTCCTGGCCGCGGTGGCATGCAACCGGATCTCCCGCCATACCGAGGGCAGCGCGGTCTCCGGCGCACCGAGCAACCGGGCACCGCGCAGCGCGGCTTCGAGCAGGGCCGGATGCAGCCCGAAATCCGCCGTGTCCACAGTGGACGGAAGGTCGACCTCGGCGAACAGCTCGTCGCCACGCCGCCAGGCCGCGGTCAGCCCCTGGAAGACCGGACCGTGTTCGGACTCGTCGTAGAAGTTCCCGACCGGAACCGAGGTGGCTCCCACCGGAGGCCATTCGGCGAGGTCGGCCCCGGCCGTCTCGTCCGCGGCGGTCAGGATTCCCGTCGCGGCCAAGGTCCAGCTGTCGCCTTGCTGGGCGTAAACGGTGACCGGGCGCTGTTCGCGCTCGTCGGCGCCGCCGACGACCACCTGGATCGCCACCCCGCCCTGCGCCGGGAGGACCAGCGGAGTGTCCGAAGTGAACTCGGTGAGCCTGTCGCAGCCGGCCTCCTCCCCCGCCCTCAGCGCCAGTTCGACGAAGACGGCGGCGGGCACGAGGTTCGCGTCGCCGACGACGTGGTCGGCCAGCCAGGGCTGGGCCGAACCGGACAGACGGCCGGTGAGCAGGAACCCGCCCGTGCTCGGCACGGCCACCGCGGCACTCAGCAAGGGATGGTCCGCGGCGGTGAGGCCGGCGGTGGTCACGTCTCCGGTCGCGGCCGGGACGTCGAGCCAGAAGCGCTGACGCTGGAAGGCGTAGGTCGGTAGTTCGATCTTGCGGGCCGCGGGGAAGACGGTGGTCCAATCCACCTCCACGCCCTGCACGGCGGCTTCGGCCACGGAGCGTATGAAGCGGTCCCGCCCGCCTTCCTCCCGGCGCAGGGTGCCGATCCCGGCGACGTGAGCGAGGGTTTCCTGGATGGTGCCCAGCAGCACCGGATGCGGGCTGGACTCGACGAACGCGGTGTACCCGTCGGCGGCCAGCGCGCGGACGGCGTTCTCGAACAGCACCGGTTCGCGGGCGTTCCGGTACCAGTACGCGGCGTCCATGGTGGTCGTGTCGAGCGGAGCGCCGGTGACCGTGGAGTAGAACGGGATCTCGGATTCCCTCGGCACCACCGGGGCGAGTTCGGCCAGCAGCCGCTCACGAAGGACCTCGACCTGTGCGGTGTGCCCGGCGGCGTCCGCGCCCCGGATCCGGCGAGCGCGGACGTCCTTGGCCGCCAGTTCGCCCATCAGTTCGTCGAGTGCGGCGGGTTCCCCCGCGACGGCGACCGCCGCGGGTCCGTTGACCGCCGCGATGGAAAGCCTGTCCCCCCACTTGGCGAGGTGGGGTTCGATCTCGGCCGCCGACAGCGCGACGGAAACCACCCCGCCCCGGCCGGAAAGCAGCTCGTCGATCAGTCTCGACCGCAGCGCCACCACCCTGGCCGCGTCGGCGAGGGACAACGCGCCCGCCACCTGGGCGGCGGCCACCTCACCCTGTGAATGGCCGATCACCGCGGCGGGGCGCACCCCCATGGATCGCCACAGTTCGGCGAGCGACACCATCATCGAGAACAACACGGGTTGCACCACGGAAAGGCGGTCGAGTCCCGGGGCGGCCGGCGCGCACTTCAGCACGTCCAGCACCGAAAAGTCGACGAACGGCCGCAGTGCTTCGTCGCAGCGCGCGATCGCGTCCGCGAACACCGGCGAAGAATCCAGGAGGCCGAGCGCCATCTCCCGCCATTGCGAACCCTGACCGGGAAAGACGAAGACGACCTTGCCGCTCGACGCCGTCCCGTGGACGACCGCCGGAGAGGAGGTGCCCTCGGCGAGCGCGGCCAGTCCCGCCAGCAGTTCGGCGCGGTTCCGGCCGAGCACGGCCGCGCGCCGCGGATGCGCGGCCCTGGTGGTCGCCAGCGAGAAACCGGCGTCGGCCGGGTTCAGCCCGGGACGGCCGTCCACGAAGTCCCGCAGCCGCGCCGCCTGTCCGAGCAGTGCCGCCTCACTCTTCGCGGAAAGCACCCACGGCACGAGCTCGCACTCGTCCACAATGGACTCGGCCGGCTCGATACCTTCGGCCTGTTCGAGGATGACGTGCGCGTTGGTACCGCTGATCCCGAACGAGGACACGCCGGCGCGGCGCGGACGGCCGTCCACCGGCCAGGCACGGGCGGCCGTCAGCACCTCGACACCGCCGGAATCCCAGTCCACCTTCGGGGTGGGCTCGGTGACGTGGAGGGTGCGCGGCAGCACGCCGTGCCGCATCGCCTCCACCATCTTGATCACCCCGGCCAGCCCGGCCGCGGCCTGGGTGTGACCGAGGTTGGACTTCACCGACCCCAGCCACAGCGGACGGTCCCCGGCACGGTCCTGGCCGTAGGTGGCCAGCAGCGCGTGCGCCTCGATCGGGTCGCCGAGCGCGGTGCCCGTGCCGTGCGCCTCGACGACGTCGACGTCCTTTCCGGACAGTCCGGCGTTCGCCAGCGCCTGGCGCACCACGCGTTCCTGCGAGGGTCCGTTCGGGGCGGTGAGGCCATTGCTCGCGCCGTCGGAGTTCACCGCCGAACCACGGACGATCGCCAGCACCGGGTGGCCGTTACGCCGGGCGTCGGACAGCCGCTCCATCAGGAGCATGCCGACGCCCTCGGACATCCCGGTGCCGTTGGCCTCCGCGGCGAACGACTTGCACCGGCCGTCCACCGAGAGCGCCCGCTGACGGCTGAACATCACGAACGGTTCGGGGGTGGAGATGATCGACGCCGCGCCGACCAGCGCCATCGTGCAGTCGCCGTCACGCAACGCCTTCGCCGCCTGGTGCAACGCGACGAGCGAGGCCGAGCAGGCGGTGTCGACGGTGACCGCCGGCCCCACGAATCCGAAGGTGTAGGAGAGCCGCCCGGAGAACACGCTGGCCGCGACCCCGGTCGACTTGTATCCCTCCAGATCGGACGGCGCCCCGGCGAGCAGGCTGCCGTAGTCCTGGCCGTGTGTCCCGGCGAAGACCCCGACGGGCGCGCCTCGCAGCGAAACCGGATCGATGCCGGCGCGTTCGAGTACCTCCCACGCGGTTTCCAGCAGGAGCCGCTGCTGCGGGTCCATGGCCAGCGCTTCACGCGGGTTCACGCCGAAGAACTCCGCGTCGAAATCGCCGATGTTCTCGATGAACCCGCCTTCGAGCAGGTAGCTCTTGCCCGGGGCGTCGGGGTCGGCGTCGAAGAGGCGGTCGAGGTCCCAGCCCCGGTCCGCGGGCATCGGGCCGATCAGGTCGGCCTCGGCGGCGACCGCGTTCCACAGGCTCTCCGGCGAATCGATGCCGCCAGGGAAGCGGCAGCTCATCGCCACGATCGCGATCGGGTCGTCGTGCTCGGCGGTGGCGGTGACGACGGCCGGTGCGGTGACGGCAGGCGTCTCCGTTCCCAGCAACTCGGCCGCGAGATGGGCGGTCAGCCTCTCCGGGGTCGGATAGTTGAAGATCAGCGTCGGCGGCAGCCGCAGGCCGGTGGCCGCGCCGAGCCGGTTGCGGAACTCCACCGCGGTGAGCGAATCGAATCCGAGGTCCTTGAAACTGCGCGCGGTGTCCAGTGCGCTGCCCGACTCGTGACCGAGCACGGCCGCCGCGTTGGTGAGGACGAGTTCGAGCAGGAAGCCGTCACGATCACCGGCCGGGAGGCTTGCCAGCTTCTCCGGCAGCGAGCCGGTGCGGGTGACTTCGGCGGCTCGTCGCAACTTGCTCCGCACCAGCGCGCGGAACAGTTCGGGGACGGGGTCCGCTTTGGCCAGCGCGACGGTGTCCAGCTTGACCGGAACCAGGTTGGGCTCACCGAGCGCGGTGGCGGCGTCCAGCATCGCCAGCGCCTCACGGTCGGACATGGCCAGCGTGCCGCCCCTGGCCATCCTGGCGAGGTCGGTGTCGCCGAGCCGCCCGCCCATACCGCCGGATTCCGCCCACAGGCCCCAGGCGAGGGAGACCGCCGGCAGGCCACGGGCGCGCCGGTGCCGGGCGAGGCCGTCGAGGAAGGCGTTCGCGGCGGCGTAGTTGCCTTGGCCGGGAGCGCCGAAAGTGGTCGCGGCGGAGGAGAACAGCACGAAGGCGTCCAGGTCGCCGGTCAGCTCGTGCAGGTTCAGCGCACCGTCCAGTTTCGGGCGGAGCACCCGGTCGAACTGGTCATCGGTGAGCGCCTCGACCACGCCGTCGTCGACCACACCCGCGGTGTGCACCACGGCGCTCAGACGATGTCCGGCGAGCGCGGCGGCGAGCGCGGTCCGGTCGGCGACGTCGCACGCGACCTGGGTGGCGTTGGCGCCCAGCTCGGTGAGCTCGGCGGCGAGTTCCTCGGCCCCGCTTCGGGACAGCAGTAGCAAGTCCGCGACGCCGTGGCGTTCGACCAGGTGCCGGGCCACGAGCCTGCCGAGTCCGCCGCCGGCGCCGGTGACGAGCACCGTGCCGTCGCCCCAGCTCACCGGCTCGGCGACCGCGGTCACCTGCGTCAGGCGCGCCACGAAGACCCGGCCCGAACGGATCGCGAGCTGTGGTTCCGGAACGGCGAGCGCGGCGGGCAGCCGCCAGCAGGACTCGTCCTCACCGTCCACGTCGAGCAGGACGAACCGGCCGGGGTGTTCCGACTGCGCGGTGCGGACGAGACCCCAGATCGGTGCGTGCGCGAGGTTCTGCATGACCCCGGGCGTGGTGTCGATGGCGCCGCGGGTGACGAACACCAGCCGTGAACCGGCGAACCGGTCCTCGGCCAGCCAGGCGCGGATCAGACCGGAGACCTCGGCCAACAGCTCACGGGCGGAACCCGCCCAGTCGTCGTGCCCCGCTGGGCAGGTCACCACGACCGCTTCCGGGACCTCGTCGATCGCGTCGAGCGCCGGATAGACCGCCACGGTGCCGTTGGCGGCGTTTTCCCAGTCGCGCAAACGAAGTTCGTCGGTGCCGAGCATCGCCCAGCGGTCCGCGTTCGCCTTCGTCTTCGCGGGGATCCAGTCCACTCGGAACAATGAGCCGGGAGCGGCGGGCCTGAGTTTCTCCGCCGTGGCGGCGCGGAACATCAGCGAGTCCACCGAAAGCACCGGCGCGCCGGTCTCGTCGGCGGCGATCAGCGACACGGCGTCCGCTCCGGCGGACCGCAGCCGTACTCGCAGGACGGAGGCGCCGGTGGCGTGCAGGGTCACCCCACTCCAGGCGAAGGCGAGCCGTCGTTCCCCCGGTGCCAGCACGCCGAGGTCGACCCCGTGCAGAGCCGCGTCGAGCACCGCCGGGTGCAGGCCGAACCGGGCGGCGTCGGCACGCAGCTCTGGGGGCAGGTGGACCTCGGCGAAGACCTCGTCGTCGGTGCGCCACGCGGCGCGGAGCCCGTGGAAGGCGGGCCCGTATCCGAGTCCGGACTCGGCGAGCTCGTCGTAGAGGCCGTCGACCGCGACCGGTTCCGCCCCGGCGGGCGGCCAGACCTCCAGTCCGGTCCCGTCGTCCGTGCCGTTCGCCAGTTCACCGCGAGCGTGACGCACCCACGGGCCGTCGTCGTGGGCACGGGAATGGACGCTGAAGGCGCGCCCGTCCGGCGTCACCTGAACCTGCACCAGCACGTCGTTCCCGGACAGCACCAGCGGTGCTTCCAGCGCGAGCTCTTCCAGGCGGTCGCAGCCGAGTTCGCGGCCGGCGCGCAAGGCCAGCTCGACGAACAGCGAGCCGGGCGCGATCACCGAATCCAGCACCACGTGATCGGCGAGCCAGGACTGCCTCCGGGTGGACAGCCGTCCGGTCAGCACCAGGCCCTCGCCACCTGCCAGCGGCACCTCCGAGTCCAGCAGCGGATGCTCGACGGAGCCACCGCCGGAACCGGCCCCGGACTCCAGCCAATACCGCTCGTGCTGGAACGCGTAGGTCGGCAGGGCGATCCGGGGACCGACCGCGCCGAAGACCGTACTCCAGTCGACGGTCAGCCCATGGTTGTGCGCCTCGGCGAGTGACCGGGAAAACCGTCCTGGCTCGTCCCGGCGCAGGGTGCCGAGGACAGCGCGATCGTCGGCGATCTCCTCGATGCCCATCGTCAGCACCGGATGCGGGCTGACTTCGATGAATGCCTGATATCCCTGTGTGGTCAGGGTTTTCACCGCGTCGCCGAACCGCACGGTCTCGCGGAGGTTGGTGTACCAGTACTCGGCGTCGAAGGCGGGCCGGTCGACCCACTCCCCGGTCACCGTGGACAGCATCGGGATCTCCGGGGCCAGCGGGGTGATCGGCGCCAGCGCGTCGAGAAGCCGCTCCCGGATGTCGGTCACCTGCGCGGAATGCGAGGCGTAGTCCACCGGGATGGTCTTGGCGCGCACGGACTCGGCGGCGCAGGCGGCGACCAGCTCGGCCAGCGCCCCCGGCTCGCCGGAGACCACGGTGGACGCCGGGCCGTTGACCGCGGCGATCGAGATCCGGCCGGACCAGCGCTCGATCCGGGTACGCACCGCTTCCACCGGTTCGGCGACCGACACCATGCCGCCCCGGCCCGCCAGCACCTCGGCGATCAGCCGGGACCGCAAGGTCACCACCCGCGCGGCGTCTTCCAGTGACAGGGCGCCCGCCACGCAGGCCGCGGCGATCTCACCCTGCGAATGCCCCACCACGGCGGCCGGTTCCACGCCGTGGTGACGCCACAGTTTCGCCAGCGAGACCAGCACCGCGAACAGCACCGGCTGCACCACGTCGACCCGGTCCAGCCCGCCACGCAGCTCCTCGGCCATGTCCCAGTCCACAAAGGACTCGATAGCGGCGGCGCAGTCGTCGAAGGCTTCGGCGAACACGGGCGAGGTTTCAAGCAGGTCCAGCGCCATGCCACTCCACTGGGAGCCCTGGCCAGGGAAGACGAACACCGGCTGTCCCTCGACGTCGGCGCGCGTCGGCGAGACGTCACCGGAAGCGATCGCCCGGAGTCCGGCGACGAGCTTTTCCCTGCTCGTGCCGACCGCCGCCGCACGGTGCTCCAGCGCGGCGCGGGTGGCGGCCAGTGCCCGGCCGAGATCCGCGGGCTCGTGCTCCTCGGCGAGGGCCAGCAGGTTCCCGGCTTGTGCCCGGACGGCCTGCTCGCTCCGGCCGGAGACCAGCCAGGTGACCGGTGCCGCCGTCCGGGCCGGTGCGTCCACGTGCGGTTCCGGCGGAGCCTGTTCGAGGATCACGTGCGCATTGGTGCCGCTGACCCCGAACGAGGAGACGGCCGCGCGTCGCGGACGGTCGGCCTCCGGCCAGCTCCTGGCGTCGGTGAGCAGCTCCACCGCGCCGGTGGACCAGTCCACCTCCTCGGTGGGCCGGTCCACGTGCAGGGTGCGCGGCAGCGTCCCGTGCCGCAACGCCATGACCATCTTGATCACACTGGTCGCCCCGGCCGCGGCCTGCGCGTGGCCGATGTTGGACTTGATCGAACCGAGGAGCAGCGGGGTTTCCCGGTTTTGACCGTAGGTGGCCAGCACGGCCCGCGCCTCGATCGGGTCGCCGAGCGCGGTTCCGGTGCCGTGCGCCTCCACCGCGTCCACTTCGGACGGACGGAGACCGGCGCTGCCGAGCGCCTGCCGGATCACCCGTTCCTGCGAACGCCCGTTCGGTGCGGTCAACCCGTTCGACGCGCCGTCGGAGTTGACCGCCGAACCGCGGACGATCGCCAGCACCTGGTGGCCGTTGCGCACGGCGTCGGAGAGCCGCTCCACCACCAGCAGGCTGACGCCCTCGCTCCACGCCGTTCCGTCGGCGGCCGCGGCGAAGGACTTGCACCGGCCGTCGGCGGCGAGCCCGCGCTGACGGCTGAACTCCACGAAGACCTCGGGCGTGGCCATCACCGCGACACCACCGGCCAGCGCGAGCGAGCACTCCCCCGAGCGCAGCGCCTGCGCCGCGAGATGGAGGGCGACCAGCGAGGACGAGCACGCGGTGTCGACGGTCATCGCGGGGCCTTCCAGCCCGAGGGTGTAGGCGATGCGACCGGACACCACGCTGCCGGCGTTGCCGGTGCCCAGGTATCCCTCGAGACCGTCGGGGACACGTCCCAGATTCGAGGCGTAGTCGTGGAACATCACCCCGGCGAAGACGCCGGTCCGGCTCCCCCGTACCGAGGAGGGGTCGATACCCGCGCGTTCCAGCGCCTCCCAGGAGACCTCCAGCAGCAGACGCTGCTGCGGGTCCATCGCCAGCGCCTCACGCGGGCTGATGCCGAAGAATCCGGCGTCGAACTCCCCCGCGCCGTCGAGAAAACCGCCGTGGCGCACGTAGGAGGTGCCGGGGTGGTCCGGGTCGGGGTCGAACAGGCCGTCGAGGTCCCAGCCACGGTCGTCCGGGAATCCTGAGCGCGTCTCGCCTCCAGAAGCCACCAGATCCCACAGTTCTTCCGGGGACCCGATGCCGCCGGGCAGCCGGCAGGCCATACCGACGATCGCGATCGGCTCGTCCGGGTGATTCCCGGTCACCTCGGTGTCCTCGGTGTCCTCGGCGATGCCCAGTACTTCGGTGCGCAGATGCTCGGCCAGCTCCAGCGGGGTCGGCCGGTCGAAGACCAAGGTGGCCCCGAGCGGCAGGCCGGTGGCGGCCGCGAGCCGGTTCCGCAACTGGACGGCGGACTTCGAGTCGAAGCCGAATTCCTTGAACGAACGACGGGCAGGTACCCGGCCGGTGTCGGGGAACCCCAGTACCCCAGCGGTTTCCGTGCGGACCAGGTCCAGCAGGAACTGGGTCTGGGCAGAACGGGACAACGTGGCGATCCGGTCCCGCAGCGCCACCGGCCCGACGGCGCGCGCACCCCGGGTATCGGAGTGGCCGAACTCCCGCACCACTTCCGCGTCCGGCCTCGCGGCGATCACCAGCGTGTCCTCGGCGACGGCCCCGATGCCGAACAGCTCGACGCGGTCCTCGATGGACAGGTCGCGATCCCAGGCGATGGTCACCGTCGGCAGGCCCTCGGCCCGGCGGCGCTGGGCGAACGCCGCCAGATAGGCGTCGGCCGCCGCGCTCCGCGCGTCGATCTCACCCCCGAGCACCGAACCGGCGCCGGTGAACAACACGAGCAGGGACTCCCCGGCGTATTCGGCGACCGAGTCCAGCGCGGCGATCCGCGCGTGCTGGTCACCGCCCGCCGCGTACACCACGGCGACGTGGTCACTCCTGTCCACAGTGGACAGCTCGGCGGCCGACGCGACCCTCCGCACGGCCTGGCCGGATACCGCCCCGTCGGCGTCGCCGACCACCACTACGGCGGCGTCACCGTCGAGCGCGTCGCCGACGGCCCGCACCGGCGCCAGCCGCGGTATCCGCGGCACTCCGTCCCGGATCGCCAGCTGCGGTGCTCCGGTGGCGATCGCCGCGATGATCTCCGCCCGCGTGCCCGAGCCGATGTCCACCACGGAAAGCCGGTCGTCGGCGGTGCGCGCCGACCGCACGACACCCCAGACCGGGGCGTTCGCCGGATCCGTCACGGTCTCGGTCGCGGTGGTGGCCACCGCGCCGCGGGTCAGGAACACCAGCCGGGTAGCGGGGTATCGTTCGGCCAGCTCGAGAACGCGGTCCGCCGCGGTCAGGGGTTCCGTGGCGTCGAAACACGGCACCAGCAGGGTGCGCGCCTCGGCGGTCTCCGCGAGGGGCAGGCCAAGACCGAGATCGTCGTCGCCGAGCACGGCCCAGCCATCGGTGTCCGGCACCGGGCTCGCCACGGCCGGAGTCCAGTCCAGCCGGAACAGCGCCTCGTGGGTCCGTCCTTCGGTGTGATGCCGCCGCGCCGGTTCGTCGAGCAACCGGCGGCGGGTCACCTTGCCGGAAGCGGTACGCGGAATCGCGGCCACCTCGTACACCGCGGCCGGGACCTTGAAGTACGACAAGCGCTCGCGGCAGGTCTGGATGATCCGCTCGGCATCGACCACCCCGGCGGTCTCCGGCACGACGTAGGCGACCGGGACCTCGCCGAGTGCCTCGTCCGGCCGTCCGGCCACCCCGACGTCCACGACACCGGGCACCGCGCGGATCACGTCCTCCACCTCGGCGGGGTGGATGTTCTCGCCACCGCGGATGATGAGTTCCTTGATACGCCCGGTGATCGTCAGGTAGCCGAGTTCGTCCTGCCGCGCGAGGTCGCCGGTGCGGTACCAGCCCGCACGCAACGCGGCGGCGGTGGCCTCCGGCTGATTGTGGTAGCCCACCATCAGGTTCGGGCCCCTGACCCACACCTCGCCCTCGGCACCCCGTTCGACCTCGTCACCGGTCTCCTGGTCCGTCACCCGCACCTTGAGTCCCGGCACCGGCGAGCCGCAGGAGCCGGGCACCAGCGCACCGGAGGGGCGGCTCATGGTGATCGCGCCGCAGGTCTCGGTGCTGCCGTAGCTGTCGACCAGCCGGACGCCGAAGGTGTCCTCGAACGACTCGCTCAATGAGGCGGAGGTGACCGCACCGGTCACCATGCAAACGCGCAACGAGTCGGCGTCGAGCCCTTCGCCGCGAGCCTGGCGCAGGAGATCGTGGTACATCGTCGGCACGCCGACCAGGAAGGTGTAGTCGTCCTCCTGCATCAGCCGGATGACGTCCTCACCGGCGAACCCGTCGGCGATCATCGCCGTGGCGCCGGAGGCCACCACACCGTGCACGCAGAGGACGTGCGCGAGCGAGTGCGACATCGGCAGCGGCCAGAGGACCTTGTCACGAGGCGAAAGCCCGAGCAGCGGCACGTAACAGGCGGCCACCGACCACAGGCAGCCGCCCTGGGTGGACAGCACTCCCTTGGGCTTTCCGGTGGTACCCGAGGTGTAGAGCATCCAGGCGACGTCGTCCAGCCCGGTGTCGTCACGGGCGGGCTCGGCCGGTTCGGTGGTGGCCAGCTCCTCGAACGAGCGGACACCGTCGAGCGACCCGGAACCGGTGACGAGCACGGTCGGGCCGTCGGCGCCGGTCACCCGGCGCAGCTGGGCCAGCTGTGCCGGACCGGTGATCACCACCTCGGCGCCGCTGTCCGCGAGGATATGCGCCAGTTCGGCGTCGGAGGACCGTGGATGAACCGGCACCCCGACCCCGCCCGCCCGGACCGCGGTGAGGTAGCCCTCGACCACCTCCACGCTGTTGTCCAGCCAGATCACCACCCGCCCGCCGCGGGTCAGCCCTCCGGCGACCAGATGCCCGGCGAGCCGGGCGGTCCGCGCCTCGAGCTCGGCGTAGGTCACCTCGCGCCGGCCGTCCGAGAAGGCGACCTTGTCCCCCCGTCGCCCCGCATGCGCACGCAGCAGCTCGGACAACGGCCGGATCAACTCGGATCGCGCCATGAACTCGCCTCCTGGAATTGCCATCAATACACGGCCGCCGACCTGACGGATGAACCTCGGGAAAAAAGAAACCGGCCATTATCGCAGAGGTATGTATAAAAGTCGTACAAGTGCCATGCGCACCTGCACTAATTCGGCCCCCCAGTGGCCTGGTTCCGTGTTGAACATTAACCATCAACAGCGCGGACGTTCAACCCCGACTAGCTCTCCGGTATGCCCCTACCCCGGCCTCCGGCACCGCCCCTGCCGCCTCCGAAAGCACCCCCTATAGCCACCCCTGTAAGGACTTTTCCCTGATAGAGGCCACGGAAGACAGCGCCCGTCCCGATTGGATCCGACAAAGCACCATCACTGCGCCGAACCTTCCGTCAAGGTTGCTAATTCTCCGGTACTACACCTAATATCGGCCGGGATGAGCTTTCACTGGGGAATCATGAAACGCACTCACGATGCTATTCGCAGCGTCACGTACAACGCCGCCATCGCGTCTGCTCATGCAAATCCGAAACCAGTTCTCGCGGAGTCTTCATGACAAAGTCGCCACAGTCGATTCACGCACTCCCCGCCGAGACCGGGACGCAGGCGGCCGCCAGGATCATCGGGGTCGGCACCGCGGTGCCCGCCTTCTCCTACACCCAGGAAGAACTGTTGGAGGTCTTCTCCATCACCGACCCCAAGGTGCGCTCGGTGTTCCTGAACAGCGCGATCGAGCGCCGGTTCCTGAACCTCCCGCCGAAGCTGCCGGACGGCACCCGCCGGATGGAGACGCAGGGCGAACTGCTGCGAAAGCACCGTGAGCACGGCATCGAGATGGGCGCACGCGCCCTGCAGGCCTGTCTCAAACAGGCGGAAGCCGAACTCGACGATGTCGCCTACCTCTGTTGCGTGTCCTCCACCGGTTTCCTCACCCCCGGCTTCAGCGCGCTGGTGATCCGGGAACTGGGGCTGGCACAGGAGACCGCGCGGCTGGACGTGGTCGGCATGGGCTGCAACGCCGGGCTCAACGGGCTGTCCGCGGTCTCCGGCTGGGCTCGCGCCCATCCCGGGAAGCTCGCCGTGATGCTGTGCATCGAAGCGTGCTCGGCGGCCTACGTCTTCGACGGGACCATGCGCACCTCCGTGGTGAACAGCCTGTTCGGAGACGGTTCCTCGGCCGTGGCGGTGCGCGCGGGCGCCGCGTCGACCATCGGGAACGAAGGCCCGTCGATCCTCAAGTTCTCCAGCTGCATCATTCCCGAAGCCATCGACGCGATGCGCTACGACTGGGACGATCACGAGAGCAAGTTCAGCTTCTACCTCGACCAGGACGTGCCCTACGTCGTCGGCGCGCACGCCGAGATCATCATCGGCAGGCTCCTGGAGGACACCGGGCTGCGCCGGGGAGACATCGCGCACTGGATCGTGCACTCCGGCGGCAAGAAGGTCATCGACTCGGTGATGGTCAACCTCGGCCTCACCCGCCGGGACGTCCGCCACACCACCAGCGTGCTACGGGACTACGGGAACCTGTCCAGTGGCTCGTTCCTCTTCTCCTACAGCGGCCTGGTCGACGAAGGCGTGGTGCGGCCGGGCGATCACGGCGTGCTGATGACCATGGGCCCCGGCTCCACCATCGAGACCGCGCTCATCCAGTGGTGACGCGCCGTTCCCCTGTCACCCGACCAGAAGTGAGGCAACCCCCATGACCACGAGTGATCTGCTGACCGGGCCGGCACCGCTGGAGCTGACCGGCGCGAACGAACTCAGCTCCGCGCTGGTCGCCATGGTCAGCGAATTCTGCGGGCGGCTGGAGGACAACGGCGGCGTCGCCGTGCTCCGCCTCGGCGGCGGCATCTCGGGCGCCGCATGGCCGGGCGAGGTGAGCATCCGGCTGGTCAACCGCTGGGAGCGCACCCTCCGGCGGCTCGAGCGGCTGAGCACGATGACCGTCGCCGTCGCCGTCGGGCCGTGTACCGGGCCGGCTCTGGAACTGTTGCTCACCACCGACTTCCGCCTCGCCACACCGGACGCGTCGGTGGTGCTTCCGCCCGGCGGGCTCTGGCCGGGCATGGCGCTGCATCGGCTGGCCACCCAGATCGGCGTGGCCGCGACCCGCCGTCTGCTGCCCGGTGGCACCGAGCTGACCGCGGCCCGCGCCGTGGAGCTCGGCCTGTTCGACGAGATCACCACCGACCCGCACGCCGCGCTGGCCGGCAAGCTCGCCGAACTGGTCGAGGTGGAAGGCACGGAGTTCGCCATCCGGCGGCGGCTCCTGCTCGACGCGCCCACCACCACCTTCGACGACGCACTCGGCGTGCACCTGGCAGCCTGCGACCGGGAACTGAGGCAGCACCATCGAGAAGCCGCGAAATGAGCGTGGATCGCGACGCCGCCGCACTCCGGCGGCAGATCGAGACCGGTGAGCGGCGGCTGGCCGAGTTACCGTCCAAAGTGGACCGTGACCCGGCGGAACAGGCCGTCGCCGACCAGGTGCACGAGAGGAACCGCCGCGCCCGCGCACGTTTCCTCGGTGAGCACGCCGCGCCGGTGTACGACCGGCTGACCAAGGATCGGACCCGGCGGCTGCGCGTCACCGAGCTGGCCTTCGCCGCGGCCGATGAGTTCCCTGGGCTGGTACCCGGTAAGGAGCAGCTGGCCGAAGAGTCGCGCAAGCCCGATCAGGCCGCCAAGGAAGGCCGAGAGATCGACCAGGGCCTGTTCTTCCGTGAGATCTTGAAACTTCCCGTCGCGGGCACCCATCTGCTGGAGACCATGCTGATGCCGACGGCGGAAGCCGAGGCGATGCTGCCGGAGTTCGGCCGGACCGGACGGGCCGATCTCGGCGGCGTACGGCTCGTGCGCCGCGGCGGCACCGCGGAGCTGACCGTATGCAACGAATCCGCGCTGAATGCCGAGGACAACGAGCTGATCGCGGCCATGGAGACGGCCGTCGACCTGGCGCTGCTCGACGATCAGGTCCGGGTCGGCGTGGTACGCGGCGGGGAGATGACCCATCCCCGGTACCTCGGGCGGCGGATCTTCAGCGCCGGGATCAACCTCCGGAAACTGCACGACGGCCAGATCTCGTTCACCGATTTCCTGCTGCGGCGGGAACTGGGCTACATCGCCAAGATCCGGCACGGGCTGCTCGTCGACGAGGATCCGGCCGCCTGGCCGCGCCGTACCCGTGACAAACCGTGGATCGCCGCGGTGGACGGCTTCGCCATCGGCGGCGGAGCCCAGCTCCTGCTGGTGTTCGACCAGGTGATCGCGGCGGCCGACGCCTACGTCAGCCTGCCGGCGGCACAGGAGGGCATCGTGCCCGGTGCGTCGAACTTCCGGCTGAGCGCGGTCGCAGGCCCCCGGCTGGCCAGGCAGATCATCCTGTCCGGACGCAAGATCTGGGCCGCCGAGCCCGAGGGCCGCGCGTTCTTCGACGAGGTCGTCGACCCCCGAGCCATGGACTCCGCGGTCGAGTCCGCCTGCGAACGGCTGGACAACGCGGCGGTGCCCGCGAACCGCCGGATGCTCAATCTCGCCGACGAACCGCTGGACCGCTTCCGCGAGTACATGGCCGAGTTCGCCGCCGAGCAGGCGCTGCGCCTCTACGGCGAGGACGTGCTGGACAAGGTGCGACGGTATTCGACAGATCGGGAGAGGTCGGCATGACCTTCGTTTCCATCGGCGACACGGTGTTCAGCGCGACCTCGGGCGGATTCGTCGAGGTGATCGAGCCCGCGACCGGCGCGGCACTCGCGCGTACCGGGATCGCCACCGCCGCCGACGTGCACGCGGCCGTGGCACCCGCGGTCGCCGCGCAACCGGCATGGGCCGGGCTCGCGCCGTCGGACCGTGCCTCGGTGTTCCGCCGGGCGGCGGCGCTGCTGGAGGACGACCGCGAGGAGTTCACCCACTGGCTGATCCGTGAGGGCGGCGCCGTCCGTCCCAAGGCCGAGTTCGAGATCCAGTCCACAGTGGACGAACTATGGGCGGCGGCCGCGCTGCCCACCCAGCCGCACGGACATCTGCTGCCCGCCGATCCCGGCAGGCGCAGCATCGGACGACGGGTACCGCTCGGCGTGGTCGGGGTGATCAGCCCCTGGAACTTCCCGCTGGTGCTGGCGATGCGCGCGGTGGCACCGGCACTGGCGCTCGGGAACTCCGTGGTGCTCAAACCCGACGTGCACACTCCGGTCTCCGGTGGGTTCCTCGTCGCGCGACTGTTCGAAGCGGCCGGGCTCCCGCCAGGTCTGCTCCAGGTGCTGCCCGGCGAGGCCGAACCGGGTGCGGCGCTGACCGCACATCCCGACGTCGCGATGATCGCCTTCACCGGATCGACCGAAGTGGGCCGCCGGGTCGGCGAGACCGCCGGGCGCGCGCTCAAACGGGTTTCGCTGGAACTCGGCGGCAACAACGCGCTGATCGTGCTCGACGACGCCGATCTGGAGACGGCCAGTTCGGCCGGCGCCTGGGGCGCGTTCCTGCATCAGGGCCAGATCTGCATGACCGCCGGACGGCATATCGTGCTGGAATCGGTCGCCGACGAATACGTGGACCGGCTGACCGCGCGGGCGGAGAAGCTGGTCGTCGGTGATCCCTGGACCGGCGACGTGGCGCTGGGACCGCTGATCAACGCGCACCAACTGTCCAGAGTGGACGAAATCGTGCGCGGAACCGTGGCCGCGGGCGCGAGGCTGCGCACCGGTGGCCCCGACCGCGAACTGTTCTACCGGCCGACGGTGTTGACCGGGGTGACCCCGGACATGCCCGCCTGCACCGAGGAGATCTTCGGCCCGGTGGCGCCGGTGATCGTGGCCGCCGACGAGGACGAGGCGGTGGAGCTGGCGAACCGGACCGAATACGGGCTGGTCACCGCGATCCAGACCGGCTCGGCCGAACGCGGCCTCGCCCTGGCCGACCGGCTGCGCACCGGCATCGTCCACGTCAACGACCAGACAGTGGCCGACAACGCGTACGTGCCCTTCGGCGGCACAGGGGCCTCCGGCAACGGCAGCCGCCACGGCGCACTGCACAGCTGGGACGAATTCACCCGCTGGCAGTGGCTGACCGCGCGCCAAACCTCCCCGTCGTTCCCCTTCTAGAGAGAGATAAAGCGAACATGGCGTGTTCGAGCCGCTGCCGTGAAGGTCCCCTTACCTACCCTCAAGGTAGCGAAGGGGAACCCGCATTTGTGTACCTACGCCTGACCTGCACAAGGGTGGTTCCGCGGGCATCGTCGCCCGGTCTCGCCCCTTGATCAACGGAAGATCCGGGACACTCAACGTCCCTGATCCTCCGTTGATCAAGCTCGTGCCCGATCACGACCGGTGGACCGGAGACCGAGCGGGGAAGATTCCGGACGCTCAACGGCCGAAATCTTCCCCACCCGGACCGCGTCGGCAACCCGCACAAGCTCCACACCAGTAGGTAGACAAATACGAGTTCCCCAAGGAGGCCTTCACTACCTGATGACTGTCCACAAGGCATAGCACGCCACGTTTGGCTTACCCCTCAAGCGAACGCCCATCACCACTCACGACCCCTGTCCGTCTCACCACCGGGAGCGACCCATGCCGGACCAGCGGCCGCGCGTCTCGTACACCAAGCGCGGACACGTCGCCTACATCACCCTCGACCGTCCCCAGGTGCTCAACGCCATGGATCTGCGGACGCACGAAGAACTCGCCGAGATCTGGGACGACTTCGAGCACGACGACGAGGTCTGGGCCGGCGTGCTCACCGGAGCCGGGCCGCGGGCGTTCTCGGTGGGCCAAGACCTCAAGGAGCTCGTCGCCAGGGTGCGTTCCGGGGAGGCGCCGTCCACCTTCGGCAGCCGCGACCGGCCGGGCTGGCCCCGGCTGACCGAGCGGTTCGACCTGAGCAAACCGCTGATCGCCAAGGTCAACGGCTACGCGCTGGGCGGAGGGTTCGAGCTGGCCCTGGCCTGCGACGTGATCGTGGCCGCCGAGCACGCCACCTTCGCCCTGCCGGAGGCGAAACTCGGCCTGATCGCCGGAGCCGGCGGCGTGTTTCGCCTGGCGAGGCAGCTGCCGCTGAAGACGGCCATGGGCTACCTGCTCACCGGCCGCGAGATCCCCGCCGCCCGCGCGCTGGAACTCGGCCTGGTCAACGAAGTCGTACCGGCCAAGGAGCTCGACGACTGCGTGGACGGCTGGGTGGCCGACATTCTGCGTTGTGCCCCGTTCGCCGTACGCGCGATCAAGGAGGCGGCGCAGGCGTCGGCGAGCATGCCGCTGCGGCAGGCGTTCGCCACCCGGTACGTCTGGGAGGAACGCCGGATGCACAGTCAGGACGCACGGGAGGGACCGCTCGCCTTCGTGGAAAAGCGCCCGCCGAAGTGGACGGGCACGTAGCCGCACATCCCATCCGACTCGGCGAGGAGACGTTTGACGAATCATTCATCACGATCCAGGGATCCACATTCTCTTACGCGGGATCACGCCCCGGGAAACGGCATAGAGGTACGCGACGGAACAAAGTGTCGTGTGCCTGTTCCACCCTGTCCAGGACCGGCCCTCGAAATGGTCGAGACCGAATTCGTCCTTCATTTCGGTGAGACTCATTCTCGCGCGACGGCGAATGTTTCCGGACAACTCCGAGGTGGGCGCCGGACAAGGAATTCCGCGCCGCCACAGCGCGGTGCGGAACTCCCGCACGGCGGCCAGACCGGAGCCTGCCAGCACGGCGGGCGGACGCAGACCCCAGCGCGTCAGCTCGTCCAGCAGGTCCAGCGCGACCGTCCACATTGGACGATGACGCTCCCGGTCGGGGATGCCACACCGGCGCCTGCGCGCCAGAACTTCTCTACCCTGACCGGGAATCGTTTCGTCCCAGCTCTCCGGAAGAAGCAGTCGCCAGTTGACCGCGGCGGTGGTGTGCGTGCCGACGAGCTGCACCGTGACGCCCAGCTGGCAGTTCACCACTCGCCCCTCGCTGTGCGCGTATTGCCTGGCCACGCCGGGGGAACCGGTGCCGTCCTTGTGGAAGACGCACTCGCCGAGCACCCAGGCCAGCGGCTGGACGAGCAGCTCCGCCCGCCGGGCCATGACCGCCCGAACGGCGGCGAAATCCCAGGTGGAAGAGGTGACGAACTGTTGCAGCGCTTGATGATCCACGCCGAGACGCGCGGCCATCGGCTGCATCGACTTGCGGCCGCCGTCCAGCAGCAGACCCCGCAGGTAGAGCTCGGCCTTTGCCCGCTGATCGGCCCGCGCCAGCGGACGGAACATCTCGTCGGCGAACATCCGCAGGCGATCCCCTGCCGCGTCCGAAGCAATTTCCGCGACCACCTTTCCGCCCCCTTTCTCAGTGAACACGCCTCGGCTTCACCCGGTTCATCGGAACGCTCCGGCACCCCATCGACGATAGCGTGGAAATCCGGCGACCACCCCCTTGAATTAGGGGTTGACCGTCGCGACCCGCGGTCAATAATGTCGGGTTCACAACGGCATGTTTCGCGTCGCCATCCCCCACCTTGCCCGGCTGTGGAGGTTTCATCGTGAGCACCGAAAAGCCCTTGCGGAGGTTTTCCCGCATCGCCGTGGTCGGCGCGGGTGTGATGGGCAGCGGGATCGCCGCCACCGCGCTCGGTCACGGCGTCGACGTCGTGCTGATCGATGTGGACTCCGCGACCCTGGAGCAGGCCCGCCGCCGGATCGGCGAACAGCTGCGGCACGCGAGCCTGCTCGGCGCGCTCCCCGAGGTGCCTGCCGGGGAGCTGACCGCCACCACGGTGATCGGCGACGTCGCGGGTGCCGCCGTGGTGATCGAGGCGGTCACCGAGCTGCCCGAGGTGAAAGCCAAGGCGCTGGCCGAAATCTCCGGCGCGGTCTCCCCCGGTACCCCGCTGATCTCCAACACCTCCGGCATCCCGATCGACGAGCTGGCGGAGTGGGCCGCACGGCCGGAGGATCTGGCCGGTACCCACTTCATGAACCCGACCTACCTGATCAAGATGGTCGAAGTGGTTCGCGCACCGCGCACGAGTGAGGCCGCCATGGCCACGATCATCGAGATGCTCACCGCGCTGCGGCGCACTCCGGTGGTGGTCGCCGACGCCCCGGGGTTCGTCACCAGCCGCCTGCTCCACCCGATGATCAACACGGCGGCCCGCGTGGTCGGCGCGGGCACCGCCACCGTCGAATCGGTGGACGCGCTGATGTGCGGCTGCCTCGGCCATCCCACCGGCCCCCTGCGCACCGCGGACCTGATCGGCCTCGACAACCTCGTCGACTCGCTCAACGCGCTCTACGAACGCACCGGCGACGAGAGCTGCCTGCCCAGCGAACCACTGCTGGAGAAGGTGCGCGCAGGCGACCTCGGCCGCAAGACCGGCCGCGGTTTCTACGACTACGGAAAGGCCATGACGTGACCGAACAAGCACTGGCGCCGGACGCCGCCGCGATCGCCACCGACCTGCTGGCGCTGCTGGAGACCAGGACCAGGACCGAGATCGCCACCGATCAGGAACTGTTCGCCTCCGGACTGGTGTCCTCCATGTTCGCCATGGAACTGATCGTCCACTTGGAGAAGAACTACGACATCGCCATCACCGGCCCGGACCTGAAACTGGACAACTTCCGCACCGTGGACCGGATGACCGAGCTGGTGTTGCGCCTGCGGGGCGAGGCGGCCGATGGCTGACCTGGACGACGAACGCGCGCTGGTGAGCGCCCTCGTCGGCGATCAGGCCGAAAGCTGGGATCGCACCGGCGAGCTGCCCGAGGAGCTGCTGCGCAAGCTCGGAGCGAGCGGGTTGCTCTGCGCCCAGGTGCCCGGCCGGTTCGGCGGACGCGGGACGACGAGCCTCGCCAACGGCGAATTCACCGCGCACGTGGGCAGTCTGTGCAGTTCCCTGCGCAGCGTGATGACCTCGCAGGGCATGGCGGCCTGGACCATCGAGCGGATGGGCACCCGCGAGCAGCGCGAGCACTACCTCGCCGCGCTGACCGGCGGCGAGCTCGCCGCGGCCGGTTTCAGCGAACCCGGTGCCGGCAGTGATCTGTCCACGATGGACACCCGGATCCGGCGTGACGGCGACACCGTGGTCGTCGACGGCCACAAGGTCTGGACGACAGCTGCGGCCTACGCCGACCATCTGGTGATCTTCGGGAAGTACGAGGACGAGGGCACGGCCGCCGCGGTGGTCGTGCCCTCGCGCGCGCCGGGGGTCCGGGTGGACAGGCTGGCCGATCCGCTCGGCTGCCGCGCCGCCGGGCACGCCGACGTACGCTTGGACTCGGTGCGGCTGCCGTCGAGCGCACTGCTCGGCGGCAGCGGCCTTTCACCGGGGCTACTGCTCACCACCGCGCTCGCCTACGGCCGGTTCTCGGTCGCCTGGGGCTGCGTCGGCATTCTGCGTGCCTGCCGCAACGCCGCGGCCGCGCACGCCAGGAAGCGGGTGCAGTTCGGCAAACCGATCGCCGAGCACCAGCTGATCTCCCGTCATCTCGCCGAACTGCTCACCGCCGAGCGGACCGCGGAGCTGGCCTGTGAGCGGGCCAGCCGGAGCTGGGACGCGCGCTCCCCGGATCTGGTGATCGCCACGGTGCTGGCCAAACACGTCGGAGCGGTCAACGCCGCACGCGGCGCGGCCTCGGCCGTCCAGGTGCTGGCCTCGGCGGCCGCCACTGACGGACACGTCGCCGCACGTGCCTATCGCGACGCGAAACTCATGGAAATCATCGAGGGCAGCAATGAGATCTGCCAGCTGCTGCTGGCCGAGCACGCCCTCGCCGTCTCGGACTGATCACCGCGAAACCGGAGGAGCATCGTGTCCGAACAACCACCACTGGTGAAGTGCCTGGTCTGGGATCTCGACAACACCCTTTGGCAGGGCACCCTGCTGGAAGGCGGCCCGGCCGAGCCCGCCGACGGGGTGCGGGAGCTGATCGCCGAACTCGACGCACGCGGCATCCTGCAGTCGGTGTCCAGCAAGAACGACTCGGACCTGGCGCTGGCGAGACTGACCGAGCTCGGGCTGGCCGAATACTTCGTCCTGCCGCAGATCGGCTGGGGGCCGAAGTCGGATTCGGTCCGGCACATCGCCGACACGCTGAAGTTCAAGTACAGCACCATCGCCTTCGTCGACGATCAGCCGTCGGAACGCGCCGAGGTGGCCTTCCACCTGCCCGAAGTGCGCTGCTACACCGCCGAGCAGGTCCTCGAGCTGACCGGGCTGCCCGAGTTCAGCCCCGCGACGGTCACTGTGGACTCCCGGCGGCGGAGACAGATGTATCAGGCCGGTTTCCGCCGCGCTGCCGAACAAGCCTCCTTCGCGGGCCCGGATGAGGACTTCCTGCGGTCGCTGGAACTCGACATGCGCATCGGGCGGGCAGGCGAGGAGGAACTGTCGCGGGTGGAGGAACTCACCCTGCGCACCAGTCAGATGAACGCCACCGGGGTGCACTACTCCGACGCGGATCTGCGAGCCCTGCTGTCCGACCCCGGCCACGAAGTGCTGGTGACCACGCTCACCGACCGGTTCGGCCCGCACGGCGCGATCGGCGTACTGCTGCTGGCGAAGAGACCCGATGTCTGGCACCTCAAGCTGCTGGCGACCTCCTGCCGGGTGGTCTCCTTCGGTGCCGGGGCGGTGATCCTCAACTGGCTCACCGATCAGGCCGCGAGCGCCGGAGTGCATCTGGTCGCCGATTTCCGGGCCACCGAACGGAACCGCATCATGGAGGTCGCCTACCGGTTCGCGGGGTACGACACGGAGTCCTGCGCCTGCGCGGCCACGCTCGGCGACGCCGAAGTGGCCGGGGTGCAGCGACTGCATCTGGTTCCCGGGCCGCGGCCCGCACCCGCGACCATGCGGCTGACCGCTCCGGACCTGACCACTGATCTCACCACGACGAACGCGTCGTCCTGAAGGTGGCTCCGCCGAAGGAAGTCTTTCGGCGGAGCCACCTTCACGGCCGCTGCCGCGACCTTCCCTGAGAAAATCCCCCACTCACTGTGACAACAGCGAAAGAAATGTCACCTCGCGACCTTCCGAAGGTGAACTCACGGCGAGTCAGCGAATCTTCTTCCGCGCCAAAGTGACCCCATCCGCGAAGGCGAGCAGCGATATTTCCACCCTCTCGTCGTCGCGCAGGAACAGGTTGAGCTCACGCACGGCGACGGTGTCCGGATCCTGCATTTCGAAATCGATGACCCTGCCGAAGAAAAGCATATTGTCCAACACGATGAGCCCGCCCGGTTTCACCAGTTTCAACGCGGATTCATAATAGTCACGATAGCTTGCCTTGTCGGCGTCGATGAACACCATCTCGACGCTTTCCTCACCCAGTTCCGCGACCAATTCGACCAGCGTTTCGGCCGCGTCCCCGATCCGGACCTCGATCCGGTCCGCCACTCCGGCGCGACGCCAGTAGGGTTCGCCGATCGCGGGCCAGCGGCCGGTGATGTCACAGGTGATCACCCGTCCACCCGACGACAACGCCCTGGCCAGGCACAACGTGCCGTAACCGGTGAACGTGCCGACCTCCACCACGGTGCCCGCCCCGGCCAGCCCGGCCAGCAGCGCCAGGAGCTGCCCCTCCTCCGCCATCACCTGCATGGCCTGACCCATCGGGAGCTCTGCCGTCTCCCTTCGCAATTCTCGGAGAATTTCGTCGTCACGCAAGGACACTTTCCTGACATATTCCAGCAACTCAGGAGAACTGTCGATCTGATTAGCCATGCTCCGAGAATAAAGTACGCACCCCCATGGGAGCGAGCGTCCGCACATGGCTACTTTCCGTACTCGCCGACGACTTAACAAAGCACCGCGCGACAGAAGTTTCCCGCAGCATCCACAACCGGATCAATCGCGAAATCTCTTCACTTCACCGAGCCGGGTCGCCTGATGCGACCGGCACCCGGCCGCGCCATTCGCCGGCCGAACCTGCTCCCGATCGTCCTAACAAGATTTCGTGGCGAAATCACACCATCGACGGTAGATTCAACCGTATTGTCGGAAATGCAAGGCCACCGTGGACACACTGAGTAGTCGTCTCGGCCCACCCAACACACCCAGCGAGCGGAACTGGAGGACGCAAGCATGGAACTGGCGGAACGGGGGAGAGAACTGGAAGTGCTGGACGAGCTGTTCTCCGCCTCGCTACGAGGTTCGGGCCAGATCGCTCTGATCACCGGTGGTGTGGCCAGTGGGAAGACTCAACTGCTCAACACCTTCGCGAACCACGCCGCGAAACGGGACGCGCTCGTGCTCACCGCCACCGGCTCGCGGGCCGAACGGAGGCTGCGGCTCGGCGTGGTGGAGCAACTGTTCGGACAGCTCGCACCGCCACCCGAGAGCATCAGAAAAGTGTTGCCGCTGCTGGAAGAACAGCGTGCGTCCGAGGACACCGACGAGGTCGGGCCCGCCGCTGCCGGGGTACTGCACGAGCTGTCCGCCGCGCTGCTGGCGGTCACCCGGCAGCAGCCTCTGCTGCTCGGCGTGGACGACGTCCAGTTCGTCGACCCCTGGTCGCTGGAAGCCTTGCTGTACCTGCAAAGGCGGATGCGTTCGGCCCGCTTGTTCATAGTGCTCAACGAATGGCAGCAGCCACGCCCGCGGCAGCTGCCCTTCCACGCCGAGGTCGCGCGTCTGCCGTACTTCAACAGGTTGCGGCTCGCACCGTTGTCCCGCACCGGCGTGGCCGAGGTGCTGTCCCGTCATCTCGACACCCCGGCGGTGCGTCAGCTCGCACCCGCCTGCCACGAGGCCAGCGGCGGAAATCCCCTGCTGGTGCACGCGTTGCTCGAGGACCTGCTGGCGGCAGGCCAAACCGCGGCCGCCGGTGTGCACGGCGAGCCGGTGGTCGGCGACGCGTTCGAGCACGCCGTGCTCTCCTGTCTGCACCGCTGGGAACCCCGGTTGCTCCAGGTGGCGCAGGGGCTGGCCGTGCTCGGTTCCGGCGCTCCCCCGCATCTGCTCGGCCGCCTGCTGGGGATGACCGCGGACGCCGCGACCCAGGTGCTTCATGTACTGACCACGGCCGGACTGCTTCGGAACGGCGGCTTCCGCCACCAGGCTGTCCGCAAGGCGGTGCTGAGCAGCCTGTCCGCCGACGAGTTCGCGAAGCTGCACCGAAGCGCCGCCGAGCTCCGGCATCAAGAGGGCGGACCCGCGGCCACGGTCGCCAGGCACCTGATCGCCGCGAACTCCGCTCGCGGGCCCTGGGCGGTGGACGTGCTGCGCGAGGCCGCCGCGGAAGCGCTCGCCGTCGACCGGACCGAACTGGCGGTGTCCTGTCTGGAGCTCGCGCACCGGGAGTGCGAGGACGAGCGGCGACGCGCCTCACTCACCGCGCAGCTCGCGCTCGTGGAGTGGCGTTTCCGCCCGGCCACGGCGAGTCTGCGGATCTCCCGGTTACAGGCGGCGGCCCGCGAAGGCCACCTGGACGACCGCGACGCACTGGTGCTGATCAAGTACCTGCTCTGGCACGGCCGGGCCGACGAGGCGGCGGACACCATGAGCATGCTGTTCGGCCGCCCCGATTCGCCGGACGACCGCGGCAGGCCCCACCTGCGGGTGACCTACTTCCTGCTTTCCTACTCACATCCGCTCGCCTTCCCGAAGTCGTCGGCCGCGCTGCCCGGCACGGACGAGGAACCCGTGACCGGCGAGCCGTGGATGCGCGCCGCGTCGGCGCTGGCGACGGTGCTCACCCGTGGCCCGGTGAAATCCGCGATCGACGCCGCCGAACACGTGCTGCAGACCTGCGCACTCGCCGACGACACCCTGGACACCTTGCTCTGCGCGCTGCAGGCGCTGATGTACGCCGATCGTCCCGACAAGGCGGCTCCGCTGTGCGACCTGCTGCTGGAGGAGGCGATCCGGCGAGGGGCCGTGGTGTGGCAGTCGCAGCTGAGCACGGTGCGCGCCGAGCTCGCGCTACGACAGGGAGATCCGCTGCAGGCCGCGGAGCTGGCTCGCTCGGCGCTACGGCAAATGGTCCCGCCGAGCTGGGACGACTGGGTCGGAGGCCCGATCTCGGTGCTGCTGCTGGCCGCCGCGGCTTCCGGCGACTTCACCACTGACGCCACGTTGTTCAAGCGCGCGCTGCCGGAAAGCATGTTCAAAACCTGGCTCGGGCCCCAATACCTCTTCGCCCGTGGTCAATTCTTCCTTGCCACAGGCCGGATCGAGGTCGCGCTCAACGACTTTCACCAGTGCGGGGCACTGATGCGGCGCTGGGACATCGACCATCCGGCGCTGGCCCCGTGGCGCGGCGGCATGGCCAAGGCGCTGCTGCTGCAGAACCGGCGGGCGAAAGCCGCTCAGCTGCTGACCGACCAGCTGGCGTTGCCAGGAACCGGCTGCCGCGTCACGGGAATCTCACTACGGCTGCTGGCGGCCGCCGGCGACGAAGAGCAACGGCTACCCCGGCTGCGGGAGTCCGTCGAGCAGCTGCGTGCTTCCGGGGACCGGCTGGAGCTGGCCGCGGCGCTGGCCGAGTTGGGTGCCGCCCATCGTGCCAGGAGCGAACTCTCCCAAGCGCGCGAATTCTCCACACAGGCCATCGAACTGGCCAAGGACTGCCAGGCGGACATCCTGCATCAACAGCTGCTCGCCTGCCAGGACACGACCGACGTCGACGAGAAGACGGTGCCGGCGCCCGACCAGCTGTCGTCGCTGAGCAAGGCCGAATGGCGGGTGGCCTCACTCGCCGCGCTCGGGAACTCCAACCGGGCCATCGGCCGCAAACTGGGCATCACCATCAGCACCGTCGAACAGCATCTCACCAAGGTCTACCGGAAGCTGCAGGTCAACAGCCGCGCGGAGCTGCCGGTGGGACTGCCCCTGCAACCACGGCCCGGCCACACCGCGACGGTCACCTCACTGCGCCCGACGAACGTCGCCAGCTAACCCACTTCATACCCTATTGGGGGGTAAGTCGAATGTGTCGTGATGGTGAGCGGCCCGTTCGCCAGGGTGGCGGGGTGGCGTAACTCGCATGCCTGGATCCCGCCAGAACACACCACCTTTGCCTTACCCCTCACTAAATCAGGATGACCTTGCCCGGTCTGGCAAGTAGTCTCGAGTGGACAGTGAAAGCAGGGGGAATCATCGTGTCCAGCCACTTCGAGGCGATCGGGATCGGCGTCACCAGCCAGGACGAGTTCGGGGAAAGGGTGCTCTCCCTGATCGGCGCGGGCACCGTCCGGCGGATCGACAAGAAGATCAGCGAACATGTGTGGACCGATCCCTCTGGCGCCCGGCTGGTCGCGCAGGTTCGGGACGGCGAGATCGAGTTCCTCCTGCCGTGCCTGGCCGGTACGACGTCCGCGGTGCCGGTGCGCGACGTGCACCTCGTCGATGCCGAAACAGCGATGCTCGACCTCCTCGACAGCGTCGATGGAGAGATGGTCTGTCCCATCGCGGTGGAACTGGAAGACCGAGCGGTCCTCGCCCACTCCGGCGGTCGGCTCGAGACCGGCTCCCTGGTGCTGTCGGCGCTGGCCGAGGACGTCGCCGTGCACGCCGACGCCGAGACCTACCTCGCCTCGCAGGACGGCGGCGGGCCGAAGTTCGCCGCCGACCACTTCATCCCTTCCGGGACTTTCACGCTCGCGGAATCCTCGTCCGACCGGACGCCCTCCGCCCACGCGCTGTTCGCCGGCGAGGTCGTCGAAGTCGATACGCCTGCGAACACCGTTACCGGCACGGCATTCCATCGGGTCCGGGTCCGCACCATCGCCGCGATCGAACTGGACGTCGCGATCGCGACCGCCGACCTTGGGCGGCCACCCTCGCGCGGCAACATCGTGACCGGGACCTTCTTCCTGACCGGAAGATTGGGACTACAGCCGACCGACTCCGCGGAAGATCCGCCGAAGCGGCGGCGCTGGTTCCGCCGTTAGTCCCCCAGCGCCGACACGCTTGTCGTGACACCCCGGCCACCGCGGATTGTCTGGTCGGGGCAACGTTGCCCTGCGGGGCTCCGGCTTCGCTCGGCCCGCGTTGAACACATCCGGGGGAACCTGACCGCCTCCGGCCACGTCAGAGTGACATTCGATGCTACGGTGTCACATCACTCTGACGGAGGGCGTCACATGTCAACCCGGTTCTTGCCCGTGCTCGCCGCGGGACTCGCTCTGCTGCTCACCGCGTGTTCCGGCGACGGCGGCGGCACCGACACGGCGGCGACCACCGGTGATTCGCCGTCCGACGACTCGGCCACGGCCCAGTCCGGCCCGAAGTACTCGCAGTTCGCCGACTTCCCCGGTCAGGCCCTCGTCACCACGGAACCGGGGTTGGACCAGGCGATCCAGGTGAAGGCCATCGACGTCGCGTGGACGCCCGAACTGGCAGGCGTGTCGGCGAAGGCGGGAAAGCACTACGTCGCGGTGTATGTGGCTGTCACCGGAGCACTCGCCGATCGTGGCGTGCAGCGAGCCAGGATCAAATACCTGCAGCTTCGTCGCAACAACGCGGCCGGGGAATCGTGCGACCCCTACGAGCCGAAGGAAGTCCCCCAGTACTGCTTCACCGAGGCGTGGCCCGCCAGCGACCTCAGGACCGAAATCGCGGACAAGACCTGGCGCGAAGCCACCTGGTCGGCGGACTCCCTGATGGGCAAGAACCTCGATCGGGGCGAGAGCGCGATCGGCGTGGTCGGCTTCAGCGTGGCGGACGGCACGAACACCGACGGCCTCCAGCTCTGCGGGCCGACCAAGGAGATCGAGGTCGACGTCACCCGGTTCCCGTGTGTCCCGATCCCGAAGCCGGACGGCGTGTGAGAACGCCCTAGCCCGCGGCGGGGACTGAACAGCGCCCGGCGGCACGACTTCGACTCGACGACCGCGCAGGTCGAAGATTCGGACGGCGTGACGTCGGGCTCTTTCATGCCTGGCCCCCTTTTTCAAGCCAGGGTTCAGAGATGTGGTGTCGTGCGAGTGTCACGGGTCCTGAGTGACCTGACCTCGCAGGTAGGCCGATCGGCCGCACGGCAGTTCCGCAGACAGGTATTTCATCGGAATTTAATCGACCCTCGATAGCGTCTGGCCGGGAGATTGATGCCCCGCCCTCGCGGATGAATGGGCTGGGCACAGAAGGGGATGTTCGTCCGGATGCACTAATCCGGCAACGACCATTTGATCGATCGCCTTTCTTTGCCCGCATCACCGCTCGATCCCGTGCGCGACAACGTTTGTCGCTCTTCGCCGGGCCTGATAGCCACATTCATTGATCCAGAGGGGGTCGAGGGCATGTCTGCCTTCGCGTGGGCTCGTCCGGTTCGTCATCACCACAAGGCAGTGATGGTGGCCTTGATCTTGGCGTTGGTGGCGATGGTGGTCCCACCCGCCTCGGTGCGCGGGACAGGGCAGGCATCAGGCGCGGAGGGGGCGGTGGCCGCTCCGGAACATCCGGAGGGAACCTCGTTCAACCCCAACCAGATCAAGGACATCAAAGCGGCCGATCCGGGGACCGGGGTGAACCTGATCGCGCCACCGTCGGCGAACAACTCCGGCGACGCGCGGATGTCCTACCCGCTCGAGGTGCCCAAGGGACGGGCGGGTCTGGAGCCGAAGCTGGCGGTGGCGTACAGCTCCGGAGGCGCGAACGGCTGGCTGGGTGTCGGGTGGGACGTCGCCATGCCGACGGTCACGGTCGACACCCGCTGGGGAGTACCGCGGTATGACGCTGCCCTGGAGACCGAGACCTACCTCCTGAACGGTGAGCAGCTCACCCCCGTCGCCCACCGGGGCGAGTTGCAGAAGCGGACGGCGGAGAAGGTTTTCCACGCACGCGTGGAAAGCCGGTTCGACCGGATCGTGCGCCACGGGGACAATCCGGCCGGTTACTGGTGGGAGGTCACCGACAAGGCGGGCACTCGCATGCTGTTCGGCGGAGCGGCCGATACGACGTTGACCGACAACGCGGGCCGCATCGCGACGTGGGCGGTGCGCGAGGTCCGTGACGCCAACGACAATCTCATGCGTTACCGCTACGCGCGGGTGAACGACGGTGGGACCGAGAAGTCGACGGTGGCGGGCAGCAACCTGTATCCGCAGCGGATCACCTACACCGGCCACGGTGACGTCGAAGGCAAATACTCGGTGACGTTCCTGCGTGACCGGGACCGCGGTGAGCCTCGTCGCGGCGATGTGCAGATCGACGCCAGGGGCGGGTTCAAGAAGGTGACCGCCGATCTGCTGCGGCGGGTCGAGATCAAGCTGGACGACCAGCTGATCCGGGCCTACGAGCTGAACTATCGGACCGGCGCGTTCGCGAAAACGCTGCTGGCGTCGGTGTCTCAGTTCGGCGAGGACGACAAGCTGTTCAACACCCACTCGTTCGACTATTTCGACGACGTGCGTGACCAGGCGGGCAACTACACCGGGTTCGCCGATGCCGCCGGTTGGTCGGTCCCGGATGACGACCTGGGCGTGAACATCCGTGAAGGTGAGGCGAGCGCGATCTCGGCGAACACCTCCGTCGGGTTCGGTGCGCACCTGTTCGCCGGTTACAACGTGCAGGGGTTGCCGGTCAAGCAGGGTGGCGTCGGGCTGAAGGTCGGGTTCAACGCCGGCCAATCCGATGGCCTGTCGGCGTTGGTGGACGTGAACGGCGACAACCTGCCGGACAAGGTGTTCCGCAAGGACAACGACGTGTACTACCGGCCCAATCTGGCCGCGCCGGGCGGCACGCCGAAGTTCGGTGACACACCGCTGAAGTTGCGTGACCTGCCGGGTATTTCCACCGAGCGGACGTTGTCGGGCACGATCGGTGTCGAGGCGTTCGTCCTCGCTGTCGCCGCGCAGCTGGACTTCGTGGGGACCACGACCACGTCGGACCGGTTCTTCAGCGACGTCAACGGTGACGGCATCACCGACCTGGTCAACAACGGCGGGGTGTTGTTCGGCTACCTCGACGCCAACGGGCAGCCCGCCTACAGCGCGGATTCCACCCGTACCCCGGTGCCGGTCGGCGGTGGCGCGGTGACCGGCGAGATCGTCGGTGACCAGACCGCCCAGTTCAACCAGCAGGTCGACAACTCGCCGCTGCTGGACTCCGTGCGCCGCTGGGTCGCGCCGTTCAGCGGCACCGTGCGCGTCGACGGCCGGGTGCAACTGACCGTGGACCCCTCGCCCGCGCGCGCCGCGTACACCAAGGCCGACGGTGTGCGGGTCACCATCCAGGCCAAGGACACCGAACTCTGGGCGCAACGAATCGGCCCGGACGACCACACCGAGTTCACCCCGGCCAATGTGTCGGCGATCGCGGTGAAGAAGGGCGACGCGCTCTACTTCCGCACACAGTCCATTCTGGACGGGAAGTACGACACGGTGGCGTGGGATCCGACGATCACCTACACCGACCTGGCGGCAGGCACGGACGTGAACGGGCTGGCGAACACCGTGTTCCGCGCGTCGTCGGACTTCACGCTCGGCGGCCGCTCATCGCAGGTGATGGTGCCGGTGACCGGCACGCTCCGGCTGACCGGTGACGTGGTCAAGAGCAAGGTGACCTCGGACGACGTGACCGTGGTGATCACGAAGGGCAACGGGGTGCACGCTCCGGCGGAGGTGTTCCGCAAGGTCCTGCCTGCCGGGTCGACCGGGACCACCGCGATCGACGTGAGCCTCCCGGTGAGCCAGTTCGAGAAGATGTCATGGCACATCAGGACCGACTCCCCGATCGACGTTTCCGCGGTGTCCTGGGTACCGAGGGCGCACTACACGGCCGCGCCGGGGGTGGAGTCCCTTGTCGACGACAAGGGTCAGCCGACGCTGGTGATCAGCCCGCCGGTCGACGTGGACATGTACCCCGCCGACACCCTCACAGCGCCGCAGCAGACCTACAAGGTGACCAAGACCGGCAAGCTACGGGTCCGGCCGGGCGTGAAGCTCAACTTCGGCTTCCCCGGGGCGACCAAGATCGCGTTCACCGTCAAGAAACGCGGCGGGCAACTGCTGGGCAAGCGGGTCGTCGACATCGTCAACGGGCAGTACGGCTCGCCCGGCCAGGACCTGGACGTGGTCGTCCCGGTCACCGAGGGCGACGAGCTGTATTTCGACCACTCCACAACGGATTCCACTTTGTTCGGTTTGGTCGCCGAACAGTCCGCGAAGGTCACCTACGACCTCACGTCCCCATGGCCGACGTTCAGCCCGGCGCCGAGCGCGGCACACGGCTCCGCGCAGCAGGGCGCGTTCCCGCAGCCGTACCGCGGCTGGGGTGTGATCGGATACCAGGCCAACCGCGACCGCGCCACCCAACCGATCAAACAGGCCGAACTCGCGATCGACCAGAGCTTCAAGGACGCCCTGCCCCGGGAACCCAAGGAAGCCGACATCCCGGGGTTCGCCGCGAACCCCCGGATCCCCATGCCCCGGCTGGCGATCTTCGCTCCGAACCCGGCCAAAGGCGGCTGGGCGGCGCAGGACGAATCGTCCTGGTTCACCGGCACCATGGCGACCAGCTCCCGGCTCGGCGCGGACACCATCGACGTGGTCACCGACGCCGATGTCGCCGGTGACCGCACGGTGATGCGTCGCGGCGTGACCGGTCAGGTGTCCGGCACGCTGTCCGCCGGTCCATTCGGGGGCACCGTCGTCGGTGGCATCACCGCCGGGTCGGTTGACTACGTCGACCTCAACGGTGACCGGTTCCCGGATGTGGTCGGCGCCAAGGAGATCCAGTTCACGGACATGAACGGCGCGCTCGGCTCCCGGCGGGGAACTCTCGGCGGCAACGTCCGCGAGACCGACAACCTGTCCGGCAACGTCTCGTACTCCGCGGGCAGCGAGGCCGCGACCCTGGCCAGCGCGCTGGGCCTGGCCGCGCCCGAAGCCGGCAGCAGCAACAACACCGCCACCAACGGCCCGGTCCAACCGGCGCTCGGGATCGGTGGCAGCCTCGGCGGGGGTGAGTCCGACACCCGCGTCGATCTGATCGACATCAACGGTGACGGCCTCCCGGACAAGGTCTTCGCCAACGGCGACGCCCAACTCAACCTCGGCTACAGCTTCGCGGCCAAGGAACCCTGGCCGGCGGGCCCGATCAACGACGCCTCCACCCGCAACCTGGGCGTCAACCTCGGGTTCAACGTCGACAACTACGGCTTCGCCGGAGGTCTCTCCGCCGAACTCGGCACCTCGTTCACCAACGCCAGCATGCTCGACGTCAACGGTGACGGGCTCACCGACCGCGTCTTCACCGACGGCGCCAACCCGATCAAGGTGGCCATCAACACCGGCACCGGCTTCACCGCCCCCACCCCGTTCCGCGGCAGCTTCACCGACATCGCCGTGGACAAGAACGCCACTCTCGGCGCGGGCGTCTACTTCACGTTCCCTGTCCCCACGCCGATCGGCACCTTCGTGTTCAATCCCGGCGTCAACGCTTCCACCGGCATCGGCCGCGCCGAGATCGGCTTGCGTGACGTCAACGGCGACGGGCTGGCGGATCACGTCAAATCCACTCGTGACAACGAGTTGCTGGTCGCGGTCAACAAGACCGGCCGTACCAATCTGCTTCGCGCGGTGAACCGGCCGTTGGGTGGACGGGTCGAGCTGGACTACGCCCGTACCGGCAACACTCAGGCGATGCCCGAGTCCCACTGGGTCCTGTCCCGTACCACCGTGTCCGACGGCCACCCCGGCGACGGCGCCGACTCCCAGCTCACCACCTATCGTTACGAACAGGGCAAATACGATCGGCTCGAACGCGAATTCCACGGCTTCGGCAAGGTCGTCACCGAACAGCGCGACCCCAGCGCTGCCGAGGCGCTCTACCGCTCGACCACCGATGAGTACCGCACGGACAGCCCGCACACCCGTGGATTGCTCGCCCGTACCCTCACCACCGACGGCACGGGGCGGCCCTTCGCCGAAACGGTCAACACCTATCAGACACGCGATGTCGCGCCGGGCAGCGTGTTCGTGGGACTCTCCCGAGTGGACAAACGTTTTTACGAGGGCGCCGAGAAACCCGGCAAGTCCACCTACACCGAAATGTCGTATGACGACTACGGCAACCTGATCCGCTCGTTCGACGCCGCCGACGAGGGTGTTTCCGACGACGTGGAGACCACCTACGGCTACACCGCGTCCGACCCGGCTTGCCGGGCGCTCAACCTGGTCGGTACCGCCAATCTGCTCAACCAGCGCGGCACCACCGGCAGCACCGCGTCGAGGCACAGTGAATCCACGGTGGACTGTGTGACGGGTGCGGTGCGGCAGGTCCGCCAGTACCTCACCGACACCGTTTCGGCCGACACCGACCTGGAGTACTTCCCTGACGGGAATCTGAAGTCGGTCACCAAACCGGCCAACAAGACCGGTCAGCGCTACCGGCTGGAGTACGGCTACGACACCATCGTCGGCGTCCACGTCGAGTCTATTGTGGACAGCTTCGGACTGCGGTCGGGCGCGACGCACAACCTGAAGTACGGGCAACCAGAACGCACCACCGATCAGAACGGTCAGCAGGTGCTGCGCGGCTACGACAGTGCCGGACGCTTGGACACGGTCACCGGACCGTACGAGATCGGGTCGGGCAAGGTCACGATCGACTTCGACTATCACCCCGAAGCCGCGGTCCCCTATGCCACGACCCGGCACCTCGACCGCGACGCCGCCGGTGTCCGTGAGGACACCATCGACACCGTCACCTTCACCGACGGTCTCAAACGCGTGCTGCAGACGAAGAAGGACGCGTCGGTCGCGAACAATCCCGGTGACACACCCGAAGAGGTCATGACGGTGTCCGGCCGCACCAAGTTCGACTTCCTCGGCCGCGCCGTGGAGCAGTACCACCCGGTCACCGAACCCAAGGGCAAGGGCAACGCCGCGTTCAACGCCGCCTTCGACACGGTGGTTCCGACTCGCGTGTCGTTCGATGTACTGGACCGGCCGGTCAAGACGGTCCTGCCGGATGAGGTCACGACCACCATGGCCTACGGGTTCGGCCCCGACCGCGCCGGAGTCACCCGGTTCGAAACCATCGCGACCGACGGCAACGGCAAACAGAAGCGCAGCTACACCGACCTGCGGGAAAAGACCACCGCGGTCAAGGAATTCAACCCGGCGGGTGGCCAGCCGGTGATCTGGACCAGCTACGACTACGACTCGCTGGGTCAGCTCACCACCGTGGTGGACGACAAGACCAACACCACGCGCTCCGGCTACGACGCTCTCGGCCGCCGCACCGTCCTGGAAAGCCCCGACGCGGGCCACACCGAGACGCGCTACGACCTGGCCGGGAACCCGACGGCGAAGATCACCGCGAACCTGAAGGCAACGGGCAAGCAGGTCGAGTACGACTACGACCACAACCGTCTCACCGCGGTCCGCTATCCGGCCTTCCCGGCCAACAACGTCACCTACACCCACGGCGCATCCGGTGCGCCGGACAACGCCGCCGGGCGGATCACCGAGATCCGCGACGCGGCGGGGACCCTCACCCGCGGTTACGGACCGCTGGGTGAAACCATCCGGGAAACCCGCACGATCAAGATCGCCGGGCAGGCGGATCGCAGCTACACCACCGGATGGCGCTTCGACGCGTTCAACCGGGTCCTGCAGATGACCTACCCCGATGGGGAGATCCTCCGCTACGACTACGACACCGGCGGCGAGGTCACCCGCGCCACGGGGACCAAGAACGGCACCGACTACAGCTACCTCGGCCGCCTCGACTACGACAAGTTCGGCCAGAAAGTCCTGCAGCAGGCCGGGAACGGGGTGCGCACCACCTACACCTACGACCAGGCCGACCGCCGGCTCGCCACCCTGAAGTCGAAAACACCGGGTGCCACCGAGTTCCAGAACCTCGGCTACACCTACGACAAGGTCGGCAACGTCACCGCCCTGACCAACAACACGCCACAGAACCCGACGATCGGTGGCCCGAGCAGCCAGACATTCGGCTACGACGACCTCTACCAGCTCACCTCCGCCAGCGGCCAGTACACGACCAAGACCAACCAGCAGGACAAATACACCCTGGCGCTGAGCTACGACTCCATCCACAACACCACCACCAAAACCCAGCATCACGAGATCACCGGCACGACCGCTCAAGCGGCGTCGCTGAACCGCGGGTTGAGTCCTGAGTCGCCGGTCGGTGGTGGCGGAGGGAGCCCGGCGTCGCCAGGCCCGCTGACGGTCGGACCGATCGAACCGGTCGGAGGTCAGGACGAGACCAGCTACGACTACAAATACGACTACGGCAGTGGAAAACCGCACGCGCCGAGCACGGTCGGCCCGATCACCCAGGCCTACGACCCGAACGGCAACCTCACCGACACGGTGAACATCGCCGAGAGCGGGAAACGACGCCAGTACGTGTGGGATGACGAGAACCGGCTCGCCTGTAACCAGGACGCCGCCACGGCGACGGTCCCGCAAACCCCGGCAGGATGCCAGGGAGCCACTGTCGGCTACACCTACGACATGGCAGGCGAACGCGTCATCAAACAGGGTGACGGCCTGTCTCTCTACCCCAACCGTGGCTACAGCGAACGTAACGGGACCGGCTTCAAACACATCTTCGTCGGCGACAGTCGCCTCACCACCAAAACCGTCGCCGCCGACGGCCCCGAGAACGCCCAGTCCTACTTCCATGCCGACCACCTTGGCTCTTCCGGCTACGTCACCGACCGGCAAGGCAACGTCACCGAGCACCTCGAGTACCTGCCGTTCGGCGAGACGTGGGTGGAAGAGAAGACGGGCCAAAGCGGTACGCCGTACAAGTTCACCGGCAAGGAACTCGACGAGGAAACCGGTCTCTACTACCACGGGGCTCGCTACTACAACCCGAGAACGCAACTGTGGGCGAGCGCGGATCCGGCTGTTGCCGACTTCATGTCCGGATCCAAGGCCGCGGGCGGGATCACCAACCCCCGCAACCTCGCCACCCACACCTATGCCCACAACAACCCGGTCAGGCTGACCGACCCCACCGGCAAGTGGCCAACGGTCACCGAGGTGGAACAAAGGGACTTGGAGGCCAAGTACCCGACCCAATTCCCGGGCACCGGGCCCAGGAAGACATACCGCCCGATTCCTTTCTCCGAAAGAGAAACCCCGCCGCTGACCAACCGGGAACATGTCTTGTACCTCGATATTCTCGCAACTCCCGTCACGGGCCCAGCCACCATGTGGCAGCTGTTCGACGCGAAGCAGGACGCCGTTGCCCGGGCGAGAGCACACTTCGGCGGAGGAGGCACCGATGACGACGAGGGTGGCCCGCCGGACGGGACGATCGGCAACGCGTTCCAGCACGCGTACTGGAGCGGCCTGCTGACGGGTATTGTCGGCCCGAGCACCGCGAAGGCGTTGACCGACGCACACGAGGCGTTTTTGGGCAACGACCGCCATAACGAGTTGATGGACCTGCACAACAATTCCGTCGGTCGGAATACCTATACCGATCTCGAAAACGCTCTAGGCAGGCCACCGACCCACGCGGAGCTCGAGCAGGCGATCCTGCTCGCGGTCACGAGTCCCCGCGGTTACAACGGCAGACACACGATCATGCTCGGACCGAACGGCGGGTACGAATACACGGCACCACCCCCCGACTGCTCACAGCGGAGGTGGGTATGCGGAAACTGAAATCGACTCGCCTGGCCCGTACTTTTCACGGGCACCGGGTGGTCCGCCACCGGAGTGGGATCGAGGGTGCCGGTGCGGGGCCCGGGGCCGAAGGGGCCGACCTCGATCCAGGGCACCTTGCCGAGTAGGTCCCGGCGGCGCTGGGAACCCGGGTTCCATCGGGTTCCCAGCGCCGCCGGTTGGTCAGCGCGACTTCCTCGGGGCGCGGACGGCGCGCCCTGCAGGGTGGCCCGCCGGAACAGGTCACGTACCTCGGGCAGCTCCATCGGCAGCCGGATCGAGATTCCGCCTGCCGACCGACCGGCGGGCACGCCCCGATGATCGCCACCGCGGTGCTCACCGCGACCGCGACCGCCGCCTGAGGTACAGGTCTTTTTCGATCGGCCGACCAAACGGAATAATCGAGTTTCTCGCGGCAATTACCACTACATTACCAATACATTTACTTATTGGTCTTTTCGAGTGATCCACAACCGATGGTCACCTTCGCGAAAGGACAGCACACGTCCGGTGCGGCTAGCATTGCCGCGTTCCCGGACAGACTGAGCATGTCTTGTTCGTGCTGTCCGCCTCATTCACGACTTTAGTCGGGAGGTCGCGAGCGTGCGCTCGCCACGAAAGACCAACGGAAACAGCGTGAATAGCCACGCCGAAGGTGCGGCGACCTCCGCCCTGCTCCGCCTCGGCCGCTATTTGACCCGCACCGAAGGATCGGCGGACCTGCACTCGGTACACCTCACCGGAGGCCGGGAGGGTGACGCGTTCTACCGGGATCGATGGAGCCACGACAAGGTGGTCCCGTCGACGCACGGCGTGAACTGCACCGGTTCCTGTCGCTGGAACGTCTATGTTTCCGACGGGATCATCACCTGGGAGAGCCAGGACCCGGACTATCCCTCCGTCGGACCGGACAAGCCCGAGTACGAACCGCGAGGCTGCCCGCGAGGCGCCTCTTTTTCGTGGTATTCCTATTCCCCGACCCGGGTACGTTTTCCGTATGCGCGAGGCGTACTGGTCGAAATGTATCGCGAGGCGTTGAGGCAGCACGGAGACCCGGTCGTCGCCTGGGCATCGGTGATGGACGACCCGATGAAGAGGCTGTCCTATCAACGTGCCCGCGGAAAAGGCGGATTGGTCCGGGTGAGCTGGGACGAGGCAGCGGAAATCGCGGCCGCAGCCCATGTGCACGCCATTTCCCGCTACGGCCCGGACAGGGTCGCCGGCTTTTCCCCGATTCCGGCGATGTCGATGGTCTCGCACGCGATCGGGGCTCGGTTCATGGCGCTGATCGGCGCCCCGATGCTCTCGTTCTACGACTGGTACGCCGATCTGCCGGTGGCCTCGCCGCAGGTGTTCGGCGACCAGACCGACGTCCCGGAATCCGCGGACTGGTGGGACGCGGCGTATCTGATGATGTGGGGCTCGAACGTCCCCGTCACCAGGACACCGGACGCGCATTGGATGGCCGAAGCGCGTTATCGCGGGCAGAAGGTCGTGGTGGTCTCCCCCGACTACGCCGACAACACCAAGTTCGCCGACGAATGGCTGGCCCCGCACCCCGGCACCGACGCCGCGCTGGCGATGGCCATGGGGCACGTCATCCTCACCGAGTTCTTCGCCGAGCGACAGGTCCCGTTCTTCACCGATTACGTCCGCCGGTTCACCGACCTCCCCTTCCTGGTCACGCTGACCGAACGAGACGGCGCCTACGTACCTTCGAAGTTCCTCACCGCGGCGGATCTCGGCGACACCGATGCGGCCGAGCCCGCTTGGAAGACCATGCTGGTCGACGACCGCACCGGGGAACCGGTCGTGCCGAACGGTTCGGTCGGCTTCCGCTGGAACGAGCACGACCAGGGCCGCTGGAACCTCGACCTCGGCGACATCGTGCCGCGGTTGAGCCTGCTCGACGATCCCGGCCACCGGGGTGTCGAGGTGCTGCTGCCGCGGTTCGACGTTGACGGCGTGCTGCGCCGGGGTGTGCCCGCCGTGGAAGCGGGCGGGCGGCTGGTCACCACGGTGTTCGACCTGCTGATGGCGCAGTACGGCGTGCGCCGCGCCGACCTCCCCGGCCGCTGGCCGACCGGCTACGACGACCCGGCAGAACCGTGCACTCCGGCATGGCAGCAGGAGATCACCTCGGTCCCGGCCGAGCGGGTCGCCCGGATCGCCAGGGAGTTCGCCGAGACCGCCGAGGCCTCCCGCGGCCGCTGCATGATCCTGATGGGCGCGGGCACCAACCACTGGTTCCACTCCGACACCATCTACCGCTCCTTCCTGGCGCTGCTGACGATGACCGGCTGCCAGGGCCGCAACGGCGGCGGATGGGCGCACTACGTCGGACAGGAGAAGGTGCGCCCACTGACCGGGCACGCGACCCTGGCGGGCGCGATGGACTGGGCACGGCCCGCACGGCAGATGATCGGCACCGCCTACTGGTACCTGCACACCGGCCAATGGCGCTACGACGCGCTGCGCAACGACGAACTGACCTCACCGCTGGCTCCCGGCGCGCTCGCCGGGACCAGCGCCGCCGACACCCTCGCGCAGTCGGCACGGCTGGGCTGGATGCCCTCCTTCCCCACTTTCGACCGTAATCCCCTGGACCTGGTCGACGAGGCCGAAGAAGCGGGCATCGACCCGGCCCGCCACGTCACCGCGAAGCTGCGCGAGGGCACGCTCGGCTTCGCCGCCGAGGATCCGGACGAGCCACGGAACTGGCCGCGGGTGCTCACGGTGTGGCGGTCGAATCTGCTCGGCTCCTCGGCCAAGGGACACGAGTACTTCCTGCGTCATCTGCTGGGCACCGACGCGAACCTCCGCGGCGAGGAGGCACCGCCGGAAGCCCGGCCGCGATCGGTGAAATGGCATGACACCGCCCCCGTCGGCAAATTGGATCTTATGCTGGCAATCGATTACCGGATGACCAGCACCACGTTGTTCGCCGATCTCGTGCTGCCCGCCGCGACCTGGTACGAAAAGCACGACCTGTCGTCGACGGACATGCATCCGTTCATCCACTCCTTCAACGCCGCCGTCGATCCACCGTGGCAGACCCGCACCGACTTCGAGGCGTTCCACACGATCGCGAAGCGGTTCAGCGAGCTCTCCGAACGCCATCTGGGCGTACGCAAGGATCTCGTCGCCACCCCGATGACACACGACACGCCGGGAGAAACCGCGCAGCCCGGCGGCGTCGTACGTGATTGGCGCGACGGGGACGTCGAACCCATCCCGGGTGTCACGATGCCGCGGCTCACCGTCGTCGAACGCGACTACCCCGCCGTGGCGGCGAAACTGGCCACCCTCGGGCCGCTGCTGGAGAAGCTGGGCGCCACCAGCAAGGGGATCACCTACGACGTCGGCGAGGAACTGGACTGGCTGCGCGCGAAGAACGGCGTCGCGACGACAGGAGCCGCTCTGGGTCACGCGCTGATCGACACCGACATCAAGGCCGCGGACGCCGTGCTCGCCCTGTCCGGTACCACCAACGGACGGCTGGCCACCCAAGGCTTCCGCGATCTCGAGAAACGCGTCGGCACCGAACTGGCGCATCTTTCGGCCGAGCACGAGGGCAAGCGGATCTCCTTCGCCGACACCAGGTCCCGGCCCGCTCCGGTCATCACCAGTCCGGAGTGGTCCGGCAGCGAAAGCGGCGGCAGGCGGTATTCCGCGTTCGTGATCAACGTCGAGCACGGGAAACCCTGGCATACGCTCACCGGGCGTCAGCACTTCTTCCTCGACCACGACTGGATGCACGAACTCGGCGAGGCGCTGCCGGTCTACCGGCCGCCACTGGGCGCGCACCACCTCTCCGGCGAACCGGGGAACGGCGCGGAGGTCACCGTCCGCTACCTGACCCCGCACAGCAAATGGTCGATCCACTCGACCTACCAGGACAACCTGCACATGCTCACCCTGTCGCGCGGCGGGCAGGGCATCTGGATGAGCCCGTCCGACGCCGAAGCGATCGGCGCCAAGGACAACGACTGGATCGAGGCGGTCAACCGCAACGGTGTCGTGGTGGCCAGGGCGATCGTCTCCCACCGCATGCCCGCGGGCACCGTTTTCCTCTACCACGCGCAGGATCGGGCGGTGAACGTGCCGCGCAGCGAGGCCACCGGGAAACGCGGCGGCACGCACAACTCGCTGACACGGCTGCTCATCAAACCCACCCATCTCATCGGCGGCTACGCCCAATTGTCCTTCGGGTTCAACTACCTGGGCCCCACCGGCAACCAGCGCGACGAGGTCACCGTGATCCGCCGCCGTTCCCAGGAGGTGCGTTACTGATGCGGGTACTGGCGCAACTGGCCATGGTGATGAACCTGGACAAATGCATCGGCTGCCACACCTGCTCGGTGACCTGCAAACAGGCCTGGACCAACCGGGCAGGTACCGAGTACGCGTGGTTCAACAACGTGGAAACCCGGCCGGGGCAGGGATATCCACGCCGTTACGAGGACCAGGAACGCTGGAAGGGCGGCTGGGAACGGACGTCGAAGGGCCGCCTCCGGCTACGCGCGGGCGGGCGGCTGAGCAAGCTCGGGAAGCTCTTCGCGAATCCCGACCTGCCGGAGATCTCCGACTATTACGAGCCGTGGACCTACGACTACGCCACCCTGATCGAGGCGCCGCTCGGCGACGACGTGCCCACCGCCGCGCCCCGCTCGGCGATCACCGGCGAACCCACGCAACCCTCCTGGGGCCCGAACTGGGACGACGACCTCGGCGGCTCGACCGAACACGGCGTCAAGGACCCGATCGCCGAAAAGCTGCGCGAGGAACTCGGGATCCGGATCAAATTCGAGTTCGAGCAGAGCTTCATGTTCTACCTGCCGCGGATCTGCGAGCACTGCCTCAATCCGTCCTGTGTGGCCAGTTGTCCCTCCGGCGCGATGTACAAACGCGAGGAGGACGGGATCGTGCTGGTCGACCAGGACCAGTGCCGCGGCTGGCGGATGTGCGTCACCGGCTGCCCTTACAAGAAGGTCTACTTCAACCACAAGACCGGCAAAGCCGAGAAGTGCACCTTCTGCTACCCGAGGGTGGAAGCCGGCCAGCCCACCGTCTGCTCCGAAACCTGCGTCGGACGGCTGCGCTACATCGGCGTGCTGCTCTACGACGCCGACAAGGTCACCGAAGCGGCGTCCGTCGCCGACGAACACGACCTCTACCCCGCCCAGCTCGATCTGCTGCTCGACCCGCACGACCCCGCGGTGATCCGGGCGGCCGAAGCGGCCGGTATCCCGCACGACTGGCTCACCGCGGCCCGGCGATCACCGGTGTACCAGCTGATCCACGACTACCGGCTGGCGCTGCCCTTGCATCCGGAGTACCGCACGATGCCGATGGTCTGGTACATCCCGCCGCTGTCGCCGGTGGTCGACGCGGTGAGCGGCAGTGGCCACGACGGCGAGCACCGCGACAACCTGTTCGGCGCCATCGACGCGCTCCGCATCCCGGTCGAGTACCTGGCGGAACTGTTCACCGCCGGGGACACCGGTCCCGTCCGGCGGTCACTGCGACGGCTGGCCGCCATGAGGTCCTACATGCGGGCGGTGAACCTCGGGCAGGAGACCGACGAGGATATCCCCGCTTCGGTCGGCCTCACCGGCGAGCAGATCTTCGCGATGCACCGGCTGCTCGCGCTGGCCAAATACGACGAGCGTTACGTCATCCCCACCGCGGGTGTCGGGCAGGCCCACGATCTGGAGGCCATCGCCACCCGCTGCAGCCTCGACGTCGACGGCGGCCCGGGAATGGGTGGCGGTGAGTCCACAGTGGACCTCGTGAGCTGGGCGGACGGCGGCAGGCCGGACGCGCTGTTCCCCACCTTGGGCGGGCAGGACCGGTGAGGCTCACCCGTTCCCGCGCCGTCGGCACGCGGCATCACGCGGCGTTGCGCCAGATCGCGGGCTGGTGCCTGCAATATCCGGACGACGCCGTCCTCGGCAAACTGCCGCTGCTGCGCGCCTGCCTCGGCGAGACCGGCGGTCCCGGCCACGACGGACTCGCGCGCGCCGTGACCTACCTGAGCCAAGGTGATCCTCGCGCGCTGGCTTCGCACTACATCGAGGTCTTCGACCGCAAGCCGCGGCGGACGCTGCATCTGAGCTGGTTCCTCGACGGCGACACCCGCCGCCGAGGGGAAACACTGGCCGCCCTGCGGCGGTTCTACCGTGCCAACGGGTTCGCGCCTGCCGAGAACGAGCTGCCGGACTTCCTGCCGGTGATACTGGAGTTCGCCGCGGCGGCCGATCCCGCCGCGGCCACGGAGGTACTCGACCGGTTCCATCCGGCGCTGGACCTGTTACACCGCAACATGTCCACTATGGACACTCCCTATCGCGACGTCGTCGGCGCGGTACTGGCCACCCTTCCGGCCGCCCCCGCACCACGACCCGCCGCTCCCCCGGCCGAGCTGGTCGGCCTCGACCCGTTCCCGACCGGAGGTGGCCGATGAGTTCCGGACTCGACCTGCTGCTGTGGGGCGCCGCGCCCTACGCGTCGATCGCGCTGCTCGTCTTCGGCACGATCTGGCGCTACCGGTACGACAAGTTCGGCTGGACGAGCCGGTCGAGCCAGCTCCACGAGTCCAGGATGCTGCGGGTGGCGAGCCCGGTCTTCCACGTCGGGCTGCTCATGGTGATCGGCGGCCACGTGCTCGGTCTGTTCGTCCCCAAGGGCCTCACCGAATTCGCCGGGCTCGACGAACACGCCTACCACCTGATCTCGCTCGGGATGGGCAGTCTCGCCGGACTGGTCGCGGTCGGCGGCCTCGGGCTCCTGCTGTGGCGGCGGCTGCGGGTCCCGGCGGTCCGCCGCGCGACTTCGGTCAGCGACCGGTACATGTACGTGGTGCTCGTGCTGGTGATGCTCGCCGGGCTGGCGACCACGCTGGTCGACAACGGCGTCCGGGGCGGGTACGACTATCGCGAGACCGTCGGGCCCTGGTTCCGCGGCATCCTCCTGCTCGATCCTCAGCCGGACCTGATGGCGTCGGCGCCGCTGGACTACCGGCTGCACACCGCGCTGGGGATGCTGCTGTTCGCGCTGTGGCCGTTTTCCCGGCTGGTGCACGCGTTCAGTGCTCCGGTGCAGTACCTGCTGCGTCCGTACGTGGTCTACCGGCGGCGCGCGCCCGGCGCCGTCGGGACCCGGAACCCGCGCCGTGGCTGGGAATGAACCGGATCCGCCGCACCGCGTACGTGGCACTGAGCGCGTTCGGGTGCATCGTGTTCATCGGCCTCTGCGCGGTCCTCACCGACGCGCCGCTGCTGTTCCCCTCACTCGGGCCCACCGCGTTCCTGGTGTTCGCCAGTCCGGACGCCCCCGGCGCGAGCCCGCGCAACACGGTGCTCGGTCACCTGGCCGGTGTCCTCGCGGGCCTCACCGGCCTCGCCGCCACCGGGCTGCTCACCGCCGCCCCGGATCTGACGCATCCATCGTGGGCCAGGATCGGGGCGGCGGCGCTGGCGCTGGGCATCACCTGCGCCGCGATGGCGGCCCTCGGCACACCCCATCCGCCTGCCGGTGCCACCACCCTGATCATCGCGCTGGGCCTCCTGCACACCCCGTCACAGGTCCTCGCGGTGCTGATCGGAGTACTTCTCATCGCGCTGCTCGCCGTACTGATCAACAAGCTGTTCGGGGTGCCTTATCCCTGGTGGCGCGCACCGGCGCCGCGGACGGAGGCTCGTCCGCGAAGCACTGACGAAAGCCAGGAAGTACACCGATCACGCGCAGGGCCGTAGAGACGTCCCTCCAGGCAGGTAGCGATTCCGCTCGTCGTCGGTCAGGCCGCGCCCGGCCAGCCGACAAGCACGGGCCAGCCAGGCCTTCTTGCTCAACGGCCATTCGACGACCGTCGATCCGTTGGCGGCGACGAGGTTCGCGCCGTCCGGCGAGGGAGCGAGCGACCAGACGTAGCCTGCGCCGGACTCGAGTTGACGCCCGATCTGGAGTCCGCCGGCGACATCCCACAGGCGGAGGGTGCCGTCCTGGCTTCCGGAGGCCAGCGTCGTGCCATCCGGTGAGTAGGCCAAGGCCAGGACCATGTCGGTGTGCCCGCGGAGCGTGCTTTTCACCGTGCCGTCGGCCAGGCTCCGGATGTCGATGGTCCTGTCGTCGCTGCCGCTGGCGAGGGATCGCCCATCGGGGCTGAACGCGAGGCTCGTGATCGGCAGGGTGTGCCCGGTGCGGGTCTGGACGTCTCGGAACCGGTCGCTCTTCGTGGCGAAAGAGATCTGCGGCGGCGCGGAGACACCGTCACCGGAAGCGACGGCGACCGTGTTCCCGTCCACGCTCAGCGCGAGCGCCGTCACGGCGCCTTTCGCGGCGGTGAACGAGGTACCCGGCGAATCGGGAAAGAGCACCTGGCCGTCGGTGAAGCCGACGGCCACCCTCCCGCTGCCGTCGGCTGCGACAGCGGTGACCGCCGTGCCCGGCCGGTCGAACACCGTCCGCGTCCCCGCGGTGGCCGGGTCGAGTTCGTACAGGACTCCGTGGTCGGTGCCCACCGCGATCGTTCCCCCCGGTCGCCAGGCGAGACCGACGACGGTGCCCTCGAACGCACGGACATCCACTGTGGACCCGTCACGGGTGACCCGGACGACACCGTCCGCACCCCCGGACGCGATGGCACCGCCGGGGTTCCTGGCGACGGCCTGGATGGGGCCGGCCGCCTCGGCGAGCCGCGTACCCGCTGGAGACCGTCTGCCACTGAGGTCCCACGAGATCACCCGGCCGTCGCGATCCGCCCCGACCAGGAACCCGTCTCCGCTGCCGAGCGCGACGACGGCCGACACGAGGCCGGGGCGAGTGGGTTCGACACCCAAGGGTTCCGGGGCGAGCCGCCATGAAGTGATCGTGCCGGTATCCGACCCGACGAACACCGTTTCGCCGTCACCGGAGGACGCGACCGCGGTTCCGCCCGCCGCGTCCGTCCACAATGGCGGGTGCTCGGCGCGGAGATCCCATACGCCGATCCGGCTTTCGTCGGCCGTCACCACACGCGTGCCGCCGACGACGTCCAAGCCCATGGTGGTGCCGGTCGAGACGGTGCCCGGTCCGGCGAGTCCGGGCAGCTCGGCCCCGTCGGTGAGGCGCCAGCGCTTCAGCTCCCCCGCGGTGGTGAGGGCGATGACCTGGTCGGTCTTGTCGGCGACGGCGAGCGCCACGACATCGGTGCTCTGTGCCAGCGGCGGCAGCGGCGTCGTCCGGCCGGTCAGGCTCCAGCGTTCGACCGCACCGAAGCGGGTGGCCGCGAACAGTTGGCCGTGCGCCGGGTCGAGTGCCACGCCGACCACGGTGGAAGTCGCCGTGACCGGGTCGAGGACCGGTGCCGCGACGCCTGTCCGGTGCAATGTCACCAGACCGGTCGCGTCCGCGGCCGCGACCAGGTCGGCGTTCGCCGTGACGGCGCTGATGTTGGCACGATGGCCGGTGAAACAGGGGCCGATCCGGTGGCCGTCGGACGGCGAAAGGGCACAGACCGAACCATCGTCGGCACCGACGATCGCGGCCCCGTCGCGGGTGAACCTGGCCGCCACGGTCGTGGCGCGACGTCCCGCCGGGAAAAGATAGGCGAGCGGGCCACCGCGCGAGGAGACCACGTCCATGACGGCCGCGCGGGTGACGGGGTTGTCGTCGGTTTCCGCCCCTGCGACGGCCAGCAGGGCTGCGAGGTCTCGTTCCTGACCGCTCACTGAACGCGACCTCGCGGCGAGTGAAACGGCGTCCGCGACGGTCTTTTCCCTGCTGATGCGGCGTTGCTGGGCCACGACGACGAGCGTGATCGCCACCGCGGCCGCCAGCGCCGCGGCGAGGAGACCGAGCAGCCGGGACCGCCATCTTTGCCGATGCTCAAGACGACCGCTCAACGCGAGGAACCGCTGTTCGACGTCGTTCGCCGTCAGGCTTCCCGAGCGGCGTGCGACCTCGATGGCGGCGAGCCGCGCGCCCCGCAGCAGATAACTCGGGTCGGCGCCGTGCTGCTCCCACGCCGCCGCGCCACTGCTGAGGTCGTCCTGCGCGCGCTTCGTCTCCCTGTCCTCGGTCAGCCAGTTCCGCAGCCGGGCCCAGGCACGCAGCACCGCCTCGTGGGTGATGTCGACGACCGAGGCACCGGTCGCCGGGTCCGAATCGATCGTGAGGATCCTGGCGGCGGCGAGCCGATCGGCGACCACGCGGACGGCGGACTCGTCGTCGGCGTCGGTCACCAGATCTTCGAGCCGGGCCCGGCGGCGCACCGCGACGGTGTTCTCGCCGAGATGGGACAGCCGCAACATCATGCGGCGAGCCGTCGCCTGCTGCCGTTGGCTCAGCGACTCCCACACGAGTTCGGCGGCGTGGTCGATCGCGCCGTCGAGCGCGCCCGCCTTCGCGTATTCGGCGAGGGTCAGCCAACCGTTGCGCCGGCGTCGCCAGGTTTGCGCCAACGCGTACGACAACAGCGGCAACGCGTTTTCGGCGGCGTCGGTGTCGGCGAGCATCCGGTCGACCAGTTCGGGCTCCACGCGCAATCCGACCTGGTCCGCCGGTTTCTCGATCACCTCGCGGATGGCGCGCGGCCCCATGGGGAGCACCCGGTGCTGGGCAGCCGAGACCGCCGCCGCCAGTACGGGTTCTTGATCGAGGTGCGGATAGAAGTCCGACCGCAACGCGACAAGCACCTTCGTCTCGGTGGACGAGTCCCCGGCGATCGCGGCGAGAAACGCGGCCCGTGAGCCGGGATCCACCGCCGGGTCGAACACCTCCTCCAGCTGGTCGATCACCCAGATCGTCGGTCCGCCGACGGCGACCCGGACCTGTGCGTCGAATTCGCCGAAACACGCGGGCTTCGCACGAAGTGCCGCCGCGATCTCGTTCGCGCGGGCGCCGGTGAACTTCGCCAGGACGGCCGCCAGCTGCTCGATCGGCTGGGTACCGGGCCGGACCGGCACCGCGGTCCACTCAGCCGAGCCCGCGACAGCGCCGTCGGCGAGGGCCGGAAGCACACCGGCTGACAGCAGCGACGACTTACCGCTGCCGGACGACCCGACCACCGCCACCAGTGCCGCCCGGCGGAGCAGTGCGAGTACGGCGTCGACATCTCTTTCCCTGCCGTGGAAATACCCGGCCGATCGTTCGTCGAACGCGTCCAGACCGGGATACGGGCAGAGATCCGCGGCCCGGCCCGGCCGCGTGACCTGGTCGCCGAACGGGGCTCCGTCGTCCGTGAGAACGTTGACGGGGCCGTGAACCGTGAGGTCCCGGCCCGCGACGAGCCCGCCGGACAGCGCCAGATCGCCGTGCTGAACGACCGGACCCGCGTTTTCGACCGACAGCGTCGCCGCCGGGTCGGTCTCGTCCTCCTGGTTCATCTCCTGACGACGTAGTGGCGATCGTCGTGACTGCCGTTGGCGATCTGGTTCGAATCCACGTTCACCTGCAGGTCACAAGAACCGCCCTGCGCCCCCGGATCCTCCAGGGCGACCCGCACGTCGAAGGTGATGGCCGCGCCGCCGGTCCCACCGATGTTCCTCGGTATCTGCGAGAGGGTGCAGGCCCCCCTCGCGGACCCGTAGATCGACAATCTCGGGATGGGATGCATGGCCGTCACTCGCACCTGCAGTGTCACGACGGGGTTGGCCGGCGAATAGACCAGCGTGTCCGCCGAACCCAGCCAGCCGATCTTGACCGCCAGCCTGTCCACCTTCCAGGTGACGACGACGGGCTGAGCCGGCGCGAAGGCGGCGTTCCCCGCCTGCGTGGCGGTGATCGCGCAGGTCACCGGCACCAAATACGCGCGGGTGGTGCCGTTGGTGATCTGGGACGTCCAGCAACCGCCACCGCGGCCGCCGTTCGGCAGCTGATAGGAAACGGGGAGTCCCGACGTGGCGCAAGCGCGCATGGTCACCTCGTCGTCCGGCCATTGATGGGTGCCGAGGGCAGGGAAGACGATCCGCTGCTGTGCCCTCCCATCCGCGGCGCGACCGGCGGGCGGGGTCCCGCAGGGGTTGGCCGGGTCTCCGGGTTCCGAGGGCGGACCGGCGGGCCGTGTTCCGGCACCGGGCCGGGCCGGCTGGTCCGGCGACCGCCCCACCGTCCCACCGGGTCTGCCCGCCGTCCCGCCGGGCTTACCCGGCGTCGCCGACGTCGACGCGCCGGGTACCGGACTCGCATCCGGCGACGGCTCGGCCGAGGTGGTGCCGGCGGAGGTTTCCGGAAACTGCGGCGGATCGAGGTCCTCGGCCCGCTTATCGCGGCCACAGGACGTCAGCGCCGCGACCAGCAGGAGCCCGGCGGCGAGACTCCCGGCTCTGCGTGTATTCACCATGTCATTTCCCCGGAGCGGGCTCACCGGAGACAGTGATGTCGCGCCCCGCGACCTGATGGGTCCCCTTGATCGACACATTCCCGCCGATGGCCAGCGCTCCGGCGTCGCGCACCTGAATGGTGCGATAACCGGCCGTCTTCAGCTGCTCGGCCAGTTCCGAAAGCGCGGCCGCGAATTCGGCGTCGGCGGCCATGAACTCGTCGAGGTGATCTTCGACAGCGGCTTGCCTCCGCTGATTTTCCGGTTGCTCCGCAAGACGTTCCAACGCTCCCGACGCCTGCGGGTCGGCCGAAAACCTGCCACGTACCTTGTCCCACAACGCGCGAAGTCCTCGCGTGACCCCTTCGTCGACGACCTCGCTCGCGACTCCGGCCAAATGCCGCCCATAACTGATCAAAAACGACGTGATCGCCGCCGCCGATACCGCGTCCATGCCACCCTCCCGAAAACACCGACGCCTATGTCGTACGCCGTTCGGCCTACTCAATCAAGGAGGACACTACAGCCGGGGAAATACGTCTTCGAAACGACATCCGAATGGCAAACATTCTGTCTGATGTGGTGATTCTTTTTCCAAGTACGCGGCGGGCCACTCGCCGGTGGCGCTCCGCCGACACGGCCTCTTTAGCGAGTTGTGCGCATTTCTGTCATACGCGTAACAACTTTCGGTCTTCTCGCGCCATACCGGGCAGCTGTCGACTTCTTTCCGGTCCCTGCGCAGGAGGAGTTCGTGTGATGAGTTCTCGTCGTCCCTTGTTCCCACGAAGATCAAGACGCACGCTCGCGGCCGGCGTGGTCGGTCCGCTGGTCGGCGCGCTCACGGTCGCGCTCGTCACCGCGGCACCCGCCGAAGCCGCGGTACCCACCGGTTTCACCGACACGGTGGCGATCGGCGGGCTCAGTTCACCGACCGCCACCGCGTTCGCGCCGGACGGCCGGGTGTTCGTCGCGGAGAAGAGCGGTCTGGTCAAGGTCTTCGACTCGCTCGCCGACACGACGGCGACGGTCTTCGCCGATCTCCGTCCGCAGACACAGGATTTCTGGGACCGCGGCCTCCTCGGACTGGCCGTCGACCCCGCTTTCCCCGCCAGGCCCTATGTCTACGTCTCCTACACCCTCGACGCGGAACCCGGCGGCACCCCGCCGCGGTGGGGTGACACCTGTCCGACTCCGCCGGGCGCCACCACCAAGGGCTGTGTCGTCACGGGCCGCGTCTCGCGGCTGACCATGGGGTCGGCCGGCACCGCCGTCAGCGAGAAGCCACTGGTCACGGGCTGGTGCCAGCAGTTCCCCAGCCACTCGGTCGGCGCTCTCGCCTTCGGACCGGACGGTGCCCTGTACGCGGGCGGCGGCGACGGCGCCAGCTTCGGCTTCACCGACTACGGTCAGGTCGAGAACCCTTGTGCCGACCCACCGTCGCCCGCCGGGACGAACCTCGCGCCACCGACGGCGGAAGGCGGCGCGCTGCGTTCGCAATCGCCGCGACGTCCCGCCGGGCAGCCGGTACTGCTCAACGGCGCGTTGCTGCGCCTCGACCCCGACACCGGCGATGGCCTGCCCGGCAGCCCTTTCGCGGGCAGCGCCGACGCCAACGCCCGGCGCGTGATCGCCTACGGCGCGCGGAACCAGTTCCGCTTCGGCTTCCGGCCGGGCACCCGTGAGCTGTGGGCGGGTGACGTCGGCTGGGACACCTGGGAGGAGATCAACCGCGTCGCCGACGTCGGCGACGGCGTGGCGGAGAACTTCGGCTGGCCTTGTTTCGAGGGCAACGCCAGGCAAGCCGGTTACGACGGCGCGAACCTCGACCGATGCGAGTCCCTGTACACCTCCGGCGGGCAGGCGGCGCCGCACTACGCCTACCACCACTCGGCCAAGGTGGTGGCGACCGATCCTTGCCCCACCGGCGGTTCTTCGATCAGCGGCATCGCCTTCGAGTCCGGGAGCAACTACCCCGCCGAGTACTCCGGCGCGCTGTTCTTCGCCGACTCCTCCAGGGGTTGCATCTGGGCCATGCAGACCGTCGGCGGCCAGCCGAGCGCGAGCCGTCTGGTGCCGTTCGTGACCGGCGTCAGCACACCGGTGCAGGTGCTCACCGGCCCTGGCGGTGACCTGTTCTACGTCGCGCTGGGCAGCGGTGAACTCCATCGCGTCAGCCACCCCGGCGGCACCAACCGGCCCCCGGTCGCGGTGGCCACGGCGAGTCCGGCGAGCGGCCCGGCGCCGCTGACGGTCCAGTTCGACGGCACCGGCTCCACCGACCCGGACGCCGGGGACACCCTGTCCTACGCCTGGGACCTCGACGCCGACGGCGCGTACGACGACTCGTCGGCCTCCAGCCCCACCTGGACCTACACCGCGGCCGCCGCCGTCGACGCCGGACTGCGGGTGACGGACTCCCACGGCGCGAGCGCGACCACCACGGTGCGGGTGACCGTCGGAAATCCGGAGGGGCTCGATCCGGTGCCGGTCATCGACAGCCCGGCAAGCGCGCTGACCTGGTCGGTCGGCCAGACCGTGCCCTTCTCCGGCCGCGCTGTCGACGCCCAGGACGGTCAGCTCCCGGCGTCGGCGCTGTCCTGGCGGCTCGCGATCCGGCACTGCGCGGCGAACGGCACCTGCCATACGCACAACGTCCAGGATTTCCCCGGCGTCGCGTCCGGCTCGTTCGTCGCACCGGATCACGACTACCCGTCATACCTGCAGCTGACCCTCACCGCGACCGACTCGAGTGGCCGCACCGGCAGCAGGACCGTCGACCTGCAGCCGAAGACGGTGTCGCTGAACTTCACCTCCAGCCCCAGCCAGGCGATGCTCACCGTCGGCGGCACGGGGCAGCGCACGCCGTTCACCCGGACGGTGATCGCCGGCTCCACCAACTCGATCAGCGCGGACAGCCCGCAGAACCTGCCACCGCTCAACCTGAAGTACGCCTTCACCGCCTGGGCGCACGGCGGCCCGAGGACACAGAACATCATCGCGCCGGGCACGTCCACGACCTACCGGGCCGACTACCGGCTCTGCTGGCTGTTGCAACCCTGCTGAGCCGAGTTGGGGCAGGCCGCCGGCGAGGGGTCGTGAGTGGCGAATAGGTTATTGAGAGGTAACTCAAATGTGGGGTGCCCTGAAGGCCCCCGGTGAGACGTTGAAGGTCTCACCGGGGTCCTTCAGGACATCACGGCCGACCACCTTGCGTGCCAAGGTATGGGCGAACGGGACCACCGAACCCGGCTGGCAGGCGACCGCGACAGACCAGACCGCCGCACTTCAGGGCGCCGGGAACGCGGGCCTCCTCACCAACCTGTCCGCCTCCGCCACCAACGCGCCGATCACCGTCACCGTGGACGACGTCACCGTCTTCCGCACGGCCGGGTAAGTCATCTCCGGTACCCGCCGACGGCGACGGGTACCGGAGAATCGGATCATGACCGTTCCTGTGCGCCCACCGGTGATCACCGACGACCCGCTCCACGTGTGCGTCGCACTCGAACCCGCCGTCGGGAGCCCCGCGTGAGCAGCGGTGGCGGGTTCGTCCAGTCGATCCGGCTGGCACCAGGCTCCGACACCGGCCGTTATCCCTTCACCCTGCCCGTCGTGCGGCAGCTGGCCCGCACCGGTGGGCTGGCCCTCGATCCCGGGGTGACGTTCCTGGTCGGCGACAACGGCACCGGTAAATCCACGCTCGTAGAAGCGATCGCGGTGGCGGCGGGCTTCAACGCCGAAGGAGGATCCCAGTCGTTCCGGTTCGCCACCCGCGCCACCGAGTCCAGCCTCGGTGACCAGCTGGTGCTGCGCTGGGGCGTCCGCAAGCCGCGTACCGGGTTCTTCCTGCGCGCCGAGTCCTACTACAACGTCGCCTCCGAGATCGAACGCCTCGACCGTGCCCCTGGATCGTCGCCGCTGCTGCCCGCTTACGGCGGCGTCTCCCCGCACGAACGCTCCCACGGACAGTCCTTTCTGGACCTCGTCACCCACCGATTCGGGCCGGGCGGGCTGTATCTGCTGGACGAACCGGAAGCGGCGCTGTCCCCACGCGGCTGTATGGCGTTGATAGCCCGGATCGTCGAGCTGGCCGCACAGGGCGGTCAGTTCGTGGTGGCCACCCACTCACCGATCCTGCTGGCGGTGCCCGGCGCGCGGATCCTGCAGATCGACGGCGACGGCGACATCGAGCGAGTCGGCTACGACGAGGCCGAGCCGGTCACCCGGACCCGCGGCTTCCTCGCGCACCCGGACCGGTATCTGCGCCACCTCCTCACCGACGACTGATTCGCGGGCGGCCGATCTATGATTCCCGCGCCACTCGCCGCGCGTACTCCAGCAGCTCCTCCCCGAGCGGTCCGGCCTCGGATCGCGCCGCCGACAGTGCGCCGATCGCGGCGGCCAGCGGGTCCGGATTGGTCGCCTTGTGGAGCGCCTGCCACACCCAGGCGTGTTCCCGGTACGCCCGTAGCTGCGATCGCCTGGCCAGGAGTTCCGCCTCCGGACTCAATCTGCGCTCCGTGAGCACGGCGGCGATGACGGGGTCTCCGGCGACACCGGTGTGCTCGACCACCGCCGATGCCGCCCGCCAGGCCAGGTCCAGCAACGTTTCCTCGGGCACGAAGGCCAGCCGATCGGTTTCGGCGCCCAAAGGACCCCTGCCCGGGAACGCGCGCGAACCGTCGGCGGTACGCGCCTCGGGATAAAGCTCGGGAAGGTGCGGCAGGATGCGGTAGGCGACATCCTCCTCGACCATCCGCTCGAGGTCTTCCTTCCGCAGCCGGTATCCGGTGTACCGCTCGACGGCGAGGAGGCCTTTTTCCAGCCTGTCGCGATAACTGCCGAAGTCGAGACCGGCCAGCGCTTGGTTCACCTCAGGATCGTCGACCTCCTCCGCGTATCCGAGTTCTGACGAAGCGAGGACGTTCCCGTTGTCGGCGAAGGACAGCCGGGTCAACGCGTTGATGTTCCAGAACAGGCTCGCCGTCCGGCCTTCCCGTGACAACGGCTCCAGTACCGGCCGGTGCGAACCCTGGAAACCGTTGAACTCGACGGCGAGCACCCCACCCTCGACCGGAAGCACGGCCACCCAGGGATCAAGATCGAATTCCCGCGCCAACTCCTGCGCGGACTCCGGTTCGGCCGCATCGGCACCGAAGGCGCGGAGCACCTCGGCGGGCGCGGCGTCCCTGACCACCGTGACCGTCGCCGCTTCACCGAGCACGCTTTCGCGAATCCACCGATAGGCGGCCTCCGGTGGCGCGACGAGGTCCGGCACGGGCTCACCGCGGACGACGTAACCGAGCCTGTCACCGCGTTTGTGCACGATGTCCGGACCCGGCGGTGCCTGCCAGAGCATGAGTTCGTAGCGCTCGCGCTCCTCGCCGTCCCGTCCGATCGCGTGCACCCGCACCCGGAAATCACCCGGCCACGGGGGTGTTCTCAGGTGCCGCGAGTCACCAACGCCCAACGTGGCGTCACCCCGCTCGGCCCGCCAGGAGATCTCGACGACCTCGTCCCACCAGTCGAGTTCCAGTTCCTCCGGCGGCCCTTCGAGGATCCGTATCGACACGGACACGTGGCCCTCCCCCAGCCCGGTCCGGACGGCGACCCCGCCAGGAACCACGGCGGCCAGGCCGTTCCCGCTGAAGTCGGCCTCATCGACAAGGGGACGCTCGGCCAGGGTGAACCGATGATCGCGCACCTCGGCCGAACCCGACGCCGCGACCGGCAACACGTATTCGGCCCGGCGTTTCTCCAGCAGCGCGGCCGCATACGCGGGCGGCATCGGACTTTCGCTCAACAAAGCCGAAACCGCACCCAGCGCGACACCGACGACGGCCGCGGACGTCCCGGCGAGGAGCGGAGCGCCTGCCCTCCTCAGCACCGGCGCGGCGACCGCGACGGCCAGTGCGAGATGCGCCGCGCCGTGCGCGGCCGCCAGTTCCTCCTCGCCGGTGAGCCCCGGCGGGGCCGCCAGCAGCGGGACCACCGCCTCGTGCCCGGCCAGTTCCTCGACCAGCGCCACGACCAGCCCGGAGATCCCCGGCCGGAGCTGATCGAGCAGGCGCACCGCGGTGACGGTCTCGGCGTTCGGCCCACCGATCATCCCGAAGCCGAAGGAGCGCGGTGTCGCGTCCGGCCCCGGCACCGCCGCCTCGACCTCGACCGGGACCGCGACGGCCAGCCCGTCCAAGGTCAGTTCGAGCGCGCCGAGCAACCTCTCGGAAACCGGATCTCCGAGCGAACGCAGCCGGCTCAACGCCGCCGATTCACCGGGGCCCGCTACCGGCCGTCCCACCACCAGGCCGAAGGCGTCCGGCTTCGCGTCCGGGGCGCCCAGCCTGCCGAGCGCCGCCGCGGGGCCGTGCGGGATCCGCCCGCGCAGCAGCGGGACCAGTTCCGTGACCACCGGCACGAGCGCGTCCGCCAGGCCGGACGGTACTTCCGTGTACTTCTCCACCTCAACCCCCAAGGTTCGACAACGCGGACACGGTAGCGGCGGCCACCGACAAATCGGTGTTCGGTCCAAAGTGGACGGATTTTCACGGTGCCACAGAGGTCTGGTACCCGGACCGACATCCGGAGTCGTGCGATGCGGTGCCCGGGGCTCCGGCCGGGCAGGCTAGTTTGCTCGGGTGAGTCTCCTCGATGATGTGGCCGAGCGCGACGGCTGGCGATGCTGGGTGTGCGACGAACCGGTCGACCCCGACATGTCGGTGAACGACCCGCGCGGACCCAGTGTCGACAGCCGGACCGCCGACCGGAAGGCCAAGATCGCGGAGCGCCTCGCCCACCGCGGGTGCAACACCCGCAAGGGCGCGGTCAAGGTGGTCATCGCCTGGCCGGACCGCCTGCACGTGGTCGAACCCGCTCCGCTGATCACCGTCGCGGGGCGGCTGGAGCGCAAGGGAGGCCGCGAAATGGTGGCCCGTTGCCCGACGAAGCAGGACGCCCAAGAAGCGGCGGATTGGCTGGTGGACCGGTTCTCCCGGCTGGTACCAGGGCTCCCGGTGACCGCGACGATCGAACCGGGTGGCGGCCAGTTCCTCGTCATCCTGGCCGCCGGGCGCCGCTGACCCCGATGGTCGAGAAACAGGGGCAATATGGCGCGCCTCTGGCCCGTTCGGTGTCGCCAATGTGGCTTTGAGGACTCGTATTCGTCTACCTACTGGTGTGGAGCTTGTGCGGGTTGCCGGGGCGGTCCGAGTGGGGAACATTCCGGTCGTTGAGCGTCCGGAATCTTTTCCGCTCGATCGCCGGTCCACCGGTCGTGACCGAGCACAAGGGGCGAGCCGGGCAACGATGCCTCGGAACCACCCTCGTCCAGGTCAGGCGTAGGTACACAAATGCGGGTTCCCCTTGGGGACGCTCGAGGTCTCCAATGTGGCCTTGGGGACACCGGCCCCGGCGAGCACTAACCCGCACGGCCACGACCCAGTGGAACACCATTCATCCCCAGCGCTCTCTAACCGAGAAGTGCCTGAGTGATCCGGCGGGTGGTCGTGCGGTGACGCGGGGTTGACGTCGCCGTACATCGAGCGAGGTGCGGACGGTCGCGCGCTTCCCGACGGGTTCGTTCCGGATGCTAAGAGCCGGTCGCCAGCACCTTGATCTCTTGGGCGACTTGCGACAGTTGCTCTCCGGGCTCGATCGTCAAATCACCGGTCGCGGTCCAGCCCTCGTTTCCCCAATTGGGTTGAAACCTCTGGAGCGTGACCCGCAACTGCACGTGGCCGTACTGGTGGGACGCATCGATTTTCAGTTCCCTTTCGAGGGACTCCCAAGTCCGGACCCCGTCCCAGCCACGCCAGTCATCCGCGTGCTGCTGGAAGAACTCCGCGAGATCGGCGAACCCGGTCGCATAGTGGTGCACGACCCGAACTGACGCGGACAAGCCGAGGAGTTGTAGCTCAGCGAGCAAGTACCCTGGCGGGCTGCCCTCTGCGACATCAGCTGTCAGCTGCAGAAAGTCGTGGTCGGAGCCAATCCGTGCCTGGGTCACGGTCGCATCATGGCGTTTCGACCGCTGACACGACAACCGAAATTGGCGTACAGCGCACTCTCATGCCGATGTGCGCGTACCCGCGAGGGTGGATTCTTGATCGGCTATCTTGCGGTGGTGGATATCCAGGTGCTGGAGGGTGCGCTGGTCGAGGTGCCGACAGGCACAGCGACAGGAATGGACCGGCGCGCGTTCGGGGAGTTCGTCGGCCCGCAGGGTGAGCTGGCGTCGTACGCGCTCGGCTGGACGACCGGGTCAGACCCGCATGTAGCTCACTTGTCGGTCGGGATCGGCGCGGGCAACCCCGGCGGCGGCACCTTCCATGCCGTCATCTTCGAACACGACGACGGACATGCGTTCTCCCTGACCGACGAGCCGTTCGAGCGCGTGCCGCAGGGCGGCCCGGACCTCACCGCGGACGAAGCACGCGCCCACGAGGACTTGCCGTTCATCTGGTGGGTCGCCGACCAGATCATGCAGCGCGATCGCCGGGCTTGGTGGATGAAGCACTGGCTTCAGCGCACCACCTGTATCCAGACCCTTGAGATCTTCGAGCACAGCGAGCCGATTCTGCTTGTCCAGCACGACGCAGATGACGGCACATGGCAGCTCATCGGCGCTTCCGACGCGGACGGCGCCACCGGCAAGATCGGGCATCTGCACCACGCCATCGACAAAGACCAAAGCCTGATCGACACCCTCGACCTGCCACCCGGCGGCAGCGCGACACGAACAGGCATCGGACGTCGCTGGAACCGTCACCTCTAGAGTTGCAACGCACTCTCATGCCGATGAGCGCACGCTATGCGGGGCGGGTGAAGTCGGTGTCTCGGCCGATTCGCAGGGTTCTTGCACGCTCGCCGATGTTCTCCGGTGTGATGCGGTCCGCCAGGCAGGTGCGATGGGATAGGACGGTGGTGCTTCCCGGGCCCTCATTGCTGCGAACGTCGAGCACCAGGCCCTCGCCTCCCGGGCCGAGATTTGTTGGCTGGCCGCAGAAGTCGCATGGCCGCTGCAAGGACTCCAGGTCGGCGCGGCGGATGCTGAGTCGGACCCACGCCGGTGGATGCCAACGCCGAACCTCTTCCACGACGGCGTCGATTTCTGTGCCGACCCGGGGATACAGCGCCAGGAGTTCGTCGCCAGGAGCCGCCCGGCCGAACTGCTCGATCATGTCAATGGAGGCGCCTACCTGCTCATGACCGACGATCTGTGCGAGCACGCCCCACCGTTGGTGACTGACGACCTTCACGCGGACCCTCTGGCCAGGCATCAGGGCCAAAGACGCGGTCTCGAATCGGCTCATCGCGGCTACATCTTCTCGAAAGAACTCGTGCTGCGCAAACAGGAGAGCCGTGCTGCCTCCCGAACATCCGCTCATGCCGCATGGCGCGCCCCGTCGTACATCCGCTCATGCCAATGAGCGGACCGGCGTCTCGCTTTCGTGCAGGCGGTCAAGACGAGAGGTCCTTGCCGTCGGCACTCCATGGCGGTGGCCACGTGTGGATGCCATGGTCGGCCTGGACAGAAACACCTCCTCCTGTCACCCGGCCACCGCACAGTGTGGCAGGAGCCCATCGCGCGAGCCTGCATACTATGCAGTTGTCACCCAGCCGGCTCGGCCCCAACCCGGGCGCGCGTGACAGTTCGGCCGACACCTTCCTCTGCTCGAGCATGGCCGGCTCGGGAAAAGTGCGGCACGCTGGGGCGACGCGGCCCGACGCGCAGTCGATCGGCGAGCGGAGGTTCGGGACCGGTCCCTACTGTCATGAGGAAGTGTGCTCACGTGGTTCTGAGAAGACTTCTTAGCAAGCTTCGGCGCCCCTACGGTCTTGACGCGCAAGGGGACCTGATGCCACCCAGCGCACGCGAAAGTGATGTGACGCTTCTCCTGCCCAGTCCCAAGCAGAAGCACAGGTATTCGGAGGAGTTCGTAGACGCGCTGTCTCAACGGGTCATGCGTCTGTCGCTCGAAGAGTTGGGCCGTTGCTTCGGTGATGGTTGGTGCGGCGAGATTCAGCCGTGGCTTGTCCTCGAAGGCCCCAGTCTCGGTTACAAGCTGACTGTCGTGAAGGTGAACGGGTGGGAACTCGTAGAGATGGGCATCCGAATCAACGAGGTGTTCAACGAACATTGGAAGCGCGAAATGGAGGCTCTTCCTCCGCGATAGCGCGGCCTCGGTGCGAACGTATACGTCATGTTTCCCGAGCCGTGCCGCCTTGCTGCGGTGGGGCCGGCCGCGTGGCTTCCGCTCGATGTGGACCCTGTTCGGCGGTTCTCTAATGCTCCGCCATTCCAATCCCCACCAGGCCTACCAGCCGGAACGGTGCAGCAGTGCTCGTCGACTGGTGTCGTGGTGAAGCTCCATGTGTGTCTGCGCACTGAGCAGTGACGTCCGCTCATGCCGCGACGCGGTCGATACGCAGCGACCGGGCTTGCGTTGTGGTCGATCGAACGGACTACAGGACAGCGAATAGTCGGCGGGTCAAGGATGCGGCGTGAGGTGGAGCGCGTCGACATCCGGCAGGAACTTCAGCTGTCCGTCGAGGACGGTAACGCCGCCAATTGTGACGATTGTGCCGCTTTCCTCTACGGCGCATTCGTTCGAGCCACGTTTTGTCGGGAGGAGAACGTCGAGAAGTCTCCATTTGTCGTGTTCGATGTCGAATACTTCAGTGGTCCGTCGTGCGTCTCTTGCGGCTGCTCCGGCGGTCACTTCGCTTCCGCCGACCACCACGAGGACGCGTCGATTCCCGAGAGAAGCCTGGACGACACCGTGGAGTGCGCGAGATTCGTGCATCGGACTCATGGTTGTCCAGCTTTCGGAGTCCGGGTCGTAGCGTTCAACCGTGGTGACTGTCTCCCCGGTCGGTACCTGCCCCCCGATGGCATACAGGTGACGTCCAGACGCCACCACTCGCAGTTTTTGGCGCGGGACGGATAACGGGGCGACAGGTCGCCACGAACGGTCATCCGGGTTGAAGACCAGCGTCGACGCGGTGACTTCGAAATTGTCGTCGCCGAGTGTGACCGAGCCGCCCACCACGTAGAGCAAGCCGTTCAAGCTTGCCGCGCCCGCACTGTCCCTCGGCAGAGGAAGCGGTGTACTGGTACTCCACTGGTTCCTTGCGATGTCGAACACTTCGACGACATCCCGGCCCTTGCTGTGGACATCTATGCCGCCGACCGCGTAGACGAGCCCACGTACGACCGCTGCGGCGAAGTTGGCTCTGCCGACTTCCATCGGGTGCAGGTTGCTCCACGAGCCGTTTCCCGTCGTTCGGCGGACCTCGACATCGGCGAACACATCGTCGCCTCTGAACCCACCCATTGCGAGTATTTTGCCGTCGACCGTGACGACCTCCAATCCTCCGCGGGCTTGCCGCAGCGGAGGTCGCGAAACCCACTGATGAGCATTACTTGTATCTCGGTCGGTCGTGTCGCGCTGAGGTTCGGTCATTTCTGCCCCTCTTCCCTCTCTTCGATGGGTCGCGTCAGGCACGCTTAACAGCACATTTTGCTGTCAATTCCACCCTGATGGAGTAAGGCAAGTCGACGGCGAAAGGTGATGATGGTTGGTTTCTGACGTACTTCAAGGCCGCACGCTGGACTGGGCGAGGACAGCACTTTCAGCCCCACAAGCTGGAGCTCAGCGAAAGCGAAGGCGCATGCCCTCACTGCACGCCACGTCAGAACGACTTGGCGTGCCTTCGCTGTCCAGGCTTGCACACCTAGCCGCTCACCTCACGCTCAAGTCAACGGGCTCCTTGCTCGGTCGACCGCTGGGCCTCGTACGGCATACAGCCCGTTGCCTCGGCGAGCGCTTACTGCGCGGTGGCGCCGCCGTCGATCGGCAGCGCCGCGCTGGCGATCGCTGTGCGTGCCCCAACCACCACGGCGACCCCTCCGCAAAGACCCGGCGCGCCGATACTCTGCGTGTTTGGGTCAGTCGCCTTCGATGTGGCCTTGGGTCAGGCCGGCCAGTGCGTACGCGAGTTTCCCGTGTGCTCGCGTTACCAACGGCCCGTACTGGAACAGCTTCGACTTGATCCCGAGGTCCACGCGAGTCCCGGCACCCTCCGCGCGGATGACGGCCGGGTAGAAGAAGCCCCATGTGAAGGCCGTCGGTCGGGACGACAGGATCACGATGCCGCGGGCGGCATCGTGATCTTCGACCGAGTAGCCGGTCGGGCAGTGCTGGGTGAGCCAGGTATAGACCATCTCCGGCGGTGCCGCCGTATGCAGCTTGATTCGCCGAGCGGTCATCGCGATGGTGGTCACCGAACCTTTTCTGGTGAACGCCACCAGTAGCGACACGCCGAGAAGGACGGCCACGACCACGACCGGGAAGAGGGTGAAGATATCCACGTCGCAGAGTATGTCGCATGCGTCGCACGGTGAGCAGCTTCCGCACAGATCAACGGTCTGCAGAGTGCCGAGGCAGCCGCGGCCCTGACAGCACCTCTGATGCGGCTTGGTGTCGCTATGGGTGGTTCGCCGCCCGCTTGACGGTTCTGATTACCGGTGCGGTTTCGATATGTGTGATGGCGGGGAGCATGGCCACCCGGGTGGTCAGGTACCGGTACAGCTCCCGCTGGTTCGCGCACACCACGCTCGCGTACAGGTTCGTCGGCCCGGTCGTGGCGGCGGCGAACGCGATCTCGGGGTGCCCGGCCAGCGCTGCGCCGGCCTCTTCCAGGTGCGCGGGCGCGACCGAGAGCCAGAGCAGGGTTCGGGGGCCGAGGCCGAACAGGCTTCCGTCGACGTCGATGTCCAGGTACAGCACCCCGCGCTCGCGAAGTTCGGTCATCCTGCGCCGGACCGTCGTCGGTGACCAGCCGGTCACCGCGGCCAGCTGCTCGAGTTCGGCCCTGCCGTCCGTGGCGAGTGTGGCGAGGAGTTTCCGGTCGCCGTCGTCGAGCCGTACCGGTCCCGGTCGGTGCGGCACCGGGGGCGGGCGCAGCCGCGCGATCGTCTCCTCGTCGAGTGATCCGAGCTTGGCGACCAGACTGTCCGGGCCGCCGTAGAACGCGTGCAGCACGGAGTGTGCGGTCACTCCCTCCACACGTGGGGTGCGCGGGAGCTTGGCCAGCAGCAGCGTCTCGCTGTCGGTCTCGCTCTCGGTGCGGACCGTGCAGGTGATCTCCGTTCCTCCGGAGGTCAGGCTGACCCACGACGTGTCGGGTCGCCGGGCCAGCGCCTCGGCGACCTGGATCGACGCGGTGGGCGCGCAGCGCACCCGCAGGAACCACAGCACCGCGCCCAGCGCGGTCGGGTCGACCCCGCCGAGCACGCGCAGCACCCCAGCCGACCGCAACCGGGCGTAGCGGCGGGCGATGGTGCGATCCGACACGCCGAGCACCTCGGCGATCGTGCTGAACGGGGCCCGGCCGTTGATCTGCAAGGCGTGCGCGATCCGACGATCCAGCTCGTCGTAGTCGGATTCCACCGAAACAAGCGTAATCGGCGTCGGGTATCGGCGCAATCAAGCTTATTTCTGGCTTGATTGCGCCTGCAGGCGGAGCGTTGCTCTCGTCCCGATCGACACAAACAGGGGAGAACTCATGGACACCGATGTGCTCATCGTCGGCGCGGGTCCGACCGGACTGACGCTGGCCAACGAACTGCGGCTGGCGGCGGTGTCAGCCGTGCTGGTCGACAAGCTGCCGCAGCGCAGTACGTTGTCGAAGGCGGGTGGCGTGCAGTCCCGCACACAGGAGGCATTCGACCAGCGCGGCTTGCTGGAACCGTTGCTGGCTCTCGGAAATCACCCGGCAGGCACCGCCCACTTCGCCGGTATCGCGCTCCCGCTCACCCGGGACAGGCACCGCAATCCGTGGCGGTCCATCCCGCAGGTGGTGATCGAGGGGTTCCTCGAGCGGCACCTTGCGGCACAAGGCATCCATGTGCGGCGCGACCATGAACTGACCGGCATCGCCCAGGACGGGGACGGGGTCACCGCGACCTTCGCGAACAGCGATGTCGTCCGCTGCCGTTACCTGGTCGCCGCGGACGGCGGCCACAGCACAGTTCGATCACTGCTGGGGGCCGAGTTCCCCGGCAGAGCGGGCACACGGACCACCGTCGCCGCCGACGTGCGGTTGAGCGATGACGAACAAGCGATGACGCACACTCGGAGCGAGGACGGGCATTGGGCGATGGTGTTCCCGCTCGGCACCGACCCGCAGGGCAGGCCACTGCGTCGGCTCTCGCTGGGCGGGCCGGGCCGGTCTCTGCCCCGGGAGGTCCCGGTCACCGAGGAGGAGATCCGCAAAGGGCTGCGCGCCGTCTTCGGCTCCCGGGTGAAACTGCTCGAAGTTCGCTACGCACGCCGCATCACCAACGCGGCCCGGCAAGCCGCGCGTTACCGGCACGGACGGGTGTTCCTCGCCGGCGACGCCGCCCACGTTCATCTCCCGATCGGCGCGCAGGGCATGAACACCGGGATCCAGGACGCGCTCAACCTCGGATGGAAACTGGGTGCCGCGGTGCACGGCTGGGCTCCGGAACACCTGCTCGACACCTACCACACCGAACGTCATCCGGTCGCGGCCGCCGTACTGCGCAACGTCCAGGCACAGAGCCTGCTGATGGACCAGGAAGGCACCCGCGACCCGGATCTGCTGGCCGCCAAGGAACTGTTCGTGGCTCTGACGCAACTGCGGGACGTGCAGTACCACCTTGACGACATGCTGTCCGGGATGGGCCTCCGCTACCCCATGCCGGGCACCGAAGAGCAGCCGCTCGTCGGCCTTCCCTCGCCCGATCTGGACCTTGGTCCGGTCCGGTCACACGAGCTGCTTCGGCGCGGACACGGCGTCCTGATCGACCCGGCGGGCAGGTTCGCCGAGGTCGCCGCCCCCTGGCAGGACCGGGTGGACCGCGCGGGTCAGGGCGCCGGTACCGAGCCGATGCTCATCCGGCCGGACGGCTACGTCTGCTGGGCAGGCAACCCGGACGCCCTCGAACCCGCGCTCAGGCACTGGTTCGGCGAGCCGCGTTGATCACCGGCGCCCGATCGATCTGACGACGCCGAACGTCTGCCCATGCCGCGAAGCGGGTGTCCGCCCTCGTGAACGTCGTCATTGCGTTTGCGTGACGCCCAGCGGCAAGTGGGTCAGGTGGGTGGGTTGGGGGGGCGGGTGAGTTCGCCGCACGCCGCCGTTGGCGACGTATCGGGATCGTGCGGCGTCAAGGCTGAGCCGCCCGTTCGGCCCGCCGCGGACGGTGGCGCTGTCGTGGTCGTCCTGCCCGTCATCTTCCCAGCCGCATTCATCGCAGATCTCGTATCCGCCTCTCTCGCTGAGAGTCATGTGGCCACAGCAGGGACAGGTGTATGCCCCGATGCCGGGCGGGGCGAACACATTCCGCTGTTTCGCGTAGGCCTGGAACCACGCCGTTCGCTGGTCGGTCGACTTCTCGTCCGGCTGAGACGGATCATCTTCGGATCGGTCATCGGGCACGCGATAAGGATGCATGCCGATGAGCGCGTTGGTGCGGGAACCCCGACACCTCCCGCCGAAGCGTGAGTTCCCCGGACCCGGCGCACGTGCCACGGCGATCGAGTTTCGCCGCGGTGACACGCGCTCATGCCGCTTTTCGCACACCGGCTCTTCCGCATCCGGAGGCGCTCCCCGGCCGGCACCACGGTGCTGGGGCGTTGCCGGATCGCGGCGACGGCCTGCTTCACCACAAGCGGCCCGCGCCTGAGCTCGGTGCCCGCCGCCTACCGCGCGCCTGCGGGGAGGTCGGCGAGGAACGTCGCGGGCACGGCACGCGGACGGCGGGGTCCCCAGCCGCCACCGGCGAACAGGACGACGCACGAGCGGCCCGTGCCACCGACCCATCCAGGCTGCGCGCGATCGAACGCCGGCAGCGGAGGGCGGTGCCACAAGCTGGCTCCACCTCGCAGCCGAGCACCCTCACCGTCGCGGTACCGCACGACGTAGTCGAGCTTCCGCCCGGGATCCACCCCCGACCCGACGAGCGCGGCAACGGCGGCGAGGCACCCTCCTGGTTCGTGCACGATCACCGCCTGGGCCGTCACAACTCGCCAGCCGGTGCGCCGGACCGACTCATAGCGCATCCACCACAGCACCGCCCCCGGCGTGAAGCACACCGATACCGCCATCACCACAGACGCACCGACAGACAAGAGGTCGCTGCCGTGCGAGATCAGCAGGACCACCAGCGCGACCACCCAGGCCAGGGCGCACGCCGTCGCCCGCAGAGCGACCGCCCCCACCCGCTCCAGCTCGCGAGCCAATTCCGCGTCCATCACCTCAGCCTACAAACCTCGCCGATGCCGAAGCCGCCACGAAGTTCCTGATCCACCCGATGGACCACCACACTCCCCCAGGTCCGGCACGCTCACCCCGCGGATGCTACGAGGTCGCCTCCCGGAACGGGCAGAGCACGCAGGCCAGTACGCCCTACTTCGGTGCCTGGAAGCCGCCGATCTTCCGCTCCAGCAGTTCGGCCAGCCGCAGCGGGGTGCGGTCCTCGAACATCGGACCGATGAGCTGCACGCCGACCGGCAAACCCTCGGGCGAGCGGCCCGTGGGGATGGCTGTCGAGGGCAGACCGGGCATGGTGGCAAGGCCCGCCCAGACGAGCTGGTCGAAGTACGGGTATTCGACGCCGTCGATGTCGACACGTCGTCCCAGCGGATCGGGGTCGTGGTCGTGCGGGAACGCGGGCGTCGGCGTGATCGGGCACACCACGGCGTCGAACTCGGTGAACAGCTGCCGCCAGCCGTGGCGGTGGAGCTCGCGGAGGTTGTTCGCCTCGAGCCAATCGCGGTGGCTGAACAGCATCGCGCGCAGCCGCACCGACTCGAGGCTTTGGTCGTCCGCGCTCAGTCCGGCGACCCGGGCGCGCAGCTGCTCGTCCGATTCGACGGGGAAACGTGCGACGGAGCCCGAAATCAACAACTGCATGTAGAGCGTCGCGGCTTCGGTCAGATCAGGCAGCAGTGGGCTGCGCCGTTCGACGCGAGCACCGCCGTCGACGAGCGCGGCGGCCACCCGGTCCACGCCCGCACGCACGGCTGCCCCGGTGGGAATGAGCGGATGCTCGTCGATGACCAACACGCGAAAATCACCGAGTCGCTCGTGGCGGGCGGGCGGCAACGCCAACCGGTGCGCCACACCGCGCGTCAGCGGGTCGGGTCCGGCCATGATGTCGAGCAGGAGCGCGAGGTCGCGGGCGGTGCGCGCCATCGGACCGGCCACGGCGAGGTCGAGGTCGGTGGGAAACGCCGGCTCGGACGGCGGGACCATACCGCGCGTGGCCACCAGCCCGAGAGTTGGCTTGTGCGCGTAGACACCACAGAAATGCGCGGGGGTGCGCAGCGAACCGGCCAGATCGGAGCCGATGGAGAGCGCCCCGAAACCGCACGCCAGCGCCGCCGCCGAGCCGCCGGAAGACCCGCCCGCCGTGCGGCCGTGCGCCCAAGGATTGTCGGTGGTGCCGTAGATCTCGTTGAAGCTCTGAATGTCTTGCAGCCCCAACGGCACATTGGTCTTGCCGAGTATCACCGCACCGGCGGTTTTGAGTCGCGCCACCTGTACCGCGTCCTCGGGCGGCAGGTAGTCCCGGTGCGGCGGCAGGCCCCAGGTCGTGGGCAGCCCGGCGACGTTGTAGGACTCCTTGACCGTCACCGGAACACCGAGCAGCGGCCGGTCCTCACCACGTGCGCGGGCCTGGTCGGCATTGTGCGCGGCGGCCCGCGCACGGTCGAAGTCCGGCACACAGATCGCGTTGATCACTTTGTCGTCGCGTTCGATACGGGCGATCGCCTCTTCGGTCAGTTCCACTGACGTCACCGCACCGGTCCGCAACGCGGCGACAAGTTCTTCGGCCGCCTGAAAGCTCCATTCCATGAATTCGAAGCTATCGGGCCGGCTCAGAAGACACGAAACCTCGACCCCCGCAACAGAAAACCGGACAGATTCCTTCGCGCCGCCACCGAAGACGAAAAACCGCAGGTCAAAGCACTGAAAGACAGTAAGATCCACCCGCGCAGGCCATGAAAGGACGCACCGCACAACAGGATGGATGTCTCAATTCTTCCCCGGAAGCCGAAACTACTCGACAGAGGCGGGAAGAAACCGGTGAGGCCAAGCCGCGACGCTGAACAGTCGTGCTCCCGTGATACTCGACGCCCTGTCGGCTGAGGAAGAGCTCGGCCGCGATTACGAATGCCGAGTATTCGAAACTTGCCAAGAAGCCTCGGTCACCGCGCCGATGATCCGCCTGCTCGCCCGGCTCGCACCGCCCGGACTGAACTCGCTCGCGAGCATTAGCCAGGGCCCGGCTCGTCGAAGTCGAGCGGCGGCATCGCCGTCGCGTCGGGCGCCCAGGTGCTCCGAAATCCGGGCTGGACCGCGAGGTCGACCAACTCCACCCTGGCACCGATGCTGTCGAGACGGTGGTAGGTGAAGGAGCGACCGTAAGGGCAGGAGTCGAACTCGATCGGTGCGCCTCGATCCGCCAGGCGCTGTTTGTCCGTCATGACGTCTTGGGACCAGTAGCCGATGTGGTCGAATCGGGAACCGTCGGTCGCATCCCACGGACTGCCCGCGGGGCCTTGGATCACCTCGAAGAACGGCGGCCCCTCGACGGAGAACACGATGCGGTAGTCCCAGTCCCCGAGGGTGCCCGCCCGGACTGGGCTCCAGGCCACGCCCAAGGTGCGGGTGAGGTCGTCGGTGGCCTGCTCGATATCCCGGACGACGAAGCACAGGTGGTAGAAGTTGTTCACCCGTCCTGTCTACCAACTCCACGATGTCGCGGGCCTCGCCAGGCGATAGCCAAGGCTCACCCCTGTCGCAGGAGAGACCGGGTGCCTCGGGGAAGGGCGGCGGCATTGGCGAGATAGCCGGTGACCGCGTCGCGCAGAGCCCGTACGGCCTTGGACGGTTCGACATCCTCGCGGCCGGCGAGCCGCACGACCCGGCTGAGCCCCGGCTCGGCGAAGCGGGTCACGCGGAACCTGTCCCTGACCACGGTGCTCGGGACGACAGCGATCCCCATCCCGGCCTGGACGAACTCCAGCACGGCGTCCATCTCACCGCCCTGGATGGCGAACGACGGTTCGAATCCCTCGGCACGACAGGCGTTGATGGTCGCGTCGCGCAGGTCGTAGCCGCGGCGGAACATCACCAGCGGTTTGTCCTTGAGATCGAGGATCTGCATCCGCGCGCGGCGTACCGGCGCCGGCCGGTCCTTGGCCGAGATCACGACCAGTTCCTCGATCAGCAGCGGCTGAGTCGACAGCCGGCTCTGGTCCCGCAGCCGGGAGTCGACGATCAACGCGAGATCCAGCGCGCCTTCGGACAAATCGGTCTGCAGGTCGCGCGAACCGCTCTCGTGCAGTGTGAGCTCGATCCCAGGGTAGGCGGCACGGAAGCCCGCGAGCATCGACGGCAGCAGACCGGTGCACAGGCTCGGAGTGGCCCCCAATCGCACTCGCCCGCGCCCCAATTCGTCGAGTTCCCGCACGGCCTGGTAGGCGGATTCGGTGTCGGCCAGGATGCGCCTGGCGTACGAAAGCAGCGTCTCCCCCGCCTCTGTCAGCGAGAGATTTCCCCGTATCCGGTGGAAAAGCTCGGCGCCGACGTCGCGTTCGAGCGCGCGGATCTGCTGTGAGAGCGAGGGCTGGGCGACCCGCATCTGCTCGGCGGCCCGGGTGAAGTGCCGGGTGTCGGCGACGGCCACGAAGTAGGCGAGTTGATGGAACTGCACCACACCATCATAGACACAGCCTATGGTGATGAGACTTTTCTTCTGTTTGCCCTCTGGTCAACGTGGTCCTAGCGTCGGTCAGGTGTCCACGGAACTCGCTGTCCCACCACGAAAACCCTCGGCGATCGGCCGGTTCTGGGCGTCGACGATCGGGAAGAAGACCGTCATGGCGGTGACCGGCCTGGGGCTGGTCGCCTATCTGTTCGCACACATGCTGGGCAACCTGAAGGTCTTCCTCGGCGCCGCCGCGATGAACGAGTACGCCGCCTGGCTGCGCACGATCGGCGAGCCCGTGCTGCCGTACGGGGTCTTCCTGTGGATCATGCGTGTCGGCCTGGTCGTCGCGGTGGTCCTGCACATCACCGCCGCCGCTCAACTGTCCATCAGGGACCGCAAGGCGAGACCGGTCCGGTACGTACACCGGCAGCGGGCACGGGCGAGTTTCGCCACGAGCACGATGCGCTGGGGCGGCGCGACGCTGGCGGTCTATGTGGTCTGGCACATCCTGGACCTGACCGTGGGCGTGGCCAACCGGGATTACGTCGACGGCCAGCCCTATCACAACATCGTCGCCGACTTCAGCGTCTGGTGGGTCAACGTGATCTATATCGTGGCGCAGCTGATGCTCGGATTGCATCTCAACCACGGCTTCTGGAGCGCGGCCCGCACACTGGGCTCCGCAAGGCCCGAGATGAAGACCGTCGGCACTCTCGTGGCCGTGGTGATCACCGGCGGCTTTCTCGCCGTCCCGATCGCCGTGATGACCGGATTGGTGGCCTGACCATGATCGAGCACAGCGTCGGCTCCCCCATCGCCGACACCAAAGCACCGGACACCGACCTCGAGCGGCGTTGGGCGGAAAGGAAGTTCACCGCCAAACTGGTGAATCCCGCCAACCGGCGCAAGCATCGGGTGATCGTGGTCGGCACCGGGCTCGCGGGCGCGTCGGCCGGCGCGACGCTGGCCGAGCAGGGCTACCACGTGACGCAGTTCTGCTTCCAGGATTCTCCTCGCCGGGCGCATTCCGTGGCCGCGCAGGGCGGGATCAACGCGGCGAAGAACTACCGCAACGACGGCGACTCCGTCTATCGGCTGTTCTACGACACGGTCAAGGGCGGTGACTTCCGATCGCGGGAGTCCAATGTGTACCGGTTGGCGGAGATCTCCACGCAGATCATCGATCAGGCCGTCGCCCAAGGAGTGCCGTTCGCCCGTGAGTACGGCGGCCTGCTCGACACGCGCTCGTTCGGCGGCGTGCAGGTCCAGCGCACGTTCTACGCCCGGGGCCAGACAGGTCAGCAGTTGCTGCTCGGGGCCTACCAGGCGCTGTCCAGGCAGATCGACGCCGGCGGCGTCGATCTGCACGCCCGCACGGAGATGCTGGACCTGATCGTCGTGGACGGCCGCGCGCGGGGAATCGTCGCCAGAAACCTGATCACCGGAGCGGTCACGACGCATCTCGCCGAGGCCGTCGTGCTGGCGACCGGCGGCTACGGCAACGTGTTCTATCTGTCCACCAACGCCAAGGGCTCCAACGCGAGCGCGATCTGGCGCGCGCACCGCCGCGGCGCCTACTTCGCGAATCCGTGCTTCACGCAGATCCACCCCACCTGCATCCCCCGCACCGGCGAGCACCAGTCGAAGTTGACGTTGATGAGCGAGTCGTTGCGCAACGACGGCCGGATCTGGGTGCCCAAGCGCCGGGACGACAACCGGCCGCCTGGGCAGATCCCGGAAGACGAGCGGGACTACTACCTGGAACGGATGTATCCGAGCTTCGGTAACCTCGTGCCGCGCGACATCGCGTCCAGGGCGGCGAAGAACCGTTGCGACGACGGCTTCGGGGTCGGGCCGGGCGGGCTGGGCGTGTATCTGGACTTCGCCGACGCGATCGCCCGCCTCGGCCGCCCCGCGATCGAGGCCCGCTACGGCAACCTCTTCGACATGTACCAGCGGATCACCGCCGAGGATCCGTATCAGGTCCCGATGCGCATCTACCCCGCGATCCACTACACGATGGGCGGTTTGTGGGTGGACTACGACCTGCAGAGCAGCATCCCCGGACTGTTCGTGATCGGCGAGGCGAACTTCTCCGACCACGGCGCGAACCGGCTCGGGGCCTCGGCGCTGATGCAGGGCCTGGCGGACGGCTACTTCGTGCTGCCGACCACGATCAACGACTATCTCGGCGGCACCTCGCTCGACGCCATCAGTCCCACGCATCCGGCGGTCACGGTGGTCGAAACCGAAGCCCGGGACCGGCTGGACCGGCTGCTCTCGGTCAACGGCACGAGGACCGTCGACGATTTCCACCGTGAACTGGGCCTGCTCATGTGGGACCACTGCGGTATGTCCCGCACCGAGAGGGGACTACGCGAAGCCTTGGCCCGCGTGCCCGAACTACGGGCGGAGTTCTGGCGTTCGGTCCGCGTCCCCGGCACGGCCACCGAGCTCAACCAGGAGCTGGAGAAGGCCAACCGCGTCGCGGACTTCCTCGAACTGGCCGAGCTCATGCTGCTGGACGCCTTGGTGCGTGAGGAGTCGTGCGGCGGCCACTTCCGCGAGGACCACCAGACCGCCGACGGCGAGGCGTTGCGGGACGACACCCGCTTCAGCCACGTCGCAGCCTGGGAGTACGGCGAGAAACCCGTGCTGCACCAGGAAGAACTGACCTTCGACCATGTTCACCCCACGCAACGGAGCTACACGTGAAAATCACCGTGCGCGTCTGGCGCCAGTCCGGACCCGAGGAACGCGGGCGGATGGTCTCCTACGCCGTCGACGATGTCAGCCCGGACATGTCGTTCCTGGAGATGCTGGACGTCCTCAACCAAGACCTGATCACCAGCGGTGAGACGCCGGTGGCGTTCGACCACGACTGCCGGGAGGGGATCTGCGGCTCCTGCGGGGTGGTCATCAACGGGCAAGCACACGGTCCGGAGCGGACGACGACCTGCCAGTTGCACATGCGGGCGTTCCGCGACGGCGCTGTCATCGACGTGGAACCTTGGCGTGCCAAGGGTTTCCCGGTGGTCAAAGACCTGGTCGTCGACCGATCGGCCTTCGATCGGATCATCCAGGCAGGCGGCTACGTCACCGCGCCGACCGGCAGCGCCCCGGACGCGCACGCCACGCCGGTCCCCAAACCGGACGCCGAGCTGGCCTTCGACAACGCCACCTGTATCGGCTGCGGCGCGTGCGTGGCGGCCTGCCCGAACGGGTCGGCGATGCTGTTCACCTCGGCGAAGGTGACCCACCTGAACGTGTTACCGCAAGGACAGCCCGAACGGGAACAGCGCGTGCTCGACCTCGTCGCCGCGATGGACGACGAAGGATTCGGCGGCTGCACCAACACCGGCGAGTGCGTGGCGTCGTGCCCGAAGGGAATACCGTTCGACAGCATCGCCAGGCTGAACCGGGAGTACCTGCGGGCCTCACGCTGACACTGTCCTCGGCGAGGAGGTCGCATACGCCGTAGCGGAGCGGGGTACCCCTGACCCATCGGCGAACGAGGGAGGCGGAGCCGTGGGATCGTCGGCCTATCCCGCCGAACCGGCCACGGCGGTGCGGCCCAGCACCTCGCCACCCGCGGGCGTGTGGTGGAAAGCAGGCTTCGCTGTCCTGTTCACCTGCGTGTGGAGCAGCGGGTTCATCGTCGGCACCATCGGTACCAGAACCGTCGCCCCCGGCACCCTCGGGTTCTGGCGATTCCTCGTCGCCACGGCCGTCTTGGGCGCCATCGTCCTTCTCAGCAGAGCACCGTGGCCCCGCAGGCCTGCCGCGTGGATCCACCTGTTCGTCACCGGGTTCCTCCTGCAGGCCTGCCAATTCGCCGGGGTCTTCCTCGCGCTCCAGCTGGGCGTGTCCGCCGGGATCACCTCACTGATCACCGACGCCACACCACTGGTCGTCGCCGCGGCAGCCGTCCCTCTGTTCGCCGAACGCCTCCACCCCTGGCAAATCATCGGACTCGTCCTGGGCTTCGCCGGAGTCGCCGCCGCCGTGAGCACCGACCTCGCCGGCTTCGGCACGACCACCGGCATCCTCGCGGCCGTCGGCGGTCTCGCCGGATCCGCAGGAGGCACGCTCTACCAGAAGCGATTCGGCGAGCACATGGACCTGCGCACCGGCATGTTCCTCCAACTGGCCGCCGCCACCATCGGCATCACGCCGCTCACCGCGGTCTCCGGCGGCTTCGCTCTCCCGCTCACCCCGGTCGCCATCGGCACCGTCATTTGGCTCGCCCTCATCGGCTCGATCGCCGCCTTCGTGCTGCTGTTCTCACTCCTCGAACGCCAGCCGGGCGCGAGCGCCACCAGCTACCTGTTCCTCGTCCCACCTGTCACCGCCCTCGCCGGAGCGCCCCTGCTCGACCAGCGCCTCACCCCTGGCGCGCTCCTCGGATTCGGCCTCGCGACCGTCGGCGTCGCCCTGGTGACCCGGCGAACGAGTTAGCCTTCGCGCAGGGAAAGGACCATGCTCCGCAGGATCCGGAACGCGTTTGCCTGCTCGGTCTCGCTCAAGCCTGCCAGCATCCTGACCTCCACGGACCGGACCGCCGCGGTCGCCTTCTCCAGACTCCGCCTGCCGCGAGGTGTGAGCCGCGCGGGAAGGGCCTTCCCGACGGGCGCTTCCGCGGGCCTGATCACCTGGCCCTCTCGCTCCAGGGTCTGGAGAAGCACGTTCATCGACTGCCGGGTCACGAACGCGCCCCGCGCGAGCTCGGAATTGGACAAGCCCGGCCGCTGCGCCAAGAGTTCGAGGCAGGAGTAGTGCGTCACGCTCATCCCGAGCGGGCGCAGCACCTCCTCCATGGCCGCGCGCAACGCGCTTGACGCCTCCTTCAGCAGGTAGCCCAGTGACTTGTCCAGGTCGACCCCGTCTTGACTCATGTCAGTATTCTGACATACAGTGCTTCGTGTCAGGAACCTGACACGAAAAGAAGGAGCAGCATCTTGCCAGCCACCGGCCCCGACTTCCTCTCACTGCAAGCGCGCGACCTGGACGCTTCGCAGGCGTTCTACGAGCGGTACCTCGGCCTCGTCCGCTCGCAGGCCGGACCTCCGCACGCCGTGGTGTTCGAGACGAAGCCGATCGCCTTCGCTCTCCGTGAGGTCATTCCCGGCACCGATCTCGCCTCGGTCCCCCAGCCCGGCATCGGTGCCGCGATCTGGCTCCACGCCACCGACGTCCAGGCCATTCACGACGCTCTCGTCGCCGACGGCCACACCATCGTCTCCGCACCGATCGACGGCCCCTTCGGCCGGACGTTCACCTTCGCCGACCCCGACGGCTACCAGATCACTCTCCACGACCGTGGCTGAGGCGAGCATCCTGGTTTTCGGGCTCATCGCTTCGGGGTTGGACGGCGACGTGGCAGGGTTCCTGGCGAGTCTCGACGAAACCATCGCCGCCGGGCTTTTCGCCCGGGTCGGTGACGATCCCTCCCCGCTCCTCGGCAGGGCGACGACAAGCCTCGTCGAGGGACTGAAGGCAGCGTGAACCGCGGGGACGGCGCGGGCCAATCGGCTCGCGCCGTCCCCGCTCCCGATCAGCGCCTCTGGATCACGTCGGAGCGTGTCGCGAAGCCCCTTACACAAATGCGGGTTCTCCTTCGGGACACGAGCGGCGGCCGCTTCACAGTGCCGCGCGTGTTCTGCCGCGCAACCACAACTCGCGCCATCGGTGGTGCGCGAGCAAGGTCTGGAACTCGGGGCGATGCGCGGAAAGTCGAGGGTCTACGCCACAAACGAGACAGGGGAAGTCCGCGGCCAGCGACTGTCCACAAGCGCGGCACGTCTCCGCCGGATCGACCCCGGAGTCATAGGCTGCGATCACCCGCCGGACCACGACGGCCAACCGGTCTGTCGGGTGTCTTTCGAAGTCGGGGCAGTAGGCGATCGTTCCGGCCCAGCTACGCCACCGGTCGGCACGGGGAGGTGTCCGGTGCCCGGCGGCCTTCTCCCGGCGGCGGCGCGCGATGTAGGCCTCGACCTGCGCCCGCCAGACGAAGCGGGCTTCCTCCAGTTCGCCCACCATGCGCAGCAGTGGCAGCGGGCCCTCGGCGACCCCCTCCCGCCCGTCCGCGCTGACGACCAAGTGGTGCCAGGTGGCGCGGAAGCCGTACGGCGCGAAACACAACACGCACTCTCGCAGCGACAGAAACCTGTCGCGCGGCGCCAGGTCGGTGTCGCGAACCCGACGAGCCGCGGCGGGAAAACTCGTCACCGCGCCACCCTATAAGGCGGCGACATCTCCGATGTACCGGAAATGTCGCCGCCGCTCGTTTGTTACCGCTGGTCTACCCGTCAGCAGGTGCAGACGCCGCCGTTGTTGACGCCCGCGATGCCACTGGCGCCCGCGAGACCGCTCGCACCGGACGGAGTGGCGATGGTGTCCGCGCCGTCGTTGATGGTCCCGGAATTCCCGAGACCGCCCGCGCCCGCGGCGCCGCCGATGCCACCAGGACCGCCGGGACCGCTGCAACCGGTGCCACCGTTACCACCGTTGGCGCCGTTGCCGCCCTTGCCACCGGTGGCGGTGATGCTGTCGACACCGGTTCCGCCGGTGAGCGTGCCGGAATTCCCGATCCCGCCGGCACCGCCGGCGCCACCGACACCGCCGGCACCACCAGGCTGGACAGCGGCGGAACCGTTGCCGCCCTTGCCACCCACGCCACCGTTACCGCCGAGTCCGCCATTGCTCTTGAGCGTGTCCACTCCGGCACCACCGCTGATGGTCCCGGCGTTCCCGACACCACCGGCTCCCCCGGCACCACCGACACCCCCGGCACCGCCGCCGTGTCCGCAACCGCCGACACCCCCGGCCGCGCCGACACCCCCGGCACCACCGTTGGCGGTCACGTTGTCGAGACCGGCATCGACGAGATCACCGGTGAAGGTTCCGGAGTTCCCGACGCCACCGGCCGCACCCGCGCCACCGATACCCCCGGCACCCGCGCCACCGGCGACCATGCCGCTGTTGGCCCCGAGCCCACCGAGACCACCGTTGCCGCCCTTGCCCGCGGTGAAGACGACGGTGTCGTTGCCCGCACCACCGGTGACATTCCCGGCGTTCCCGGCACCGCCGATCCCGCCGACGCCACCGCTGCCTCCGGCACCACCGGCGCCACTGGCGAATCCGGCGCCGCCCACGCCACCGTTGCCTCCCTGACCTCCGGCACCGCCGAGGACGGTGATGCTGTCCGTACCGGCCCCGCCGTCGATGACACCGCCGGTCCCCACGCCGGCGCCGCCGACGCTCCCGGCGCCGCCGTTGCCTCCGGCGGAACCCGCGGGGGTGCCGGCGTCCCCGGCCGCTCCTGGAGGCCCGTTGCCGCCCGCCACACCGGCGACGCCGGTGACTCTGATCGTGTCGTTACCGCCGAGGCCGTTCACCGTGCCGTTCACGGCACCGCCGGTGATGGTGATGATGTTGTTCGCCGAGGTGCCGTCCAGTACCTGCCCGGAGGGAACCCCTGCGGTGCAGGTGAAGTTGTCGCCGGTTTGGGTACACCCCGGCGGCAGTGCCCATGCCTGGGCCGGTACGAGAAGCGCGAACCCCGCCGCGGTACCCAAACCGATCAGGGCCCGGCCCGCCCGGCCCGCCGTGCTGATACGTGCTGTCGACGTCATGATCAACCTTCCACCCATGAGGGAGTCCGCGACTGATGCCACGGACCTGCGAGGTGGTGTGATGACCGGAGTCTGGGGCCATTGCCCGGTGCCGCATGGCTGAGGGCACCGGATCAACCAACACCCTCGATATGACCGACCCTTCGCCCTTTTACCCGAGCTGGCAAGGAAAATCGCGTCCGGCCACCCATACGTGGACAGGTTCCCCCCAATGCCAGCGCAGTCGCGCCCGGGCTTACCGGGTTGCGCGGCGACTCCCGGCTGGGATACCGTTGCGATGTTCCTCTTGGCGGATGCAGGCAGAGCCTCCCGCGAGAGCATCTCTCAGTTCCCTTCTCACCTTGAAGGTTTCTTCCGGCGTGTCTTCGCCGTTTCTCCCAGTACAGAAAGAACTTCATCATGACCATCAACGGAATACTCGATATCGTGCGCGACCGCGCACACGTCCGGGCGGACGGCTACCTGCCCGGTCCCGGCGACGTACCCGTCCCGCAGAAAGTGGTCCGCGCCCTGGGCCTGCGCCGCGGCGACCTGATCTGCCTCGGCGACAACGACGAGGTGACCGCGGTCAACGGCCGCGACCCGCACCCGGTGCGGCGCCGACCCCACTTCGCCGACCTCGTTCCGCTCTACCCCAACGAAAGACTGCGGCTGGAAACCGAGTCCCACGCCCTCACCACCCGAGTGATCGACCTGGTGATGCCGGTCGGCAAGGGGCAGCGCGCCCTCATCGTCGCACCGCCGAAAGCCGGGAAAACCACGGTGCTGCAAGCGATTGCGCACGGCATCAGCAAGAACCACCCGGAATGCCACCTGATGCTGGTGCTGGTCGGCGAACGACCGGAAGAGGTCACCGACTTGTCGCGCGCGGTACCCGGAGAGGTGATCGCCGCCACCTTCGATCACCCGCCCGCCGAGCACACCGCACTCGCCGAACTCGCCATCGAGCGGGCGAAACGGCTGGTCGAACAGGGCCAGGACGTCGTGGTCCTCCTGGACTCGCTGACCCGGCTCGGCCGTGCCTACAACCTGGCCGCACCGGCCTCCGGCCGCATCCTCTCCGGCGGCGTGGATTCCACCGCGCTCACCCCGCCGAAACGGTTCCTCGGCGCCGCGCGCAATATCGAAAACGGCGGCTCGCTGACCATTTTCGCTACCGCGTTGGTCGATACCGGCTCCACCGGCGATACCGTCATTTTCGAAGAGTTCAAGGGCACCGGCAACGCGGAACTGCGCTTGGACCGGCGGCTGGCGACCAAACGCGTATGGCCGGCCGTCGACCTCGCGCAATCCAGCACCCGCCGGGAGGACCTACTGGTCTCCGCGGGCGAAACAGCCGCCGTCAGCGCTCTTCGCCGGGCCCTCGATGGCCGGGACGACGCCATCGAGACCCTGCTCGGTGGTCTCCGGAAAACCGAGACCAACCACGAATTCCTGACCCAGCTGACTCGCCCGTAGACCGCTGCGTTATTTCTTGATTTCGTAGCGCAGAATCGTCAGTCCGTTTTCGAACAAGGTGGCCTCGATCGGCTTCAGGTCTCGCCGGTCCTCGAAAAGGCGCGTCCCCTTGCCGCGTGAGACCGGGCAGACCAGCATCCGGACTTCGTCGACGAGACCGGCGTCCAGCAGCGAGCGCATGAGTGTCAAACTCCCCCACAGCCAGATGTCCTTGCCGTCCTGCTCCCTGAGCTCCCGGACGGTGGCGGCGGGATCGCGCGTCACGGTCGCGGCGGGAAAGCCACCCCAAGGAGCCTCGTCGAGTTTCGACGAAGCGACGTACTTGGTGAGGTTGTTGAGTTTCCTGCCGTACTCGCCCTGCCCCTCTGCGTTCGCCCAGCCGTCCTTGGCCGCGTGGTAGGTGTTGGCGCCGAGAATCAGCGTGTCGACCGAATCGATGAATCCCATCAAGGTGTTCTGGAAGGGATTGTCGGTGACCTCGTCGTCGAACGGTTCCGGCGTCACGAAGCCGAGCCCACCGTCCTCCTCCGCCACGATGTTGTCGACGGTGACCCACTGCTGGACTACGAGCTTTCGCATGGCTGTCCTCCCTGTCCGTGCGGCCACTCCGGCCGCATCCGCCCCGGGGACGGAGCCGTCCCGCCGGTCTCGACATCCCGGACAGAATTTTTTTCGCGGACTTGACCTTGACACCGTGACAACGTCTTCACTGGGTGCAGGAGGTGGTCACGATCAACACGACACCCAAGACCCCACAGGACACGCGGCTACTCGACGCGCTGAGCGCGGACGACTCGTCGACGCGGCTCAAGGCCGCGCTCGCGGCGGGCACGCACCCGGATCCCGGCTTCGCCGACGTCCTGCTGGCACGGTGCGCGATCGAGCCCGATTTCTTCGTGCGGGACATGCTCACCTGGGCGCTGACCCGGCTGCCCTCGGCGGTCACGGTGCCCAAACTCCGCGCGGAGCTGCGTTCCGAGCTCGCTCAGGCCCGGAGCCAGGCCCTGCACACGCTGTCCAAGATCGGGGACAAGGCCGTGTGGCCCGCGATCACGCGGTCCTTGCTGCACGACGCCGACGACGAGGTGGCCCGAAGCGCCTGGCGTGCCGCTGTCGTCCTCGTCCCCGACGGGGAGCGGGACGGACTGGCCGTCGAGCTGGCGGCGGAGTTCGGTCGCGGCGACCGTACTGTGAGACTGAGTCTCAGCCGAGCGCTCACCGCGCTCGGGGACGTGATCGAGCCCGTCCTGCGCAAGGGACTGGCGAGTGAGGACCTCGCGGTCTGTGCGCACGCCCGTGCCACGGAGCGGCTTCTTCGCGACCCGGACGCCGGGTTCGACGAGGCGAAACGGATCGTCGCGCTCGGCGCGGAAGGGCAGTGAGGGAGCGACATGCTGATCGGCGAGGTGGCGCGCCGCTCGGGGGTGAGTGCCCGGATGCTCAGGCATTACGACACCCTCGGGCTGGTGCGGCCGACAGGTCGCACCGTCGGCGGCTATCGGGAGTATTCCGCCGAGGACATCCGCCGGATCTTCCACGTGGAATGCCTGCGGTCCCTCGGCATGTCGCTCAGCGAGATCGGACGCGCGCTGGAGGATCCCGCGTTCGCGCCGTCCACGCTGGTCGGTGACCTCATCCGGAGGACAGAGGACAGGCTGAAGCGGGAGCAGGAGCTGCTCGAACGGCTCCGCTCTGTCGACGCCTCGGCGCCTTTCGACTGGCAGGACGTCTTGCGGATCGTCCAGCTCCTGCACGGGCTCAACTCCCCCGATGCCGCACGCCGTCAGCAGGCCGTCCTCGCCCCGGCCGAGGACGTGCCGGTTCCCGCCGAGCTGCTGGCCGGGGCGGTCCTCACCGAATCCGATCCGAACGTCGCCGGCGCCCTGCGGTGGGCCCTCGCCCGAGCCGGCGCCGACGGTCTGGCGAGTTTGGTGTCCGGAGCGCGTTCGGAGAACGTCGACGTCCGGCGGCGCGCGATCCTCGCGATCGCCGACCTGCCCGACGCCGAGGCGACCCAGGTGCTCACGGACGCGCTCGAGGACCCGGACACGACGGTCCGCAAACAGGCCGCTCTGGCACTGGGCAACCGTGGCCAGACCTCGGCCGTGCCGTCACTCGTCCGCATGGTGGTCGAGGGCACCAACGACGTCGAGGCGGCCGAGGTCCTGGGAACGCTGTCCTCGGCCCCGGGGTGCGCGGACCGGATCATGGGCGCGCTGATCGACGCACTCTCCGCGCCCGACGCGGAGCCCGCCGCGCGGATGCGGCTCACCCAAGCACTCGCCGAAATGCCGACGAGCGCCGCGCGGGACGTCCTGCGGCGGCTGGCCCACGACGACGATCAGTCGGTCGCCCGGCTCGCCTCGGCACTCGCGGCCGTCCTCGCCGAGCGCGCCGGCGGCTGAAACCCCGCCGACGATCTGCGACCGCGCCGGCCGGCCACTACGCTCGACGCCATGAACGACCGTCCCGAAGTCGCGGACGTCGAAGTCCTGGCCGCCGAGCTGCTCCTGAAGGCTCGCGAACACCACTCCCGGCGCGCCGCCAAGACCCTGGTGGCGGGGGTCGCCCAGCGAGTCACCCTCATCGCGCTCGCCGAAGGCGCCGAGCTGGCGGAGCACGACTCGCCCCCGGCCGCCACGCTGCACGTCGTCACCGGACGGGTTCGCTTGAGCACCCACGACCACGACCGGTTCCTCGACCGCGGTCAGCTCACCGCCGTCCCGCCCGAGCGGCACAGCCTGACCGCTTTCGTCGACAGCGCCGTCCTGCTCACCGTCGCGCTCCGCTGAGCGGCGGAACCCCCACGAACGATGGACGCCGATTGAATCCGGGGCCGGCCGGGTACCTCTCTGATCATGTGGATGGCGCTGCTGACACCGATGGTGATCATGACCTTCACCTTGGCCATGGAACGCGTGGAAGCGACCGTGCCGACGAGACTCCGCGCCGCCCGCGACGACCAGCGCCGGACTCGAACTCGTCCTGCCCGGCGCGAGACCGCGACCGGCTGGACCGCGGTCCCGGAGCGGACTCCCGCCAAGCGGGTCCACCGCCTCGGAAGCGTTCCGGCCACCCAATGACACTCAGTGTCAATTCGGGGCGGCCGTCTTGCCGTCGCCCTGGCCCCTCTCTTGTTTGCACAGCGCCGCGCTGACCTGCGCGATCACCTCGGGCAAGGACGCCGACGAACTCATCACCGCGACCACCGTTCCGTCGCCGCCGCCCGTCGACGGCCGGGTGGTCCGGAACGCGTCGATGACCAGCGCGAACGCTTCGGCGGCACCGGCCTCGATGTCCTCTTGGCCGCCACTGCGCAACCATCGGCGGAGTACGTGGTTGTTGGCCGCCGCGATCGCCGCCGCGGCCACGGCCGCGCGCAAGGCCGCCATCGTGTCGCCTTGCTCCTCGAACCGCCGCTGCAGGTAGCGCGCGAGGACGCGCTGGTAGCGGTCGACGGTCGCGACCTCCTTGTCCCGCAACGATGGCACGGTACGGGTCAGGGTGAAGCGCTTGAGGGAGCCGTCGAGGTCGGCGGCGTAGGAATCGAGGACCAGGCTGACCGCGGCGCAGGCCACCTCAACCGGGTCCCGCGAGGGATCGGCGGCGGCGAAGGCCTCCTCCATCTCCGCCACGATCTCGTCGTGGTTGGCGAAGAGCACGTCGTCCTTGGCGTCGAAGTACCGGAAGAACGTGCGGCGCCCGATCCCCGCGGCGGCGGCGATCTCGTCGATGGTGGTGGCCTCGTAGCCGTGTGCCACGAACAGGTCCACGGCCGCGGAGGCCAGCGAGCGACGCAGCTGCCGTCGTCCGGCGGGGGTCGCCCCGACCCGGGTCACCGGCGTGCGACGCGACGAATCCGTCATGGCCGGAACGGTAACAGTCCGGCTTGCTAGTGACACTCAGTGCCGTTAGGCTGGGAGGTACCCCACTCCGCCGAGCTGAAGGCGTCGACGATGACCCTCGACCAGCAGGTACAGCCCACCGAGTCCACACTGCGGGACGCGACCGCCGAAGACTTCGACGCCTACTACGGCAAACTCTTCGGCTGGTCGGTGAAATGGCTGGGGTCCCGGCCGTTCCTGGCGCTGGAGAACGGGATCTGCGCCGCGACGCTCCCCAAGCTCAGCGCCGGACCGGTCCTCGACCGTCTCGCGGCCACCGGCTGCGACGGGCCCGCTTTCGTCGTCCCCTCACGACAGGGGCGGCGCGTGGCCATGCTCGCGGAGACCGACGGCCTCATTCCCCCTCGCTCCGCCTTGCCGAGGGACGTCGAGGTGCTCGCAGGGGGCGCGCTGCTCCCGCTGCCGGTCGGGAACCGGCGAGTCGACTCCTCGCCGGAATGGGTGACGGCGCCCGACCCGCGGCAGCGGTGGCTTCCCAGTCTGAGCGCCGTCCTCGCCGGTATCCACGCCTGCCGGTGAACCGACGCGTCAGGCGCTGACTTCGTACGACATCCCGGTCACGGCCCGTGCGCGCCGCGACACACTGCCCGCCTGAACCGGAGCGGTGAACACGCTGCGCGGCGGGGCGGGCCTTTCGTCGTCGGACTGGTCGAGGGCATCGAGCCCGTCGTGCCAGCGCGCCCAATGCGGGGCGCACAGCCCCAGCCAGAACTCCGCGTCCTCGCAGTTCAGGCGGCGGCAAAGGTTTCTGCGGTCAACGATCATCATCACCAACGAACCCTCCTCCCCCCATCACCGCCATACGGTACCGCGAACCCCGAAGTCGTTGCCGCATCAGGGCGGATGGCGCGAATGTTGTCGCCACTGTCGCGGCGAAGCCGGTGAAGAACTTTCTTCCCTTGGCCGGCAAGGGATCTCGGAAGTCCGGACAGAAGACCGGACAATTCTCGACTCGCTCCACACCAGGGCCGCACACTCGGCGAGCAGTGTGTTTCTTTCCCCCGACCTTGAAGGAGTCCTCCATGCGTCGAAGAATCGCCCTGGCACTCGGCGGCGCCGCCGCCTTGACCGCGAGCCTCACGGCCGCCGTCCTCGCTCCCGTCGCACTGGCGTCACCCGGGCTGATCGCCGCCATGCAGCGGGATCTGGGGCTCACCGCCGCACAGGCGGAAACCCGGCTCGCCCAGGAAATGACCGCCACCCGGGTCATGCCCGCCGCGCGGGACGCCGCGGGCGCGGCGTTCGGCGGCGCCTGGTTCGATCCGGCCCGCGGCAAGCTCGTCGTCGGGGTGACCGACCCCGCGGCCGCTTCCGCCGTCCGGCGAGCCGGTGCCGAACCGGCCACTGTCGCGGTCAGCGCGGCGAAACTCGACGCCGCGAAGGCCGCGATCGACTCGTCGGTCCAGACCAAACCCGCTCCCGCCGCGGTCAGCGGCTGGCGCACCGACACCCGCAGCGGCACCGTGGTGGTCGCCGTACGTCCCGGCGCACACGGTGCCGACCTCGACGATTTCCTCGCCACGGCAAGGAAATCCGGGCCGATCACCGTCGTCGCAGCACCGGCGCCCGCTCCGTTCGCGGCGGGCACCGTCGGCGGGGATCCCTACTACATCAACGGGAACACCCGCTGCTCGATCGGATTCTCCGTCCACGGTGGCTTCGTCAGCGCCGGCCACTGCGGCGGAGCCGGCAGCTCGGTCGTGGGCTGGGACGGCTCGGCGATGGGCAGCTTCTCCGGTTCGTCGTTCCCCGGCAACGATTATTCGTTCATCCGGATCGGCAACGGCTGGTGGACCGCGCCGGTCGTCCTCGGCTGGGGCACGGTGAGCGACGCACTCGTCCGAGGATCTTGGGTCGCGCCTGTCGGCACTTCGGTGTGCCGGTCGGGTTCGACGACGCACTGGCACTGCGGGACGGTGCTGGGGCACAACGAAACCGTCAACTACGCGCAGGGCGCCGTCTACCAGATGACTCGCACCAACGTCTGCGCGGAACCCGGCGATTCCGGCGGTTCCTTCATCACCGGTGACCAGGCGCAGGGAGTCACCTCCGGCGGCTGGGGGAACTGCGGATCCGGCGGGGAAACCTGGTTCCAGCCGGTGAACGAGATCCTGCAGACCTACGGCCTCTCGCTCGTCACCGCGTAACGCGCCGGGTCCCGCCGCCACGGGACCTGGTCCACGCCGGAGCTAGTTGACCGGGCTGCGGCGTTCGAGGAAGACGGCGTCATGCCAAACGCCGTCGAGCCGCGCGACGCGTTCGCGGATGCCGACGGTGCGGTAGCCGGCACTTTGGTGCAGGGCGATACCGGCGCGATCGTCGGTGAGGACCGAAGTCTGAAGTGTCCAAAGCCCGGCGGCGTCGGCTTCGGTGACCTGTTTGAACAGCAAGGCTTTCCCCGCACCTCGGCCGCGATGACCTTCGCCGACGTACACCGACGTCTCGGCGACACCCTGGTAGCACCCGCCCGCCGAGACCGGAATCGCGGCGGTCCAGCCGACGACCTCGCCATCGAGTTCGGCGACCCAACGATGTCCGGGCAGCCCTTCCCCCTCGATCCCCTCGCCGTGGAGCCGGTGAACCGCATCCCGGTCGTCGTCGCGAAGGGCACGGATGGTGACGTCCTCCGGCAAGTTGTCCGGGCAGCACGGACGCGGCGCGAGCAGGCCCATGACCGCGTCGGCGGCGTGCGGGAGTCCGCTGCAGCAGGCCTGGTTGATCGTCACGACCGTGGCCGTGCCCTCTTTGCGCAGGTGCAGGAAGCCGACTTCCGCCAGTTTCCGCACGTGGTGGGAACAGGTGGACTGGCTGGTCCCGAGTATCTCGGTCAGCGCACCGACGGTCAGCCCTCTGCGCGAGGTCGCGACGGCGTGCAGGAGTTTGACCCGCGTCGGTTCGGCGAGGCAGGCGAACCACCCCGCGTAGGTCGCGGCTTCACGCTCGGGCAGGAGACCGGCAAGGGGAACGGGCACAACCGAGGTCATACCGCACAGTATCGACCAGAATCGATGGTTGCGTCAATCGACGCCGGTCGATACAGTCCCCCGCATCGACTTAATCGAGATGGATCGATGAAAGGTGCATGGGGATGAACGAGCTGCCTGTCGTGGTGATCGGGGCCGGTCCGGTAGGGCTGGCGGCGGCCGCCGAACTGGTGGAGCGAGGCCTCGAACCACTGGTGCTGGAACGAGGCGCGCGGGCAGGCGCGGACGTGGCGGAGTGGAATCACGTGCGGCTGTTCTCGCCGTGGTCCGAACTCGTCGCCCCCGCTGCCGGGCGGTTACTGGAGAAGACCGGCTGGACGCGACCCGGCAGCGAGGGGTATCCGACGGGTTCGGAGTGGGCCGGTTCGTATCTGCGTCCGCTGGCCGAGGCGCTCGCCGACCGGGTGCGGTTCGGCGCCGAGGTGATCGGGGTGGCGCGCCGGGGACGGGACAGGGTCGTCGACAGCGGCCGCGACGACGAGCCGTTCACGGTGCACGTCCGGTCCGCCGACGGTTCCGAGGAACGCGTCACCGCCCGGGCGGTGATCGACGCGTCCGGCACCTGGTCGACCCCGAATCCACTGGGCGGCGAAGGGCTTCCGGCGGTGGGAGAACGTGCCGCGTCGGACCGGATCGCCTACCGGGTCCCGAATCTGGCCGACGAGACGGTGCGGACGCGGTACGCGGGCAAACACGTGGTGGTCGCGGGAAGCGGCCATTCGGCGTTGACCGCGCTGGTGGCGCTGTCCGGACTGGCGAACGACGACACCCGGATCAGCTGGGTCCTGCGACGTGGCGCGGTGGGCAACACCTTCGGCGGCGGCGAGGCCGACCAGCTCCCCGCACGAGGCGCGCTCGGGCTGCGCGCCAAGGCGGCCGTGGACTCGGGGCAGATCAGGGTGGTGACCGGGTTCCGCACCGAGGTCGTCGAACGCGACGGCGATGGACGCCTGTCCCTGGTCTCGTCCTCCGGGCAGCGGATCGAGCAGGTGGACGAAGTCGTGACCCTGTCCGGGTTCCGTCCCGATCTGACCTGGCTTTCCGAGATCCGCCTCGGCCTGGACGCGACGCTGGAGGCACCGGTCGCCCTCGCGCCGCTGATCGACCCGAACGTGCACTCCTGCGGCACCGTGTACCCGCACGGCGCGAAGGAACTCGCCCATCCGGAGAGGGACTTCTACCTGGCCGGGATGAAGAGTTACGGCCGGGCACCGACGTTCCTGGCCATGACCGGCTACGAGCAGGTGCGCAGCATCGCCGCGCAGCTCGCCGGAGACCACGACGCCGCCGCGCGCGTCGAACTGCGCATGACCGAGACCGGCGTCTGCGGCGGTTCGGGCCTGTTCGACGAACCGGCCGAAGCGGCGACGAGCAGCGGCTGCTGCGCGGCTCCGCAGCCGGAGGTACTGACGCTGTCGGCTCCGTCAGCGCGGCGGGCATCGTCGTCCGGTCTCGCATCTTGATCACGACCGGTGGACCGGTGACCGAGCGGGGAAGATTCCGGACGCTCAACGGCCGGAATCTTCCCCACCCGACCACACCGGCAACCCGCACAAGCTCCACACCAGTGGGTAAGCAAAGGCGAGCCCCTCAAGGAGGCCTTCGCTGCCTGGCGGCGGGCAGGTAGCTCCCTGCTGAGGGGGGTGCGCCGCGTTACTGATCTTCGAGGCTTAGCGTCCGATTGATGACGCTCTGCGCGGTTCTGCAGGGGGTCGTGAGTAGCAAAGGGCTTGAAGCGAACCTTCTCTTCGGACCTGCTCGTGCCTGCGGCCTGGCTCGCGGGGTTGAAACCCCACCGGCGATTCGGCGGGCCGCCTAGCGTGTCCATGAAGGAATTGGGACGTTGAGTGTCCCAATTCCTTCATGGACACAAGGGCCGGCTCGGATGTTGCTCAAGGACACGCGCTCAGGTCACCGGCATGAAGCCGAGCACCACCATCGCCACCGGTTACCCGGCGAGGCGCTGCTCACCGGCAGGCGCGAGCGCGGCGGACCGGGGCAGGCCGAACACCGACAGGTCGATCGACTCGCCCAGGACGCGGTCGCCCGCGGCGTTCGGGTGGTAGCAGTCGCTCCGCCAGGCCTGACGGATCACCGTCGGATCGGCGGGATCGCGCATCACGGCGTCGAAGTCCAGCACCGCGTCGAACGTCCCGGACGTACGGATCCACTCGTTGACCGCGAGGCGGGCCTGCTCCTTCGAGCCGCCTGCAGCGTTGCACATCGGCAGGACGGTGGCACCGATCATCTTCAGCCCGGCGGCGTGCACCCTCGCCGCGATGGTCCGCATGGCGTCGATGACCTGTGCCGCGGGCGCGGCCGGCGCGTGGTCGCCGCCGCCGAGGTCGTTGGTGCCTTCCAAGAGCAGTACGTGGCTCACGCCGGGCAGTGAAAGGACGTCACGGTCGAGCCGTAACGGGGCGGGCGGGCCGCAGCACTGGTTGGTCGGGTCGTACGGGTTCGGCTGGACGCTGACCGTGTTCCCGCTGATGCCGGCGTTGGCCACCGAGAGCCGTCGACCCGGCGGCAGCTGCCCGATCCGCGCCGCCAGTACGTCGGTCCAGCGCGGGCCGCCACCGAAGGCGTTGTAGCCGTCGGTGATCGAATCGCCGAGTGTCACGATGGTGCCGCGCGCGGCGGAGACGGCGCTGACGGCGTCCACCCACCACAGGTTGCCGGGCGAGAAAGCACCGTACGCGGTCCCCGACTCGTCCGATCCCGCGTCACCGGGTCCGGCGGACAGGAACGAACCGGGGGTGTTGGTCTCCGGCGGCGGGAAGGTGTGGTCGTTGATCGGCGACCCCGGCGCGTACACGCTCACCGCGACGTGGTCGCCGGACCGCACGGTCATGGGCAGCGGGTCACTCCAGACAGTGCCGCCCGGCGGCACCGTCACCGTCCGTCTGAACCCGAACGTGGCACGGTGATTCGAACCGGGCACCAGGGCGGGCGAATGCGTCGTGGGCTGCAAACCGACCCACGCCGACCGCACGACCAGCGGGGTGCCGCCGAACGGATTGCCCAGCCGGATACGCAGCGCCGCCCCGTTCCCGGTGACGGTGAGGACGTTGCGGACCGTGACGTCGGGAGCCGTGCCGTGCACCCCTTGCAGGGAGGACTCGGTCAACGTGACCGCGTGCGGCCGGCCACCACCCGACGGCGCGGCTTCCGCCGTCGCCGGGGTCAGAACCGACGCGGCGATGGCGAGAACAGCGACCGTTCGACGCATTCGCATGGAGACACTCCCAGGCCGACGATACCGATACCGATACGGGGTTGGTCCCTGACGGGCACCGGCGCTTCGCGCGGCCGATGCCCGTCAGGAGCTGATCAGGACGAGGAAACGGAATAGCTGTTCGAGGTGAAGTTCATCCCGCCGCTGGACGAGGTGATCTCGAAACCGAACTGGACTTCACCGACCGTCACGTCGCCGTACCAGCCGCGGTTCTTGATCCAGTTCATGATGGCCAGCACGTCCACCGAACCCGCGTTCGTGTTGGAGGTCCGCAGGAAGGAGAACACCGCGTTGGCGCCATTGCTCCCCCGGTAGACGTCCCAGGTGTGGCCGCCGACGGAGACCGTGGTCTGCTTCGACCCGATCGCGCCCACCGCGCCCTGCTTGTTCATCCAGAGCATGATCTCGTAAGCGTTGTTGTTCGCCCAGATGTCGTACGCCGTCGCGTACGCGCCGCTTCCCGGCCTGGATACGTTGAAACTGCTGGAAAGGCTCCGCAGCCCGCTCAGCTGGCGGCCGATGTTCTTGGCCGAATGCGGATACGACTTCACGCCGCCGGTGTTCGGGTGGTCCGCCCAGACACCGAAGTTGCTGGAGGAGTTCGCCCAGATCGACTGCGCGCCGGCGCCGCCGCCCCAGACGTTGTTGCGGACGGTGTAACCATTGTTGGACCAGGACGCCCACTTGTCCGAGGAACTCCAAGTGGCGGCCTGTGCCGTCCCCCCGATCACCAGGGTGGCGACCAACGCCATGACGACACTGCTCATCAGGGATCGTACTGAACTACGCATGGCCGGGTTTCCTTCCGTGCACCATTGCGCGGATAGTGGTGAATTAGGCGCCGGATATCGAAGCGCTTCGACAAAGTGAAGCAGCAATTACGCTGAATGGTCAAGAGCCGCTTGGGGGGTCGCGGGTGATCCGGGACGTCAGAGCGAACCCTCTCTTAGGTACCTACTCGTATCCTGCGGACTTGCTGGCGTGAGGTGCATGATGGCCCCTTTTTTTGCGGTAGGCGCAAGGAAGGGGGCCATCATGTGCTGGGGAAGGCGTGAAGGTCGAGTTTCCTCGGCTGATCCGCGTGAAGGACCCCTTCCCTCGGCTCAGCCGAGTGAAGGGGGCCTTCACGCGCAGCCGTTGCGGCGAGTGGTGCTACTGAGGCTCGTGATGGTCGTCCGCGACGGGTGAGGCCCGGCCGCTACCAGGCTCGCCCGCCGTGGGTACTTAATTGAGGGGTAAGGCAAAGTTGTCGTGACCGATACCCCCGACTGCGCGTTCTCCCGAAGCCGCTGCTGCCGATCACTCTTGGCCAGAACGACCCAAACACTCACGAGACGAGGTAGGCACCGCCCGGTCGCGTGTCCAGCCGAATGGTGTCGGTTCCGGTCCGTGTCCACCGCACGGGTTTGCCCGTATGCGCGTCGAGGACCCGGAAAGACTTCTTGAGCAGGTCGTTCTTCAACGACACCGCGCCACCCCGGTCGGAACACAGCCTCAGCTCGACGGCCTGACCGGCTCGCCAGGTGGCGCCCACGGTGAACGCGCCACGTGCCCGCAGTCCGTTCACCTGCCCCGAGGGCCAGGCCGGCGGCAGCGCCGGGAGCAGATGCACCGTTCCGGTCTGGCTCTGCACCAGCATTTCCGCGACCGCGGCGGTGGCGCCGAAATTGCCGTCGATCTGGAAAGGCGGATGGTTGTCCCACAAATTCGGCAACGTCTGGAAACGTAACTGGTCGCGGAATGCCGCGAACGCCGATTCGCCCTTCAACAGCCGGGCCCAGAAATTGGCCTTCCATGCCCGGCTCCAGCCTGGTGCCCCAGCGCTTCCGCCTCCTTCACGCGCGGTCAGCGATTTCTCGGCGGCCGCGGCGAGTTCCGGCGTGCTGAGCGGGGAACTCTGCCTACCCGGATGCAACCCGTAGAGATGCGACACGTGCCGGTGCGTGTCGGCGGGGTCGTCGAGATCCTCTTTCCATTCCTGCAGCTGTCCCCATGATCCCACGCGCAGGCCTGGATCCAGTTTCGCCCGTGCCGCGGCGACCTGGGCACGGAAGGCCTGATCGCCACCGAGGGCCTCTCCCGCCTCCAGCACGTTGGTGAAGAGGTCCCACACGACCTGTTGCGACATCGCCGCTCCGGCGGTGTACGGGCCGTGTTCGGGTGAATAGGACGGAACCGCGACGAGTTTCCCGTCCCGGGGGTCGGCCACGAGCGAGTCCAGCCAGAACCGCGCGGCGTCCCGCAGGATCGGGTAGGCCTTCTCGCGCAGGAAGGCGCGGTCCTGGGTGAACTCGTAGTGCTCCCAGAGGTGCCTCGACAGCCAGGCCGCGGACTCGGGGAACCAGAACGCGGTCGGCCAGTCGTGGACGCCCGTGTAGTCGAAGGTGTTGGTTTCGTTGTGCAGTACGAAACCACCGGCGCCGAACATGGTCTTGGCGGTTTCCCTGCCACGCGGCCGAAGCCGGTCGATGAAGTCGAACAGCGGCGGCGTGGTCTCGCCGAGGTTGGTCACCTCGGCCGGCCAGTAGTTCATCTGCAGGTTGATGTTGACGTGGTAGTCGGACGACCACGGCGCCGACGAATACGGATTCCAGACGCCCTGCAGATTCGCCGGGAGCGATCCTGGTCGCGACGAGCTGACCAGCAAATACCTGCCGTAGTTGAAGAACAGCGCCTCCAGCGCCCGGTCGGCCGCGCTCGGCCCGCCGGTGTAGGCGGCGAGGAGCTTGTCGGTCGGCACGTTCGGCACCTGCTGGCCGATGTCGAGTGTGACCCGGTCGTACAGCGCGCGATAGTCGCGCTCATGCCGGGCGAGCAGATCGTCGAACGACCTCCGCGCCGCGGAATCGACCGTCGCGCCGACCCGCCGATGCGGGGGCACGCCGACGTAGTCCGGATACCGGTGGACGTAGTCGGTGCCCGCGGCCAGTACCAAGGTCACCGAGTCGGCACCGGACACCGTGACCCCGGAGGCGGAATCGGTCCGGCTCCCGCCCTGGTTCCGCACGAGCAGCTGCGCCTCGAGCGCCATCCCGTTGTCCGCCAGCTTGCCCGCCAGCGTCATCCGGCCGTTGGAGACGGACACGGTCGACTTCGGATGTGGCGAGGTGAGCCTCGTGGTGAACGACACCACGCCCGGCCGATCCGCGCTCACCCGGACGACGATCACGCCGTCCGGGTGACTCACGAACGACTCCCGCGTGTACCGCACCCCATCGGCGACGTAACCGACGCGGCTCAGTGCCCGGGAGATGTCCAGCTCCCGGCGGTAGTCCTTGACCTCGGCCGGTTCGGCTCCGTCCAAGTAGACGTCGCCGAAGCTCTGATAGCTGCCGTACGCCCGTTTGGGCTGTCCCAGCAACGCGGCCATCGCTTCGGGCTGCTGCGGTCCGTTCTCCAGGATCGCCTTCCGCGCTTCGGCCAGTGCGGTGGGCCGCGGCGAGTCCCAGTTGCCGCCCGTGTAGGCGGGATCGGCGCCGGGACCGCCGGACCACAGCGATTTCTCGTTGAACTGCAGATGCTCCTGTGCGATCCCGCCGTAGACGGTGGCGCCGAGCGCGCCGTTGCCGATGGGCAGGGTCTGGCTTTCCCAGTCCTTGGCGGGCTGGTCGTACCAGAGCATCTGCCGTTCCCGGGTCGGAGGCGTGCCGCAAGCCGGAGCTCCCGGCAGAGCCTGCGCGGGCAGCGGCGCGAGGACGCCTGCCAGCAAGGCGCCGACGAGCAGCGGAATCCGGACTCTCACCACGGCACGCCTCCTTCGTTCACTTCGGGACCGCTACCGCAACGAGAACGTGCTGATTCTCGAATCGGACGTGAAGACGAGGTAGACGTCTTGCCGTCCGCTCAGCCCGGACACCGTCGCGGAGGTGGTCGAGTACTGGTACTTGTCACCGGTGCTGGCGATCTGCGCGGTGCCGACCACTCGTCCGCGCGGGCTCCCGAGCCGGATTTCCACTGTGGACGTTCCCGGTTGGACACGAGCCGTCTTGGCCGTGAACGTCTTCGCCCCGGAACGGAAGTCCACGTCGCTGAAGCGCAGCCAGTCGCCCGCGCCGACACCGACCGCTTCACCGCGGGCCTTGCTCTCGTCGACCAGCTCGACACCCGAGTAGTCGTCGAAGTCGATCGCCCTGGTGTCCTTGGCCAGATCACGCGGCGGGATCTGCTCGCCCCGGACGGGGAGCGCCGACCGCAGCCGGATGTCGGCGGCGGACGCGCCCACCATCACCTCGTGGACGGAGGACTCCAGCACCCACTTGCCCCGGGTGACGTCCCAATGCCTGAGGTCGGGCACCGACAGGCGCACCGTCTTGGTCTGTCCCGGCTGCAGGTTCACCCGCTCGAAGCCACGCAGCTGCTGGTTCGGCTGCTTGTCGCGGGAGACCAGCTGGCGAGTGTAGAGCTGGACCACCTCGTCACCGGCGCGCTTCCCGGTGTTGGTCACGTTCACGGTCGCCTCGAACGTCCCTTGTGGACCCGGCTTGCCCAGCCGCAGATCGCTGTAGCGGAAGTTCGTGTACGACAGACCGTGCCCGAAGGAGTAGAGCGGGTCACCGTTGAAGTACTGGTAGGTGGTGCCGCGTTTCATGATGTCGTAGTCGAGGATGTCCGGGAGGTCGGCATCCGAGCGGTACCAGGTCTGGGTGAGACGGCCCGCCGGGTTCACGTCGCCGTAGAGCACATCGGCGAGCGCGTTGCCGGTCTCCTGTCCGGCGTGCGAGGTCCACACGATCGCCGGGACGTTCTCCTGCTCCCAGTTCAAGGTCGTGGGATAGCTGTTCTCGACCACCACGACGGTGTTCGGGTTCGCCTTGCGCACGGCCTTGATCAGCTCGCTCTGGCTCTCCGCCAGCGCCGTCGTGGTGCGGTCGTGGTCTTCCCGTCCGTTGATGAACGGCATGCTGCCCACGACCACGACCGCCGTTTCGGCCGATCGCGCCGCGTTCACCGCGCTGTCGATCCCCGAGGTGAGCTGCTCCTTGCGGAACTTGGTCGCTCCGGCCGCGTTCGGCGAGCCCAGGGTCAGCGTGCCGTCGGCGGCGACGGTGAGGTAGCTGTTCGGCCCGTCCCAGTCGTTCGGGATCTCGTACCCGGCGTACTTGATCACGACCGTGCCGTCACCCGCGTCCTCCAGTTTGAACTGCTGCTGGACGAACCAGTCGCGCGGCTGCGGAGCCTGGTTGACGAACGGGCTGGTGGCGTTGGAGAGGTTCTGCCGCTCGACGTACTTCCCGTTGGCGACACTGCGCAGGGTCAGCACGCCCTCGCCCCAGTTGAAGGCGTCGAACTGCTCGGTGGCCCCGACGCTGGTGGCGCCTGCCTTGAGCACCGCGCCGGTGTCACCCGTCCCACCGCTGAGGTACCTGCCGGTGGAGGCTTCGCGCAGGGCGATCCGGTCGACTGCCTCGGTGTCGCTGACCTTCGCCCCGGCGCCGAGCCGCGCCTTGATCCCGTCCACCGGGGTCACCTTGTACGGCAGCCCGCCGGAGTACCAGTCGGTGTACAGGGTCTTCTCCAGCGGCCCGATGACCGCGACGCTGCGCTTCGGGTCCAGCGGCAGGGCACCGCGGTCGTTCTTCAGCAGCACCATGGCCTCGGCCGCCGACTTGCGGGCGAGCTGCCGGTGCGCCGGGCTGTTCACCACGTCCTTGCCGATCTTGGCGTACGGACCGCCGTCCGGGTCGAAGTCACCGAGCCGGAAGCGGACGCTCAGGACGTGCTTCACCGCCTTGTCGATGTCCGACTCGGCGAGCAGTCCCTTGGCCAGCGCGGAGTTGATGATCCCGATGGTCGGCGCGGGGTTCTGGTTGTCGACGGTGAAGCCGTCGAGACCGGCTTTGAGGGCGGCCGAGAAGCCTTCTTCGTTGGTCTTGAAGTACTGCTCGGAGCCGGTGAGGTTGTACGGCGCGGACGCGTCGCTGACGTTGTAGAGCGTCTTGTCGGTCCAGCTCCGCACGACGTCGTTCAGGTCGGGGTTGACCGTCGCCGGACGGCCGTTCACGAGGTTGTACGACCCCATCACGCCCGTGGCCGCGTCGGCCGCGATCGCCGGTTTGAACGCCTGCTCGTCGTATTCACGCAGCACCCGCGGGCGCAGATTGGACGACGTGGTGTCGCGGCGGATCTCGTTGTTGTTGGCCAAGTAGTGCTTCAGTACCGGCGCGGTCTTGAGGTACTGGGGGTGATCGCCCGACATCCCCTTGCCGTACGCCGTCGAAATGGCCCCCGTCAGCAGGGGGTCTTCCGAGTAGCCCTCTTCGTTGCGCCCCCATCGCGGATCACGCAGCAGGTTGACCACCGGCGCCCACAGCTGGAGACCCCAGAACCCCGGGTCCTGGGAGTGGTAGCCCCGCGCCTCGTCACCGACGACCGCGCCGACCTGCTTGATCAACGCCGGGTCCCAGGTGGAGGCGAGCCCGATCGCCTGCGGGAAGACCGTGGCGTTGGCGGTCACGACGTTGCCGTTCTTCCGCTCCGTCGTCCAGCCGACGCCGTGCAGCGCCTCGGTCCCCGTTTTGAATTCGGGGACGCCCAGTCGCGGGATCGCCGGTTGGAACTGGTGCAGCAACGAAACCTTCTCCGCCAGTGTCAGCCGCTTCACCAGGTCGTCCACCCTGGTGTTCAACGGCAGTGCGGGATCGCGGAACGGATAATCGTTCAGCTCGTCCGCGACAGCGGGTGAGGCGAGGCCTATGGTGAGGGCCACCGCCATAGCGAACATTCCCGTCCTGCGTAGGCGGGTAAAGAGAGCTGCTCTGCTCATCGGGACTCCATCGCGGGGAAATCGAAGCGCTTCGACGAATGGCCTGAGGCCCATCAGGGCGATTTTCGGGCGTGGTGATCAATCGGTGATCAGGGGAAGGGGAAATCGGGTTGTCGAAACGATTCGGTCCTGTGTCACGGCGATGTTAGCGGACGGGTCACGGCGAGACAATGGCTCGTCTTCCGGCCCGCGAGCGCTGGCAGGCGGCCGCACGGGGCGGCCGCCGCCAGTTCGGGAAACCGCTTTCCCGTCGGGTGTCACCCGGGAATCCGGTCCCCCACCAGCGCCAGGCACTGGATCGCGGCCAGCCCGTACTGCGCGGTCGCGTTGGTCGACACCCAGGTGGCCTCGTCGACCGGATTCAGCACCGCCGGGCCGGTGATCCTGGTGCTCCGCCATGGTGACGTCGCCGGATATCCGGCCTCCCCCTTGGCCAGCTCGGCCCAGGCCCGCGCCGCCAGCGCCGGGTCGTTCTTCTTCGCCGCGGCGTAGGCGGTGAGGCGGGAATGCGCCTGCTTGAGGTTGAGACTGCCGAATGACTTTCCGACCGCGGCGATCTGCTCTTCGGCCGTGCCGTTGTACAACGTGCAGTACTGCAGCCAGGCACGTTCGAACTCGGGCAGGCTCGTGGCGGCGATGATCTCGCCGCAGATCTCGACCAGCCCGAACACCGCGCTGAGGTGGGAGACCGACACCGCGACCGTGTCGGTCGCGAAGGTGCCGGTGGTGAGGTCGTACCGGCCTTCCCCGGTGATGAACCCGTTCCGCAATTTGCCGATCGCGGTACAGGTGTTCAGCAGTTTCGTCTTCGCGATCGGGTCGCCGCCGCGCTCCCATTCGGTGAACCAGGCGGCCGCGAGCGCACCCCAGTCCGTCCCCAGCCCGACCGCCAGCGCCTTCGGATCGGGCTCGTACGGCTCGGTGCGGATCTTGCGCAGCGGGTCGAGCGCCAGGAACGTCTTGTCGGCGTCGACGAGGTCGTGCAGAAGGTCACCCACCCGCTCGTCGGCGGTGAGGAAATAGAGGAACCGGCGGTTGGCCGCCGTGCTGATCCGCAACTGCTTGGCGCTGTCCGCCCAGTGCTGCACGCCGTGCCGTGTGCCCAGATCCGCGTACTTGCCGATGTGGTAGACGTCCACTTCCCCGGTGTGCCGGGTCATCGCCTCGGCCATCCGGAAGACCTCCGCCCGGCCGGTGCGCAGGTAGCTGTACCAAAGCCACAGGTCGGTGCTCAGTTCCGAGTTGTCCCAGGCGTACCCGCCGACGTCGTAGCGCCATTCGTGCCGGTCTTCGTCGTAGGTGTGCATCACGTCGCCGTAGTTCCAGAAGCCGTACCACCGGCGCTGCTCGACCTGACGCCGATAGAAGTCGAAGAGGAAGTCGAGCCGGTCTTCGAGCTGGGCCTTGGCCGGCGTCGACCGGTCGACCGGCGACCAGTCGCCGAACACACCCGCCTCCCGCATCCGCTGGGGCGTGGTCACCAGCAGCGGCGAGGCGCGTACGACCGCGGCCTGTGCGGCGAGCCGCTCGGCCGGCGGCGTCGCGTCCAGCGCCCAGAACGTCAGCTCGCTGGTGCGCGCGACACCGTAGGGATTGCCGAACCCCGGCTCGTAGTCCTCATAGGTGATTTCGAGGCCTTCGAGCTGCTCGGGATAGGTGTCCATACCCATGCCGTCGTGGTAGAAGCGCAGGTCCATGGGTTTGGCGTCGGGCGACCACAGCCACAGCGTGACCTCGGCCGAGTCCCCCGCGGCCCCGCGGACGTCGAGTTGAGTGGGATGCAGCTGCCAGAAGTCCCGCATGCCGAACGCGAAGCCGCCGCTCACTCCCCCGACGTACCCGAAGCCGCCCGCGCGAGCACCTGCGGCGGCGTGGATCCAGCCGCGGCCCGCCTTCGTCCGCTTGCGGATGGCGTAGCCGTCGGCGGTCAGCTGGCTGAGCGTGTAGTCACCCCACGCGGGGATGAGTTCCAGCCGCTTGCTCACCCGGGTGTCCCAGGTGGACACCTCAGGCGTGCGCCTGCCCTCGACCTGTGCCTGGCGAACGGCCGCACCCGGATCGCGGCGCAGCCCGGTGATCCCGCGGATCGCCTCGGTGAACAGGCCACCGTCCGCACTGGCGAACCGCACGTGCCGATTGTGCGGCTCGTCGGTCATCGGGACCCGGAAACGGACTCCGAGCCCGCGGATGAAGTCCTTGTCGGCGTCGCCGTCGAAGACGAAGCTGTGCACCATCCGGAAGTTCTCGGCGCCGGCGTGGAAGTACAGCCGGATCGTGAACGGCAGCCATTCACGGCCGCCGTGTTCGGCGCGGTGGCCGCCGTCGATCCGCACGACGGCACGCACCGGCCCGTTCTGCTCGACCATCACCTGACGCACGGCACCGGTGTAGCGCTCGCGTTTGGACGCGCCTTCGTCCAGTTCGTCGGTACCGTTCTGACGGAAGCACACCAGCTCACCCGCTTTGGCGACAGGTCTGCCCCCGCGAGCCACCTCGTCGATCAGCACCTTTCCGGCCGTGTTGAGCACACACCTCAGCACGCCGGTGTCCACCACGATCTTCCCGTTCCGCCTGGTGACCGTGACCGCCTTGGCCGGAGCCGCCGCGGGCCCGGGAGCCAGCCGGTACCGCTCGGCGGCCGGGGCGCCGGCAGGCACGGCGTGGGCGCTCCACTTGAGCGAGCCGTCCGGCCAGTACCCGATCGGCCAGCTTTGCACCGGCACCTCGGCACCGTCCTCGGTACGCAGCCCGAACGGCGAACCCGGCCGTATCCGGCCTTTCGGCCAAGGCACTCCCCAGGTCACCCCGACCATCTCCCCCGGAGGGCGACCGTCGAGCCAGCGGATCTCGGTCGGTTCGCCGGGTTCCGCCGCGTACGCGGCCGGAACGGGGACCGTCAGCGGCAGCGCGGCGCCCGCCCCGGCGACCACACCGCTTTTCAACAGCGTCCGTCGAGTGAGTGGAGACATGCCTTACCTCCAAGGGATTTCTGGCGTCCGCACACGGACGGCCGAATTCCGGCAAGAACAGGAAAGCGCTTTCCTCTGGTGGGCACAAGGGGCAATTTCTTCGTCGTCACCCAGGTGGCCGCCACACCGTCCACTGAGGACATTGGCCGCCGGTCACCGCTCCACGAGCGACTCACCCGAACCTGACTCGGCCCGTGTTAGCGTTAACAGCGCTCGCCGGACGCAGACCGGCGAACCGGACATCGGAGGCTCGGGAATGGGTGTGGTCACGAAGGCCCCCACCGTCGGCAAGGAGCACCTCGGCACCGTCGACGGCGAGGACGTGCACCGGTACGTCCTCGCCAACGACCACGGCGTCACCGTGCGGATCCTCACCTACGGCGGGGTCGTCCAGTCGGTGCACGCGCCCGGTCGCGACGGACACGGTGCCAACGTCGTCCTCGGCTTCGGCGACCTCGCCGGTTACGTCGCGAACAACCGTCCCGATGCCGCGCGGGTCTTCCTCGGCGCCATCGTCGGGCGGTACGCGAACCGGGTCGCGGGCGGCCGCTTCACCCTCGACGGCCAGGAGTACCGGCTCCCGCTGAACAACGGCGAGAACAGCCTGCACGGCGGCAGCGAAGGCTTCGACACCAAGGTCTGGGCCGCGACCGGCCTCGCCGACGCGGACGCCGCCGGTGTCCGGCTCACCCACGTCAGCCCGGACGGGGACCAGGGCTATCCCGGCACCCTCACCACCGAGGTCGTCTACAGCCTCGACAACCGGAACCGGCTGACCATCGGCTACCAGGCCACCACGGACGCGCCGACGGTCGTCAACCTCACCAACCACACCTACTGGAATCTCGCGGGCGAAGGCTCCGGCGACGTCCACGACCACTGGCTGACCATCAACGCCGACCATTTCTCCCCTGTCGGTCCGGATCTGATCCCGGCCGGTGACCCGGCACCGGTCGACGGCACGCCGTTCGACTTCCGCCGTCCGGAACGCATCGGCGCCCGTCTCCACCTGGACGACCCCCAACTGCGCGCCGGACACGGATACGACCACAACTGGGTGCTCAACCGGAGCGACACGACGTCGCTCAGCGTCGCCGCGCGCGCCTGCGATCCGGTGTCCGGCCGCGTCCTCACCGTGCTGACGACCGAACCCGGCATCCAGTTCTATTCGGGTACTTTCCTCACCGACGCGCTCACCGGCACCGGCGGCCGTCCGTACGGCCCCGGTGCCGGTTTCGCCCTCGAAGCGCAGCATTTCCCCGATTCGCCGAACCGGCCGGACTTCCCCAGCACCGTCCTCCGGCCGGGAGAGACCTACCGGCAGACCACCGTTTACGAACTCGGCGTCACCGAAAACACGCGGTGAGGCGGTGAGGCGCCGGTGCCGTATGGGTCGGGTTGGTCGTGAGTGGCGATTCGCGTGAAGGCCAATCGTGCCTTAGGTACTCACCATCGGACGACACGCGTGATCCGACGGAGAGCACGCGTGATCCGACGGAGAACACGCGACGAAACCTGCCGCTCCCGCGTGTAATCCATCCAGTCACACATGTCCTCCGTCTGATCACACGCGCCATCCATCCAGCCACGCGAAACCACCGACTCGGCCCAAATCGGGCACTTTTGCTCGGAAAGTGGCTTTCACGACCCGCCCGCTACTTACCCGCCCCGCCGGTCACCGCCCACCGCTGATTCGCCCCCGAGGTCGGCGTCCACGTCGAGACCTTCGCACCATCCACTGTGGACTGCCCGGACACGTCGAGCAGCCTCCCGGTCGCCGCGTTGACGAACGTCCAGCTGTCGTCACCGGAGGTCGACATGATCCACTGCCCGGCCCGGTCCGGTGGGCCGGCGGACGGCGGCCGCAGGACGGCGTCGGCCCCGTTCACCGCGAGTTCCTTGCCGGTGGCCACATTGACGACGGCGTAACGTTCCCGGTTGCTGTCGCCGGGCGTCAGCTTCCGCAGTTTCCACCGCTGCGCCTTGTCGGCGGCGTCCGTCGCGCGGATCACCACACCGGACGCGTCGCCGTTCGGTGCCAGTGCTTTGCCGCTCGCGATCCCCTGCAACCGCTGGACCTGTCCCGGCTGGACGACCGCGGCGTCCGGGGAGACTCCGGCGACACCGTCCACCAGGAAGGTCGTCACCGACTTCGCCGGCACGGTGAGGGTGGCGGATCGTCCGGTCACCCGCACCGGCGCGCCTTTGACGAGCGCGCCGGCCGCACTGGTCACCACGGGCGTCACGGAAGCCCAAGGCAGGGCGAAACCGAACCGTGAAAGGTCCACGGTCACCTTCCGGGTGTCCGCGGAGTTGTTGACGTGCACCACGGTGGCCCCGAGCCCGTGGGACTTCACCGCCGCCACGCTCGACGGCTCGTCGACCTTGACGAACCGGTCGCCGGGCCGGATGTGGTGGGTGAAGTTGCGGATGGTGTGGAATTTGGTGTTGGGCTTGATCAGGCAGGTCTCGAGGGTGTCGGCGGCGGTGCAGTTGAACGGGATGTGGATGCTTCCCCAGTTCTTCCCCGCCGCCGCCTGTGGGATCGAGTCCTCGATGGGCTGCCAGAACACCCAGGCCGACGGCTCCAGTTCCCGCATGTCGCCGACCATCCGGGTGGCGATCCCCAGTCCGGGCTCCATGCTCGTGAAGTCGGTACCGGTCCCCCAGGTGCCTTCGACCTCGCTCATCCACAGCTCGCGGTCCGCACCCTTGGCGATGTCCCGCGCGCTCGTGCGCATGCCGGTGCCGTAGGTGTGCACGTTGAGCTGCTCGACGGCCGCCCGCACCGCGCCGTCGTAGGCGTTCCAGTTCTGGGTGAAGACGCCGGGGTTGGTTTCGTCCATCGCGGACACCTTCGCCCGCGTCGATGACCCGTTCAGCTCGTTACGCAGTGCCAAAAGGACCTTCTGCTGCAGTTCGGGTCCGACGTGCGCGCCTTCCTGCCGTCCGCCGGTCGGCTGCCCGTCCGGTCCGAGCTGTGTCCCCCAGTACGGGGTGTTCGGCTCGTTGAGCGGGGCGATGGTGTCGAACTTGATGTGGTGCGCCCGTTCCAGTTTCTCGGTGACCCGGACCAGATACTCGGCGAAGTCGTCGACCCGGTCGGCGCGGATCTGGTCGACGCTGGAGTCGAAACCGCCGGACACGTACCCGCTGACGGTCTGGAACCACGGCGGCGAATTGCTGAACGCCTCCCATTTGGTCACCTTGTGCTTGATCTGGTCCACCCACCACCGCTGGGCGGCATCGGCGTCCCAGTTCCAGTGTGCGGGGTTCGCGGGCTCCCACCAGTCCGTGTTCTCACGCGTGGTCCCCGGCGGCGCCTGCCAGAACCCGGGCATCGTCGCGCCCGCCTTCATGTAGTCCTTGCGGACGTCGGGCGCGTTGCCACCACCGATGTTGTAGCGCGCGATGTTGAGGTTCAGGCCGTTCTCGCCGAACAGCAGGTCGACGAGCCGTCGCCGGATCGGCTCGGGGTAACCGCCGGTGGCGTTGGCGAACCAGACCAGGCTCGTCCCCCACCCTTCGAACGGCTGCTGCCGGTACGAGGGATCCACCCGGATCGTGACCGAACTCGCCGGCACGTCGGCGCCCGCCGGCGGGGCGAGGCCTCCGCTCAGCACTGGTGTCAGAGCCAGCGCGATCGCGCCCAAGAGTCTTCTGGCCACAGGCACTTCCTTTCCAGGAGACCACGATCATCGAGGTGGCTCCTTTGCCGTTCCTCCTGGTGGAGTCGTGAGGATCAGCTCACTGCCTGGCATAGTCACTGGTCAACGAAACGATCAAAAGCGCTCAACCTCGAACGGAATCGAACGATGGCCGGAAAAAGTCCGAAGCTGGCGACCCAGCGCCGTGACCTCATCCTCGCCGCCGTGCGGGCGGAGGGCACCGTCCGGCTCACCGACCTCGTCGAACTGCTCGGCGTGTCCGCGGTCACCGTCCGCCGGGACGTCATGGTGCTCGCCGATCGCGGGCTCGTGGTGCGGGTACACGGCGGTATCAGCGCACCGCGCCACTCGGAACGACCACGACCGCACTCCGGTCCCGTTCCCGCCGTCGCCACCGCGTTCGTCGGGATGGTGGCCCCGTCGGTCGAGTACTACTGGCCCGCGGTCATCAGGGGTGCTCAGGCCACTCTCGCCGCGGCGGGCGGGCGGCTCCTCACGCGGGCGTCGAGCTACGACCCCGCCGAAGACCGGCGCCGGGCAGGCGAACTGCTCGACCGCGGCGTGCAGGCCCTGCTGGTCGCGCCGAGCACCACCGGCCGGGCGGGCGTCGAACTGCTGCGGTGGCTCGGCGGCCTCTCCGTACCCGTCGTACTGGTCGAACGCCTCCCGCCGCCCGAACTGCCTTCGATCGCGCTGGACGCCGTCGTCACCGATCACGTGATCGGCGCGGGAGTGGCCGTCCGCCATCTGGCGGCGTTGGGGCACCGCCGGATAGGTTTGGTGCTGTCCCGGCAGAGCCCGCACAGCGAACAAATCCGGATCGGCTGGTGCACCACGCTGAAGTCGCTCGGAATCGGCACCGAAGAAGTGCCCGCGATGGACATTCCGCCATACGGTCTCCCGGGCTGGCCGGGTGAGGCCGACGAACTCCTCGATCGGTGTCGGAGCACGGGCACGACGGCCCTCCTGGTGCACGCCGACCGGGAAGCCATCGGCATGGTGGAACGCGCGCAGGAGCGGGGTATCCGGATCCCGGACGAGCTCACGATCGTGTCCTACGACGACGAAGTGGCCGCCGTGGCCGATCCGCCGCTGACCGCGGTCCGGCCACCGAAGCACCGTCTCGGGGCGCTGGCCGCCGAACTCGCGCTCGCCAGGGCGGACGATCCGATCGACCGGCCGGTACACCGCGTCGTGCTCTGGCCGACCCTCGCGGTGCGCGATTCCTGCGGCTCCCCACCATGAAGACCAGCCGAGTACACAGTGGACAGATCACCGCCGGAAAGGAAACCCGTTGACCTCGCCGATCGAATCCACCGACCTCACGCTCGAACAGAAGGCGTCGCTGCTGTCCGGCCGCGACTTCTGGCACACCGAAGCGATCGAGGAGGCGGGTGTCCCGTCGATCCTGCTCTCCGACGGCCCGCACGGCCTGCGACGGCAGGACAGCGAGGCCGACAATCTCGGCGTCCACGACAGCGTGCCGTCCACCTGTTTCCCGCCGTCGGTCGCGGTGGGTTCCAGCTGGGATCCCGAGGTCGCGACGCGCGTCGGCGCGGCCATCGGCCGGGAAGCACGGGCCGCCGGGGTCTCGGTGGTGCTCGGCCCCGGCGTGAACATCAAGCGTTCCCCGTTGTGCGGCCGCAATTTCGAGTACTACTCCGAGGATCCGCTCCTGAGCGGGGTGCTCGCCACCGCCTACGTGCGGGCCATGCAGGCGGAGGGCGCCGGCGCGTCGGTGAAGCATTTCGCGGCCAACAACCAGGAAACCGACCGGATGCGGGTCAGCGTGGACGTGGACGAGCGGACCCTGCGCGAGATCTACTTCCCGGCGTTCGAGCGTGTCGTGACAGAGGCGCGTCCGGCGACGGTGATGTGCTCGTACAACCGCGTGAACGGTGTCTACGCGTCACAGAACCGCCGTCTGCTCACCGACATCCTGCGGGACGAGTGGGGTTTCGACGGCACCGTCGTCTCGGACTGGGGCGCGGTGAACGACCGGGTCGCGGCGCTCGCCGCGGGGCTGGACCTCGAAATGCCGGGTACCGGCGGCAGCGGCGACGCCGAGATCGTGGCGGCGGTCCGGAACGGCGAGCTGGACGAAGCCGTCGTCGACCGGAGTGTCCGCCGCGTTCTCGGCCTCATCGGGCGGTCGGTGCCCCCGGCAGGCGACATCGATCCTGAGGAGCAGCACAAGGTGGCGAAACAGGTCGCCGCCGACTGCGCGGTCCTGCTGAAGAACGACCGGGACGTGCTGCCGTTGAACACGCGGTCGGCGGTGGCGGTCATCGGCGAGTTCGCCGCGAGCCCGCGTTTCCAGGGCGGCGGCAGCTCCCACGTCAACCCCACCCGGGTCGACGCCGCGCTCGACGCGATCCGGGAGCTCAGCAACTCCGTGACCTACGCGAGCGGCCTGGCCGACAACGCCGTCGAAATCGCCCGCCAGGCCGACGTCGCGGTGGTGTTCGCGGGGTTGGGTGAACGGGACGAATCCGAAGGCTTCGACCGGGAGACCATCGACCTCCCGGCGGCACAAATCGAGCTCATCAAGGCGGTCGCGGCGACGGGCAGGCGCACCGTGGTCGTCCTCTCCCACGGTGGCGTCGTTTCGCTGGAGGGGTGGCACGACGACGTCGACGCCATTCTGGACGGCTGGCTGCTCGGCCAGGCGGGCGGAAGCGCGATCGCCGATCTGCTCTTCGGAATCACCAACCCGTCGGGCCATCTCGCCGAGAGCATCCCCCTGCGGCTGCGGGACAACCCCAGCTACCTCAACTTCCCCGGCGAATCGGGCCACGTCCGGTACGGCGAAGGGGTCATGGTCGGCTACCGCTATTACGAAACCGCCGAGGTCGCCGTCCGCTACCCCTTCGGCCACGGCCTGTCCTACACGACCTTCGAGACCGGCGACCTCACGGTCACCACGACGGGCGACGACTCCGCCACCGTCGCGGTGAACGTCACCAACACCGGGACCCGCGCCGGGAAACACGTCGTCCAGGTCTACGTCGCCACCAGCGCGGCTCCGGTGCGCAGCCCGGCACGGGAACTGCGCGCGTTCACCAAGATCTCCCTCGAACCGGGTGAGACCCGCCGGGTCGAGCTCACCCTCGATCGCCGCGCTTTCGCCTGGTACGACATCGAACTGAGCCGGTGGGTGGTCTCCCCCGGCGACTACACCGTCCAAATCGGGCGGGACGCGGCGCGGATCGTCGCCGAAACGCCGATCACGCTGGCGGGTGACGTCATCGTCCCGGTTCTGTCGCTCGATTCGACGGTCGAGCAGTGGTTCGGCCACCCTCTGGTCGGCCCGGAACTCGGCGCGCTGCTCGCCGCGAACCTGCCCGACGGTCAGAGCAAGCAGGCGCGGGACAGCGCCGACTGGATGCGCATGGTCGCGTCGATGCCCATGCGCCAGTTCAGCAAGCTCATGGCCTATCGGGGGGTCGAGCTGCCGTCCGAAAGCCTGCCGAGACTGATCGAGCTGAGCAAGGGCGGCGCGTGAGACGGCCCGAGGTCGTCGAATCGATTCGACTCCGCACTATCATCGAAGCATGGTCACCATCGCAGATGTCGCCCGAGCGGCCGGGGTCTCCCCGAGCACCGTGTCCTACGTGCTTTCGGGCAGGCGTTCGATCTCCGAGGACACCCGTCGCCGCGTCCAGCACAGCATCAGCGAACTGGGGTACCACCCGAACGCCGGCGCCCGCGCGCTGGCCAGCAGCCGCACCAACGTGCTCGCGCTCGTCGTCCCGCTGCGGACGGACCTGAACGTCCCGGTGGTCATGCAGTTCGTCGCGGGCACGGTCACCAAGGCCCGCACCTACGACCACGACGTGCTGCTGCTGACCAAGAACGAAGGCCCGGACGGCCTGCGCCGGATCGCCGCGTCCGCCATCGCGGACGCGCTGATCGTGATGGACGTCGAGACCTCCGAACCCCGCCTCCCGGTGCTGAGATCCTTGCACCGGCCGGTGGTGCTGATCGGCGTTCCCGCCGACCCCGGCGACCTGACCTGCGTCGATCTCGACTTCACCGCCGCCGGCGCCACGAGCGTCACGCATCTGGCCGACCTCGGGCATCGCGAGGTCGTGTTGATCGGCCCCTCCCCCGCGGTCTACAAGCGCGGCACGAGCTACGCGGGACGCTTCCTGCGTGGCTTCCGCCAGACCGCCTCGAAACGCAAGATCCGCGCGGGCTCGTTCCCGTGCGCTCCTTCTTACGACGCGCTCCGGGCCTGCCTCGACGACGTGTTCGCCAAACACCCAGGCGTCACCGGGCTGGTCGTGCACAACGAGGCCATCCTCGGCCCGCTGCTGTCCGAACTGAGCCGCCGCGGCAAGCAGGTACCGCAGGACATCTCGGTGCTGGCGGTCTGCCCGGAGGACATGGCCGAGGCACAGTCGGTCCAGCTCACGTCGATCGCCATACCGGCCGCCGAACTCGGCAGCCTCGCCGTCGAGATGGCCATGCGGCATCTGGACGACGGAAGCCAGGGTGAAGTCCGGCTGCTGTCACCCCGGCTGACCGAACGGGGCAGCACCGGTCCGGCGGCTTCCTAGCGGCCTGAGTCGTAAGTGCCTGGCGGTGTGGCGTCGGTACAGGTGGTCGTGAGTGGCGATTCGGGTCAAAACGGACCTCTCCTACGCACCTATGCGTGGCCTGCGGGGTTGCTCGCGGAAAGTACATGATGGCCCCCTTCCTTGCGCTAGGCGCAGGGAAGGGGGCCATCATGTACTGGGGAAGGTGCCGCCAACCCAGCCCACGCCTCACCGCTCCCCCTACCGCGAACCCCCGGTCCAGTGGTTCCCCAGCTGAACGAGGCTCACCGGCACCGGAGCGCCCGCCCCGGCTTCGGTCGAGACCACCGCCAGCGAAAGGGTGTTCGCGTTCTTGAGCACCCCGGCCGGCAGCACGAAGTCGCGTTGCGGACCGCCGTTGACGTACTGGCCCATGTTCCAGCCGTTGACGAACACGAACACCCGGTACTTCCCTGCCCGCTCCCCGAACCGCAGCGCCACCGAGACGTCCTGGTTCTTGGGCGTGTCGGCCCGGAACGTGGTGCGGTACCAGGAAACCCCCGGCTCCGTGGTGGCGGGCGGCCGCTCCCAGCGACCGTGACCACCGCCGGGGAGATGCCAGCCCTCGCGTTCGCCGTACAGACCGCCGGCGTTCAGCGGGCCGCGTTCGGCGTCGGTGGTGCGACCGCCTCGGATCTGCCAGGAGATCTTCGCGTCGCCAATCGCCGCCCCGAAGAGGCCGCGAGGCTGTTTGAACCTGGTGTCGTCGGCCGTCCAGTCGTCGTTGTGGCCCATATTGGTCACGAGTACCGAGAGCCGGGCCGGCTTTCCCTTGGCCAGCAACCCTTCCGGCACCGCGAAGTCACCGCGGCCGGGGTCGGGATTCACTGGCGGTTCCGAATCGGCTTGCGTACCGCCGAGGGCGGACCCGAGATAACGCCCGTTGAGCCACACCAGATAGCTGCCGCCCTTACCCGTGATGGCGTTCAGCGACACCTTCTTCTCGCTGCCGTCGGCGGTGAAGTCCCCGCGGTACCAGACGTTGCCGTGGTGGTAGCCGTACTCGTCGGAATAGAGGACCGGCAGGGTCTTCGGCTTGATCGGGCTCGCGGCCGTGGTCTTGTCCGCGACCGTCCAGCCCGTGTCACCGGTGGCGGGCGCTTCGGCCCGGTACTGCCAGCCGGACAACGCGGGCAGGGTCACCGCACGCGGCCCCGGCAGAGCCCCCAGCAGTGAACCACTCGGCGTGCGCCTGGTCTCGACCTGCCTGCCGCCGACGACGAGCCGTCGTGCCGGAGCGAAGACCTCGACGTCGCCCGGTGCGTCCGTGTCGGCCCGGAGCACGAGCTTGTCGCCCGCCATCTTGGCCTCACGCACGACCGAGGTGCCCCGGACCAGCACCGGCCCGGCCTCGGTGTCCATCCGCCAGAACTGGGCGGCGGTCTCGTCGGTGCCGAGCAGGAGCAGCATCGGCGGCCGTCCGCCACCCGAGACGAGCACCCTTGCCAGCCCCGAGTGGGTGTAGTCGAGGCGCAGATCCTTGCCGTCGAACGAGCTTCGCACGTCACCTTCGAGCACGCGCACGTCCGGCGCCGACGAATACCGCAGCACCGTCGACCCCTGCTCACCTTGCCGCCCGTACAGCATCGCGACATCGCGGCCGTCCGCGGTGACGTGGGTCAGGATCTCCGAGTTCGACCACACCAGCCGCTGCCCGCCGAGATCGTATCCGGCGACCAGGACCTTGGCGTCCCGTCCGTCGACCCGGACCGGCACCGAGTAGTCGCCGTCCGGGGTCGACCAGTCCAAAGTGGTCGAAAGATCCGTGGCCGCGCGCCGATCCGCGTGGCGGACGAGGACGAACTGCGTACGGGTGTCCGGATTGGACCTCGCCTGGGTGAAGACGGCCGGGTCCGCGGACTTCGGCGCGGTGGCCGCGTCCGTCTTCCGCAACGGCGCGACCGTGGTCATGAAGTAGCCCTGACGTTTGAACTCGTCGTACTTCTCGGTCAGCCCGCGTGACTCGGTGATGGCCGCGCCGTAGTCGTAGGAGGTGTAGACGTCGTTGGGTTGCGGCAACCAGCCCCAGGACGTGCCGCCGTACAGCATGTAGTAGCCGAACATCGTCGCGCCGCTGCCGACGACGTTCGACTTGTAGTACACCTTCATGTAGTCCGGGCCGGTCAGTTCCCGGCACTTCTCGTAGCCCGCGTTGTTCAGGTCGATGGCGCCCGCCTGATACTCGGCGGCGTAGACCGGGGCGTCGTCGCGCAACCGCCGGGTGACCCCTTCGCCCCACGTCCCCCAGGTATCCGGATCGGGGCAGTTGAACGCCTGCGGATAGTCGTCGACACCGGGGATCTGGACGGCGCCCTGGCCGGACGACCAGTTCGGCAGGTCGCCGTTGCAGCAGTTGTTGTGCACGATCGGCACGTCGATCCCGTCGGCCCTGGCCTTCTGCTGGATCTGTTCCATGTAGAGCGGGTCGACGTTGGCGCCGTATTCGTTCTCCGCGTTGTACGCGATGACCGAACCGCCACGGGTGACCTGGTGGCGGGCCAGGATCGGGTTGATCCGGCCGAGCCATTCCCGGTAGGCGGCGGTGTAGCCCGGGTCGCTCGACCTCGCGCGCCCGTCGACCGTCTTGAGCCACGCGGGAAAACCGCCACCGGTGGTCTCGGCGTTGATGTAGGGGCCGGGCCGGGCGATCACGTACAGCCCGAGCTCTTCGGTCATCCTCAGCAGCCGCTCCACGTCCCGCACGCCGCTGAAGTCGTACACGCCGGGGGCCGGAGAGTGGTAGCCCCAGTGGAAGTACAGCGAGACGCCGGTGAACCCGGCGGCCCGGATCTTCTCCAGCACGTCCCGCCACAGCTCCGGACTGGGCAGCCGGAAGTAGTGGAACTCGCCGGACCACAGCATGATCCGGCGGCCGTCCACGGTGAGTGAGTACTTGTCGTAGCCGACCTGGTGCTGTTCACGCGCCTGCGCGACCGGCGCCGCGCTCACCGACTGAGCGGGCGCGACGACGAGACCCAGCAGCATCAAGAAGGCGGCGAAGATCCTCATTGGACACCTTCGATCGTCAAGGCGTTTCCCGTCGCCACGATCGGATCTTCACCCTCCGGGAAGGCCACCTGCCAGGATCGGGGCGCGGACTCGGCGTCGACGTGGACGCTGTCGCCCTCCCGGCGGGTGTGGAACGTCGAGCCGCCGACGGTGGTGGTGATCCGGGCGCCGTCCTCCAGCTGGTACAGCCGCAGTGTGACGCCGTCGGCGTAGTCGTAGTCCGGCCGGTCGTCGACCGCGCCCAGCGGCAGGACGGTGTTGGGACGCACGAGCAACGGGACGGTGAGCATGTCGCAGACCGTGGTCACCCACCTGGGCCCTTGGATCTCTTCGCCGGTGAAGTAGTCGGTCCAGACGCCGTCCGGAACGTAGTAGGTCACTTCGCCTTCGTCGGAGAACACCGGGGCGACCAGGAGGGAGTCACCGAGCATGTACTGCCGCTCCAGATGCGCGCACGCCGGATCGGCCGGGAACTCCAGCGCCATCGCCCGCATCATCGGGATGCCCTCGGCCGACGCCTGTGTCGCCGCGTGCCACAGGTACGGCATCAGCCGCGCCTTGAGCTTCGAGAAAACCCGCAGGACGTCGACGGCCTCCTCGTCGAACAACCACGGAACCCGGTAGGACGAACTGCCGTGCAACCTGCTGTGCGAGGACAGCATCCCGAACGCGATCCAGCGTTTGAACAGCGCCGGATCCGGAGTGCCTTCGAAGCCGCCGATGTCGTGGCTCCAGTACCCGAAACCGGACAGGCCGAGGGAAAGCCCGCCGCGCAGGCTCTCGGCCATCGACTCGTAGGTCGACTCGCAGTCGCCGCCCCAGTGCACCGGGAACTGCTGCGACCCCGCGGTGGCCGAGCGGGCGAACACCACGGCCTCGTCTTCGCCGCGGTGTTCGCGGAGCACGTCGAAGACGGTCTTGTTGTACAAGTAGGTGTAGTAGTTGTGCATCCGCTCGGGATCGGATCCGTCGAAGTAGACGACGTCCGTCGGAACCCGCTCGCCGAAGTCGGTCTTGAAGCAGTCCACGCCCTGGTCGAGCAGCGCGGCCAGCTTGCCCGCGTACCACTCGCGCGCGGCGGGGTTGGTGAAGTCGACCAGCGCCATCCCCGGCTGCCAAAGATCCCACTGCCACACGTCACCGTTCGGTTTGCGCAGCAGGTAACCGCCGGCGACCCCCTCGGCGAACAACGGCGACCGTTGCGCCACATACGGATTGATCCACACCGAGATGCGCAGGTCCCGTGCTTTCAGTCGCTCCAGCATGCCGACGGGGTCCGGGAACGTCCGCGGATCCCATTCGAAGTCGCACCAGTTGAACTCGCGCATCCAGAAACAGTCGAAGTGGAACACGCTCAGCGGCAGGTCGCGTTCGATCATGCCGTCGACGAAGCTCGAGACGGTCTCTTCGTCGTAGGACGTGGTGAACGACGTCGACAGCCACAGTCCGAACGACCACGCGGGCGGGAGCGCCGGCCTTCCGGTCAGCGCCGTGTACTTGCGCAGGATCTCCTTCGGGCTCGGACCGTAGATGACGAAGTACTCCAGCGACTGGCCCTCGACGCTGAACTGCACCCGCGACACCGCTTCCGAGGCGACCTCGAAGGACACGTTCCCCGGATGGTTGACGAACACGCCGTAACCGGCGTTGGTCAGGTAGAACGGGACGTTCTTGTAGGCCTGTTCGCTGCTCGTGCCCGCGTCGGCGTTCCAGATGTCGACGACCTGGCCGTTGCGCACCAGTGGCCCGAACCGCTCGCCGAGCCCGTAGACCTGGGCGCCCACGCCGAGGTCCAGCTGGTCACGGACATGGTGTGTGCCGTCGAGGCTCATGAAGCCCATGCCCTTGGCCCCGCTGGTGGTGAGCACCTTGTCGCCCGCGACGAAGTCGACCTTCCACCCGTCGCCGCGGTGCAACCGGACCGACAACGAGCCGGCGGTGAGCGTGTGGCCGTCCTCGGAGACTTTCGCCTCCTCGTCGACGGTCGACAGTGCGAAACTGGGCTCTTGCGGCAATCCGCCCTCGAAGTGCGTGACGCTCACTCCGATCACGTCCGGCATCGGCGAGGAGAACCCGACCGTCGCCACCGGACCCTTCAACAGGTCGCCGCGATGGCGGATGCGATGGGTCGGCGCGTGCACCACGATCCGGCCGTCCCCGGCGGTGAGGTCGTACACCTCGACCGGATGCGCCGCCTGCACTCCGTCACGCAGCAGCCAGTAGCCGTTGCTGAATTTCATTTGACCGCCCCTGCCGTAATGCCACGTGTCAACGTCCGCTGGAAGATCAGGAAGAAGGCGATCGCCGGGATGACCCCGAGCAACGCCGAGGCACTGGTCATGGTCGCGTCCATCATCCGCTGCCCCTGCAGCACACCCAGTGCGACCGGGACGGTCTGGGTGTCGTTGGAGATCAGCAGGATCAGCGGCAGGAAGAACTCGTTCCACGTCCAGATGAAGAAGAACACGAACAGCACGCCGAGGGTCGGCTTGCTGATCGGGACCACGATCCGCACCAGGGTCTGCCATTTGTTCGCGCCGTCGAGATAGGCGGCCTCGAGCAGCTCGTGCGGGAACCCGACGTAGGTCGAGGACAGCAGGTAGGTACCGAACGCGGCCTGGATGATCGTGAAGATGATGATCACGCTGAGCTGCGTGTCGTACAGACCGGTCTCGTTGGCGAGGAAGTACAGCGGGTAGGCCAGCGCTTCCTGCGGCAGCGTGTTCGCGATGAGGAACGCGACCAGGATCCACGTCCGGCCGCGGACCCGCCCGATGCCCAGCGCGTAGGCGTTCAGCACCGAGATCACCACCGCGAGCACCGCGACCGACCCGCTGATCACGACGCTGTTGAGCAGCTTCTGCCCGAAGTCCACCCGTACCCAGAAGTCGATCAATCCCTGCAGGTACACCCCGTCGGGAAAGGACAGCGGGCCGTCCGCGGCGTACTCCGCCGGGGACTTCAGCGCGTTCACCGCCACGATCAGGAACGGCGCGAGCATCACGACCGCGAGAACGATCAACGACCAAAGCGTCAGATGCCGTTTCACGCGCGCTCACCCCGCCTCTGGATACGAAGGAAGATCGTGGTGAGGACGAGGATCAGGACCGTGAGCACGGTCGCGATCGCCGCGCCGTAGCCGACCTGGGTCTTCTCGAAGAAGTTCTGGAACGAGTAGTACGACGGCACGTTCGTCGAACCTCCTGGACCTCCCCTGGTCAGCACGTAGATCGGCCCGAACACCTTCAACGCGGCGATGGTGCAGGTCAGCAGGACCACGAAGACCTCGGGCCGCAGCTGCGGCACGGTCACATGCCAGAACCGGCCCCACCACGACGCGCCGTCCAGTTCGGCCGCCTCGTTCAGTGACGGATCCGCCCGCTGCATCCCGGCCATGAAGATCACCACCGGGTAGCCGACCTGGATCCACACCATCACGCCCATCACGCTCCACAGCGCGACATCCGGGTCGCCCAGCCAGTTCTGGCCGAGCGACCCGAGGCCGACGGCGGAGAGGAGTTCGTTGACCGCCCCCTCGGGCGCCAAGATCCAGCTCCACACGACGCCTGCCACCGCGATCGGCAGCACCTGCGGCAGATAGACACAGGCACGCAGCACACTGGCCGCCCGCGTCCCGAACCGCTTGGCCACGAAATCGAACAACGCGGCCGCCACGATCAGCCCCAGCACCGTCGGCACGATGGCCATCGCCACCACGAGCCCGAGGTTGTGGCGGAACGACGCCCAGAAGACGTCGTCCGCGAACAACCGCCGGTAGTTCTCCAGTCCTGTCCACTTCGGATCGCCGGCGCCGGACCACTGGGTGAAGCTGATGCCGATGTTCATCGCGAACGGCACCAGGATCACCGCGATCAGCAGCAGCGCGCCGGGGATCAGGAAGAGCAGATAACTTCCTCGTCCTCTGGTCATTTCCCGATGTTCGCCAGATTCTCCTCGTAGGGCTTGGCGAGCTCGTCGAGCGCCTGTGACGGCGAGGCGCTCGACGTGATGAGCTTCTGCGTCGCCGAAACGTGGACGTCGTAATACCCGGGAGCGGGCCAATCGGGATAGAACGCCAGCTTGTCCTGTGTGGACAGTGCGGTGAAGTCCTCCACCAGTTCCTTCAACTGCGGGTCGGCGGGCGGCGTCGGGCTGTTCACCACCGGGACACCACCGGCCTCACGCAGCTTGTCCTGAATGGGCTGGGACATGGTGATCGCGATGAAGTCGAGCGCGAGGTCCCGGTTCTTCGCCCCCTTGGGGATGACCCACATATTGCCGGCGGACCCGGAGGTCATCCCCGGCCACGGGACCGAACCCCACTGGAAGTTCTTGATGCTCTGGACCAGCCTGCCGTACCACCAGCTGCCGCTGATCATGATCGGGTACTTGCCCTGCATGAACGAGGTGCCCATGCCCTCGGCGTCCACCCCGGCCGAGTCCTTGCTGATGTAGCCCTTCTTCACCCAATCGGCGAAGGTCGTCGCACCGTAGGTCCACGCGGCGTCGTGGAAGTCCACCTTGCCGGTGTAGCGCTGGTAGCGGTCGACCCAGGCGCGGTCGGCCTTGGTCAGCGCGAGCTGGTACAGGACCTGGTGCGCCGGGTACTCCGATCCGCCGACGGCCAGCGGGGTGACCCCGGCGGCGGCGAACTTGTCCATGGCCGCGGTCAGCTGCTCGATGGTCTTGGGCGCCTCGAGACCCTGCTGCGCGAACATGTCCTTGTTGTAGAAGATCTTCACGTATTCGGCGTAGTTCGGGACCCCGTACCAGTTCCCGGACCCCATCACGCCGTTCTCGTCGTACCGGGCGGTGGTCTGCAGCGCCGGGGTGAGCTGCTTGTCCCAGCCGCGTTTGGTCACCTCGTCGCTGATGTCGGTCAGCAGCCCCTGCTTGGACAGCAGTCCCGCGGTGGCGTTGCCCTTGTTGTATTCCAGGACGTCCGGCGCGTCACTCGAATTGAGCACCATCGGCGCCGTCTTCTGGATCTGCTCGAACCCCTTCTCCTCGAAGGTGACCTTGACCCCGGGGTGGCTCGCTTCGAACTGCTTGATCGCTTCGGCCCAGGCCACGCCCATCGCACTGTCCGGCGCCTCGTAGTGCCACAGCTTCAGCGTTTTCGAATCGCCGCTGCCTGCTCCGGAGCCGCAGCCGGCGATGGCCAGCATGGCGGCCATCGCGGCGGCCAGTAATCGCTTGGACATCAGGGGTTTTCCTCCACAAAAATCGGTGATCGTCAGCCCGTGAGGGTCCACGTGGCCTGGTCGGTGTGAATACGGCCGTCCTTGACTCCGGACACCGTGACCACGTTGGGCCCGGGGTTCAGGGAGACTTCCGGCCAGACGACGGCCCGGTCGGCACCACTGCGCGTGGTGCCGATCTGCCTGCCGTTGACGCGCAGTGTGACAGTGTCGGCGTTGGTGTACACCTTGACGTCGGTCTTCGAAGCGGTTCGGGTGGTCCAGCGGCCGCTCGCGAGGTGGACGACCGGACTCTTGGTCCAGTTCGCCTGGTACCAGTAATAGGCGTCCTTGCGGATCTGGCGGTCGCCGGTCACCAGGCCCTTGTCGTTGCGGCCGTAGGTGTCCCCTTCGCTGCGACCGTCGGAGGCGAAGTCGAACATCACCCAGACGAATCCACCCCACAGATACGGGCGGCTCTCGATGGCGCGCCAGTAGTCCTCGTGGAATGTGGCCTGGTACTCCTCGGGATGCCAGTCCGAATCCGGCACCGGCCGGGCCGGGCGCTCCTCGTGCTGGTGGACACTCGCCCCCGCGCCGTACTCGCTCATGCCGATCTTGCGCCACGGGTCGGCGGCGTGCAGTTCGTCGGCCCATTTCCCGAAGTCCGCGGTCGAGTCGGTGTACCAGCCGAAGTACTTGTTGTAGCCGCTGATCTCGGTATGCGAGTTCAGCACGCCGCGGTCCCACACGCAGCAGCTCGCATACGCGGTCATGCCGCCCGGCCGCTCGGCCGTGACCTGCCGGGTCAGCGCGGCGACGAGTTCGTTGACCTCGGGAGTGTCGTTCCACAGTTCGTTGCCCAGTCCCCAGAACACCACCGATGGATGGTTGAAGTTCTGCCGGACGAGCTCGCTCGTCTGCTGCTCGATGTTGGTCGTGAAGCCCCGGGTGGCGCCCGTGAGGTTGACCAGCGGGATCTCGGTCCACACGAGGAAGCCGTACCGGTCGGCGAGGTCGTAGAACCGCGGCCCGTGCTGGTAGTGCGCGGTCCGCACCGCGTTCACGCCCATTTCGGACATCAGCCGGAAGTCCTCCGCCAGTTCCGACGGCGAAATCGCGAAACCCTTTCCGATCCGGTCCTGGTGCACGTTCACGCCCTGGACGCGCAGGTGGTTTCCGTTGAGACGCAAGCCTTCGTCCGGATCCACCGTCACGGTGCGGACGCCGAGCGGCTCGGTCACCGTGTCCACGATCCGCCCGGTTCTCGGGTCGAGCACGTCGACGACGACCTGATAGGTGAACGGGTCCGTGCGTCCCGCCCAGAGCCGGGGCCGGTCGATGACGAGGGTCTGCGCGACCGAGGCCCCCGCCGGACGCACTCCGGTCGTTCCCTGTGCGACGGGAATGCCGTGCTCCCCGGTGATCCGGGTGCGGATCTTCGCGTCGCCGCCGGCGAGCTTGGTGGTCACGTCGATCACCGCGCCGCGCGCCGAAACGTCACGCTGTCGCAGGTAGACGCCCGGACCACCGAAGTCGAGCATGTCGACGTGCACCCGGTCGGTCATGACCAGGCTGACGTCGCGGTACAGGCCGCCGCCCATGGTGAAGTCGCCCGACAGCGGCGCGACCGCGGCGTCCGGCGCGTTGCTGACGCTGACCGCGATCAGGTTGTCCCGTCCCGGCCGCAGCACGGAGGTCGCGTCGAACCGGAACCGGGAATAGCCGCCCTTGTGCTCGCCGAGCCGTACGCCGTTGACCCAGACCACCGCGGTGGTGTTCGCACCGTCGAACTGCAGCCAGAGCTTCCTGCCCGCGGCCTGCGGCGGCACCACGAGCGACCGGCGGTACCAGCCGACCCCGCGGTAGTAGTCACCGCCGCCGTCCTGTCCGTCTTCGGCGTTCCAGGTGTGCGGCACGGTCACTCGCGCCCAGGCCGAGTCGTCGAATCCGGCGTTCGCCGCACCGGGTACGTCCCCGCGGAAGAACCGCCAGTCCCGGTCGAGGTCCACAGTCTGACGGCCCGCTCGTGCCGGAGCGGGCGACGCGGTCACGACAGTGCCACTCAACAGGAGGAAAGCCACGACGAGGAGCGAAACCGCCGTCTTGCGGCGGTGTCCGTTGGCCATGGTGGCCTCCCTCGGCATCTGCGGTGACCCGAACTGTCGAAGCGCTTCGACGACACGATAGGACCACGCGGCCGCTCAACACAACGTCTTGACCGGGGACGGCGGCGCCTCTAGTGTCGAGGCACTTTTGCCCATCGCCCGGCCAGGAGGGCCGTGCAGGCCACCTTTGATCGGCTTCGAATCCCCTGCGTCATCACCGCATTCCCAGCTCCGTCAAGAGATCCCCGACGTCGACGGCCGCACCGGTCGCGATCGACCGGTTCGCGGCCAGCCCGACCACCAGTGACCACATCCCCGCCAGGTGGTCGGCGTTCTCCCGCCCTCCGTCCAGCAGATCGGCGAGCATGCGCTCGTCACCGCCGCCATGGCCCGCGCCGACGGGGCCGTCGAAGAGCGTCTCGGGCGGCTCCCAGTGCCGCTGCACCGTCAGCCTCGCCCGGCTTCCGGCCTCCTGGTCGGAGCCCGGCGGACGGCTCACCGGGACGTTGCCACGGGCGGCCGGCCGGGCGTGGTCGTTCTCCCATACTTCGAGTTCGAGCCTGCCCTCGCTGCCGGTGAACGCCACCCGGTAGCCCTCACGCGGCGAGTAGGCGACCAGGTGATAGCTCAGCTGGGGCCCGCCCTCGTACCGCGCGAGCACGGTCATGTCGTCTTCGATGGTGACGCCGGGTCCGAAGACGTTCAGATCCCGCAGGTAGTGATCCTCCCGCTCGGCGTCTCGGTACAACGCGGCCAGCCTGGGCGACAGGCTCAGGTCGAGCGCGAAAGGGTCGTCGTCCGCCTCGCGCTCGCCGGTCGCTCGCTCGTACTCCCGGCGCAGACCGCGGCGATCGCCGTTGTCCTCGCCGTAGAAGAACAACCGTCCCATCGCGAAGACCGACTCCGGCCTGCCGTCGAGCCACCAGTTCACCAGGTCGAAGTGATGGCTCGCCTTGTGCACGAGCAGCCCGCCGGAGGCCGCCTTGTCCCGGTGCCACCGGCGGAAGTAGTCGGCGCCGTGCTGGGTGTCCAGCAGCCACTCGAAGTGGACCGAGCCGATGTCGCCGACGACCCTGTCCGCGAGCAGGTCGCGGATCCGCCGGTGTACCGGGTTGTAGCGATAGTTGAACCCGACGATCACCCTGCCGCCGGTCCGCCGCCGTGCCTCGAGGATCCGGCGGCATCCCGGCGCGTCCACGGCCATCGGCTTCTCGGTGATCACGTCACGACCCGCGTCGAGCGCGTCGGCGATCAGCTGCGCGTGCGTGTGGTCCGGGGTGCACACCACGACGACGTCGATTCGTTCCTTGTCCAGCATGGTCAGGAACTCCTCCGCCGGATACGACGGGACCGGCGCCCGGCCGGTCTCCTCCGCCAGCCATCGGTTGTGCACGGCCATCCGCGTCCGGTTCCGGTCGCAGAACGCCGCCAGTTCGGCGTGCTCGGCCAGCGCGCGGACGAACAGCTCCGCGCGCGACCCGAGCCCGACGATCGCGTACCGGCGTGGCGAGGACGCCATCCTCGATCACCTCCTCATTTGAGATAGGAGGCGAGCGGAATCTGCTGATCCCGCAACGCCTTCGCGACCACGCCCGCGATCTGCCGCGCGCCCGCGGCTTCGAAATGCGTGTGATCGTCACAGAAGAAGGCGCCGACCGGGCCCTTGCTGTAGTTCCCGTCGTTGGGACACAGCTTCAGCGAGTTGTACAGCGTGTAGCTGAGCTTGTGCAGGTCGATCACCGGCACACCAGCGGCGCGGCCCGCGGCCATGGTCTCGTTGAGGAATCCCCTGTTCCCGACGGCGGTCGCCCCACTGCAGGTGATCGCCGCGACCGGGGTCAGCAGGACCGGCCGGACCCCGCGGTCCTTGGCGGCCTTGACCATGACACCGAGCAGTTCCTGATAGCGCGCCGGGCCCACGTGCCGCGGGCAGGTGCGGCTCCCGTCGTTGATCCCGAACTGGATGAAGAGGTAGTCCCCCGCCTGCATCCCGTTGGCCGGATCGAGCATCGACGTCCAGCGCTGGGCGTAGGTCTTCGGGCTGACCACGCATTCCCCGCTGGAATCCATGGTGCTCTTCACGTTCGATTCGTACAGCCACGTCTGCACGCTCCGGCCGCTCACCGCGTTGTTGACCACGGTGACGTCGCCGGTGAACAGCGGATCGAACTGGTTCCCCCACCCGACCGGGCAACTGGTCTTGGGGTCCGCCATGGTGGAGTCACCCGCCAGCCATACCTTGATCTTGGCCGCGGCCGGGGCGGCGGCGCCACCCTGGCTCGCACCGCCAGGGGTACAGACCGGAGCGGACGGCGCCGCCGGGGCGGCCGAGGCGGCGGGTGCCCCGCCGCAGACCGCCACCGGCAACAGCGCGCCCACGACAAGGGCAAGAAGCCGTTTCCTCGAAAGAATCCTCATCGGACACTCCTGACTCGGTCACATCGCGAAACTCGGGTGAGGCGGCTGGTTGTAGGCGGTGTTCTGCCAGGCGACAGCGACCCGGTACTGGCGGTCCTGCATCAACGACGGCCGGGAAATACTCGTCGAATCGGTCGTGGAATAGATGCGGAGCGCCCGGTTGTCGGTCGTCGGCCAGATGACCTCTTCGCGCCAGTCACCGAGGATGTCCGCCGAAAGCGCCGGAGTCGACTTCGTACCGTTGTTGGAGCGGACCCCGGAGGCGGTCAGCAGCCGCGTGTCGCCGCCGGTGCCGTACTTGTCGATGTGGGTGCCGTCGAGCAGCTCGCGCTGGGCGTCGCCGTCCCACCAGACCACGAAGTTCATCGAACCGGGTTTACGGCTCGCCACCTGCGCCCCGGTCGCCGCGCTGCGCAGCCCGCCGTCCGTCGACGACCAGATCTCCGCGCCGGGGCTGCCTGCCCAGACATCCGCCGCCACGCCACGTCCGGTGTCGCAGCCGCAGGTCGGTGCCCGGTAGATGACCTGGCCGGTCCGGGCGTCGTGCACGTCCATCGACGGCGCGGTCTTGGACTCGTGGACGGTGAACACCTCGAGCCCGGCGCGGCTGGGCACCAGGTCACCGACGTGCAGCGCGTCGCCGTGGCCGAACCCGGTCCGGTACATCAGCGTGCCGTTGTCGTTGATGGTCGCCGATCCGTAGACGATCTCGTCCTTGCCGTCGGCGTCGACGTCGGCCACGGACAGGTTGTGGTTGCCCTGACCGTACGCGCCGGTGTTGCTGTTCCCGGAGTCGTAGGTCCAGCGACGGGTGAGCTGCCCGTCGCGGAAGTCCCACGCGGAGACCACGGAGCGGGTGTAGTAGCCGCGGGCCATGATGATGCTCGGCCGGGAACCGTCCACATAGGCCGTCCCGGCGAGGAAGCGGTCGACCCGGTTGCCGTAGTTGTCGCCCCAATCGGCGACGTTCCCGCGCGCCGGAACGTAGTTCTCCGTATCGAGGATCGCGCCGTCGGTTCCGCGGAAGACCGTCAGGAACTCGGGCCCCGACAGGATGTAGCCGCTCGAATTGCGGTGATCGGCGCCGGCGTTGCCGATCACCTGCCCGGTGCCCGAACGGGTGCCGTCCGCGGTCTTCACCGCGACTTCGGCCCGGTTGTCACCGTCGTAGTCGAACACCTGGAACTGCGTGTAGTGGGCGCCCGCGCGGATGTTGCGCCCGAGGTCGATCCGCCACATCCGCGTACCGTTGAGTTTGTACGCGTCGAGGTAGACGTTCCCGGTGTAGCCGGATTGCGAGTTGTCTTTGGCGTTGCTGGGATCCCATTTCAGGATGATCTCGTACTGCCCGTCCCCGTCCAGGTCGCCGACACTCGCGTCGTTGGCGGAGTAGGTGTACGCCTCTCCCGACGGAGTCGTGCCGCCCGGCGGGATCTGCAACGGCACGTCCCTGGTGGCGGCCGCGATACCCGCGTCGAAGGTCAGCGATTCCTCGGCACTCGCCGCGGCGGTCCGCTCGACGCCGTCGACGACCGCCCGCACCGAATAGCGCGCGTTCGCCGGGGCGCCCTTGTCCTGGTAGGTGGTCGGCCCGCCGACCTCGGCGACCTTCACGCCGTCCCGGTAGACGTTGAACCGGACCCCTGGTGGATCATCGGCGAGGAGGCGCCAGCTGACCCGGTTCCCCTCCGCGCCATGGACGTTGAGGACACCCCGGCCGAGTTTGTCCGGTGCCGGTGCTGCGGCCGCCGCGACGGCGGCCGGTGCCAGCGCGACGGTCAGCGCGCCGACGAGGGCGGCTACGAGCGTACGCATCGATCACTCCCGTTCTGTGGTTGGGTTCAGCCCAGCAGCGGCGCGAGCCGGTCGGCGATCTTGCGGTGACCGGTGTCGTTCGGGTGGACGTTGTCCGCGGTATCGGTGGCTTCGTCGATCCAGCCGGTCGTGTCGATGTAGCGGACCTTCGTGTCACCGGCGTCGGTCACCGCCTTGACCGCCGCCTTCGTCTCGGTGATGTAGCGCTTCCGGAAGGTCTGCATCGCGTGGATGGTCGCGTTGGGATACTTCGCCCGGACATTGCGCAGCAGGGTCACGTACGCGCCGCGGAACTGCTCCGAGGTCACCCCGTGCCCGACGTCGTTGGTGCCGAGATTGATCACCACGGTGTCGGCCTGGTAGCGCGAGAAATTCCAGTCCGGCGAGTTCGCCGCGAGACCGGTCCGGAGGAATCGCTGGCTCATCCCGATGCACCCGTCGGAAGCCGGATACAGGCACGCCCCACCCACCGCGATCTGAGTGTGCCCGGCACGCAGCCGCTCCCCGACCAGCCAGCCGTACGCGGTCAAGGCCTGCCTGGAGGAACGCTGTCCGACGGTGATCGAGTCACCGATGAACTCGATGACCCGCGATGGGACCGTCGGCACCACGGTCTTCGCACCCGGGTCGAGGGTGACACCCTGGAAGACCGCGTCGCCGTGGTACGAACCCGCGACCGGACGGTAGGACACCCGCAGGGTGTGCGTCCCCGCCGCGAGCGGCTTCGGCGTCAGGTTCACCGTGCCGCTGACGTTCACATAGGACACGAACGGGCCGCCGTCGATACTGGCGAACAGATCGATCGTCCCCCGCTGGCGCAGTTTCACCGTGGTCCCGGTGAAACCGACCACGACGTAGGCACCGGCCCACTCGGAGACATAAGCGCTCGCCGACCGCGTGTCCCATCGGCCGAAGTACTTGATGTTCGAGTCGGTGGGCGAGCCGTCTCCCGTCACGGCGGCGGCCGGTGGTGCCGCCGCGGCCATCGCGACCGCCGCCAGTACCCCGGCGAGGACCGCACGGGCCCTCGGCCGCCACCGCGGAGGGTCCGCGCTCAGTCTCAGAAAGCGCTTTCTCGCTCCGGACCGCGATACCGATCTGGTTCTCATAAGGCACCCCATCGAGCCTGCAGAGTTACATGCGAACGTTTCGACGATGTTCGAGGGATTCACTGCGGCGACAGTGAAAACTCCGCCGCCAACGGTGGTTCAGGAGAGTGCGGCGTCGACCCGGCTTTCACCGTTGTCCCGACGATGCTAACCGAGGAGACACACCGAGACAATGGTTCGCTCGTTCGTCCGATTCTTGGTGACCGGTTCGCGGACGCCACCTGACCGGCCTGTTGACAGTCACCGCCGAGCCTGTTTACCGTCGATCGGGAAAGCGCTTTCCGAACTTGTCGAGAAGTGCGTTCCCCCATCCCTGCGAACCCAGGCCGGCATCGTGGCCCGCCTGGGCGGGAGGATCCAACATGACGAAGAAAACCCTACGTGCGGCCATCGCCGTCACCGTACTGGCGGCGGCGACCGTACTCGGTTCACCACCGGCGATCGCGGCACCGTTCGACCTCGCCGGCTGGGCGACACAAGGAGGTGGCACGACCGGCGGCGGCAGCGCCGCACCGGTGACCGTCACGACGTCGTCGGCGTTGATCTCGGCGATGAAGTCCTCGAGTCCGGCCGTGATCCGGGTTTCCGGGTCGATCGCCATCTCGGGAATGCAGAAGGTCACGGCCAACAAGACGATCGTCGGCGTCGGCTCGGGCTCCGAAATCACCGGCGGTGGGCTCAACGTCGCCAACGCCTCCAACGTGATCATCCGTAACCTGAACTTCCGGAACTGGTCGGACGACGCGATCAACGTCCAGTATTCGACCAGGGTCTGGATCGATCACAACGGCTTCTCGAACGGCTACGACGGCGCCGTCGACGTCAAACGCGCGTCGGACTACGTCACCGTGTCCTGGAACAAGTTCAGCTCGCACGACAAGACGATGCTGCTGGGACACAGCGACGACAACGGCGGCGAGGATCGCGGTAAGCTCCGGGTGACCTACCACCACAACTGGTTCGCCGGCACGAACCAGCGCCACCCGCGGGTCCGGTTCGGCAACCCCGTCCACGTGTACAACAACTACTACGCCAGCGTCGGCGCCTACGGCGTCGCGTCCACGATGGAGGCCGGTGTCCTGGTCGAAGGGAACTACTTCGAGAACACGAAGGACCCGTTCCACCGCGGCGAAGGCAGCTCGCCCGGCGGCAGCCTGGTCGCCCGCGGCAACCACTTCGTCAACTCCGGCGCCGGTGACGCCGGTGGCAGCGTGAAGAGCATTCCCTATTCCTACTCCCTCGACTCGGCGGCGAACGTCGCTTCGGTGGTCCGGAACGGGGCAGGCACCGGCAAGCTCTGACCCGATCGAGAAGACAATGTCGCCGAGGTGCGGCGCCCTGGAGTTTCAGGGCGCCGCACCTCGGCGACTCCACCGTATCCGGGAGTCCGACCATGAAACTGCCAGCCATCCTCATCGCCTGCGCCATCCTGACCGCTTCGACCGCCATCGCGGCACCAATGGTCCATAGTGGACATACAGCGGCCGCCGCACCCTCCGTGTCCCTCCTTCGTGACACCCAGCTCGACTCGTCGGCCCTCTACTTCGTGTCCTACGACGGCCTGGTGAACAACGGTTCGTTCCAGCAGGACGCCATCGTCAGCCACGCGGGTTTCCAGTACGCGACGTGGTACACGGCCGATCGGAGCGTGGTGGTGGCGCGCCGCGCACTCCCCGCCGGCACCTGGGAAAAAGCGGTCCTGCCGCACAAGCTGAGCGTGAACGACTCGCACAACGTGATCTCACTGGGCATCTCCCCCACCGACGGGCGCCTGCACGTCGCGATGGACACGCACAACACCAAGGTCTTCTACGTGAAGTCCGAGGCCGGCCTGGTGACGTCCCCCGCGTCGCGCACCTGGTCCTCCGTCCGGTTCGGCGCGGTGCAGCGGACGGTCGACGGCACCGACCTCGGCGCCATCACCTATCCGCAGTTCGTGCTCACCCCCGAACGGCGGCTCCAGCTGAGCTACCGGACCGGCGGTTCGGGCAACGGCACCAACGAGCTCGCCGAATACGACGGGACCTCGTGGCGCAAACTGGGCAAGTTCTCCTCGGCGACCGGCTCGTGGACCGCGCCCAACGGAGTCACCAGCACCACCCGCAACATGTACCTGCACGGGCTGAACTACGGCCGCAACGGCAGGCTCTACGCGGCGTTCACCTGGCGGGAAGGCAACGCCAAGGTACTGTGCGACGACGGCGGCCTCACCAACCACGACACGGGTTACGTCTACAGCGACGACCGCGGCCGGACCTGGCGCGACAACACCGGCGCCGTCGCCGGAACGACCGGTGGGACGCCGGTGGGCGTCTCGTCGAAGCTGATCGTGGATCCGCTCGATCCCAACCACGGGCTGATGAACCAAGAGAGCCAGGCCATCGATTCGACCGGCACCCCGCACGTGGTGATCAGCTACGTACCCGGCCGGTTCACCCAGTGCGTCACCAGCTATGCCGCCGACCGCACGCGCTGGGGCCGGACGTTCCACCTGGTCCGCAACGCCGACGGCTCGTGGACGAAACGCGAGATCCCGATCCCGCCGAACGCCACCGGCCGCACGCGGATCGTCTTCGACCGCGACGACAACGCCTACCTCGTCATGCCGTTCGGCCGGATCGTGTCCGCCTCGAAGGCCAGCGGGTGGACCGATTGGGCGGTGGTGTTCGAACGGCCGGCGATGAACGTGTTCGGGGAAGTGACCGTGGACTACTCGCGCGTGGCGACGGAAGGCGTGCTGTCGATGTTCTATCAGCAGCGTTCGAGCGGCACCACGCCGTCGCCGATCCGGGTCGCCGACTTCCGCCTGGGGTAAGCGCGCCCGCCGTGGTTGCCTCTATAGAGGGGTAAGGCTTCCAGTGAGGGGTGGGCTGGGTTGGTCGTGAGTGGCGATTCGGGTTCTAACCCGAAACGCCACTCACGACCAGCTGTACCGACGCCTCTGCGCCCGCCGACCATGTCCCAGCGTCGAAGCCTGACGCTTCACGTTTGCCCTCTCTTCGCTGGCTTCAATTGCGGGTTGGTGCCCGCCGGGACCGGGCGAGGGCTCGTGGCCTGGGTGTCCTGAAGGCTCCCTTTCGGACGTTGAACGTCTCGAAAGTTCCCTTCCGAACGGGGACCCGGGGCCGCGCCACAGTTTGCGCTACGTCACCGCTCACGACCCTCACCGCGCCTAATTCCGGCCGACACCCGCCTTGTTCCGGACCTCCCCCGGCACCTTCCCAGTGGCATCCAGCCTCGGAACAAGCACGGGTGTCCAGCCGACGTCCGTCCCGAGATCCGGATCGAACGCCGCGTTGTGCGCCGCGACCACATCCACCGGCCGTCCGTTCGCCAATGTCCCGGTGACGTGGAGCGCCGTCCCCTTCCACCATTTCGCGAAGGCACTCGGTTCCACGCCACGACCGGTCACGAAGAAATTGTTCTCCGCGTACAGCTTCGACTCGAAGCCGACGCCCCAGGAGTACTCGTACTCGGCGGCCTTCGGCACGACGTACAGGTTGTTATACACGTGCACCTGCCCGAACCGGACTCGCGGAGCGCGCGAACCGAGGTTCTCGAACAGGTTGTGATGCAGGGTGACGCGCAGCTTGCCGACGTCGGCGCCCGGCCGGTCGGTGTTGCCGATCAGCAGCGACTTGTCGTGGTCGTGGAAGTTGTTGTAGGACACCGTCACCAGATCCGAACCGCGCACGACGTCGAGCAGACCGTCGTGCACCTCGTACGGGCGTCCAAAGTAGACCGGACGGTCGGTGTTGCCGCCGTCGCTGAATTCACACCGGTCGATCCACACGTGGGTGGCGCCCGACAGGACGAGGTTGTCGTACTCCGAGTTCCAGTTGCCGGTCTCCCCGTCCAGCGGATCCCACTGCGGGAAGCAGTCGTGGGCGTCCTCGAACCTGAGATTGCGGACGATCACGTTGTCCACACCAGAAGCCCGAAGGGTCAGTCCGCGGAAGGTCGCGTCGTCTCCGAGACCGACGATCGTGGTGTCGGAGCCCACGTCGATCACGACCCGGCCCGCCTGGTTGGCCTGCGACCTCGCGCGCGCCTCCTCGATCGGCCCCGAAGGCGCGACCTTGCCCCAGGTGGCGGGGTCGTACTGCCGGAGATAAGCGGACAGGCTGTACCCGGGATCGGCGTACTGCTCGCACGGCAAAGGGCGGTCGAGGTCATCGGAATTGCCTTCGATGGTGCCGCGTACTTGGACGATCTTCGGACCGTCGTTGCGCAGGGCGGCCACGAGTTCCGAACGGGTGTCCACTGTGTACACATGGTCGCGGGCGGCGGCCGAACCACCGGTGGTTCCGGTCGTGGCGGCGGCCCAGCCGTCGCGCGGACCGAGTGCCTGACGGCCGAGGTGCTCGAAGTCGGCACTCGCGGGCGCCGCCGAAACGAGTCCCAGAGCGAGAACGAGCGGTAGGGTCTTGGCGAGCATCATCTGTTCTCCTCGAGCCAGCGGGGACGAATTCGCCGAGCGAGATAGTCTTCGATGCGGTCCTCCTCCCAACGGCCATCGGCGATGACGGCGTGGTGGGTCAGTCCGAGTTCTTCGCCGGGTTCGAGCAGCAGCGGCTCGTGGAACGTCACCGCGAAGCTGACCACGGGGAACGGCGTCGTGCGGACGTACCACGGCGTCGGGTACACGGGATTCGCCGGACAGTCCACGAAGACCACAGTGGACGCGCGGAGGCTGACGTCGTGCAGTCCGGTGTAGGCGAGCCACGCCGCGCGCTTCCCCATCGCGTCGTCGTCCCGGATGCCGGTCGACGTGAGGACGTCGCCGCCGGTGAAAGACCTCGGCCCGCGCCAGAACAGTCCACCGTAGCCCGCTGTCGACCTTCCTTCGGTCACCGGGCTGCCCCAGCGCAGGCCCACGCCGCTCGTGTTCCGCACGCAGGTCTTCCAAGTGAGCAGCCACGAACCGTCGAGGAGGTCGACGTCGCTGATCTCGATGGTCCGGTCCTCGGCCAGCCAGCGCTCCCCCGCGCTGGTCTCCCAGTCCAGGTGATGCCGCAACCGCACCCGGCCGTCCTCGCACTCCGTGTGGTGCCACCGCACGTGACGCGTCGAGCCGTTGTTGTCCAGCGGGACGTAACCCCGGTCGCGGACGAACGTCCGGCCACCCCAGAAGTTCTGCCCGGACAGGTTGGCCGCGGTGAACTGCACGCCGTTGTGCCAGGGGTGGTCGTGCGGCCGGACCGCGCTCACCACGTCGCCCGCGGTCGTCCTGAGCGGATGCAAGTACGGCTTCGGGGATTCCGGGCGCGGGACGTCCGGTTCGAAAACGTACTCCGCCAGGTCGACGTCACCGGCCGCGACGCGCACGCGACCGGCGCCTTCGGACAGGCTCAACTGGCCGGCGGCGTTGGTCACGTCGCCCATGGAACGCCCAGTTCCGAGAACAGGGCCATCTCCTCGGCCACGGATTCCACGGATTTCTCCACTCCACGCACGAGGTAGCGGCGTTCCGATCCCGCGTCGGCGAGATCGACCCATTCCGGCGGGATGGGTTTCGGCCCGGGGTGGTCACGCACCGCTTCGACGAAGGCGGTGAACGCCCGCGTCCGCGCCAGCGGTGCCACCAGTGAGGTCTTCTCCTCGACGTGCCGGACGAGATCCCGGAGCAGTTCGACGGGAAGTCCGGCACGCACGGTCTCACCGTTGATCTCCAGCCGGTCGGACCGGTACCACCATCTCGCGGTCCCCTCGGTGCCGTGCAGCACCACATACGGCTCGAAGACCTGGTCGGCGCAGAGTGTGGCCGCGGCGACCACGTCGACCCCGTTCTCGAAGCTCAACCGCGCGCAGGCGGTGTCGTCGGCCTCGATCGGCCTGGCGCGATGGAGTTCGACGTCGATCCGCCGCGGCAGCAGGCCGGCCGTGCCCGCCACGAGGGTCGCCGTGGCCACCGCGTGGGCGAAGGGATTGGTCAGCGATCCGTCCACAACGGACATTCCATCGAGGACACGCCGTCCGGCCCAGCCGTTGCGCCCGTAGTACGAGTCCCGGCGGATCCACGCCCCGGCGGTGCCCACTCCGCGCGGTTCGCCGACGGCCCCGGCCGCGATCGCGTCACGCAACACGGTCAAGGCCGCCGATCCGAAGCTTTGGAAACCGACCTGGCAGGAGACACCCGCGGCACCGGCCCGCTCCGACAAGAGGTCGAAGGCGGCCAGGTCCAGCACGGGCGGCTTTTCCAGCAGGACGTGGCATCCCGCGTCCACCGCGAGGAGCGCGGCGGCCAGATGTGTATGCGGAGGGGTGGCGATCACCGCTATGTCCGGCGCGACCTGCCTGAGCAGCTCCCCGATGTCCCGGGTGATCACGGCTTCGGCCGGCAGGAGGTCCGTCGACTCCGGTGAAGGTTCCCGCACGTCGCAGGCACCGGCCAGGACGATCTCCCCGTCGTCGTGCAGGGCCCGCGCCCGGCGCAGATGCACCAGCGCGTACCCGGCCGTCCCGAAGACGACGACCTTCGGCGCCGTCACGGAGCCGTCCCCGCCGCGGCCAGGACCAGCGGCCCGGCGACGACCAGCGACATCAGCGGCTGCATCCAGACGACGACTCCGGCAACGCCGGCCGCCGCCGCGAGCAACGCCGAGCGGCGCGGATCAAGGCTGAGCCGCAAAGCCGTCCGCAACGCCGCACGCCACCCCTCGCCGGGAGCCACCACGGAGCAGGTTCGCAAGGCCACAACCACCGACGCTGCCAGCAGGAACACGAGCACCACCGCGAGCGCCCGCCCGCCCGGCAGACCCGCGCCGAACAGGGCAAGGTCGGCGCACAGGACGGCGATCACCACACCGGCACCGACGCTGAACGGGACGCCCCCGGACAAGTGGCGGACGAACGCGTCGCGAAAGGCCGGGACCAGCGGTGGCGAGTCGCCGTCCCGCCAGCGGCGGGCCACGGCACAACCAGCCGCGAAGGCGGGTCCGGCGGTGACCACGGGCACCGAACCCAGGCACACCAGCATCCCCAGCAGAAGACAGTCGGAGAACTCCGTCAGCCGGTCGTACCGCGTCGCCCTCATCGACCTCACCCCTTCATCCCGCTGGTGTTCACGCCTTCGACGAGCAGCCGCTGGAACACCAGGAAGAACAAGACGATCGGCACGAGCGCCAGTGCCGACATCGCGAACATCGCGCCGAAGTTGGACTGGCTGCTGGTGTCCACGAACAGCCGGAGTCCCAAGGGGACGGTGAACTTCTCCGCGTCGTTGAGGTACACCATCTGGGTGAAGAAGTCGTTCCACGTCCAGATGAACGTGAAGATCGACGTCGTGACGAGCGCCGGTTTCGCCAGCGGCAGCACCACGTTCCAGAAGGTCCGGTACACACCGCAGCCGTCGATGGTGGCGGCTTCGTCGAGTTCTCGGGGAATGCCGCGCATGAACTGCACGATGAGGAAGACGAAGAACGCCTCCGTGGCGAGCAGTTTCGGCAGGATCAACGGCAGGAACGTGTTGGCGAACCCGGCCTGCTTGAAGATCACGTACTGCGGGATCAGCGTGGCGTGATGCGGCAGCATGAGGGTCGCGATCATGAAGACGAAGAGCGGACCGGAGAAGCGGAACCGCAGACGCGCGAACGCGTACGCCGCCAAGGTGCACGAGATCAGGTTGGCGAGCACCGAGCCGAACGCGACGATGAAGGAGTTCAGGAAGAACGTCCCGAACCCGATGCCCGCCGCGCCCTCCCAGCCCTGCCGGTAACCGTCCAGCACGATCTCGCTGGGCAGCAGGCTGAGACTGGACAGGACTTCGGACGGCGGCTTGACCGACGCGAAAGCCAGCCACACCAGCGGATACAGCACCACTATGACGGCGGCGACGCACAGCAGGTGCCAGATGATCGTTTTCAGCCGGACGGTCATGACCTGGTCCCCGAACGCTCGTCGCCGTAGAAGACCCAGAGGCGGGCGGTCCGGAAGATCACGGCGGTGACGAGCGCGATCACGGCGAGCAGCACCCACGCCATCGCCGAGGCGTAGCCCATTTCGAAGTCCTCGAATCCCGCCTGATACAGGTACAACGTGTAGACCAGCGCCGAATCGGCAGGCCCGCCACGGCCGCCGCCGATCACGAAGGCCGGGGTGAACACCTGGAACGCGTGGATGGCTTCCAGTACCAGGTTGAAGAAGATGACCGGTGAGAGCATCGGCAACGTGATGTGCCAGAACCTCCGGACGGCGCCGGCACCGTCCACTTCGGCCGCTTCGTACAGCTCACGCGGGATCTGCTTGAGCCCGGCCAGGAAGATCACCATCGGCGCGCCGAACTGCCAGATCGTCAGGAGGATGATCGACCAGAGCGTGTACCCGGGGTCGTCGACCCAGCTGGGGGTGTCCCAGCCGAGCCCCTCCAGCAGGGCGTTCACCGACCCGCCCTCGGTGAACATCGCCCGCCATACCAGCGCGGCGGCCACACTCGCCCCCAGCAGCGAGGGAGCGTAGAAGGCCGCGCGGTAGAAGCCGTTCGACGCGGCGCGCGTGTTCAGCATCATCGCGATCAGGAGCGAAACGAGCAGTTTCAGCGGGACCGCGATGAGGACGTACAGCAGCGTCACCTTGACCGACTGCAGGTACCGGTCGTCCTCGGTGAACATGCGGACGTAGTTGTCGAGCCCGACCCAGCTCGGCGCGGTGAACAGGTCGTATTCGGTGAAGGACAGGTACAGCGAGACGATCATCGGCCCGACCGTCAGCGCGACTGCGCCGATGATCCACGGCGTGAGGAAGACGTACGCCTGCGGCTGGTGATCGACCCGGCGCCGTGCGGCCCCACGGGGGCGGCGATCCCGTGGGGCCGTCGGCGCCACCGACTCGGACGGTGGTGTTCCACGAAGGACGGTCATACCTACTTCAGGTCCTTCTGTGCTTCGGCCATGAACCTGCTGACGGCGGCGTCCACGGGGAGCCGCTCGAACGCGACCTCCTCGTAGGTGCGCTGCAACAGTTTCTGGATGGCGCCCGCCCCCTTGGGCGGCACGGCGGGTGCGGGGCCGAGCTTCGGTTCGATAGCCGCCTCGTAGGCGAAGATCACCTTGTTCGTCCCGGTCGCTTCCGCGGCCAGCTGAGCGCGGATCTTCAGGTTCGGCGGCAGTCCCCGCTCCGCGCCGAGGATCTTGCCCGCCTCGGGGTCGTTGATCAGGAAGTTCACCAGTTTCGCGGAAGCCTCCTGTGCCTTGCCCCTCGCCGAAACGGACAGGAACATCGCCGGACGCCGGTACTGGCCGGTGTTGGCTGGATCGTCCGTCGGGTAGGGCGCGACGGCGAGATCCTTGCCGTGTGCCTTCTGGTAGCCGGGATACACGCTGTCATAAGCGAATTCCGCGCTGGTCAGTTTCTTGCCGAGCGGTGACTGCTCGGGCGAGGTGTTGTTGGACGCGGTCACGTCGGCAGGCGATCCCGCCCTCGTGGTCCGGAACCTCCCGGCGAGTTCCCAGAAGGCACGCAGATCCTCGGCGCCGAAACCCAGTTCGCCGTTCGGGGTGTAGAAGGACTTCCCGTGCTGCCGCAGCCAGATCTCCAGCGCGCTGTCCAGCAGGCCGAAGTCGGTCACGCCTCGTTTCGTGAACCCGCTGGCGGCACTGACCTTCTCGGCGGCCGCGCGGAAGTCCTCCCACGTCATCGGTTTGGTCATATCCGCTCCGGCCGCCTGGTACGCGGCAGGGTCGTACACCAGTGACGAAGCGTTCTGCGCCCACGGGACGGCGAATCGCTTGCCGCCGAGCGTCCCGGTCGCGGCCAGCTCCGGGTTGATGTCGGCGAGCGACACCTCCTTGCCCGCGCCCTCGTTGAGGTCCAGCAACACTTTCCGCTCCCCGTACTCGGACAGGTAGCGGGTGTCCATCGTCATCACGTCCGGCGGGTTCCCGCCTGCGGTCTGCGTCGCGACCTTGTCCCAGTAGGCGTTGTACGCCGAAAAGGTGGTGTTCACCTTGATGCCCGGGTTGCGTTGTTCGAACAGCTCGACGGCCTTCTTCGTGATCGTCGCCCGCCCGTCGCTGCCCCACCAGGCGAAGGAAATGGTCACCTCGCCACTCCCGCCGTCCGCACCGGATCCGCACGCGGCCAGCAGAGGCGACACCGCGAGGGCGAGGATCGCCGACCGCAGCCGGAGTCTCCGTGAGCTCATACCCAGCTCCATCCCCAGTCACGCAACACACACAGTCGCGCAACTTGCACAACTTTCAGAAAGTGTGACTGTGAGCGTGAACCGTAAAGCTGACGCAAAGCCGCTGTCAACGGCCGAACAGGTGGCTACGCAGCCGATTGACAACGGATGTCGCAGCGCGCGATCATGTCATTTCTTTCTGCAAGGGAGCGGAGAGGAGTACGGCATGCGCCAAGATCTCGGCGGGCCGACGTCCGCCGACCACACCATTCCGGGCGTCGGTGTCCCGCGGGCCACGGCGTCGGGCGTGATCGGCGTCCTCGTCGCCGACCTGACCGACCCGTGCTCCGCGCGGATCATCGACGGCGTCCAGCACCAGATGTTCCTCGCCGATCACCTGGCCTTGGTGTGCAGCACCGGCAACGACCCGCTTCGCGAGATCGCGCAACTGGAGCGGCTGCGGCGATTGCGTGCCCGCGGCGTCATCCTCGTCGGTGGCAGCGTCCGTGGCCTGCGGCACCGGCTCGAACTTTCCAAACTGCTGAAGGACTTTCTCCGCCGCGGCGCCGATGTCGTCCTCTGCGGCAGACCGCCGCTCCCCGGGCTCCCGCAGGCGACGGCCATCACCTTCGACAACATCGGCGGGACGATCCGGCTGATCGAATTCCTGACCGGCCTCGGTCACCGCCGGATCGGCTACCTCACCGGACCACCCCACGACACCGCGACCAGGGAACGCCTGCGCGGATTTCGCACCGCCACCCGCGAGCACGACCCAAGCCTGGTGGTCGAGGGGGCGTTCACCTTGGATTCGGGCTGGCGGGCAGGCCAGGAACTGTTGCGGCACAACGAGGTCACCGCGATCGTCGCGGCGAACGACCTGATGGCGCGGGGTGCGCTGGCCGCCGCCCGCGCACTGGGGTACGCCGTCCCCGGCGGGCTTTCCGTCGCGGGCTTCGGGGACGCCGGATTCTGCCGGGACACCCGGCCGCCCTTGACCACCGTCCGGCTTCCACTTCAGGAGGCCGGTGTCGAAGCGGGACGGCTCGCCTGCGGTATCGGCGCCCGGCCGCGGACCGGGGTGCTCCGGCTCGGCAGCGAGCTGGTCGTCCGGCGGACCACCGGTGTCACGAAATGACGGGCACCCGGTGAACACCACGCCACCACCGGTTCGGCCCCGCCCACGGCACCCCGAGTTCCGAGAAGAGGGCGAGCCGTTCCGCGGCGACGGCGACCTCTTCGGCGATCCCCCGCACCACCGGATGCCGTCCCGGACCCGCGCCGACACTGCGGATCCAGCCGTCGGGGATCGGCGCCGGCTCGGGCGCGTCCCGCACCGCCTGCACCACCGAAGCGAACGCACGGGTCCGGCTCAGCGGGGCGAGCAACGGGATCCGTTCCGGATCTCGCCGGTGTTCGATCAGATTGCGCAGCAGATCCGCCGGGGGCGCGACGGGGATCCGCTCGTCGTTGATCTCGAGCCGATGGGTCTTGTACCAGAACTTCGCCCGCCCGCCGGTGCCGTGCACCAGGACGTAGGGCTCGTGATCCTGTTCCGCGCAGAGGGAAGCGGCCACGACGATCTCCGGCCCCTGGTCGAATTTCAGCCGCAGGCAAGCGGTGTCGTCCGCTTCGAGGTCCCGCGTGCCGAACAGTTCCAAGGCGATGTCCGCCGGATCCTGCTCCCCGACGCCTGCCACCAGCAGCGCGGTGGCGACAGCGTGCGAGAACGGGTTCGTCAACGCCCCGTCCACCACCGCTTCGCCGTCCAGCCACCGGCGACCCGCCCACGGGTTACGCGCGTAGTAGGCGTCGGTGCGGACCCACGCGCCCGCCGCGCCGACCCCGGTGACCTCACCCAGCTCGCCCCTGGCGATCGCGGCCGTCAGCGGCGGCAGCGCGGCCGACCCGAAACTCTGGAACCCCGTCTGGCAGATCCGGCCGGAGCGGGCGGCGAGTTCGGTCAGCGCGAAATACCCGTCGAGGTCGAGCACCGGCGGTGTCTCGATCAGCAGGTCCCCGCCTGCCAGCAGCACCGACTCGGCCACCGCCCGATGCGTATGGGGAGGCGAGGCGATCACCACGACATCCGGGCTCACCATCCGCATCAGCGCGTCGACGTCCCGGTGCACGGAGGCGCCGTCGGGGAGCAGGTCGAGTGCGGCGGAAGACGGCTCGCGGATGTCACAGAGCCCGGCGAACTCGATCAAGCCTTCGTCGTGGAGGTCACGGGCTCTGCGGACGTAGGTGGCCGCGTATCCCGACGTGCCGACGACGGCAAGGCGTGCGGTACCCGCCATTGGGTCTCCGATCCTGCGAGTTTGCGCGTTTTCTGCGAGCAAACCGTACGGGTGACATCTTCTCGATGTCAAGGACGAAATCGCAGGTAGAACGCGGTTTTATGGGCAGGCGGGAGGGCGGCAGGGGGTAGCGAATTGACAAGGCGGCAGACCATTTACATGATGTTGTGCAAGTCTGCGCAAAGGGAGTTCCGTGACCGTCACCATCTACGACGTCGCTCAACGGGCGAAGGTGTCCATCTCCACGGTCTCCCGCACCTTCACGACCCCAGATCTGGTCAGGGCCGAGACCCGGAACCGCATTCTCGCCGCGGCGGGCGAACTCGGCTACTCCCCCGTCGGCGGACCTCGCAAACCGGCGAAGAGCACCGGCCAGATCGGGATCATCGTCTCCGATCTCGACAACCAGTTCTTCACGGGTGTCCTCGACGGAGCGCAATCCCGTGCCAGGCAGGCCGACACCGCCGTCCTGTTCGCCAAGAGCGACCAGGACCCCATCGTCGAGGAGAACCTCGCCCGCAGCATGGCCAAACAGGTCGACGGCCTGGTGCTCTGCAGCCCCAGCATGTCGGACGAGCAGCTCCACGAACTGGCCGCGCACACCTGGATGGTCCTGCTGAACAGGGAGGTCGAAGGCATCCCGTCGGTGGTGGTGGACAGCCCTGGCGGGATGCGCCAGGCCGTCCAGCACCTCGCCGCGCTCGGCCACCGGAAATGCGCGTTCATCGGCGGACCGAAGGATTCCTGGTCCTCGGCCGCCCGCAGACGCGGGCTGCTGCCCGCCGCCGAAGAACACGGGATCGAGATCGCGGAGTTCGGACCGTTCCCGGCGCGGTTCGAAGGCGGGCTGCAGGGCGCGGATCTGGCGCTCGCCGCCGGTGTGACCGCGATCGTCGCGTACAACGACATGGTCGCTTTCGGTGTGCTGGCAAGGCTCAACGCCCGCGGGGTCCCGGTACCGGACGAGATCAGCCTGGTCGGCTTCGACGATCTCGTGTTCGCCGCGATCTCGGCTCCTCCGTTGACCACGGTGTCCATCCCGGCCGAGGCGGCGGGCCGCGCCGCGGTCAATGTCCTGCTCGCCCTGCTCGAAGACGACCATCGGGTGGCGGCCAACCAATCGCTGGACACATACCTCATCGTCCGGGCGACCACCGCGCCGCCGTCCGCGGGCCAGCACTGAGCCGGCTGCCGGCGAACCCGCGCATGCTCCGCCACGAATCGGTCCCCCTCGAACGTTAGCGTTAACACCACGAGAGGGGTTCACGCTATCGCGTTCACGGTGACTACTCAACGACTCAGCGCAAGGTGCTGTCGCGAAGCACGACCTCTCCCTTGACCCGGATCACTCGCTTGCGACCGCCCTGCCGCTCCTCGTCGAGCACCAGTGACGCGGCCATCCGGCCCATGTCCTCCAGCGGGAGGCGCACCGTGGTCAGCGTGGGCGCGAGATCCCGCAGGGACGGGATGTCGTCGAAACCCGCGATCGCGACGTCCTCCGGGATGCGGAGGTTCCGGTCACGGGCGGCGGCGATCGCCCCGATCGCCATCACGTCGTTGACCGCGAAAACGCAGCCGGGCCGCCTCGTCCGATCGAGGAGTTCGTTCATCGCCTGGTATCCGCCGTCCCTGGTGAACTCGCTGGGCACGACGACCTCGGCCCGCCTGCCCCGTTTGGCGAGTCCGTCGACGAAACCGTCGACGCGGTCCCGTGCCGTCAGCAGATTCTTGGGGCCGCCGAGAACGGCGAAGGAGCGATGCCCCAGTTCGGTCAACGCCGACGCCAATTCCCTGGCACCGGACCGGTTTTGGGGCAGCACGGTGTCGGCACCCAGTTTGTCCTGGCCGATCACCGCCACCCGGCCGCCGTCGGAGACGAACTCCGCGATCGCCTCGGCCAGCCGCTTGGTGTGCCCGCTGTCTGTGGTCCGGCTGCCGACCATCACGATGCCCCGAACCTGACGCGCCCGCATCGTCGTCACGTAGCGCAGTTCCTGCTCCGGCCGGTGCAGGGTCGTACCCAGCATCAGCTCGCCGTGTGGTTCGACCACGGTGAGCGCGGCCGCCGCGATCACCGAGAAATACGGGTCCTGGATGTCGGCGACCACGAGACCCACGACGTCGCTGCGACCTCGCGCGACAGCCTGCGCGAAGGCGTTGGCGGTATAGCCGAGCTCGGCGGCGGCCGCGAGGACACGCTCGCGGAAACGCGTGCCCACAACACGTTCACTGCCGTTGACGACCCTCGACGCCGTGGCCAGCGAAACGCCGGCCCTCTCGGCGACATCCGCCAAAGTGATCTGCGAACCCACGCCGCCCCCGCTCCGGAAACCGGTTTCCCATCATACCCAAAGCCGGGCCGATCCTCACGGAACACTCTGGCGCGTGGCGACCACGGCCACTACAGTGCACTAACGCGATTTTTTCTCACGTTTCCGGATCGGGATGAGCGACCAGGTTTGCGGTCCTACCTACCGAGGTGAAGCCATGAAACGAATTCTCTTTCTCCTGTCGGCGCTTCTGCTGCTCGCGCCGATTCCCGCCGGAGCGGCCGCGGCCGAGTCGCCACTCTGGTTCGACAACGGATCCGTCGGAGTCTCCGGTGAGGTGTTCCGCGACGAGCACGGCCGCGAGGTGGTCCTACGCGGCTTCAACGTGTCCGGGGAGGCCAAGCTCGCCGAATTCCGGGGCCTGCCCTTCGCGACGGTGGACGACGCCCGGACCTCGGCCGCGGCCATGCGGCGGCTGACCGGCGCGAACGCGGTGCGATTCCTGGTGACGTGGGCGTGGATCGAACCGGAACCGCGGAAGATCGACCGGGCGTACCTGGCCAAGGTCACCGAGCAGATCTCCGCCTTCGCCGCCCAAGGCATCCGGGTCTACCTCGATTTCCACCAGGACCTGTACTCGAGGTACCTGTTCAACCCCGGGAGCTGGTACACCGGTGACGGCGCACCCGCCTGGCTGATCCGCGCCGGCGGCTACCCGCCGGAATCCTGCGGGATCTGTTTCCACTGGGGACAGAATGTCAAGAACAACCAGGCCGTCACCAGCGCGACGTACGACTTCTGGCACAACCGGGAACTCGCGACCGAGGCGGGGCCTATCCGGATCAGGGACGAGTTCGTCCACCAGGCCGGCGAAACCATGCGTTACCTCAAGGAGAACCTCTCCCCCGCCGCGTTCCGGCTCATCCTCGGCGCCGACCCGATCAACGAGCCCTACGCCGGACGCTACGACTCCGGCCAGACCGGCCCGACCTGGGAGCGCGACCTGCTTTGGCCGTTCTACCAGCAGTTCCGCGGCCGGATGGACCAATCGGGCTGGGGTGACAAGGCGGCTTTCGTGGAACCGCACATGTTCTGGAACCAGAACGTGGACCTCGTCGCCGAACCCGGCGGGCTGACCGGCGTACCCACCCTCGGCAACCGTTACGTGTTCAATTCACACTTCTACGACGGCAAGGCGCAGTCCGGGGTGCTCAAACCCGGCTTGGCCAAGGACGGTGAGTACGTCAAGGACTTCGGCCTGATCCGTGACCGTTCCCAGGCGCTGAGCACGGCCGGGATCGTGTCCGAGTTCGGCCACCCGGTCGCCGGCTTCACCTCCGACAAGACGCCCACGGTACTGAAGGCCATGTATCAGGCGCTGGATTCCCGGGTCACCGGCGCGAACTGGTGGTCCGGCGCGGCGGGCTCCGGACGGCCGTTGTCCGGCAGTCAGTGGCATTGGGACATCTACTACAACCGCCACCACGAGCTGATGAACGACAACCCGGACAAGGTCCGCACCGAGGGCGACGCCATGAACGACGAGCACTTCTCCGCGGTGCGGACCGACGGTGGCGACGCGAAACTGACGATGGACGGCAAACTGGTCGACCGGGTCTTCCCCCGCGCCGTCGCGGGTGACACCAAGGCCTTCACCTACGAAGACCGGGCTGTCGCGTCCTGGAACCGGATCCCCGATTCGATGCCCGCGCTCAACCGGGTCGCCGGCACCGGACAGTACGGGGTGCTCGTCTGGCGCTCCAACGGCGGAAAGGCACCGACCGAACTGCATCTGCCGTCGTCGTTCTCCCGCACGCAGACCACCGTCGTCAGCGACCTCGGCTCCAGCACCGGCCTGCCGGCGTACACCGGCGCCGAACCGGTCTCGATCGCTCCCGAACCGGGAGAGCCCGGCGTGAACCGGCTGATGCTCTCCTCCGCCGACAGCGGCCACGTCCACTTCGCCTTCGTCGGCAACGGATCCGCCGTGGCTCCCGCCGACCTGCGGGCCGCGCAGGCGGAGCTGACCACTTGGGTGGCAACGAAATTCCCGTGATCCCGCATGCGGCACGACCCTTGCGGAAAGCGCTTTCCCACCCGTACTCTCTCCATCAAGCCCGGCTTGCATGCTGAAGAGGCTTTCCCGCGGGGATAGCCGAACCAGGAGGTACGACCGGAGGTTTTCCATGAGCAGCAAGGGATGGCGCCGCGTCTTGTCGAGCGGAGCCGCCGTGGCCTTCGCGGCGAGCACGATCGTGCTCGCCGCGCAGCCCGCGCAAGCACTCACCCCACCCAAAGCGAACGGCGAGGAAACCGTGACGAGCACGGTCAAACTCTCCGGCTCGCGGGACTACGGGATGAAACGGATCATCCCGCAGGGGCTGGGTGGCGGCGGTGGCAGCGAGAGCCAGAAAGCGGTCTTCGAACTCGCCGATGGGGCCACCCTCTCCAACGTGATCATCGGCAAACCCGGCGCCGACGGCGTGCACTGCCTCGGCACCTGCACGCTGCGCAACGTGTGGTGGGAGGACGTCGGCGAGGACGCCGCCACCTTCAAAGGCACCTCGGCCTCGCAGACGATGACCATCGATGGAGGCGGCGCGCTGAGCGCGAGCGACAAGGTCTTCCAGCACAACGGTCCCGGCACGATGATCATCCGGAATTTCGCCGCACAGGGTATCGGCAAGCTCTACCGTGCCTGCGGCGACTGCAGCAACAACCCGCAGAACCGGCACGTGCGGGTGGAGAACGTACGGATCGAGATGTCGGCGAAGAACGTCGTCAGCATCAACGTGAACTACGGCGACACCGCACGGCTGAGCAAGGTCACCCTGGTCGGGGACAGCGGCAAGAAGGTCTCGATCTGCGACAAGTACAACGGCGTCAAGAAGGGTGACGGTTCGTCCAAGAAGGTCGGCACCGGGGCGGATGGGAAGAACTGCATCTACTCCGCTTCGGACATCATCTACAAATAGGGGTTGAGTGTCCTCGTCTCCCTTTCGTTCGTGCCCGGCGTGCGGGCACCGGCGAGCGACGCCGTGAAGGCCTCCTTCCCTACTCTGAGGGTAGGGAAGGAGGCCTTCACGGACTTCCCGGCTTGAGGGGTGCTGGGCGTGAGTGGCGATTCGGGTTTCTCTTGAGCGGTAAGCCGAGCGTGGACGCACGGCGGCTTTCCTCTCCTTGAAGCCACAGCGAAGAACACTTTCGCGACAGAGGCTCGGTACGCTGCGCTTGCCCAAATGCCACGTTGGGGAAATCGGACCGCGGTGGAAGCCGCTATCGCACTAAGCCACGTTTGCCTTGCCTGTCCATAGCCGTCGCTACCACTCAACCTGTTTGCGGCCGGGCGGGCACCCGAGCACGTTCTGCGGGCATGCCGAGGGGCCCGTCGCCGGTGTGGCTGGCGGGCTCCTCGGGTCATGCGGGGGTTAGGCGGCGCGATGCAGGGTGTTGCGCCGGGGTCTTCGCAAGGGGTCCAAATACTGGGGCGGCCTGAACTCCGGTAGCCCGTCAGGAGCCATGCGGACTTCCCAGTCGCCGTGGTGGATCAGCCGGTGATGAAAACCGCAGAGCAGGGTGAGATTCCGCAGATCGGTGGGTCCGCCATCGGCCCAGTGATCGATATGGTGGGCGTGGCAGTGCTTCGGCTGCCGATGACAGCCCGGGAACGCACAACCCCGGTCTCGGATGTTCAACGCCCGTCGTTGTCCGGGGGTGACGAACCGTCGCAGCCGCCCCATGTCCAACGGTTCCCCGGAAGCGCTCAGCACCACCGGCAACATCAGGCAATCACACGCCGCGAGTCGTGCCTCGCGGGCGGTCATCTGGCCGACGAAATCCAGACACGCGGTCCCGATCCCAGACTTCAGCTCTTCAAGCCCGATGGTGACGTGGAGCAGGGTCCGGTAGCCAGAAGTGCCGGGCTGGTCCGGGCACGCGATCGCCAAATCCAAGACCTCCGCGAACGCATCGCCTTGCCGTTCTGCCTTCGTGCGGGGATCCGCCTGGCCGAACTCATCCACCGGACGGGGCTTCGCGTAGGCATCGAGCACGGCCGCGGTCCGGGCACCGAGTTCATCGTCGAGAAGGCCGGTCAGCTTCCAGAAGCCGTCCTTGCGGCGTTCCAGGGTGACTTCCCGCACGGGCTGGGCCGGTTCGGGATCCTTCGGCTCCTTGCCGTCGGGGTCGAGCCAGCCCAGCAGGTTCTCCTCCGCCTTCCCGAGCTGTTTCGGCCCTGCCTCGCGGGCAAGATCAGCCAGGACCTTCTCCGCGTACTCCCGGTCCTCTGGGGCCGTATCCGCCGGGATCTTCTTCAGAATCTCCAGGATCTGATCGATCCGATGCTCCCCGATCACACCCTCAGCAGCCGCCGCCGCGGTCGCCGGAGCGAACGCCGGAATCTCCGTGCCATCAAGTGCGCGGGTCGGGTTCAGCGCGATCGCGCGGCGCACGATCGCGCCCGCCTCACCCCGGGTCAACCCCGCCACATCAGCAAGCCACGACGCCGTCGAACCGTAGCCGTACAAGTCTTTCGGGCCCCGGGACTCGACCTCCGCCAGAAACTGCCCCAGCGCGGCGGAGGCGATCCGGATCACCTGCAGGGTCTGCTGCACGCCATGGGCAAGCTCCAGCCTGCCGGCACGCCACAACTCCTGCGGGAGTTCAGGAAGAAAAGTCTCGGACACCCCTCAATAATACCAAACAATGCTCGAACAGGTGTTCGTAATTTTACGTAACAATGAATCGGCACATTGACCACTGAAGGGTGATAACGCCAGGCAAGTCGGCTACTTCGCGAAGTCATCGCACTTGAAGTCGCTTGACGTGGCGCCAGGCGATGATGCAGGTGGCCAGACTGGGACGGTCGCCGCCGGTCAGCGAAATCGACAGCGGAATGCCGGGGCCCTCGGTCAAGACGTGGTGCTTGAAGCCGGACGGGCGCGGTCAACCGGGGGTTACACGCCGACCGGGGCGGCAGCGGTTCGATGCGCTACCGCATCCCGTCCGACACGATCCACGGTGACTCCTCACTGCCCCGCATCGGCAGATCAACACATCATCTCGCCAGGAACTCGTAGTCGGCCAATTAACCGGCTTGCGCTATACCGAGGCAGCCCAGAAGCCGGAAGAACAACTCTTCCACGAACAATTCAGTACCGTCGAAGACCAGTTGAAGCTCATCGACCGAAGCCGGGGTCAAGCCCGACTCGTACGCCCACGCCGAAGCCCGTTGAGCCGCGGCCAGGCCCATCGGAACCGTCGCCAGGAGGCGTTGCCGAACTTGCGCCACCTCGCTTTGATAGGCGACCTTTTGTTCGTCGAGCGCCTTTCCAGTCAGCTCGTTGCCGTCCACGTCGAACGGGGCGGGCGGCAGCACCAGGTGACTGAGCACGCTCTCGAAGTTGAGATAGGTCATCCAGCGACCCGAGGAGTGGCTGACCGCCGTGAGTCGTGCGCCGTCGCTGTCGTAGACCTCGGCAGCAAGGACGGAACCGGTCTCGGCGAGCGTGTCGCAGGCGCCGTCGGGCAGTCCGCCCCAAACCCGCCAACCACGCCATGGCTCGGTCCATCGCGAGTCATCGATGGATTCGACACCGGCACGTTCACCGGCTGATATCAGCTCGGCCACCGGCTCAGGCGACCGACACACGACAAGCGTTCCCCAGAATCCCATAAGGACGACAAACTAGAGGGCATGATCATCGCGGTCAACCTCATCCGGCGATCTCGGCTGAATGCGGAACTCCCCGAGGTCGATCACCATGGACAGCAAGCGAAAGCTGAGCCCCTTGCCATGGGTATCAAGCGCAAGCGAGGTCGTGACCCCACCGTCGAGCGCCTGACGGCAGCAGAACTGCAACGCGCACAGGTTCGGCAGCACGTACCGCACGACCTCGCCACGCACTTGCCCGGCCAGGTGTTCGCGCACCCGGTCGGCGGTCACCTCCCGCACCAGCTGCGAGAAAAGCTCGTCATGATAAGGAAAGAGCGACAGGATCGACGTGTCGCCCTTGTCGCCCGCCCGGCAGTGGGCGATCTCGTGCAACATCACCATCACGGCTCCTCGAAGACGGTCACGGCCGGTTCGGCGATCTCCCGGTCGGCGAGCGTGGATACGATGCCGATCACTTCCGACGTGGTGGTCCGCACCCCGCCGCCACCGGCGGGACCATTGGTGTACAAGGATTCCACCTCGTGACAGACCAGCTCCGCGAGTTCCGTCCCCGGAGCGAGCGCGGCGACCCGGAGCCGCGACTCTCCTGAGTCCTCAGTGGACAGTATGTCGACGCGGGTTCGCACCCCGCTGCCGGACAGGCGTGCGGTCACGATCTCGCCGGCCAGCCGCGCCCGCCGAGGCGCGTTCGGGCCCACGTAGGAGATTTCCGCCTCCGCGCGGAAACCGGCACGGTAACCGACACTGACCTTCAGCTGGTCCGGCCTAGGGCGTCCGATGGCGCCCCTGACCGCGACCCGGTCCGGTCCGATCTCGTCCACGATCACCTCGCGCAGGTCCAGCGTCACATCAGGAGTGACGTACCCGGTCGGGTCGGTGATCTCGTAGAGCAGCTGCTCGCGGACCGTCGCCTTCGAGACGAGGCCGCCGCTGCCCGCCGGTTTGCCGATCACCGCCGAGCCGTCGGCGTCGACGTCGGCGAACGGGAAGCCGAGTTCGCCGAGTCCCGGCACGTCCTTGAACCCGGGGTCGGCGAAGTAGCCCCCGGTGATCTGCCCGGCGCATTCGAGCAGGTGTCCCACGAGGGTCCCGGCGGCCGCGGTGCCCGGCGACAGCGGATCCCAGCCGTGCCGGTGCGCGAGCGCGGCGAGGAACAGCGACGGATCCGCGACCCGGCCGGTCAGCACGACGTCCGCGCCGGTGTCGAGCGCGGGCATGATGGCGTCGGCGCCGAGGTAGGCATTGGCGGACACCAGTTCGCCGTGCGCGTGGAGCGGGCGGCCGTCTTCCATGGCCGGGCTTCCCTGGTCGAGGCGGGCGAACACGTCGTCACCGGTCACCACGGCGACGCGCCGCGCGCCCGGCAGCCCGGCCGTCACCCGCCCCGCCATCAGCGGGTTCGCGGCACCCATGTTGCTCAGCACCCGCACTCCGTACTCGGCGGCGAGGGGAAGCAGCCGCTCGAAGCGCGCGACCAGCCGCGGGTCGTAGCCGGTGTCCGGATCGGCGAGCCTGCGCTGCTGGCCGAGAGCGATCGTCCGCTCGGCGAGGCATTCGAGGACCAGATCGGCCAAGTCACTTTCCCGTACCAGTCTTTCGGCCGGTTCGAAGCGATCGCCCGCGAAGCCCGCTCCGCTGCCGATCCGCACCCGTGTTCCCCGCATTTGCCCTCTCACAACGAAATCGCACCGGTGAGCAGGGCGACGACGGTCATCACGATCGTCGTGCCGAACGCCCATTTGAAGATGAACCGCTGATGCTCGCCGAACTGCACCCCGGTCATTCCGAGCAGGATGAACGTCGCCGCCGTCAGCGGGCTGAGCGGGAAGCCGGTCGTCATCTGCCCGAGCAGCGCCGCCCTGGCGACCTCGGCCGGGTCACCGCCGAGCGCGGCACTGGTTTCCGCGAGGACCGGCAGCACGCCGAAGTAATAGGAGTCCGGGGTGAAGACCAGGCTCAGCGGCATGCTGGTGATGGCCGTGAGGAGCGGAAGGGCACCGTCGGCCCAGCCCGGGATGACGCCGACCAGTGTCCGGGCCATCACGTCGATCATGCCGGTGCCAGAAAGGATTCCGGTGAACACGCCGGCGGCGAAGATCATCGTGGTCACCAAGACGACGTTGTGGCCGTGCTTCTCGAAAAGCTCCTGCTGCTGTGTCCACTTCGGCCGGTTGATCAGCAGCGCCAGCACGAACGCGACGATGAACAGGACCTCGAGTTTCGCCAGCTGCGCGAGCAGCGCCACGACCAGCGCCAAGGTCAGCACCACGTTGCACCAGAAGCGGATCCGGTCCTCGCGATCGCGCTCGGAGCCTTGGCTTTCGTCGTCGCCTGCTTCGAGGGTGACGACGCCGAGCCGGTGGCGCTCCGAGCGGCCGATGAGCCAGGCCGCGACGAGCACCCACAGGATCCCGGCGATCATGGCGGGCAGCAGCGGCAGGAAGATCGACCCACTGTCGCGGTCGAGTGCCGCCATCGCCCGCGCGGTCGGCCCGCCCCACGGGATCATGTTCATCACACCCGCGCCGAGGCCGACCACCCCGGCGAGCACGAGCGGGCGCATCCCGATCCGCCGGTAGATCGGCAGCAACGCCGAAACCGTGATCAAGAAGGTGGACGCGCCGTCGCCGTCCAGCGCCACCAGAAGGGTCAGCACCGCCGTGCCGACGGCGATCTTCAGCGGATCGCCCTTGGCCCAGCGCAGGATCCGGCGCACCGCCGGATCGAACAGGCCGGTGTCGATCATGAGGCAGAAGTACAACACCGCGAAGGTGATCATGATGGCCACCGGGGCGACCGTGGTGAGTCCCTTCCCGATCAGTTCACCGATCCGCCCGCCCGCGCCGACGGCGAACGCCGCGAGGATCGGGATGACGGTCAGCGCCAGCAGCACGGACACCCGCCGGGACAGTACCCCGGCGAGGAATACCGCGATCGTCAGGAAACCCGCCACAGCAAGCATTTCCCGGGCCTTTCGACGGACGACAGGTCATCGTTGACCCGCTGACTGTGAGCCAGCCGGTATATCGAGGTCAAGCAAGGGTTTCGCATAGACTCATGCGGTATGCGCATGGATCTGACCATCCACCAGCTCCGGGCCGTGGTCGAAGTGGCCGATTCGGGTGGCTTCACCACCGCCGCTCAGCGGTTGCATCTGGCGCAGTCCTCGCTCAGCCGCGCGATAGGCGAGGTCGAACGACGGGTCGGCGTGACCCTGTTCGAACGGACCACCCGCAGTCTCGTGCTCACCACCGAGGGCGAAGAGTTCGTGCGCATCGCGCGCACCGTCGTCACGTCGTTCGACACGGGGATGCGGCATTTCGCCGGATTCCTCGACGGCACCAGGGGCAGGGTGCGGGTCGCGACCTTGCCCTCGCTCGCCGCGATCCTGCTGCCGCCGGTCGTCGCGACCTACCGGGAACGTCATCCCGGGGTCGAACTGTCTATTGTGGACGCGCTGTCGGACGAAGTACTCGATCAGGTTCGCGGCGGCGACGCCGATCTGGCCGTCTCCGTGGTGACGAAACCGTTGCCGGGCTTGACGGTGCACGCACTCGCCTCGGACAGGTTCTGCTGCGTCTTCCCGCCGTCCCATCGCTTCGCCACCGAGCGGACACTGTCATGGACGGATCTGGCGGACGAACCGTTCATCACCTTCGCCGTCGAAAGCAGTATCCGCGGTCTGGTCGACCAGGCATTGCGTGACACGGGGACAGTACCCGGCCGGATCATCGAAGCCCGCAACATCGCCGCTGTCGCCGGACTGGCCGCGGCAGGCCTCGGCGTCTCCGTGGTGCCGGGTCTGGTCCTGCCCTTGATCGAGTTCGCCGGACTGGGCGTTCTGCCCCTCGACGACCCGCCGCTGGAACGAGCCATCGCCGTGGTGCGCGACCCGCACCGGCCGCAAGCCCCCGCTGTCGGTGACTTCCTCGCCGCGCTGCTCCAAGCGAGGGACACCGCGACGCGGTTACCTGCGGAGGCCCGGTGGAGTGTCGGCGACCAGCCTTGACACCAGCCTTCCGTCATTCATACATTCGACGTCACTTTGTATGAATGACGGGAGTTGATCCGCATGCGGCTCGGCAAGACCGCCGTCGTCCTGGGTGGCAGCGCCGCCGGTCTGTGCACCGCGGGAGCGCTCGCCCCGCACTTCGAGGAAGTACTGGTGCTGGAACGCGACGAGCTCCCGGCGGAAGCCGAACACCGGCGTGGCGTGCCGCAGAGCAAACACCCGCATTTCCTGCTGAACTCGGGCCGTCGTGCGATCGGGGAGCTCTTCCCCGGTTTCGAAGACGACCTCATCGCCGCGGGCGGCCTGCATCTGATGCCGTCCATGGACGCCGCCTATCTCGACGGCGAGGGCTGGTCGGCACGCAAACGCGGCACGATGACGATGATCTACAGCTCGCGGATCCTCATCGAACGCGTGCTGCGCGACAAGGTGCGGGGCTTGGCGAACGTGACCATCCGCGAAGGGGTCGCGGTGACCGGCCTGACCGTACGGAACGGCGGCACCCCCGACGGGGCCGTCACGGGTGTCGATTTCTCCACTCCCGACGGCACCGAGCGGATCGACGCCGACTTCGTGGTGGACGCGATGGGGCGCGGTTCCCCGGTCAGCGGCTGGCTGACGGCCGCGGGCTGGCCCGAGCCCGAAGTGCGGACCCTCGACGCCAAGGTCACCTACACCTCACGCTGGTACGACCTGCCCTCGCCGGCGGAGCGGCCTCCCTCCTGGTGGTGGCGGCACCTGGTGATCATGCCGACCCCGGACAAGGGCGAGCACCCCGCCGAACACGAGTTCCTGGTCAACTTCTTCCCCATCGAAGGCAACCGCGCCATCGCCTGCATGGGCTCATGGGGAATCGAGATGCCCCGCACCACCGACACGTTCGTCGAAGCGGCCCGCCGGGTGCGGACGCCGTTGTTCGCCGAGGCGATGGACCGGTGCTCCCCCACCTCGGAGGTGCACCTGACCCGCTCGACCGGCAACAAATGGCGACGCTACGACCTTTTGCGCACCCCGCCGAAGGGTTTGGTGTTCGTCGGCGACTCGATCTGCGCGTTCAACCCGTTCTACGCGCAAGGCATCAGTTCCGCGGCGGGTTCGGCGTTGCTGCTGCGCGAACATCTCGCACGTGCCGATCGCCTCGACCTGAAGTTCTCCTCAAGATTCCTTACGGCGCAGCGCAAACTGCTCAGCGTCCCGTGGAGCCTCGCGATGGCCAGGGACGGCGGCTACGAGTGCGCGGCGGGGACCGAGAAGCTGCCCGAGTGGCGACGACGCGTCGTCGCGGCCATGTCCAGTCCGGCGTTCAGCCTCATCGTCGGTGCGGCCCGTGAGGATCCGGTGGTCGACGAACACTTCGCCAAGGTGTTCAATCTCGACGAGTCGCTGGGTGCCATGCTGCGGAACCCTCGGGTGCTGGCCGGGCTTCTGCGCTACCGCGTCCGCGCCGCACTGGGCAAGCACCGGGTTCCCTTCGGCTTCGATCCGCAGGCCGAACCGCCCGCCACCGACTACTCGCCGGACAGCACGGCCACCGCCTCGGCGTCGGTACCCGCGCGATGAGGGCCGTCTGCGGGCCGGAGGCGGAGGCCGTCACCCGCGATCTCGGCTTCGACTGCCACGACGTCTCCCCCGTGGTCTCGCTCCGCTTCCCGTGGGATCTCGCCGAGCCGACGATGCCGCTGCTCGAAATCCTCGTCGTCGGCGGCGCCGTATTCGCTCTGGTGCACGCCATTCGCCGCCACCGTTCAGGCGATTCGACGAACTTGGCGCTGTGGTTCGCTTCGCTCGTCTATCTCTTCGTGATCGAACCTCCGCTGTACTTCCCGGAGTGGTTCGGTCTCGAGCGGCAGTACGGCTTCATCTTCGCCCACAACCAGTTCACCGTGCAGTTCATGTGGGATCGGCTGCCGCTCTACATCGTGGCGTTCTATCCGGTGATCAGTCAGGTCGCGTACGAACTCGTGCGGTCACTCGGGATTTTCCGGCGTCGCGGCGCGCTCACCGGATCGGTGGCCGTCGCCTTCGCCTGCCAGGTGTTCTACGAGGTCTTCGATCACCTTGGCCCGCAACTGAAATGGTGGGCCTGGAACGGGGACAACCGGATCGTCAACCATCCCGCGATGGCGTCGGTGCCGATGAACAGCATGCTGTTGTTCGCCTCCGTTTCGATGGGGGCCATGACCTACCTGGTCGTGCGCTTGACCGGCGGCATGCGAGGCGGGCGATCGCTGGCCCTGCGCATCCTGGTGGCCGGTGTCCTCACGCCGCCGACGATGGCGATCGCCGGTATCCCGTCGAGTTTGTTCGGCGGGGACGAACCCGACACGACCGCGCAGGCGTGGGTCCTCGGCGTCGAGCTCGCCCTGCTCTGGGCGGCGGGCGCGTGGATTCTCGTGTCACACCTGCGATCCCCGGATCGTGGACCGAGTGAACCGCTGTCCGCCTTCGCCCGCTTCTATCCCGCCCTTTACCTGGGTGGCATGGCCGCGTTCTGGCTGAGCGCGCTCCCCGCGTACTTCTCCGCGAAGAACGGCGTCACCGAGGACGGCACCCCGATCGGAAGCGGCCTCTACGCGCTCATCTGCTTCCTCGGGGCGGGTTTGGTGCTGGCCGCGGTGTACCGGAAGACACCTGCCACTGGCTGAGGCGTCCCCCTCGGGGAAGATGGAGCGCATGGGGCACCATGGATGGCAGGGCAACCCACCCGGCACCGAAGACGAAGCACGCCGCCGGATCGTCGAGGCGGCGACGGCCTGCATCGACCGTGTCGGGCTCGCCAAGACCAGCCTCTCCGACGTCGCCGCGGAAGCCGGCGTGACCCGGCAGACCGTCTACCGCTATTTCCCGAGCCTGGCGGAGATCCTCCGCGCTGTCGCCTTGGCGGGCGTCGAGGAGTTCGCCGGGCGGATGGAGCGTCATCTGGCCTCGTTCGGCAGCGCCGCCGAGGCGGCCGTGGAATCCGTGGTGTTCGCCGTCCGGACGGTCCCGGGCGAGCCCTACCTCGGCCTGCTCCTGGAAGCGGGCGAGACCGACTTCTTCACCGTCGAAGTCGCCTCCGCCCCGGCCTTCGCCCTCGGCGCGCGGATCCTCCGGAACGTGCCGGTCGATTGGGCCGCCGTCGGTGTCACCACCGACGAGGAACTCCAGGGGCTCGCCGAGATCCTGATGCGGCTCTTCCTGTCTTTTCTGCGCTACCCCTCGGCGGCGACGCTCAGCGACGACGAGCTGCGGAAACTCGTCCGCCGGTGGATCGGACCGGCTTTGGGCGGATGACCGCTGGGCCCGATCCGGGTCAGCGGGCGGGTTGGAACAGCTCGACGAGATTGCCCGCCGGGTCGGCGAGCAGGATCTGGCGGCCGCCCGGACCGGCGACGACGTCGCTGACGAAGGCCTGCCCCGCGTCACCGAGACGGGCGATCTCGGCGTCGAGGTCGTCGACGATGAGGTGGATGCGGTTACGGCCGGCGCTGTTGACGTCGTCGGGGGTGGCACGCGCACCGGAGCTCGCGGGCCCGGACAGCAGCAGCCGCAGCGGGCCGCGGACCACGTCGGCGAAGGCGGGCGCGGCATCGGTGTTGAGCGTGAAGCCGAGCCGAGTGGTGTAGAAGTCGATGGCGGCTTGGACGTCGTCGACGAGGTAACGGACGCTGGCGGTGCTGTCTGGTGTGGTCACGGCGATTTCTCCGATCCGTTGGTGGCGGCGAGAACGGGCAGCAGATGCCGAACGCGGGTGTCGATTTCCACCGCGGCCCGTTCGAAGGCGGAATAGTCGGTTTCACCGGCAGCGGCCGGGTCGCGGATGCTCCAATGGACCCGGCGCGCATGGTGGCCAGGCTCGGGGCAGACCTCGCGAGCCTTGTCGCACAAGGTGATCACGTGGTCGAACCGGCGAGCGGCGAGCGTGTCCAGGTGCCGGGGGCGTTGGCCGGATACATCGATGCCGAACATCTCGCGCAGCACCCGGACGGCGCCGGCGTGCAGCCTGGGTTTGGGGCGGCTGCCGACGCTGGTCACGGCCACCTGACCCGCGGTGTGGTGGCGCAGCAGGGCTTCGGCGATCGGTGAGCGGGCGCTGTTTCCGGTGCAGACGAACAGCACGGAGACCTGGCCGTAGCGCCGACCGCCCGGCGGAGCGGGTGGTGCGGTGTCCAGACGCAGTGCCGGATGCAGCGCGGCCCCGCTGCCGGTCAGCGCCTCGGCGCAGCGGTCCAGATCCAGGTGGTAGTAGCTGTCCCGGCCGTCGAAGCTGCTGCGCGTCGCGGCGACGAGCCCGCCGTCACGCAGCAGCCGCAGGTGGTAGGACACCAGGTTCTGCGGCTGGCCGATCCGCGCCACCAGCTCTCGCACCCGGTAGTCACTGTCGGCGAGTTCGGCCAGCAACCGCCACCGCAGCGGATGGGCCGCCAGCCGGACGAAGGCCGGTGGATCGACGACTTGCCCCGTGGGCACCATGCGTCGAATTTTACATCAAACCAGCTTGATGTATCAATGGGATTTGATGGGCTTTTCGAGCGGCCGACTTGCCGGGCCGATACTGGACCGGTTATGCATGAGTCATGCAAGCAAGGACGGCGAATCTGCTGGGCGCGGCGGCGCTGGCCGTATCCGACCGGGTGCTGGCGGATGCGCACCGGAAGGTCGGGGTCAGTGCCAGTGGCGCGGCGGCACTGGTGGTGACGTCGGCCGCTTCGGGGTTGAGTGTGTCCGAGCTGGGCCGGCGGGTGGGTCTGAGCCAATCCGCCGCCGCCCGCATGGTGGACTCACTGGAGCGGAGCGGGTTACTCGAACGGCGCCCTCGCCAAGGCCGGGAAGTGGCCGTCGAACTCACCCCGGAGGGGCGACAGGCGGCGAGCACCCTCCTGGAGGCGCGCGGCGCGGGACTGACCGGCTTGCTCGAAGAGCTCAGCGCGCAGGAGCAGGCCCAGTTCGCCGAACTGCTGGGCAAACTGCTGACCCGCCTCTACGCGGACGTCGGCAACGCCGATCTGTTGTGCCGGTTGTGCGACAGGGCGAGTTGCGTCGACGGCGCGGTGTGTCCGGTCGGGCAAGCGGAGCGGTCTCGGGAGTGATTCGGGTCGTAGCACGCGAGTTCCGTATGGGGAAAGACGTGAAGGCCCCCTTCCCTCGGCTGAGCCGAGGGAAGGGGGCCTTCACGCGCGGCCGGTGTGACTGGTGGTGCTACTGAGGCTCCGTTGATCAAGCCCGTGCCGCTCACGACCTGTGGACCGGCAAACCACACAAAGCTCCACACCAGTGAGTAAACAAAGACGAGTCCATCAAGGGGTCCTTCACAGCCCGGCCCCTACCGGGAGGACCCGCTGTGGGACCGGGAGCGAGCCAGGGTCAGCCCGCCGAGAAGCAGGGCGACCAGCCCGATGATCAGTGCCACGAAGGCCCCGGCCAGCCCGTTGCCGGTCCCGATTCCTCCGTCGGAAGTGGCGACGACCAGCCCCGCCATGACCATGCCGACCGCCGCCGTCACCACGGCCACGATGGCGCCGCGCCGTCCGGAACCACTGCCGAAGCGGCCGGCGGACCGAGCACGGGCGAGCCCACCGGCGACGACACCGATCAGGCCGAGCACCCCGGCCACGATGGATCCGATCCTCCCCGGGCTCAGTGTGTAGAGGTCGGCGGTCTGCTGGGCGAAGACATGAACGGACATGAGTTCTTCCTTCTCTCGGTGACACGCCGATCCTGTCCGCCGCCCCCACCACTCGTCGTCGCGCGGAGGTGGACATCCGGCACTGCCATCGCCGCGGCAGAAACCCGGGAACTACCACGGACGCGGTAGTCCGCCGTGGTCTTCACGGAGGATCACTTCGAGCCGCCGTCCGGCTAGGGTTCGGAGATGCGGAAGGCACGAATCGGGGCGAGAGACTGGGCGATCGCCGTCGGGGTGCTGGCGGTCCTCGTGGTCACGGTGGTGTCCCGCCTGCCCTCGGACACGAATCTCGAGCCACTCGGCTACGCGTTCTTCGTGATCGGAGGCGTAGCGCTGGCCGCGAGCCGCCGGGCGCCCGTCGCCGTGCTCGCCACGACAGGGCTGGCCGCGCTGGCCTGCCAGCTCGTGGGTTTCGACGTACCGGCCGTCGCGTACTTGTTCGCGGTGTACGCGACGATGCGGGCCGGGCACCGGATCGCCACGCTGGCCGGTTCGGTGGTCATGGTGCTCGCGCTTCCGTTCGCGATCCTGGCTTCTCCGCGCGTGGTGTCCTTGGGCGAGGCCTTCATGCACAGCCGCGAAGTCCTGCAACTGGCCTGGCTGATCGCCGCCGCGGCGGCGGGCGAAGCGTTGCGTCAGGCCGAGCGACGGGCCGACGAAGCCGAGCGCACCCGCGAGGAGGCCGCGCGGCGCCGGGCCGACGAAGAACGCCTGCACATCGCCAGGGAATTGCACGATTCGCTCACGCACCAGATCTCGGTCATCAAGGTGCAGGCGGAAGTCGCCGTCCACCTTGCCCGCAAACGAGGTGAAGAGGTCCCGGAGGCGTTGCTCGCGATCCGGGAGGCCGGTCGTGAGGCGGCGGGCGAACTGCGCGCGACCCTGGAGGCGCTGCGCGACGACGCCGAACATCCGCCGCGTGGCCTCGACTCCGTCCCGGATTTGGTACGACAGGCCAGAACGACCGGACTGGACGCGAAACTGACCGTCGAAGGAGAGCGTGCCGACGTACCGGCCGCGGTGGACCGGGCCGCGTACCGGATCGTCCAGGAGTCCCTGACCAATATCACCCGGCACGCCGCCGCCGCTTCCGCTTCGATCCGGATCGGCTACCGCCCGGACACACTCGTCATCCAGGTCGACGATGACGGGAAAGCCGTTCCAGGCACCGGCTCGGCGCCCGGGGTCGGGCTGCTCGGCATGCGCGAACGGGTCACCGCGCTCGGCGGCCGTCTCCGGGCCGCGCCACGTGGCGAGGGCGGTTTCACCGTCGAGGCCGAACTCCCCGTCGCGCGGTCGTCGTGATCCGGGTCCTGCTGGTCGACGACCAGCCGCTCATCCGCAGCGGATTCCGCGCGCTCCTCGACGCCGAAGACGGTATCGAGGTCGTGGCCGAAGCCGCGGACGGCGGTGAAGGGGTCACGCTGGCCAGAAAGCACCTGCCCGACATCGCGCTCATCGACATCCAGATGCCGCTGGTCGACGGCATCGAGGCGACCCGGCGCATCGCCGCGGATCCGGCGCTGGCTTCCGTGCACGTCGTCATCCTGACCAACTACGGTCTGGACGAGTACGTGTTCAAGGCGTTGCGGGCCGGAGCCGCCGGATTCCTCGTCAAGGACATCGAGCCGGACGACTTCTTGCACGCCATCCGTGTCGCCGCGCGCGGTGACGCGCTGCTCGCCCCGTCGATCACCCGCAAGCTGATCGACCGGTACCTCACCCTGCCACCCGCCACCGGGACCGTCACCGGACTCGCGGAGCTGACCAACCGCGAACGCGAGGCCGTCGTCATGGTGGCTCAAGGCCTGTCCAACGACGAGATCGCCGCTCGGATGGTGATCAGCCCGCTGACCGCGAAGACCCACGTCAACCGGGCCATGACGAAACTCCACGCCCGTGACCGCGCCCAACTCGTCGTGCTCGCCTACGAAGCCGGACTGGTCGCCCCCGGGGCGAAGGCCTCAAGACACGAAAGTCCGTGAAGGCCTCCTTCTCTACCTTGAGAGTAGGGAAGGAGGCCTTCACGGACAGTTCGCCGTGTGAGGGCTAGACCGCAGGAACCGCCGGGACGGCGGGCACCAGCAGCGTGGTCTGGATGTCGTAGTGCGCGTAAAGGCCGCCGGTGGAGCCGGTCTCCGTCACGCTGGTCCACTCTCCGTCCGTACCCGAACTGCCGGGGCAGGACCCGCCGACGACAGGGACGACGCCGGTCGTGGTGGTGGCGCCGAAGCCCTTGAGGGTGAACCCGGTGATCTGGGTCTTCACCCGCGGGTCGTAGCTGACGGCGCTGGCGACGGAGGTCGAGGTGGTGTGGTCGACGTTGTGGATCTTCTCGCCCTTGGTGCCTTCGCCGGTGACCCAGGTGCAGACGGCCGAGTAGCTGTCGGTCACGTCGTAGCTGAAGGTCACTCCGGCGGCGTTGGCCTGCAGTTTGGCGTTGTTCCAGCCGAAGGGGGTCTGGAGCTCGCCCTTGCCGACGAAACCGGTGCCGGTGGCCGTGTCCAGGGTGTAGGCCTGGGCGACCCCGCCGAACATGAGCGCGGCGCTCGCGGCGATTCCGGTGACAACGGCGATCTTGCGGTTGACCTTCATGTAGAACGACCTCCGGGAGCAGGATTTTTCTTCTGTACCCGGTCAGTCGTCATCCCCGGCTAGCGCGTTTGGGGTACAACGACCCCACTTTCCTGTGCCGTTCGGCCCAGCGGCGGCTCCGGCCGGGAAAGAAGCGCCGCCTGTTCCCGGCGATAGACCTCGACGTTCGCCAGTTTGACGTCCTCGTAGCCGCGGATCAGGTCAGGCAGCTCAGCCAGGGCGAGCAGTTTGTCCCGGTCGAGGTCCCCGGCACTGAACGCGGCGAGGATCGTCTCCCGGTACTGGCCGACGAGCTCCCGCTCGATCTTCCGGACCTTGGCCTTGCCGAACGGGTCCCAGCGCGTGCCGCGCACTTTCCTGGCGGCGCGCAGCGCGACGAACAACGGGCGGAACCCCGGTCCGAGCGCGATCTTCCGCTTCATCCCCAGCGCGCGGAGCACCGGCGGGTGCAGGCGGTAGGCGTAGCGGCTGCCGACGCCGAACTCCGCCTCGATCCCCGCGAGCACGGCCGGATCGAGGGAAAGCCGAGCGACCTCGTATTCGTCCTTGTACGCCATCAGTTTGTGCAGATTGCGCGCCACGGCTTCGGTGATTGCGGTCGAGTCCCCTTCCAGGACCCGGACGCGCTCGACGAACTGGGCGTACTCCCGCGCGTAGCGAACGTCTTGGTACCGAACGAGTTCCGGGACGCGGATGTCCAGCAAACGGGCGAGTTCCGAACCCGGCTCGGCGTGCACGAGCGCGCGAGCGCGGAGAGCCGCCTCCGACGGAGCCGGTGTCGTGGCGACGGCGGGAGGCGTGACTGCGTCGTGCAGGGCGCCGGGATCGGCGACGAGCTGCCGTCCTCGCCGGAACGCCTGAAGGTTGCCCGCGACGGCGACCCCGTTGAGTTCGATCGCGCGTTCCAGGCTGGCCGCGGCCAGCGGGATGGCGCCGGTCTGGTGCGCCGCGCCGAGCTGGAGGATGTTGGCGAACTGGTCGTCGTCGAACAGCGTCTCCGCCAGCGCCCTGGCGTCGAGCGCCACGGTGCGCGCCGCGTTCTCCGAGATCGCGCCGCGTACGGCGGCGGCGTCGGGGAAGGACACGGTGGTGTCGACGACCATCCGGCCGGTCGGCACCTCGGTCGTGGAGACCACGGCGGTGGTGCGGCCGGGATCGGCCACCGACAGATGCGCCGGGTCGGCGCCCACGAGGACGTCGCAGGCCAGGTAGAGGTCGCATTCACCGGCCGCGAGCTTCGGGGCCTGCGCCGTCGGCTCGGCGGTGATCTTCAGATCCGAGACGACGGCGCCGCCCTTCTGCGCGAGCCCGGTCTGGTCCAGCGTCCGGACCTGCCTGCCTTCGAGTACGGCGGCGGTGGCGAGGATCTGCGCGACGGTGACCACGCCGGTCCCGCCGACACCGGTGATCCGCACGGAGAAGTCGGTGCCCGTGGTGGCCGGCTCCGGGAGCTCGGCCGCGGTGATCTCGCCCGCCTGCCGCCGCTGTTTCCGCCCGGTGGGGACCACGGTCATGAACGAGGGACAGTCCCCCGCGAGGCACGAATAGTCCACATTGCACGAAGACTGGTGGATCGCGGTCTTACGGCCGAACTCGGTGGTGACCGGCTGTACCGACAAGCAGTTCGACTTCTCGCCGCAGTCGCCGCACCCCTCGCACACCCGCTCGTTGATCACGACCTTGGCGGCCGGGGTGTCCAGTTTGCCGCGACGTCGTTTGCGGCGTTTCTCCGCGGCGCATTCCTGGTCGTGGATGAGCACCGTCACCCCGGGCACCCCGGCCAGTTCCTCTTGGGTGCTCAGCAATGCGTCGCGATGCCGGACCTCGACGCCGTCGGGGAGGCGGACACCGCGGAACCGCTTCGGCTCGTCGCTGGTGATGACCACCTTCGCGACGCCTTCGACCAGCAGCAGTGACGCCAGCCGCTCCACCGGGAGCCCGCCGACGGCGTCCTGTCCGCCGGTCATCGCCACGGTCGCGTTGTAGAGGATCTTGTAGGTGATGTTGACCCCGGCGGCGACCGCGGCCCGCACCGCGAGGCTGCCGGAGTGGGTGAACGTGCCGTCGCCGATGTTCTGCACGAAGTGCGAGGCGTCGACGAACGGCTCCATCCCGAGCCATTGCGCGCCTTCGCCGCCCATCTGGGTCAAGCCGACGACGTCCCCGACCTGTTCCGGTTCCATGAACAACGCCATGGCGTGACAGCCGATGCCGCCACCCACCACGGTTCCCTCCGGCACCTTGGTCGAGGAGTTGTGCGGGCAGCCGGAGCAGAAGTACGGCGTGCGGGTCAGCAGCGGCACCGAGATACGCTCGCGGCGCCGCCGTTGCCGCCACGCGGTCACCGACGGGATCTCGTGGTGCTCACTCAGCCGTCCGGCCAGCGCCCTGGCGATGGCGTCCGGGTCGAGTTCGCCGAGTTCGGTGCACAGGGTGCGGCCGTCCGGACCGGTTTTGCCGTGGACGGCCGGGGCTCCGGCGGTGCCGTAGAGCACCTCCTTGATCGCCGCTTCGACGAAGGAGCGCTTCTCCTCCACCACGACGATCTCGGCGAGACCGTCGGCGAACTCGCGGATGATCGACGGTTCGAGCGGATGGATGACACCGAGTTTGAGGATCCGGATCCCGTGCCGGGACAACGCTTCGGCGTCCAGGCCGAGCAGCCGCAAGGCCTGCATCAGGTCCAAATAGGACTTTCCGGCGGTGACGATGCCGACGCGGTCCGCCGGTCCTCGCGCGACGATCCGGTTGACCCCGCTCGCCCGCACGTACTCGACGGCCAGCGGCAGGCGTTCGGTGTAGAGGCTGCGTTCGAGCGCCATCAGCGTGGTGCCGAGCAGCCGGGAGCTGGGCTTGTGCCGGTAGGCGGGCAGAGCCAGCTTTGGCGGTGTCCACTGTGGCCGGACCACCGCGGTGCCCGCGGCGTCGGCGACGTTCGCCACGAGTTTCATCGACGACCACAGCCCGCTCGCCCTGGACAGTTCGACGGCGTGCAGGCCGAAGTCCAGCACGTCCTGGGAATCGGCGGGGAAGAACACGGGCAGGGACAGGTCGGCCAGCGCGAGTTCGGAGGCGCAGGGCACCGAGGAGGACTTGGCGTTCGGATCGTCGCCGACCAGCGCCACCGCGCCGCCCGCCGGGTCGGTACCCGCGAGGTTGGCGTGCCGCAAAGCGTCCGTCGCCCGGTCCAGGCCGGGTGCTTTGCCGTACCAGAACCCGGTGACACCGCCTGCCGACGAACCGACCGACGCGGTGAGCTGGCTGCCCATCACCGCCGTCGCGGCGAGTTCCTCGTTCAGGCCGGGGCGGTGCACGACGTTGTGCTTTTCGAGCAGGACGGACCGGCGGCCGAGTTCGAGGTCGTAGCCGGCCAGCGGCGAACCCTCGTAGCCGGAGACGAACACCGCGGGGGACGCGCCGGTGGCGCGGTCGTGCCGCACCCGGTCGAACAGCATCCGGACCAGCGCCTGCACCCCGCTGAGGTAGACGGTGCCGTCTTCGACCAGATACCGGTCCTCCAACGTGAACTGCTCCACCAGACCTGCCTCCTTCGGCGCCCCCGGGCGATTTCAGGACAGGACACCGGACGTCGGAGGCCTGCCGCAACAAGGCGCAGCCTATTGCCTCGCCACACGCAAAATATCCGGGCCATATCCAGCGCTGGGCGAGATCCGTTGCGTCTGCGTACCATCCGGACCATGGCGGACCAGCTCATCGACGAGACCGATCGAGAAATCCTCGAACTGCTGCGAGAGGACGCCCGGCGCACCCTCGGCGACATCGGGGCGCGGGTCACGCTGTCCACCGCGGCGGTCAAACGCCGGATCGACCGCATGCAGGAGAACGGCGTCATCGTCGGTTACACCGTCCAGATCGACCACGCCAAACTCGGCTGGGGCATCGAGGCGTTCACCGAACTGCGGTTCACCGGGACCACCAAGGTCGGCGAGATCGTCCGTACGACCACCCGGATGCCGGAGGCACAGGCCGTGTTCACCATCGCGGGTGATCCCGACGCGCTCGTCTGGCTGCGGGTCCGCGACATGGGCCATCTTCAGCAGACGATCGACGAGATCAGGCGGCATCACCAGGTCACGGGCACGAAGACCCTCATGGTGCTGGACTCCTGGACGCGCGGGCAGCAATGGCCCCACGCCGACGACGTCTGAGGGTCGCTCGTGTGACCGGCCCGCTGCCGTGGTGGCGGACAAGCGCTCCCCACTGCGGGGCGCATCCCCGGCTGTCCACAAGGGACACCTTTCGAGGGCTCGGTGTCCGGTTGACGACGCTATGCACGGTTCCGCGGGGGGTGGTGGGTGGGGCGGGGGGGTCTGAAACCACATTGCACACAACACCCCCCCCCCCACAACCACCGGGGGGCT